>CAJPPK010000040.1 GCA_905372565.1 uncultured Porphyromonas sp. | reverse complement strand
GATGTAGCCTACCGCATCTATGCCGAGATGGAGTTCATCCCCTTGGAGAAGCGTACCAAGAAACAGCAAGAGGAGTGCAAAGATCCTAAGGCGGAGACTCCAGAGAAGTATGATGCGATCTTCTTAGAGCGAGCTACCAAGGGGCAGTGCTTCACACAGCCCTATCTAGGTTGTCGTGAGTTCACCTGCTCCTTTGAGTACATTCCACGAGGTCAGGAGCAAGATTTACCCATCGACGAATCTCGGGATCTGGGGTTCATGCTCTTCGACATGGACTTTGAGAAGAATCTCCAGTGTCCTCCTCCCCTCTTCTTCCATGCCCAGATGGAGCATGGTGTGATCGAAGTTCCCCATAAATCAAGTAAGGAGATACTCAGATGATACTCAAAGCACTCTACGACTACTACCAAGCGATGGCCAAGCTGGGGAAGGTAGCTCCCTCTGGCATGGAATGGAAAGCTATTCCCTTCATCATCGTCATTGACGAGGATGGTACATTCAGACGGGTGATTGATACCCGAGATAAAGAGAATAACCAAGGCCGTGAGTACCTCGTAGCCAAACCTAAAGGACGCTCAGGATCCAAGAGCTATGCAATCTCCCAAATCCTCTGGGATCACTCTGGTTATGTGCTGGGGATCCCCACAGATGGTAATGAAGAGAAGCAGGTCATGGCTCCTAAACAGCATGATGCCTTCAAGCAAGAGCTAGCTAAGTTCCGAGAGCTCTTCCCAGAGAACAAAGGCTTCAAGGCTATAGAACTCTTCTACAAGAAGTATGAAGAGAAAAAGAAGGAAGAGCCTTCAGATCTATTTGCAGAGGAGGTAAAAGACCTTTCGAACATCATCCCTGAAGACATCTCGCTGGAGATCAAGAAAAAGGTCGGGGCAAATATCTCATTCCTACTGAGTACAGAGAGTAATCCTAATAAGCTGATCTCCTCCCATGAAGATATTCAGTCGTACCAAGCAGGGGGCTCCGAGGAGGAAGGAGAAGACAAGGGACGATGCTTAGTCACAGGAGAGCAGGGTACCATCGCCAGACTACATGGTGGGATCAGTCTCTTCGGAGCACAAGCCAATGCCACGCTCATCAGCTTCCAAAAATCCTCGGGCTATGATTCCTATGGCAAGGAGCAAGGTCTCAATGCCCCAATCTCTCAGACGGCATCCGATGCCATCATCTCAGGGCTCAACATGCTCCTCGGGAAGGATAAGAACACGAACTACCGCATAGGAGAGACTACGTTCGTATTCTGGAATACGCTACAGGACGATGAACTCCTAAAGAACTATCAGGAAGCCACTTTCACAGGGCTTCCCTTCGATAGTGACTTTGAGGAGGAGGAAGCCACTTCGACCTCTAAGAAGAAAGCAGCTAAGAAGAGGGACCCCGAGAAAGAAACGAAGGTGGTGATCCAGGCTCTTCGGTCAACTCTGGGTAGTAAGAGTGCATATATCGATCGGGATCACTCTGATCGCTTCTACATCTTAGCACTGGCCCCCAACGCCAAGCGTGTCAGTGTAAAGCTCTGGATGGAGGGTACAGTCAGCGAGATCGTCGGTAATACCCTCGCACACCTCAATGATATGAATATTGTCCGCTTCGATGGCCTCTTGGATGAAGAGATACCTCCCCTTCGCCCGATCTACCGGATCATGAAGGCTATCTACACAGCGACAGATAGCACTAAGTGGCCGAGACAGGTAGTGCAAGAGCTACTTGAGAGCATCATCAAGGGACTTCCCTATCCTCCAGCTCTCCAGATGGCATGCCTCGAGCGGATCCATCATGACCATACCAGCAAGTATCCCGTCACGGAGCTCCGGGCAGCTCTACTCAAGGCATACATCAACCGCAAGCACAGAAAGAATCCTCAAATAAAACAGCTAACTATGGCACTAGACAAGTCAAACTCCAACCCAGCCTACTTAGCAGGGCGACTCTTTGCGCTTCTGGAGCGCATCCAAGAGAAAGCTATACCCGGCGTCAAGGCCAACATCACCGATCGCTACTTCCGTACAGCCTCAGCGACACCAGGGATTATCTTCGGTCGTCTCCTCCAGCTCTCTGCCTTCCACCTATCGAAGATTAAAAAGGAGCACGGAGGTCTCGGATTCTACTTCGATCGACAGATACAGGAGGTACTAGAGCTCCTCCCTGGAGGACAGGCTACCTTCGATAAGTTCTTCTCCCCTGACCAGCAGAGCATCTTCGCCGTGGGCTATTATCATCAGAAGGCCTACCGTGATCAGAAGGCAGAAGCCGAAGCTAACGAAGAAGAACAAGAAACAGAAAATTAACCCAACTAAATATCCATACAATCATGAGTAAGCAACCTATCCAAAACAGGTACGACTTCATCTATCTCTTCGACGTACAAGATGGCAACCCCAACGGAGACCCTGATGCAGGGAATCTCCCTCGTATAGACTTCGAGACGGGACAAGGTCTCGTTACCGATGTCTGTCTCAAGCGCAAGGTTCGCAACTACGTACAGACCAAGGTAGGCAGTGATCAACTCAGTCAGATCTTCGTCAAGGAGGCTGCAGTCCTCAACAGCGAGATTGACAAAGCTTATGAGGCTCTTGACCTCAAATCCAAAGAGAAAGGAAAGGAAGCCGATAATAAGGACAAGGCACGTCAGTATATGTGTGAGCACTACTACGACATCCGTACCTTCGGAGCTGTGATGAGTACGGGGAAGAACGCAGGTCAGGTACGAGGCGCCGTGCAACTAACCTTTGCCCGATCCATTGATCCGATTGTCACCTCCGAACATACGGTCACCCGCATGGCTGTTACCGATGAGAAGGACAAGGATAAGGAGCGTACCATGGGTCGCAAAGCTACCGTACCCTACGGGCTCTACCGTGCTCACGGCTTCATCTCGGCGGCGCTAGCTCGTGAGACGACATTCAGTGAGGACGACCTAAACCTGCTGTGGGAGGCGCTGAAGAACATGTTTGACCTCGACCGCTCTGCTGCTCGTGGGCTGATGGCAGCCCGTCGACTCATCGTCTTCAAACACGATGATGACCTAGGCAATGCTCCTGCCCACAAGCTCTTTGAGCTAGTAAAGGTAGAGGCGAAGGATCCCAGCCGTCCTGCCCGCTCTTTCAGCGACTACGAGATCACTGTCGATGAGAGCAAGCTACCCAAGGGAGTTCAGCTACTCGACCTCATCTAGCACATCATGTATACCGAGGATGAACTACTGCCTCTTTCAGGCATCCAGCACTACGTCTTTTGTCCAAGGCAGTGGTATCTCATCCATGTCGAATGTCTCTGGGAAGAGAATCACCTCACGATGCAAGGACATCACCTTCACGAGAGAGTGCATCAACCTGAGCAATCACAACGGCGAGGCAATGTGGTGACATTACGATCAGTCCCGTTAGCCTCAAGCCAGCTTGGTCTCTATGGATACTCCGATGCTGTGGAGCTACACCCAGCATCGGAGTCCACAGGGGCATGCTTCACTCATCCCAAGTATCCAGGTCGATGGGATCCGCTCCCTATAGAGTATAAGCGAGGCCATAGTAAATGGCATGATGCTGATAGGATCCAGCTTTGTGCCGAGTCCATCTGTTTAGAAGAAGCCTATCAGCTCGTCATACCTAGAGGATACCTTTACTATGGAGAAGAAAAGCACCGAGAAGAAGTTTCTTTTACCTCCGAGCTAAGGGATAGAACCCAAGCTGTAGCCGAGGAAATGCATCGACTCTACCAAGAAAAACATTCTATAACCACCTAAACTAAAGTCAAAAGCCTGTCGCTCGTGCTCTCTCCTGCATCAATGCCTACCTGAGCTAGTAGCGCTGACGACTGTGAAAAGCTACTTACGGCGCTTATTAGACTAACCTATTCCTCAGTCTTGGCTAACTATGCGTAAACTTCTCAATACACTCTATCTACTTAGCCCCAATGCGTATCTGCAAAAAGACGGAGAAAACCTCGTCGTCCGCATTGATGACCAAGAGATGCTACGCATACCGATACATAATCTAGAGAGCGTCCTCTGCTTCTCTTATCTGGGGGCTTCTCCAGGAGCAATGATGCTATGCGTTAAGCACCAGGTGAAGCTAGCTTTCCTATCTCCCTCGGGGCGCTATATCGGTTCACTAGAGGGGGAGGTTAAAGGGAACGTCTTACTACGACGGACACAATACCGTCTAGCTGATGATGAACCTTTAGCGACTCACCTTGCCAGTATCTTCATCGCAGGGAAGATCGCGAACCAGCGTAGTGTACTGGCTCGTTATGTCCGAGATTATCATCCTGAAGGTGAAGCTAAGGAGCTTTTCAGAGAAGCCCTAGCTCAGCTTCGACGTCAGCAGATGCTTGCGCTCAAGCAAGCTTCTCGAAAAGACCTCTTAGGTGTCGAAGGCTTTGCTG
>CAJPPK010000039.1 GCA_905372565.1 uncultured Porphyromonas sp. | reverse complement strand
AACTTCCGACCTCCACGTCCCGAACGTGGCGCGCTACCAACTGTGCTACATCCCGCAGTGCCAAGGCCTCATTACCCTGACTAGCTGTACAAAGTTAGCGAAAATATCAATTGACGATACAGGCAAGAAGTAGCCCTCCCGAGGGAAAGAAGTCACTCCACAGCAAGCTCGCTCAGCCCCAGCTCCGAGGACGTATTCCCTCTCCCCACAGCACCCTTGGGGGTCCACCAAATAGCGGTATACCTTGGACAAAAGAAAGTTCTACCTTTATGCCCAGCAAGGTATAGCTTCGCCATCGCAGAGATATACCTTAAAGTCTCCCCACTTTACAGCTCTCCTTCAGAGGCCTTCAAACCCTCAGGGAACGTCTCTAGAGGATTGTGAGAGGGATGATTTATCCTACCTTTTCCGAGGGCATAAAGACCCTATCTGAGAGGTCTATTTAAGGCATCGAGAAGAGGGCTAGGAGCTTAAATAAATTTCGCTACCTTTGCGAAGCATGGTTACTCTAAGGAACTCTTTCGTCGAGTCTCCCGAGTGACAAAGCTTAATACACAGAATCCCTACTCTATGGATGCGAAGATTCAAGAACTGACCGAAAAGATCTACAACGAAGGTGTTGAAAAGGGTCAAACAGAAGCTAACCGCCTGATCGCAGAGGCGGAAGCTAAAGCACAGAAGATCGAGGCCGAAGCTAAACGTAAGGCCGAGGAATACCTGAAGAACGCTGAGCAGCGTGCTAGCGAACTCCGCCAGCACACCGAAGCCGAGCTCCAGCTCTATGCTTCACAGCTCGTCGACTCCCTACGCAGTAGCATCGCCGACCAGATCCAGGGCTCTGTAGCCCAGTCTAGCGTTAAGGCTATCACCGAAGACAAAGACTTCCTCCAAGGCTTCGTCGGTAAGCTCGCCGAGCGATTTGATCTGCAGCGAGGCATTGAGATCACTACCGCTGATGCAGACGCTCTACGTGCCTACTTCACAGCTAATGCCAAGAGCCTCCTAGAGGAGGGCAAGGTTCGCATCCGCGCCGTAGCAGGCAAGCCAACAGACTTTACCATCGCTCCCCAAGATGGTAGCTTCAAGGTCCAGTTCGGACAGGCTGAATTCCTTGAGCTCTTCAAGAGTTTCCTTCGCCCTGAGTTAACCAAGATGCTGTTCTAGCCTGACTCTGCACCGTCTTCACCCATCCTTTTTGATACGGAGCATCTATGGCTAAGTATTATGCACTCATCGCTGGACTCCCCCAGCTTACGGCGGATAGTCCACGACCACCACTGAGCATCGAAGAATTCGTCCATGAGCTTGACGGCATACTGACCCGTCATGACCGCTCACTCCTTCGTCTCCTCCAGCGAGAGGCAGAGCATAAGGAGCTCCTAGGCTGGATCAGCTCCGGAGAACTACCGCTACCAGTCCTCAGTGACGAAGTAGACTATAGTTATGGAGCCAGCGAAGAAGAAACCGAAGGTCAGGAGAGTCTGGCTCCTAAGCTCCGCTTGCTTCGCCAAATCGCTGAGGATGCGTACCGCGGGAAGCGTTTACATCACCGAGGGAGCGACCTACTTCCTCTGTACCAGGCTCGCTTCGTACACGATCTATTTGCACGCCCCGAGCACACCGAGCTAGACCAAGAAGCGCCTAAAGTACGCTACGACGAGCTCTCACAAGACCGCCTAGCCCTCGAAGACCTACTCGTAGCCTACTACTATGATGAAGCTACGCAGAGTAGTAGCCCTTTCATCCGAGAATGGGCCCAACTAAATAAGAATCTTCGCAACATCCTTGTCGTCTTCACCTGCCGTCGTCTAGGCTGGGATCCTAGCTCTTTCATCGTCGGGACAGGCTCGGTAGAAGAGAAGCTCCGCACCTCCAAGTCCAAAGACTTTGACCTTAGCGAAGAGTTACCCTATCTGCCCGAGATCCTACGCATCGCCGAGGAGCGAGACATCGCCCGAAGAGAGCGTCTCATAGACCTTATGAAGTGGCGCTGGATGGACGAATGGACCTTCATGCGGGTCTTCGAGATCGATAGCGTACTCTGCTACTATCTCCGCCTGACGATCCTGGAGCGCTGGTCGAAGCTCGATGCTACGCAAGGTGAAGCTACCTTCCGAGGCATCGTCCATGCCCTCAAAGGCGAAAGTGCGCAGGTACTCCAAGAATTCAAGCGTAACCAAAGGCATCGCTAACCCCCTCCTCTCCTAACTCTATCGTATCCCCTAGTGTGCATCCCCTAGCTCGTCTAGCTCAATGCACCTCCATCAATAAACGAAGCTATACATGGCAACAAAAGGTAGTGTAAAAGGTATCGTCGCCAACCTCGTCACCATCGAGGCCGACGGACCCGTTGCTCAGAATGAGATCTGCTACATCACCGTTGGCGATACTCCCCTCATGAGCGAAGTCATCCGTGTAGGTGGCAAGTATGCTTATGCTCAGGTCTTCGAGTCCACGCGTGGTATGCGCATCGGTGACCCCGTAACCTTCGAGGGACATATGCTTGAGGTCACTCTCGGGCCAGGCATGCTCTCCAAGAACTATGACGGTCTCCAGAATGACCTCGACAAGATGGAAGGGGTCTTCCTCCGCCGAGGCTCTTACACCAGTGCTCTCGATGAGGACAAGAAATGGGACTTCACTCCTCTAGCTCAGGTAGGAGATCGACTCTCTGCTGGAGCATGGCTCGGTGAGGTCACGGAGAACTTCCAGCCGATCAAGATCATGGTTCCCTTCTCATTTGAGGGAATCTACACGCTCAAGAGCCTCCGCCCTGCGGGCTCTTATACCATCGCAGAGACGATCGCAGAGCTAATCGACGAAGCGGGAACGATCCACGAAGTGACGATGCAGCAGAAGTGGCCCGTCAAGCGGCCTGTGACCTGCTATGCCTCTAAGCCACGTCCACACAAACTCCTCGAGACAGGGGTACGTATGATCGACACCATGAATCCCATTGTGGAGGGTGGTACGGGCTTCATCCCAGGCCCTTTCGGAACGGGGAAAACCGTTCTTCAGCATGCCATCAGTAAGCAGGCAGAAGCAGACATCGTAATCATCGCAGCCTGTGGAGAACGTGCGAATGAAGTCGTAGAGGTCTTCAAGGAGTTCCCCGAACTGAAAGATCCTAATACGGGTCGCCCCTTGATGGAGCGTACGATCATCATTGCCAACACCTCGAACATGCCTGTCGCCGCTCGTGAAGCTTCCGTCTACACAGCGATGACCATAGCAGAGTACTATCGGAGTATGGGACTGAAGGTACTTCTCATGGCGGACTCTACCTCTCGTTGGGCTCAGGCTCTTCGTGAAATGTCTAATCGCCTCGAAGAGCTTCCTGGACCTGATGCCTTCCCGATGGACCTCTCCGCCATCATTGCGAACTTCTATGCTCGTGCAGGCTTCGTGCATCTAAATAATGGACATACGGGATCAGTCACCTTCATCGGGACAGTTTCTCCAGCAGGGGGGAACCTCAAGGAGCCTGTAACCGAGAATACCAAGAAAGTAGCTCGCTGCTTCTACGCCCTCGAACAAGAGCGTGCTGACCGCAAGCGCTATCCTGCGGTCAACCCAATCGATAGCTACTCGAAGTACCTAGAATATCCAGAATTCCAGGAGTACGTACGGGAACGCATCGGGAACGGCTGGATTGAGAAGGTCGAAGAGATGAAGCACCGACTCATCCAGGGTAAGGAAATCGCAGAGCAGATCAATATCCTCGGGGATGATGGTGTGCCTCTAGAGTACCATATCACCTTCTGGAAGTCTGAGCTCATTGACTTCATCATCTGCCAGCAAGATGCCTTTGACGCAGTAGACTGTAACTGCCCGATCGAGCGCCAGGAGTACATGGTCGACCTAGTTGTCCGAATGTGCAATACAGACTTCTCCTTCGATGGCTTTAGTGAAGTCGGAGACTACTTCAAGGAGCTCATCAGTGCTTTCCGCCAAATGAGCTATTCTATCTACAAGAGTGAAGAATTCAAGCAGGCAGAAGCTCGTGTTCTCAACCTCGTCGCCCAGCGTACTAAACAAGACTAAGACTTATGGCTGCTAAAGCATTCCAAAAGATATATACCAAGATCGACAACATCACGAAAGCTACATGTACGCTACGTGCCACTGGTGTCGGTAACGAAGAGCTTGCCACCATCAATGGTCGCCTAGCACAGGTCGTACGTATCATGGGCGAAGAGGTGACACTCCAGGTATTCGGAGGTACGGAAGGTATCCCCACCGATGCCGAAGTGATTTTCCTTGGTAAAGCTCCCTCTCTACAAGTTGGAGAGCAACTCGTAGGACGCTTCTTCAATGCTTATGGAGAACCAATTGATGGAGGTCCAGCTATCAGTGGCAAGGAAGTTGAAATCGGAGGCCCTTCCGTTAATCCCGTACGTCGTGAGCAACCCTCAGAGCTGATTGCTACGGGGATTGCAGGGATTGACCTAAACAATACGCTGGTAACAGGACAAAAGATCCCATTCTTTGCAGACCCTGACCAGCCGTTTAATGAGGTCATGGCAATGGTAGCTCTTCGAGCCAAGAGTGACAAGATCATCCTGGGGGGTATGGGTATGACCAACGATGACTACCTCTTCTTCAAGAATACCTTCTCCAATGCAGGTGCACTTGATCGTATCATCAGCTTCATCAATACGACAGAGGACCCATCTGTAGAGCGTCTCCTTATCCCAGATATGGCACTCACTGCTGCGGAATACTTCTCTGTAGAGAAAAAGGAGAAGGTACTCGTCCTCTTGACAGATATGACGAACTATGCTGATGCTCTAGCTATTGTGTCCAATCGTATGGACCAGATCCCTTCGAAGGACTCGATGCCAGGCTCGCTCTATTCCGATCTAGCCAAGATTTATGAGAAGGCTGTGCAGTTCCCCGATGGCGGTTCCATCACGATTATTGCCGTGACTACCCTTTCGGGAGGAGATATTACCCATGCAGTACCTGATAATACGGGCTATATTACCGAAGGTCAGCTTTACTTGCGCCGAGACACTAACGTCGGGAAGGTCATTGTCGACCCCTTCCGATCACTTTCTCGTCTGAAGCAGCTCGTCATCGGTAAAAAGACGAGAGAAGACCATCCACAGGTGATGAATGCGGCAGTCCGTCTATTCTCTGACGCAGCAGGAGCACAGACGAAGATGGAGAATGGATTTGACCTCACAGACTACGACGAACGTACACTTCGCTTCGCTGCTGACTACTCTCGTCAGCTCCTAGCTATTGACGTGAACGTTGAGATTAATGAAATGCTTGATACCGCCTGGGGTCTCTTCGGAAAGTATTTCAAACCTACAGAGGTCAATATCAAGCAATCGCTCGTTGATAAGTACTGGCCTAAGGCCTAAGAGAGCTCGCGACAGTATGTTGGCCCACGGGGAGCCTCCGCTACCTATAGGTTGGCTGGTAGAGTCAAATAGTACAGAGAATGAACCCAAATATCTTCCAGAGAATG
>CAJPPK010000038.1 GCA_905372565.1 uncultured Porphyromonas sp. | reverse complement strand
CAATATACCTAACTACCCAGCCACAATAGACCTAATCCCACAACCACAATATACCTAAACGCGTGGTCGCAATATACCTAACCGGAGTGGAGTGCTAGACCTTCACATCCTATCCCTCCCAACTACGCATCAGATAAGAAACAGCCTCGCCCGCTAGCTCCTCCTTAGGAGTCTTAGCGGGCGAGGCTGTTCGTTCGATCGAAAGACAAGCTACTTCAGCTGGACAACAGCTGCATTGAGCACCTGCTTTGTCGCCTTATCTAAAAGGAGAGCGATCACCTCACAGTCCTTGGGAACGATAGGCAGGGATCCGGGATAACGAGCATCTTCCAGACGGTAGGTCGCACTAAAGTCGCTCCCATAAATATAGGTATCTCCCCAAGTCCATTTCTCCCAATTCGTCGGGTCCGGCTTATTATTTAGGCCTCGACGGAGCACGTGCCGATGGCTATAGGTCGCAGACTTATTGATTTGGAAGGCGACCATATTATTCTGCACGAGGAGGAAGAGCACTTCGACCTCCTTGGGCGGAGTCTTCCCATTATTTGGGAGAGCCTTAAAGGACACCGTAACGTGAGTAGGAGTATTGGATGCCGAGAAGCGCATCTTCACCTGTGGCTTTTGCTCTATGAGTTGCTTTGCATGCCCCTGAACAAGGCTGTGGTACACCTTCTGCTTATCGTTCGCTACGAAAACATTCGGGAAGCCCGAAGGGTGATAAAACCGATCATACATCCAATAATCTTCGCAGAGTAGATCTGATCCTTGGCGGTAGGAGCGAGACTGAATAGCCACGGGATGGAAATACTCCCCAAGTGCCGCCTTGGCATGATTCATATTGTCTAAGGCTGCGTAACAATAGCCACAGTTCTGTCCCGTAAAGTCAAAAGCAACGACATGTGTCTTCTTGGCTTCGGGGATATCATCTCCGCTCACTGGAGGTGGAGGAGTAGGCGTGGGGCTGGGAGAAGGGGTTGGGTCAGGCTTGGGAGGCTGTGGCTTCTCGGGATTTTCAGCAGGAGCAAAGTCCTTTGGGGTAATCATGAAGCGGTAAGTCAAGGAAGTAAGCACTTTCCCCGCCTGCTTCACGAAGAGCTTCACCTCATAAATACCAGCCTTGCGCGCAAAGTCCTTTCGCAACCCATAGTGTACTCCGATCAAGTGAGCAGACTGGGGCTTGTAGTCTCGCACCTGATAAGAGGGGGCTAGCGTCTCAAGCGTGACACATGACTCTAGGCATACAGCTCGTAGTCCGTGAGTATCTCGCCCTACGCCACTACTTGTGGCCTGCACCTCGACATCGAGCGTTCCCTTAAATGAGGAAGGAACCTGGAGCTTAAGGTAAGGAGATGCAACCTCTGCTACCCCATCCAGGAGTTCCAAGGGTCGGTCGGGAGAGCAAGATACGATACTCCCTGCAGGGATCTCCTTACCCGAAGCGGCATCGAGGAAGACAATGTGGTTTGCTTCCTTCTCCTTCTCGTCTTCGGGCTGAGTAGGCTCATCAGGCTGGGAAGGCACCGAACTACCGAAGGACTGCAAGCGTGCCTCTAGGATGCATCCCGTATTTATATCCGTGATAAAGGCAATAATCTTCGCCCGAGAGCGATCAATACCAGCCTCTACGGGAAATATAAAGTCCTTGATGTAAGGCTTACCCAGTTCAACGACCTCCTTGGTTAATTCTTGGCGCAAGACATTATGATGTAGGAAGGAGGATTCCGTGCCCTTCGCCGTCTCCTGTGGAGCTATGACATCCTCCACTAGCCAAAGGGTAAGCTCGCACTTCTTGGTCTTAGCCTCTGGGGTGAGTCCATCTGCCTTGACTGTCGTACGAAAACCTGTCTTCCCCCTAGGAGAAGTAAGGGTAAGAGAGAGAGAATGTGAAGCAGGAGACCTCAGAGCACGAGTAATCTCACTTGCCCAGCGAGAAGATACCATCGAATAGAGCTGACCATCACTAAGAGGCGAGCGGTCAAGCATTACCCCAGGGATCGCACGAGGTAAGCGAAAGGCCTTGGCATAGCTATCTGCCGTAGTCGACTGTAACTCGGGACGAGTCTGCCCTGTATAGGCAGCGTGCATAGATACTACGATAAGTCGCTCAGGATACAACTTCTCTAGCTTCTCCAGCAAGGAGGAAGCCGTAGGGCAGTTCACACAGCCTTGCCCCGTATATTTCTCTACAAGGAGCTGGTGGGACTGGTCTGAGGAAAAACTTGGGGTAGAGCTATCGGACGGAGCTGACTGCCATCGGTCAGCCTCTACAGGTGCTTTGACACAGCTAGCAGCAATCAAAAGGCTAACTAGAAAAAGATAAATACGTGACATCCTAGAGATTCAAGAGGTAAGAAAGGGTAAGTCCATTCGTCTCGGGGAGGTAACGACAGATCCCCCCAGAGCAATTTATCCCCGCACAGGTACGTCCATAGGAAAGGCGTATATTATGACGAGTCCAGCTACCCGAAGCGGAGAACATATAATAATGTTCGCGCGCATGAGACACATTCCACAGATCGCTCGCAGAAAGGATGAAGTGTGGTAGGATGGAGCATTCAACGCTTCCATAACACCAGTCACCACTATCTTGGCGAGAGAGGAAATACTGTAGCTCCGTGCGCAGTGTTAGCTGAGTAGACAGTCGATGTCGTCCCTCATAGAGGAAGATATGGGAATGGATGATATCACCATTCGCAGCATGACCTGCGAGCAAGTGCTGGTTATAGTCTTGGTGAGTATAGCCTAGGACAAAACTATAATCCTGCGAAACCTTACGAGACACTTCGACCCCAATCTCCCGAAAGAGCAGATCCTTCATCCCGAGAAAGTCCGTAGTATAGCCATCCGTACCCATAAGCTCTGGTGCCAATGGATTAGTCTCTCCCTCTGGCCTTATCCAATGCTTACGGAGTCCCATAGCCAGTGATCCATAGATCTTCAGGTTCGTCTTGCGTCTATTCCCCTTACCTGAGCCATCGGAGATAGAGGTATCAAAGACTCCTTGGAAAGCCCATTCCCCATTAGGCTGTGTCGCATAAGGGTAAAAGGCAGCTAGCGAGTAGGTCTGCTGCTTAGTGAAGGGCTGAAGGAAGTTCAGTCGTAAGGCATTCCCCTCTGCAAGACGTGAGGAGCGGAAATCGAAGTTCTCGCTTCTCCGTGCTCCAACAAAGAGACTACTCCTCCCCCAGAGATAAGTAGCCGTAAGCAGAGCTACAGAGCCAGGGCGAAAGATAAATCCATTAGTTCGGTTAGGATCGTAGTCTTTATGTGCGTATTCAACATTGACATTAAAGGAGGGAAGACTAAATGCTCCACGCATGGCCCATGAGGCTGTAGCACGAGGCTGACGTAGGTAAGATATGACTCCTCCTCGTAGACTCACTAGCTCATTCGGATCTTCCTGCTTACTAAGAAAGCCTGCGCCAAGCTGGAGCGTTCCACCTCGCTCCTTGAGAGAGGATAGCATCCTTAGATTCTCTAGGCTAAACTCCAAATCTCCACCCGTTACAAATCCTCGTTCTGTAGAGAATAGACGTGAGCCTCGATCAAAGTAGTTCCGAGGCTGCCCTACGAGAGCCTTGAATCGAAGGAGGTCACGATGGCTATAGCGAAGAAGAGCTCCTCTAACAGCATTATCTAATCCGAGGAAACGATCCTCGTAGGCTCGAAATAGCAGACCACTACCAAACTGCTCATAAAAGTCCCCTAGAGTAAGATCAAAACCACGATATCTCCCACGAGCATAGAAGTAGGGAAGCCCCCAACCCTTCTCTTCTTCACGACCGGGCAAAGGATATTGTTTGTACTCCAAACGAGCTCCAAATTCCAAGAACTTATTGCGTAGCACTCCATCTAAATAAGAGATACTAGAGAGACGATTCGTCCCCTCCTGACTCTTATTTGCCAGATGCCAATCAGACTGGAGGGAGAAGTTCGTCGTCCATCGATTCCCATCTACCGAGTCAGCAGGAGTAGATGCAGTCATCTGGATCGAGGCTAGGAAACCTAAAACAAGAAAGAACAGCGGTCGTACATTTATCATAAGTTAAGGGCTATTATTTAGTGGTGGTTGATGCGGTAGCTTGACGCAAGATATGGATAAGCTCTCCCTCGCTACCTTCGACATATCCTGTCTGGCGGTGAAGTAGCTTTCCAGTACCATCAAGGACAAATAAAGTAGGGACGACAGACACACTCATCGCTCGCTTGAATTCTCCATTAGCATCTGAGAGGACGACGTAGTCCCAATCATGAGCATGGACTGTAGGTCGGATCTTTTGGACATCCGCACCCTCATTGATGCAAATGGCATAAAGCGTAACCCCCGTTTCTACTTGCCACTCTGGGTAGACTTCACTGATGGCATCTAGCTCTCTAAGACAGGGTTTGCACCATGTACCAAAGAAACTAAGGATAATAGGTTTCCCCGACTGAAGGAAGGACGATGTAGCGACAGGCTTCCCACTTAAGTCACGCAAGGTAACCTGAGGAAGATCCTGAGCATGGGCGACGAGCGTCGTAAGAAGCACTAAGAGGCTAAAGAGTATTCTTTTCATCTTGATTACAAAAATAGCGGAGCAATCGAGTGCTCCGCCTCATATTATCCTGATACAAAGATATAAGAACCCTTTCAGATTACCTCTCCCCCACCTTTTTCTTCCTATAGGAAGAGGAGGCATCCATGAGTTCTCGCTATAGTCTGCTCAGTGCCTATTACAACGCACTATAATGCACCACCAAAATATCCGACAAAAAGCCAGGTGAGCAGTCAGCTTAGGTATGACTTAGATAAGATGTACTATCTTTGTAACGTAAAGTGTTAGCTAGAAAGGAAATACTTCCCATGACAGCCTACACTCCAAGGAAGTACACTGATGTCTTAGAGGATTCGTTGCTTTCGATGGGTACCTTCCACGCGGGGAGCCTACCCACTTCACTTCATTAATATAGGATGAATAAGCTCAAACAAACCTTGGCGCTACTCTCCTTCGCTACCCTCTATTTGGTGCATGTCCAGCCCGCACAAGCTGCCGGCTTAGCACGCACTTGGGATCTGACGATGGAGAGCTTCGCTAACGAAGTAACCGACTTCACCCTCACCGAGTATAACGCTGCCCCAGCGCCTGCTCCCGCACCTGCACCCAAAAGACACACGAAGAAGATGCGATCCTCATCGACGAAGGATGAGGGTAAGCACTCTCGCCATCACCGCTCTCATTCCAGACGGACGGCTGTTGGTTCTGGCTTCTCCTACGAACGTATGGAAGTAGCCGAATCTATTCCCTCCCTCATCAAGACGATCATCGACCATGGGCAAGAGCTCTTGGGGCTACGCTATCGCACCTCTGGTGTAGCGAAGTGGCCTCTAGACTGCTCTGGCTTCGTGAGCTATATCTGTTCACTCGAAGGGATTAAGACCCCTCGTTCTTCTGGATCAATGTCTCTCTACACAGATCACATCAGTGATCCACAGCCTGGTGATCTACTCTTCTTCAAGGGGCGTAATCGTGGTGCCAGCCGTGTAGGACATGTAGCGATGGTGATTAGCAATGAGAATGGCGACATCAAGATGATACATAGTAGCAATAGCCGAGGTATCGTCATCGAGAGTCTCAAGCAGAGCGCCTATTTCTCCTCTCGCTATCTAGGTGCCGGACGCTTACCGGAAGTCAAGGAGCACTGGGACAAGATCTCTCCTACAGCTCCAGCGTCACTCAACTAACCCACTCTATCTACATGCTACAAGTAGACCAGCTCGCCAAGAGCTTTGGGGATCGTCTGCTCTTCAGTGATGTCACTTTTGGTATCGAGCGAGGTCAAAAGGTCGGGCTCATCGCCCCCAATGGTTCAGGCAAGTCTACCCTACTACGCATCCTCCTAGGCCAAGAAGAAGCTGATAGTGGCAGTGTCATCTATGAGCGAGATATTCGCCGAGCCTATCTCCCCCAGCTACCTGATCTCCCCGAAGAAGGCACGATCCTCGAAGCCTGCTTCAATCGCTTTGACCCTGTAGCTCAGCTCACCCTCCAGTGGGAGCAGGCAGTAGAGTCCGAGGATCATGCTGCGATGGAGCGTCTACTCCCTGAGATGGAGGCACAGGGTGGGTGGTCGTATGAGCAGCGAGCCAAGGAAATACTCGGGGCTCTCGGTATCCAAGATCATCATCGCCCGATCACTCGACTATCTGGAGGTGAGCGCAAGCGTATCGCTCTAGCAAGCACACTGATCAGCCAGCCCGATCTCCTCTTCCTTGATGAGCCTACAAACCATCTTGACCTCAAGAGCATCGAGTGGCTTGAGGGCTACCTCGCTCGCTCAACCATGGGACTACTCCTTATCACCCATGACCGCTACTTCCTAGATCGTGTATGCAATGAGATCTTAGAGTTAGACGGAGGGCAGGCCTACCGCTATCGTGGTAATTATGACTATTACCTCACCAAGCGCCAAGAGCGACACGAAGCCGAAGACCAAGCTCGTGAGCGTGCCCTCAACCTCTATCGTAGAGAACTCGATTGGATGCGTCGTCAGCCCCAAGCTCGTGGCACGAAGGCACAGTATCGTATCGATGCCTTCCACGAGCTGGAGAAGAAGACCCAGGCTCGCCAACGCACCGAGCAAGTCGACTTGGGCGGTGCAAAAGGAGGCTACATCGGGAAGAAAATTTTCGAAGCTAAACACGTCAGCAAGCGCTTTGGTGACAAGGTCATCCTAGAGGACTTCAACTACATCTTCGCCCGACACGACAAGGTCGGGATCATCGGAGAGAATGGTGTCGGGAAGACCACCTTCCTCCGTATGCTCCTCGGTGAAGTAGCTCCTGACAGCGGGAGCTTCGACATCGGCACGACGGTTCGCTTTGGTTATTATAGCCAGACAGCCCCCGACTTTGATCCCAAGAAGCGAGTCATCGACATCGTCCAGGACATCGCTGACGACTTCGTACTCCCACAGGGAAGTAGTATCGAGCGTATCTCTGCCAGCCAAATCCTCACTCGGTTTCTCTTCCCTCCCGAGAGACAATACACACCCGTAGAGAAACTCAGTGGAGGTGAGCTCAGACGTCTCTACCTCTGCACCATCTTAGTGACGAGTCCCAACTTCCT
Organism: uncultured Porphyromonas sp.; assembly: GCA_905372565.1. Classification (GTDB taxonomy): domain Bacteria; phylum Bacteroidota; class Bacteroidia; order Bacteroidales; family Porphyromonadaceae; genus Porphyromonas. The sequence continues at coordinate 1,551 of CAJPPK010000038.1, read as the reverse complement.
CATCCTCGACGAGCCAACCAACGACCTCGACATTCTCACCCTACAAGCTCTCGAGGAGTACCTCGCTGACTTCGCAGGATGCGTGCTGATCGTCTCTCATGATCGCTTCTTTATGGATAAGGTCACCGAGCATCTCTTCTGCTTCGAGGGACAGGGCCAAGTCAGGGACTTCCCCGGTAGCTACACCCTCTATAGAGAAGTCCGTGAAGCCGAGGAACGGGAGCGTGCCGAGCTAGAGCAGGCCAAGCGCAAGACAAGCGAACCTACAAGCCCACCACGTACCTCGACAAATCGCCCCGCACGACTCTCCTACGCCGAGAAGAAGGAACTAGAGCATATCCTCGCTCAAATCCCTAAGCTGGAGCAAGAGAAAGCCGAGCTCGAAGAGGAGCTTAGCACAGGTACGCTTGCCCATGATGCACTCATGCAAGCCTCCGAGCGCATCGGTCAGCTCATCGATGAGATGGACGAACTGACGCTTCGCCAATTAGAGCTGGAGGAGAAGGTCGGCTAATCCCCTTCTCCGACCCTATCCCGCCTATTATTCATCTACTCATATACCATAGTCTATATGATAACGACAGACCAGTTAGGTAGCCTACTGGAGCGCAAGTCTGCGCTGGGGAGGTACCTTTGACGTCGATAGCCGACGTATCCAACTAGAGGAAGAAGAGCTACGCACCGCTGATCCCGCCTTTTGGGAAGATCGCGATCGTGCGGAGGCTCAGATGCGCAAGGTCAAGGATCTCCGTAAGTGGATCGCCTACTATGATGAAGCGGAGCGACTGACTGAAGAGGTCGCTCTTGCCCTGGAGTATTTCAAGGAAGGCATCACCAGCGAAGAGGAGGTCGATGAGGCCTATGCCCATGCCATCACCCTTTTTGAGGAAGTGGAGCTGAAGAATATGCTCCGTGCCGAGGAAGACGCACTCGGAGCCGTCCTCAAGATCAATGCCGGAGCAGGAGGCACGGAGAGCCAAGACTGGGCTTCAATGCTTGCTCGCATGTATGCTCGCTATTGCGACAAGCAGGGCTATAAAACCACCATCACCAACTGGCAAGATGGCGAAGAAGCAGGCATCAAAACCATGACCATGCAGGTCGAGGGCGATCAAGCCTATGGCTTTCTCAAGAGTGAGACAGGCGTTCATCGTCTCGTACGTATATCTCCCTACAATGCTCAGGGGAAGCGCATGACGAGCTTCGCCTCGGTCTTTGTCGTACCACTCGTCGATGATACGATTGAGGTGGAGGTCAATCCTGCCAATATCAGCTGGGATACCTTCCGCTCCAGTGGTGCTGGTGGACAGAATGTGAATAAGGTCGAGACCGGCGTCCGCCTACGCTATAAGTACAAGGATCCTGAGACCGGTGTCGAAGAGGAGATCATCATCGAAAACACCGAGACTCGCTCTCAGACCGACAATCGTGAGAATGCGATGCGACTACTTCGCTCACAGCTCTATGACAAAGAGCTAGAGCGTAGGTGTCGTGCCCAAGCCGAAGTCGAAGCAGGCAAGAAGAAGATCGAATGGGGCGCACAGATCCGAA
>CAJPPK010000037.1 GCA_905372565.1 uncultured Porphyromonas sp. | reverse complement strand
GCCAGAAGCGCATCAAGGAGGAAGGTCTTAAGGACGAACACGAGCTACAGAGCTATATCATTCGTCGTGCGGAGAAGATCCTAGCCAAGCACGGGAAGAAGCTGATCGGTTGGGATGAGATCCTCGAAGGAGGGCTTGCTCCTAGCGCTACGGTCATGAGCTGGCGTGGCGAAGACGGAGGTATCCAGTCAGCTAACATGGAACACGATGTCATCATGACACCTGGTAGCGGGGGACTATACGTAAATCGACTGCAGGGGGATCATCGTGCCGAACCTCTTGCGGTACGAGGCTACGCTTACTTGCAGGATACTTACAGCTATAATCCCATTCCCGAAGCGATCGCTCCTGCTAAGCGTCACCATATCAAAGGTGCGCAAGCCTGCCTCTGGTCAGAGTACCTTTATTCGACAGAGCTCATGCAATACCATGCATATCCTAGCGAGATTGCCTTGGCAGAAGGTGTTTGGACAGCGCAAGGACAAAAGAATTTCAAGGATTTCACTCGTCGTCTGGATAATGCCTACGTACGTCTTGACCAGCATCGAGTGAACTACCACATCCCTCTGCCCGAGCAACCTCTACCGAAGATGGAGCTTGATGCTCGTCCAGAGAAACGTACGGCATCGCTAAACTTTGTCGCTTTCACCGATAGCACAACTTTGGCACTGACTAGTTCTCGTCCTATTCGCATCGTTTATACGACGGACGGATCGGAGCCTACCGCTCAGTCCTCGACCTACACACAGCCCTTACCTATTTATGCGGATCGGGTGGTGAAGGTAGCCTCGGTGCTCCCTTCGGGCAAGGTCAGTCGAGTTCGCTCAATCACCTTCCAGAAGCAAGAGCTAGCTCCATCTGTCCCACTTGCGGAGCAGAAGCCAGGGTTGCGCACACGTACGGCTGTGGGGAACTTCCGCCAAGCTTCTGATCTTGTGGAGGTCGTCGCTTGGACGGAGGGAAGAGTGAGCAAGCTGGAGGAGCTCCGCCCAGATGATCTGCGTAACGACTTTAGTGAGTTCCAGCGAAAGGCTGTCTGGGGAGAAGGATATGTACACATCCCTACAGATGGGGTGTATGTCTTCTCGACCAATCTCGATCAGATGTGGCTCGATGGTCAGCTTCTGATCGATAACTCTGGTGAGGTGCCCAAATATAGCCCCCATGATATGAGCAAGGCGCTTAAGGCTGGATGGCATGCTGTACGCTTCTTGTTTATCGGTAGGGAGCAGGGAGGTTTCCCATCCTACTGGGATGGCGGACAGGTTCGCTTCCGTGCGATCAAGGATAGCTCTTTCCGTCCCATTACAGCAGATATGCTTGCTCACTAAGTCTATTAGCCTTATGCCCTAGATCTAGCTCCCCCTGCCAACCTCATCATAGAGGAGATAGGGGGAGCATGCCTTACTTATCATGGAAAATCCTGTTTATACCATCGCCTTATCGCTGGTGAAGTACCTAGGCGTGCATTCGTCTGTTGAGCTCATTGAACATGTCGGCTCTCTTGAAGCTCTCTTCATCCATCCGAAACGATTACTGGAAGTGGCGCCGAAACTCCAGCGCCGTATCCTCTCACAGCTGGCTGATCCAGAGCTACTCCAGCAGGCCGAGCGAATTAAGGCGAGCTGTGAAGCCTTGGGGATCCACCCCTGCTGTATCCTAGACGAAGATTACCCGCCACTACTTCGAGAGAGTGTGAGTCCGCCCTTTGTCCTTTATATTCGAGGAGACTATGAGGGCTGGAAGACACAGACACACCTTAGTCTTGTGGGGACACGCACTAGCTCTGACTATGGACGTACCATCGTGCATCGACTGCTCGGCGAACTTCAAGGACAATATCCTCGTACGACCATCATCAGTGGGCTGGCCTATGGGATAGACATCGAGGCTCACCGAGCAGCTCTTCAGTATGATCTGCCGACTGTGGCGGTGTTAGCGCATGGACTGGATATGATCTATCCGAGCCCACATAGTCAGCTAGCTCGGGAGATCTTGGCCAAGGGAGGAGCTTGGGTGAGTGAATATCCTCCTGGGGTCAAACCTTACAAGCAAGCCTTTGTAGCTCGTAATCGGATCATCGCAGGTCTCAGTGAAGCAACTGTCGTAGTCGAAGCTGGGGAGAGAAGTGGCTCGCTCTCCACGGCTCGCTATGCTTTTGAGTCAAATCGTGAGGTCTTCGCCTTCCCAGGTCGTATCTCTGATCCGATGAGCTTAGGCTGTCATCGCCTGATCCAAGAGTCAAAGGCTCATCTCTGTCTGGGAGTAGAGACGCTAGCTCATGAGCTCGCCTGGGAGTCACCCGAAGGGGAAGCGATAGAAAGAAGAAGAGCTGAACCAGCCGTGATGGCTCGTCCAGCTCTCCCAGAGCATCCTCTCCTGAAGCGACTAAGTAGGCAAGGAGAGATGATCGTCGACGAATTAGCTCGTGACCTAAATCTTGACGTCGCGACCCTCACGGCTCAGCTCTTCGATCTGGAGCTGGATGGCTATATCGAGGCCTTGCCTGGTGGGCGCTACCATCTAAGGAGCTAGGGGCTAATTCTTGCCGAAACTCCACTTAAGAGCTAGCGTCGGAGCGACGATCCACTGAGGTGCGTCGATGTTCTTCGATATGCGAACTTCTGTCCCGACACTGAGATTGAAGTCAGGAGCGATACCTTTTATCCGATTTAGGTTGCACCAAAGCTGAGGTTGGGACATGAATTTGAATTCTTTGTTCCACCCTGGTCGCTTGTCCTCTTGGTGCCACCAGCTGAAGAAGCCTGTGGCGGTGAAGAGTCCTGTGGGGGAAGCCAGCTTCCAGACACCACATAGCTCGTAGTTGTGAGGATGCTCTATGCCCTTGATATACTTGTAGAGCGGGGTAAGGCTGAGCATGGTACGTCGGGAGGGGCTTAGATACTGATAGGTAATCCCAGTCATGAAAGCATCATTGATAGAGATCGCTCGGGAGCCAGATGGCTCTGGGGCGTTGGCATTGATAAAGCGAAGCCCGCCATCGTAACGTATATGCCATGCCCAAGGCCCCTTCCAGAAGCGGAGATTGCGGAGGAACTTCCAGCTAGCACTTACTGCGCCCTGTCCTAGGAAGTTCATATCGACGAAGTAAAACGTATCTCCGAAGCGGTCTATGCTCTGCTGCTCGACCGTCATGGTCATGCGTGGACGATCCTTCTGCTTATCGGGGTAGAGATAGCGACCGAGATCGTAGTGAATTTGGATGTTTTGTGCACCGGCAAAAGAGCAGGCCATCCAGACGCAGACGCCCAGGCTGAGGGTGCGATTCAAAAGCTTTGTGATAGATTTCATCATCATTGAGGTTGTGCTAGGCGAAGGCAATGTGCCTTCCATATCTAGCTCTTAGGTGTGGAAGCAAAGGTACGACTTCTCCTAAGATTGGCCGATCGGGTAGCTTAGACTTAGCTGTGAGGTTAGCATTGCGGTCTTTCCTGCCTCGGTCTATTTAGGTTCATCTGACTTATCCTAGGCACAGATCTTTCTCAACCCTAATGCTGTTCGGGAAGAGGGTAGGGGAGATGAACAGGGAGGCTAGTCTTCACTCGAACAAAGGCTATCCTTTACCGGAGTAAAGGTCTATCTTTTCTCACAAAAAGGTAGACCTTTATTTATGTGATGATTGACTCTTGCCCAAGCAGACATGAGGACTCCTCAAACTTGACTTAGGGCCATGGTGTGGAAAAGACGCTAGTTTCAGTATAATATGTATCTTTGCATAGTCAGTGTTGCAATACGAGAGGTTAATAAGGATTAATTTCCGTGATTAATGAAGCACAAGGTTTCATGTATCGACGACTGCAGCAATGACCAGCGGTGATGCTGTTTTGCTCGTAGCTAGAGTACAGGTTAGACCGCTTGAGTCGTAGAATAACTACAGTAAGTATCTAAGTAAGAATACAACATTATGGCTAAACTCAAGAAAGAAGCTTTGCTGGAGATGTACCACAAGATGGAGGATATCCGCAACTTCGACAACAAGGTCAACCAGCTAGTACGTCGTGGGGAAGTCCCAGGGATGACGCATTTCTCCGTTGGGGAAGAGGCTGCTAACGTTGGCGCTATCTGTGCCCTTGAGAAGGGAGACCTTATCACCTCCAACCACCGTGGCCACGGTCAGAGCATCGCTATGGGTATCGACCTCAATGGGATGATGGCCGAAATCATGGGGAAGGCAAATGGTGTCTGTAAGGGTAAGGGTGGCTCCATGCACATCGCAGACGTCGACGCCGGTAACCTCGGTGCAAATGGTATCGTCGGTGGTGGTATGGGTATCGCTATCGGTGCCGCTCTGACGCAGAAGATGAAGAACACCGGCAAGATCGTCATGTGTTGCTTCGGTGATGGAGCGACCAACGAAGGCTCATTCCATGAGACGCTCAACCTCGCCGCTGTATGGAATCTCCCTGTGATCTTCTTCTGTATCAATAACGGCTACGGGATCTCTACGCCTATCTCCTCAGTTATGCGCACCAAGCATGTCTATGAGCGTGCGGCAGCCTATGGCGTGCCAGGGGTCTTCATCGAGGATGGTAATGACGTCCTCGCAGTGCGTGAAGCGATGGATAAGGTCGTTAAGGATGTACGTGCGGGCAAGGGGCCCGTTCTCGTCGAGACGATCTCTTACCGCTGGTTCGGCCACTCTACGTCTGACCCAGGTAAGTACCGCACGAAGGAAGAGGTCGATGAGTGGAAGAAGAAGGATCCTATCCTCAAGTTCCGCAATTATCTTGTCGACAAGAAGCTCGCTACAGTCGAAGAACTAGATGCTCTCGAAGCAGCTAGCCATGCCGCTATCGATGAAGCTGTAGAGTTCGGACGTAAGGGACCTAACCCCTCACCAGAATCAGCCTTCGAAGATATCTTCACCGAGTAATCTGTCGGTCTTCTCTAACCCATTAATGATCTAAACGCAATTATGATAGAAGGACAAGAAACAAAGGTGATGTCCGTCCGTGACGCCATCATCGAAGCCATGAGCGAAGAGATGCGCCGTGACGAAAACGTCTTCCTAATCGGTGAAGATGTCGGTGTTTATGGTGGTGACTTCGGTACCTCTGTAGGGATGCTTGAAGAGTTCGGTAGTGAGCGAGTACGTGATACTCCGATCTCAGAGAGCGCTATCTCGGGCTGTGCTGTCGGTGCTGCTCTGACAGGACTTCGTCCTATCGTAGACGTGACCTTTATGGACTTCATCGTCTACATGATGGATAACATCGTTAATCAGGCTGCTAAGACACGCTATATGTATGGCGGTAAGGGCTCTGTGCCTGTGGTCTTCCGCTGTGCAGCCGGCTCTGGTCTGGGTTCTGCAGCTCAGCATTCTCAGAGCTTGGAGTCATGGTTCTGTCACATCCCAGGTCTGAAGGTCGTCGCTCCAGGTACGCCTGCAGATGTTAAGGGGCTTCTTAAGGCGGCTATCCGTGATAATAACACGGTGATCTTCCTAGAGTATAAGGCTCAATATAATATGAAGGGTGAGGTGCCAACCGATCCTAACTTCGTCCTCCCCATTGGTAAGGCGGATCTGAAGCGTGTCGGTAAGGATGTCACTGTAGTCACCTATGGCCGTATGCTAGAGCGTGTCCTTAAGGCTGCTGATAAGGCTGCCGAAAAGGGCATTGAGGTGGAAGTCGTCGACCTAATGACGCTCATACCTCTTGATAAGGAAGCGATCATCAACTCCGTCAAGAAGACAGGTCGTGTACTCCTCGTCAATGACGCTCATAAGACTGGTGGTTTCCTTGGTGAGATTGCAGCTGTGATCACAGAGAGCGATGCTTTCGACTACCTGGATAGTCGTATCCTTCGTCTCGCAGCTGAAGACATCCCAACTCCTTACAACCGTGCTCTAGAGATGGGAATGCTACCTGATGAAGATCGCATCCTCTCTTACATCGAACGCCTGTATTCCAAGCGTTAATCTACCTCGCTTCAATAGCGTAAGTATGACACTTCTGTGCTAGCCCTAGACTCCCTGAGCTAGGGCTATGCACCTTAAGCATAATCTATATGGGAAATGATAAACTAAGAGCCACTCCAGCTGCTCGCTCGCTCGCTCATCGCATGGGTGTCGAGCTTGATCAGATCGTGGGGTCAGGCTACAAGGGGCGTATCCATGCCGAAGATGTGGCGGGATATACCTACGAAGAGCGTGGCGGTATCACACCGCTGGCTAAGAAGATCGCTGAAGTACATGGTATTGATACTTCTTCGATCAAGGGGACGGGCTTCCGTGGTAAGATCACCCGTGCAGACGTCGCTGCTCTTCTTGGAGAAAGCTACTTCCCCAATCTTGAGCACATCGTTGATCCCTTCACCCTCGATCAGCCTGCTCCTGCTAGCAAGCCTGCAGCGGCTTCTGCACCAGCAGCACCAGCTACTTCCGCAGCTCCTGCATCTACTGAGCCTAAGGGTGATGTCGAGATCGTACCGATGAACATGATGCGTCGTGTCATCGCCAAGCGTATGGCTGATAGCTACTTCTCTGCTCCTACCTTCGTTTTGAACTATGAGGTAGATATGTATGAAGCTACGAAGCTTCGTAAGCAACTCCTTGAGCCAATCAAGGAGAAGACAGGCAAGAAGCTAACTGTGACCGATATCATTTCGATCGCTGTAGTGCGTACGCTGATGAATCATCCTTATATCAATGCTTCCCTCTCAGCAGATGGCTCACAGATCGAGCTTCATAACTACGTGAACCTTGCTATGGCTGTCGGTATGGATGAGGGACTTCTTGTCCCTGTCGTCCATGGAGCAGAGAAGCTCGGTCTTGTCGACCTGATGCTTCGACTCAAGGATATTACAGAGCGTGCTGTGGGTAAGAAGCTCACACCTGCTGATCAGGAAGGTAGCACCTTCACGATCTCCAACCTCGGGATGTATGGTGTCGAGTCCTTTACCTCGATCATCAATCAGCCCAACTCTGCTATCCTTTCCATCGCTGGGACGAAGGACATGCCTGTCGTACGCAATGGCGAAGTAGTCATCCGTCCTATCATGAAGATGAGCCTGACCTCCGACCACCGTGTCATCAATGGTCTTGGCGCAGCTAAGTTCATGCAAGAGCTGAAGGCTACCCTTGAGTCGCCACTGCCCCTGCTCGTTTAATTCCACTAAGTAAGAAACACAACAAGATACTCAATAGAGATATGGCAACAGAGATCATCATGCCCAAAACGGGCCTAGATATGACCGAAGGTGAGATCGTACGCTGGCTAAAGAACGAGGGTGACCCCGTCCAGAGCGGAGAAGTCCTCCTCGAGATCATGACCGACAAGACGAGCATGGAGCTTGAAGCAGAAGCTTCGGGTGTCCTACTCAAGATTACTCACCAAGCAGGCGAAACGGTACCCATCGCTGAAGTCATCGGTTACATCGGTGAAGCAGGCGAAAGCCTAGATACCGTCCGATCTAAGGATGAAGTCGTTCCAGAGAAGCAGGAAGGTCCTAAGCACGAAGGTGCTCCTCTACCACTCGTTCATCTCGAGGGCTCTTATCACCTCTGCGTCATCGGTGGTGGCCCTGCTGGTTATGTAGCTGCTATCCGTGCTGCTCAGCTTGGTGCTAAGGTCGCTATCGTAGAGAAGTCAGAATTCGGTGGTACCTGTCTTAACAAGGGTTGTATCCCTACCAAGACTTTCCTCCGCAATGCTGAGATCCTCGATGGTGTAGAGCAGGCTGCTGCACGTGGTATCAACTTCGCAGATATGAACTTCTCCGTCGATATGAAGAAGCTCGTATCCTATAAGGAAGGTGTCGTTAAGAAGCTCACTGGCGGTGTTTACTCTCTCCTCAAGAGCAATGGTGTCGAAGTCTTCCGTGGTGTCGGTAAGATCAACCGTGATAAGGACGTCGTCGTCGATGGTAAGGACATCATCAAGGCGGACAAGATCATCCTCGCAGGTGGATCTAAGGTTGGTCGTATCAATATCCCTGGTATCGATCATCCTGCAGTACTCACGAGTGACGATATCCTCAGCCTACAGGAGCGTCCTGAAAGCCTCGTAGTCATCGGTGGCGGTGTCATCGGTGTCGAAATGGCTGAAGCCCTTGTTGCTCTTGGCACGAAGGTCACCATCATCGAAATGGCTGACTACATCATCCCAGCTCTTGACAAGGAAGTATCACAGACTCTCCGTGGCGAACTAGAAAAGCGTGGCGTAACGATCATCACGGGCGCTGCTATCGAAAAGCTCGAAGATCGCTCTGGTAAGCTCGCTGCTATCCTCAAGGATGGTCGTGCTATCGAAGGAGAGAAGGCTCTTCTCTCTATCGGTCGTGTGCCTGACCTCGAAGGGGTAGGTGAGATCGAGTTCGAACTTGATCGTGGTCGTATCAAGGTAGACAAGTACATGGAGACGAGTGTCAAGGGTATCTACGCTCCTGGTGACATCAATGGTCTGAAGATGCTTGCTCATACGGCCTTCCGCATGGGTGAAGTAGCTGCTGAAAATGCTCTGCATGGTAATGAGCGTGCACTGAAGATGCTCTCTGCTCCTTCTGTTGTCTACACTCGTCCAGAGGTAGCTATGGTTGGTCTCACAGAAGATCAGGCTCGTGAGAAGTACGGCGATATCCGTGTCGGTAAGTTCCCATTCGTTGCTAATGGTCGTGCGCTTGCTTCTGGAGAAACTCAGGGCTTTGTCAAGGTTATCCTAGACAACAAGTATGGT
>CAJPPK010000036.1 GCA_905372565.1 uncultured Porphyromonas sp. | reverse complement strand
GCTTGTAGACCTTCTGGATGCGTGCCTCTACGGTCTCTAGGTCCTTGAGCTGAAGCTCGGTATCGATGATCGCCTTGTCACGCAGGGGATCTACGGAGCCGTCGACGTGGGTGATGTTGTCATCGTCAAAGCAGCGCAGTACGTGTAGGATGGCATCCGTCTCACGAATGTTAGCGAGGAACTTATTACCCAGCCCTTCACCCTTGCTTGCGCCCTTGACCAGCCCAGCGATGTCGACGATCTCCACGGTCGTGGGGACGATGCGCTGGGGGAGTACGATCTCTGCAAGCTTGTTCAGACGCTCATCGGGGACGGTGATCACACCGACGTTAGGCTCGATGGTGCAGAAGGGGAAGTTGGCGGACTGTGCTTTCGCATTGGAGAGACAGTTGAAGAGGGTAGACTTCCCGACATTGGGAAGACCCACGATACCGCATTGTAATGCCATATAGTTACGCTTGTTTAGTCTATTTTATTATGAATTACAAAGATACGGAAAAAGCCGTAGTCCCTCGAGGGGTGAGGCGCTTAAGGGGAAGCTGAGGGGCGATGGTGATTTCCAACTAGTAGGCACTACTGATGCCCCTCAGGTGGCACTACTGTTGCCTCTCGGGAGGCACTACTGTTGCCCCTTTTGAGGTAACACTGATGCCCCTTGCGTTAGGGAGGGGGAGAGGAGAGGTGACTTTCGGTAGGTAGTTGGTCAATTTTCCCCTCTTGACGACGGTCTTTTTCATAGAGGGAAATCTTGGCTAGGGGCTCGTTTCCCTAGTTGCTATCGACCTCGCAAGGGGAGAATTGCGTACCTTTATACTCCTAATATATTGATGGTATAATATGGTATTGACTGACGACTGGTTCACCACGCTGAGCCATACCGATAATAAACAGCTAGTCTTCCTCAATGTCCGCAAGGGGATACAGAACTTCTTCGAGACGGGAAAGCTCCGTGTCCGTGTGGACATTGCCTTCCCTTACAGCTCAGAGCAGGACGGGATGCCCGATGAGGCTTCTGCTAAGCTCATCGAAGAGATCGAGCCACTACTGAAGAAGACGATGGAGAAGGATAAGCTGGCTATCCTCACGGGTAACTATACCGGTGGGGGGCAGAAGGACTGGACCTTCTATACCCGCCATCTTCCGACCTTCGGCGAGCGCCTGAACGCTTGCCTTGCTCCTTATCCACCCCTCCCGCTAGAGATCCACTGCGAAGAGGATCCCGAGTGGAGTGACTACCAAGAGATGCTTCAGCTGGCAGAGGCCGATGATGCGGAGGCCGATGTAGACTAAGGAGGAGATCTGATGCAGCAACTCTTTCAGTCAGCTCCTCATCCTACCCGACGTCTACTCCTCTATCTCAATGGCTGGGCCCTCGGCCCCGTAGCGGTAGCACACCTCGGTCAACCCAAGGATCGTGATCTGCTGATCCTCTGGGATTATCGAGAGGATGCCTTGGCCTTTGACTTCTCTCCCTATGAGGAGATTCAGGTCGTCGCTTGGTCTATGGGTATCTGGGCGACGGATCGTCTGATGGAGCGCTTGCCTAGTCTAAAGGGTCGGATTACCACAGCTACAGCACTGGGGGGGACGGGTTATCCGATGGATGACCGCTATGGTATCCCCGAGACGATCTATCTCTCTACACTAGAGAGTATCACTGAGGCTAACCGCCCTCGCTTCAATCGGCAGATGGTCGGCGGGAAGACCTATCGTCACCTGCATGTAGACCTATCCGCTCGCTCTACGGAGGCGATACGTGAGGAGCTCTTTCGTCCCTATGCTCTGACACATGCTTCGCCACGTCCTGTGCCCAAGCCTGCTGCACAAGGGGTTTGGACGAAGGCGTACATCGGTACGGATGACCGTGTGGTGCCTCCAGCGAGTCAGCGTATTTACTGGGAGGAGCAGGGGGTGGCTACCGAAGAGATCAAGGATGGGGTGCACTATCTCTTAGGTTACTTCAGCTCTTGGGAGGAGCTCCTATAGCAGCCTGCGAGGGGATACTTGATGTCGCTCCCCTTGCTCCTCTTTTCGCTCTCCCTTGAAAAGTCGTATCTTTGCCACACTTAATCCAATAGAAGTAAATTAGCTAATAACAATACAATATCTTATGTCACAGCACGAGCAGCAGCATCCTGATGGTATGGACAAGTTCGAAGAGAAGGTACTCGAAGGCGAGTTCTTCCTAGAGCGCCACGGGAAGAAACTCCTCATCGCCGGTATCGCTATCGTCGTAGTAGCTCTTGGTATTTTCGCTTACCATCGCTTTGTTAAGCTCCCCCGTAACGAGAAGGCTACCGCCCAGCTCTTCGTCGCCGAGGATCAGTTCCTCGCAGGCCAGGATAGCCTTGCCCTAAAGGGACAGACAGGCTTCGAAGCCATAGCCAAGAACTTCTCTGGGACGGATGCTGCTAACCTCGCTCACGCCTACAGCGGTATCTGCCTCTATGATGAAGGCAAGTACCAGCAGGCACTCGATGAGCTGAAGAAGTTCTCCTCTGATGAGACGCTAGTGGCTCCCTCTATTCAGCGTATGATCGGGGACTGCTATGTCCAGCTCGGTAAGCTCGAGGAAGCCGTGAAGGCGTATGAGTTGGCAGCTAAGCAGGCCTCCAGCGAAGCCATCTCTCCTAGCTGTCTGATCAAGGCGGGACATGTCTATGAGAAGCTCGGTAAGGCAGACAAGGCGATCGCTGCCTACAAGGAAGTGAAGGAGAAGTACTACAACACGCCCGAAGCTCAGACGGTCGAAGCTGATCTGATGCGTGCTCAGGCACAGGGTAAGTAGTCTGTCTCGTATCTTCTCTAGGTAAGCACCTATGTCTACCATAGATCATATCCAATCACTTCATCATAGCCCTGTCCCCTCGGGAGAAGGACTACATATCGGTATCGCCGTAGCGGAGTGGAATGACAACATCACTGAGCCTCTCCTCGAGGGTGCTCTCGAGGTACTCCGTCGTCAGCGGGTGAAGAAGATCACGGTCTTCCGTGTGCCAGGAGCATTCGAGCTAGTGAATGCTTCAGCACGTTTGCTGGAGGATCCTTGTCTCGATGCCGTCATCGCTATCGGCTGTGTAGTCCGTGGAGATACACCTCACTTCGACTATATCTGTCAGGGAGTGACCTTCGGTTTGTCTCAGCTTAATGCCGTCGCTACACCAGGTCTTGGAGAGCGACATCGGCCTGTGATCTTCGGTGTCCTAACGACCGAGACGATGGCGCAGGCAGAGGATCGTGCAGGTGGCTCACTCGGGAATAAAGGTGCCGAAGCAGCCGAGACAGCACTAAAGATGTGTCGTCCCATTTGCACAGTTGAAAAATAGTTCGTATCTTTGCAGTGCAAGAAACGGAAAGGGCAGTTACCAGAGTGGCCAAATGGGGCTGACTGTAACTCAGCTGGCTTACGCCTTCGGTGGTTCGAATCCATCACTGCCCACTCTCTAAGGATTGCGGAAGTAGCTCAGTTGATAGAGCATTAGCCTTCCAAGCTAAGGGTCGCGGGTTTGAGCCCCGTCTTCCGCTCTACAACTGACAGTATACCAAGTAAGGCTTCACCCCTCAGGGCGTGAAGCCTTACTGCTTTTATGCCCTTCTCCTTGAGCAAGGTGCTCCGAAATGCGTATCTTTGTCTTATGGCTCACGGGCGATCATCTTGCCCGCCCCTAGTGGATCCTTCAGCATGGCAGAAAACTATATCGTCTCCGCTCGTAAATATCGCCCCGATAGCTTCCAGACCATCGTCGGTCAGGGGGCTATGGTCGCGACACTGCGTACTGCTGTGCGCTCGGGCAAGCTCTCTCACGCTTATCTCTTCTGTGGACCCCGAGGAGTGGGGAAGACCACTGCAGCTCGTGTCTTGGCTAAGACCATCAACTGCATGAACCTAAGCCCTGAGGGGGAGGCCTGTAATGCGTGTGAGAGCTGTCGTGCCTTCAATGAACAGCGATCCTTCAATATCTTTGAGCTCGATGCCGCATCGAATAACTCCGTCGAGGATATTCGTCAGCTCACCGAGCAGGTCGCTATGCCTCCTGCTCTCGGACGCTACAAGGTCTATATTATTGACGAGGTCCACATGCTCTCGGTCACGGCTTTCAATGCCTTCCTCAAGACCTTGGAGGAGCCCCCTAGCTATGCCATCTTTATCCTCGCTACCACCGAGAAGCATAAGATCCTTCCTACGATCCTCTCACGCTGTCAGATCTATGACTTCAAGCGGATCACTGTCGGAGATATTACACATCATCTCCAGTACGTCGCTAGTAGCGAAGGGATCGAAGCGGACGAAGCAGCCCTAGGCTTGATCGCTGAGAAGGCTGATGGAGGGATGCGTGATGCGCTCTCGATGTTTGACCGCATAGCGAGCTTCGCTGGTGGGCATATCACCTATGAGCATGCCCTAGAGAGCCTAAATGTCCTTGACTATACCTACTTCATCCGTACCTTCGAACTCCTTCTTCAGGGAGACCATCGTGGTCTTTTGCTTTTGCTAGACGAACTTCTAGCGAAGGGCTTTGAGGGGCAGACGATCTTAAGCGGTCTGGCATCCTTTGTGCGTGACTTGCTCGTGGCTCAGCATCCCGATACGCTCGTCTTGCTAGAGAAGCCGGAGCGTGTCCAGCAGGACTATGGGCGTATAGCTTCAGCTTGTACGACTGCATCGCTCTTTGGAGCGCTGAAGACGCTTACGCAGGCAGATCAGCAGTACCGGAGTGCTTCGAATAAGCGCCTGCTCCTAGAGCTGAGCTTCCTTTCGCTGATTGCACTCTTTCGCACCGATAGCCCCCTGACGCCAGCTGTATCAGCTCCTCCAGCCTCTGTAGCTCCTGCTAATACGCCTGCTTCTGCTTCGACTACTTCGGTAGCTTCACCAGCTCCTCCCGCGGTAGCTAGTCCAACAGTACAGCCCACTCCCTCTCCTCAGCAAGTAGTGCCGACGCCTGCTCCCATAGCTAAACCCAAGTCTACTGAGCCGGTGAAGCCAGCACCATTGACGATGCCGACGGCTTCGGCTACTCGTCGTCCTTTCGGTGCTAGAAAGCGTGTCGAAGAGCCGAAGCAAGAGGTCGAAGCTACAGCGGAGACACGTGCTGCGACTGAGGAGGATCAACCATTCACGCAAGAGGATCTGCAGCGTGCCTGGATGCTCTTTATCGAGCGAGAGCTGACGAAGGAACAATTGATCTGTAAGAAGATCTTGACTGGCGACTTCCCCTCTCTCGTGACAGAGACCGAAGCTGAGGTAGCCCTGCCTCCTGGTGATACGAACCGTCAGATCGTCGAAGAGGTCTTGCCCCAGCTCCTAGGCTTCTTACGCCGAGAGGTGCGTAATCAGAAACTCTCGCTCCTCTTGCGTGAGAAGACGCCCGATGAGCAAGCTGAGGTCGTCCTGACTAAAGAGGATCGCTTCCGTAAGCTCACCGAGATTAATCCCGAGGTGCAGCGCCTGAGAGAGGTCTTGCATCTGCGTCTTTCCTAAGACTTATCCCAATACATATTCTACGACTTATGAAGATCAAGCAACAACTCACAGCTCTTGTCGCTGCGGGGGTGCTAGCTCACGCTCTTCCTGCAGAGGCTACTCCCACACGCTACACGCCCGAGGTGATGCTCTCGCTGGCACGTGTCGGTGCCGCAGACCTCTCACCTGATGGGAAAACCCTGGTCTACAGTGTAGGCTTCCCTAATTTGCAGGCCAACAAGATCCAGAGCCAGCTCTTCCGTATCGCTGCTGACGGATCGTCAAGGAAGCAACTCACCTCCAACATCGCTGGCGTACACTCTCCTCGCTGGATACAGCAGGGTAAGCGCATCGCCTTCCTCTCTAGTGAGAGTGGATCGCAGCAGGTCTGGACGATGGCACCCGATGGGAGTGAACGTAAGCAGTTGACCGACATCGAGGGCGGACTCTCTGACTTCCTCCTCTCACCCGACGAAACGAAGATCGCCTACATCAAGGAGATCCCCTTCGGGAAGAGTACAAAGGATCTTTACCCTGACCTGCCTAAAGCCACGGGGCGTATCATCACCGATCTCATGTACAAACACTGGGACGAATGGACAGAGACGATCCCTCACATCTTCGTTGCAGAGCTCGGAGCTTCGCCTGTCAAGGGTGGTAAGGACATCCTCGAAGGCGAGCCCTACGAAGCTCCTACGAAGCCCTTTGGTGGTGCCGAGGAGCTCTCTTGGAGTCCTGATGGCAAGACGCTCGCTTATTCCTCCCGTAAGAAGGTCGGGATGGAGTATGCTCTCTCGACGAATACTGACATCTATCTCTATGACTTAGTATCGGGGCAGACGAAGAATGTCACGGCTCCTAATGGGGGATACGACACGCATCCTCGCTTCTCTCCCGATGGTAAGAGTCTCTCCTGGATCAGCATGGAGCGTGATGGCTACGAAGCTGACCTCAAGCGTCTCTTTGTGCTTGATCTCAAGACGGGTAAGAAGACCTACCTCACCGATGGCTTCGAATACGATGTCGATGAGACGGTTTGGGCTCCCGACAGTAAGTCGATCTATTTCCTCTGTACAAAGGAGGCTGAGACACACCTTTGGGAGCTAGGTCTGAAGAAGCGCTCCATCCGTCAGATCACCTCCGGTCAGTGCGACTATACCTCGGTCTCTCTGCGTGCAGGGAAGCTCCTGGCAGGCCGTCAGAGCTATAATGATCCGAAGGATCTCTACCTCGTAGATCCTCATTCGGGTAAGGCTCAGCAAGTGACAGCAGAGAATAAGTCCATCCTCGGCGATATGCCTAATATCGCTGTCGAGAAGCGATGGATCAAGACAACCGATGGAGGAAATATGCTTGTCTGGGTCGTCCTCCCTCCTAACTTTGATAAGACGAAGAAGTACCCTGCGCTCCTCTTTTGTCAAGGAGGTCCACAGAGTGCTGTGAGCCAGTTCTTCTCCTACCGATGGAATATGCGTCTGATGGCAGAGCAAGGCTATGTCGTTATCGCTCCTAACCGTCATGGTGTCCCCAGCTTCGGTAAGAAGTGGAATGAGCAGATCAGTGGTGACTATTCAGGGCAGAACATCCAGGATTACCTGACCGCTGTCGATGAGCTTAAGAAGGAGTCATGGATTGATTCCGATCGCCTCGGCTGTGTCGGTGCTAGCTACGGTGGCTACTCGACCTTCTATCTAGCAGGCGTCCATCAGAAGCGCTTCAAGGCTTTCATCGCTCATGCTGGTATCTTCAACCTCGAGATGCAGTATATGACGACCGAAGAGATGTGGTTCGCTAATTGGGATATGGGTGGTGCTCCTTGGGAGAAGGACAACGCTATCGCTCAGCGTACCTTTGCGAACTCTCCTCACAAGCTCGTTGGGCAGTGGGATACACCGATCCTCGTGATCCATGGCGAGCGAGACTATCGCATCCTCGCAGGGCAGGGTATGGCTGCCTTCAATGCGGCCAAGCTCCGTGGTATTCCTACCGAGCTACTCATCTACCCCGATGAGAATCACTGGATCCTCCAGCCACAGAATGCCCTTCTCTGGCAGCGCACCTTCTTCTCTTTCCTCGACAAGTATCTGAAGTAGTCGTAGGCAAGCATCCCCCTCAACGAAGTGCCCCACCTCTGTATATGCGGAGGTGGGGCACTTTTATTTCAGGTATGTGGGATAGATCAAGGGCTGGAGGGGGGCGGATACTAGGGGAAGAGGGAAGGTATGATCGCTCACGTCGATTACTCATATCCTCCTCATTTCATGACTAACAAACTCTTGGATTTATTAGTAAGGAAGTTTCATTCCGTTACCAATCCTAGTTTGGGTCGTTAGTAATCAAATGGTCATATCATCTCCAGCCGTAGATACGAGACGCTATGAAGTGACCTGCCCCACCTTTCGCATCGAAAGGTGGGGCAGGTCGTTTATATTTTCTATCAGATCAGATCCTTACTGAGCGGGCTGTGCTGCTGGAGCTGCAGGAGCATCCGAAGCAGGAGCAGGTGTCGTAGGTGCACCACCACCGAGGTTAGGCAGAGCTGCTGGGGTAGCTGACTTAGTAGCATTCTTCTCGAGAACTTCCTGAGTCTTGGAAGAAGCATCACCGCCTGTACCGAGGAAGTGCGTCGAAGCGATGCAGAGGACAGCGACGATGCCGAAGCACCACCAGGTAGCCTTCTCCAAGACGTCCGTCGTCTTGCGTACTCCCATGATATTA
The DNA here is from genome assembly GCA_905372565.1 of uncultured Porphyromonas sp. Taxonomy (GTDB): domain Bacteria; phylum Bacteroidota; class Bacteroidia; order Bacteroidales; family Porphyromonadaceae; genus Porphyromonas. The sequence goes on along the minus strand of CAJPPK010000036.1, from coordinate 2,966 downwards.
TTTGTCGATGCGAAAGGCGAAGCAAGACCGCCACCCTTCGACTTCTGTACGATGACTAGAAGCACCAAGGCGATAGACACCAAGAGGATCAGTACCGTAAGGAGATAAAACATATGCGATGTTATTTTGTGGATTTATTATTGCTGATTAGGCGCTCCAAGAAGCGTATCTGGTGTACAAAGAAACGACTTTTCTCTGGATAATTCAAACTGAGTGAACGAATGATCCTCAGCGCCTTATCATAATGTCCCTGTTGAATATAGATCTTCGAAAGGGTCTCGGAGAGCAGTCGATCTGTGGCTGGTTCGCTGGGAGCTGTCTCACCCGCTGGAGCCGTCGTAGGCGAGGGGAGGGGAGTAGGCTCTGCACTCGCCGGGATGAGTGGAGGGAGAGAGGCCTCTTCCTCGGCTTCGAGGTCGGCAGAGGTGAAGTACTCGCTTCGGTCGCTATGCCCATCGAAGTGCAGACTCTCGGGTAGATCTTCCCCCGAGGCACGAGCGACGTCGAGGAAGTGGTCGATGAGATCGAAGCTATCTTCTCGCTTCGCTGGCTCGGGCTCTTGCTCGGGCTGTCCGCTGAGCTGATCCCCTTCGACCAAACGGAAAAGGAGGGAGCTATCCTGTAGAAGGGGTGCTAGCCGTCGAAGCTCCGCAGGGTAGCGGATGTCCTGTGTCGTAGCGAGATTATACAGATAGAGGAAGGCGAAGGCTCCGCAGTAGGGGTAGGATGCCTGTAGCTGGCGGATGGGCTCCAGTGTCGCAGGTCCCAGGCGCTGGGGATCGGCTAGATAGCCATAGAGTTCGCTACGTGTCATTGGGCTACCAGTTCTCTACCGTAGCGTTATAGATCTGCTTGATCAGATCCTCTGTGATCTCACGGAGGAGATCCTCCTGCACGCCTACGAAGGGCTGACTACGGGGGAAGTCACGGAAGGCCTTAAAGCTCCGGTCGAAGCTCTCCTTCTCGTTGGCTCGGTTGGTGAACTTCACCTGTACGGTCACGGTGAAGACCGTGCGCTCGGCGAAGTTATCCTGACTGATCGCCATAGGTGTGAGGTCATAGCCCGTGATCGTACAGCTGAGATCCAGATCACCAGCCTGAGGGACGAGGCTCAGACGTGTACGGCTCACGTAGAAGTCGCGTAACTGCTCCGTGAAGGTCGGAGCGAGCGTCGGGTAGACTACAGGAGCACGGTTCGTGATCTCGCCGATAGAGATGGTCTGGAGCTGGGTATAGTCGATCGCTCCCCCATTGAACTTATAGCTCATGCTACAGCCTGGTAGGGCAAGCACGAGCAGGAAAAGGGGGAGGAGAGCGAAGAGGCGTGGATGCTTATACATCGAGATTATATTCCTTGATCTTGCGGTAGAGGGTGCGCTCAGAGATATGTAGCTCCTGCGCTGCACGTCGGCGCTGACCACCATTACGAAGTAGAGCGGCTAGGATCACTTCACGCTCAGCTTCGTCTAGCGAGCGAGGACGCTCAGCGAAGTCAGAGCTCCCCCCGCTAGGGATGTGGTCGATGTCGATGACTTCTTCCACGGGAGCATAGCGAGGAGTCTCCCCGAAGCTCGAGTAGCTCGTATGGGGGAAGTGCTCCGTAGGCTGTAGGCTCCGTTCGTTGTGGGTGAAGTCGCTGTGGTTGGTATTTGTCGGAGCATTGACCTGAATCTCTCCACGCATGATGCCAGAGATGAGGCTCTTCATCTCGGCCATATCCTTCTTCATGTCGAAGAGAACTTGGTAGAGGATCTCCCGTTCGTTAGCGAAGGAGGAGGCCTCTTCGCCTAAGACAGCTTGCTGGCGTAGGGCGGGATGGTAGTCCGCCGTAGGAGCCTTCGGGAGGTAGCGCTCTATGGTCTCAGGCGTCACCGTACGCTCCTCCTCGAGGATGCTTAGGCGATCGGTGAAGTTGCGTAGCTCACGGATGTTCCCTGGCCAGCGATAGCTCTCAAGTAGCTCGCAGGCCTCGGGGGTCAAGCGGAGTGGAGGCATGTGGTAGCGCTCGGCACTTAAGGAGGCGAAGAGACGGAAGAGTAGGGGGATGTCCTGCTTGCGGTTACGCAGCGGAGGGATCTCGATGGGTACGGTATTGAGACGGAAGAGTAGATCCTCACGGAATCGGCCTCGCTCTACGGCCTCGTGTAGATTGACATTCGTCGCCGCGACGATGCGTACATCGGTCTTCTGCGCCTGGCTAGCTCCGACGGGGATGAACTCGCCCGTCTCTAGTACACGTAGCAGACGTGCCTGTGTAGATAGGGGTAGCTCACCGACTTCGTCGAGGAAGATCGTCCCCTCGTTGGCCTCCTGAAAGTAGCCCTTTCGGTCGGTGATAGCTCCCGTGAAGGAGCCCTTGAGATGCCCGAAGAGCTCGGAGTCGATAGTGCCTTCAGGGATCGCGCCACAGTTCACAGCGATGTACGGACCATGCTTGCGAATGCTATTCTGATGGATGATCTTGGGGAAGTTCTCCTTACCCACACCACTCTCTCCGATCACTAGGACGGACATGTCCGTCGGGGCAACTTGTACCGCGGTGCGAATGGCGTGATCAAGGAGTGGACTATTCCCTATGATCCCGAATCGATGCTTGATCTGCTGAATATCTATATTCATCGGCGCTATCTGTAATTGTTACACAAAGATACGGAAGATTTATCTACCCTTTTTTAGTCGGATAGTCCTCGTCTTGTGGCTGGGTATATTCTCCTGTCTCGGTCGCAATATACCCAATCGCTCAGTCACGATATGCCTAACCTGCGGGTCACAATATACCTAATCAAGTGTTCGCGATATACGTGACTGAGTGGATCCTTTCGTCTCGTGTGAAGCGTGGCTTGGGGTAGGCTCTGCTCGCCGGGGATATAAAAGGAGAAAGCCACAGAGTGTGCGACTCTGTGGCTTTCTTTGTGACCCCGACAGGATTCAAACCTGTAACCTTCTGATCCGTAGTCAGATGCTCT
>CAJPPK010000035.1 GCA_905372565.1 uncultured Porphyromonas sp. | reverse complement strand
CTCCTAGCATAAAAAGCCCCGCCCGAAGAAGTCGATTGACTCCTTCGGGCAGGGCAGTTATTGGGAAGGGAAAGGACTAGCCTACGATCAGCTGATCAGCCACTTCGTCCTCGAAGTCAGCTGAAGCTGCGAGCGCCTTCTCATGCTCGCTCTGGGGCATGACGACGAGGCGCTTGTACTCACGAAGCCCTGTACCTGCTGGGATAAGATGCCCGCAGATGACGTTCTCCTTGAGACCTTCGAGCGTATCGACCTTACCATTGATAGCGGCATCGTTAAGCACCTTGGTCGTTTCCTGGAAGGAAGCAGCAGACATGAAGCTCTTGGTTTGAAGAGCTGCACGTGTGATCCCCTGCAGGATCTGACGAGCCGTGGCAGGCTTCGCTTCACGTACTTCGACGGTACGGAGGTCACGACGCTTGAGCTGGCTGTTCTCATCACGTAGCTTACGCAGGGTGACGATCTGGCCAGGCTGGAGCGTTTCGCTATCGCCAGCATCGACGACGACGACCTTACCCCAGAGGCGGTCATTTTCCTCCATCACTTCGAGCTTGTCAGCGATCTGCTGCTCGAGGAAGAGCGTATCCCCTGGATCGAGGATCTCTACCTTACGCATCATCTGACGGACGATAACCTCGAAGTGCTTATCATTGATCTTTACACCCTGTAGGCGGTAGACGTCCTGTACTTCGTTGACGATGTACTCTTGTACAGCCGTTGGACCCTTGATCTCAAGGATATCGGTCGGCGTGATAGCTCCATCGGAGAGAGGCATACCAGCGTAAACCGAGTCTCCCTCCTGCACAAGGATCTGCTTAGAGGTAGGCACGAGGTACTTGCGTTCTGCTCCGAGCTTCGTCGTAACGATAACTTCACGGTTACCACGCTTGAGGCTCTTACCGAAGGAGACAACCCCATCGACTTCTGCGACGACAGCAGGATTGGAAGGATTACGTGCTTCGAAGAGCTCGGTGACACGAGGAAGCCCCCCAGTGATGTCACCCGCCTTGCTCAGAGAGCGAGGGATCTTAGCGAGCGTTTCCCCGATATGGATCTCCGTGTGGTTCTCCTGAACGACGTGAGCCCCTACTGGGAGGTTATAGCTCTTGACGATATTACCCTGCTCATCCTCGATATGAATACCTGGGACGACATTACGGTCCTTGGACTCGATGATGATCATTTCCTTCAGACCTGATGCTTCGTCAGACTCGACACGGTAGGTCAAACCTTCGATGAGGTTATCGAAGACCACCTTACCTGAGACTTCCGAGATGATCAGTGCATTGAAGGGGTCAAACTCAAAGAGCGTCTCACCCTTCTTGACCTCATCGCCCTCTGCAAAGAAGAGCTTAGCACCATAAGGCACCTTCACCGAGCGGAGAACCATCTTGGTGTTCTTGTCAGAGATCTTAAGCTCGGTCATGCGGCTAACCACAATATTCACGGGCTTGCCACCATCTTCGCTAGCAACTTCTGCGACACGGAGATCATCGAAGGAGATGATACCATCATACTTCGCAGCGACGCTATTACGTGTAGCAACGTTCGAAGCTACCCCCCCGACGTGGAAGGTACGAAGCGTCAGCTGTGTACCAGGCTCCCCAATGGACTGAGCAGCGATGACACCGACGACTTCACCCTTTTGGACGAGGACATTGGTAGCAAGGTTACGACCATAGCACTTGGCACAGACACCCTTCTTAGACTCACAGGTGAGTACCGAGCGGATCTCGACTTGCTCAATAGGCGAAGCCTGAATACGCTCAGCAGCAGCCTCGCGGATCTCTTCACCAGCACGGACGAGGACCTCTCCCGTAGAGGGATGAATGATGTCATGGACAGAGACACGGCCGAGGATGCGCTCATAGAGCGTAGCTACGACTTCGTCATCATTATCTTCCTTGGTAAGTTCGGTAGCCACAAGACCACGGAGTGTGCCACAGTCCTCCTCGGTCACGATCACGTCCTGAGAGACGTCTACGAGACGACGAGTGAGGTACCCTGCGTCTGCCGTCTTCAGAGCGGTATCGGCAAGACCCTTACGAGCACCGTGGGTAGAGATAAAGTACTCTAGTACGGAGAGACCTTCCTTGAAGTTGGAGAGAATTGGGTTCTCAATGATCTGTCCTCCTTCGCTCCCGCTCTTCTGAGGCTTAGCCATCAGACCACGGATACCGGAGAGCTGACGAATCTGTTCCTTCGAACCACGAGCCCCAGAGTCCATCATCATGAAGACCGAGTTGAAGCCCTGATTGTCTTCGCTCAGATGCTTCATCAGGATACCTGTGAGCTGGCTATTGACGTGCGTCCAGGTGTCGATGATCTGGTTGTAGCGTTCGTTGTTCGTAATGAACCCACCGCTATAGTTCATCATGATCTCATCGACAGCCTCGTACCCTTCGGCGATCAGCTTAGCCTTCTCCTCTGGGATGATGACGTCACCGAGGTTGAAGGATAGCCCACCCTTGAAGGCCATGTAGTACCCGAGGTTCTTGATGTCATCAAGGAACTGTGCCGTGACAGCCACGCCACAGATCTTGATCACACGACCGATGATATCACGTAGGCTCTTCTTACCTAGGACTTCGTTGACATAGCCTACTTCCTTAGGTACGTACTCATTGACGAGCAGACGACCCATCGAGGTGTCGACTAGGTGACGGATAGGCTCGCCATCCTTGACATCATCCACGTAGACCTTGATAGGCGCATGGAGGTCGATCTTGCCTTCGTTATAAGCGATAGTAGCTTCCTCTACGCCATAGAACGTATAGCCATCCCCCTTAGCTCCTGGGCGGAGCTTCGTGATGTAATACAGTCCAAGCACCATATCCTGCGAAGGAACGGTAATAGGCGCCCCATTGGCTGGGTTGAGGATATTGTGCGAAGCCAGCATAAGCATCTGAGCTTCGAGAATAGCTTCATTACCGAGAGGGAGGTGAACAGCCATCTGGTCACCGTCGAAGTCCGCATTGAACGCGGTACAGGACAGTGGATGTAGCTGGATAGCCTTACCCTCGATCATCTTAGGCTGGAAGGCCTGAATACCGAGACGGTGAAGCGTTGGGGCACGGTTCAGCAGAACTGGGTGTCCCTTCATCACGTGCTCAAGGATATCCCAAACGACAGGATCCTTGCGGTCAACGATCTTTTTAGCGCTCTTGACCGTCTTGACGATACCGCGCTCGATGAGCTTACGGATGACGAAAGGCTTATAGAGCTCGGCGGCCATATACTTAGGCAGACCACACTCGTGCATCTTCAGCTCAGGTCCTACGACGATGACCGAACGAGCAGAGTAGTCGACACGCTTACCGAGGAGGTTCTGACGGAAGCGTCCCTGCTTACCCTTCAAGCTATCTGAGAGGGACTTCAGAGGGCGGTTATTATCCGAGCGGACAGCACTTGACTTACGCGAGTTGTCAAAGAGCGAGTCAACGGCCTCCTGAAGCATACGTTTTTCGTTGCGAAGGATAACCTCTGGCGCCTTAATCTCTATCATTCGCTTGAGGCGGTTGTTACGAATGATTACACGACGATAGAGGTCATTGAGGTCAGACGTAGCAAAGCGACCACCATCCAGCGGCACAAGAGGACGCAGATCGGGAGGGATGACTGGAAGTACCTTCATGATCATCCACTCGGGGCGGTTGACATTCTTAGAAGTTCGGAAGCTCTCGACGACCTGAAGGCGCTTCAGAGCTTCATTCTTACGCTGCTGTGAGCCGTCCGTGCTAGCACGGTGACGTAGCTCGTAAGAGAGAGCATCTAGGTCAAGACGGCAGAGCATATCATAGACAGCCTCTGCTCCCGTCTTACAGATAAACTTCTCTGGATCGGTATCCTCGAGCTGATCGTTCCCTGGATATTCCTGCTCTAGGTAATCGAGGTAATCGAGATACTGCTCCTCGGTGAAGACAGGATTAGGATCCTTCTCCAAAGACTTTGCAGCAGATTCCTTCGTCAGATCATCATTGATACGGGCGCTCAAGACACCTGGCTGGATGAGGACATAGCGCTCGTAGTAAATGATAGACTCGAGCTTCTTCGATGAGATACCGAGGAGGTAACTCATCTTATTAGGTAGTGAGCGGAAGTACCAGACGTGAGCGATAGGCACCTCGAGCTTGATGTGCCCCATGCGTTCACGGCGGACCTTCTTCTCCGTGACTTCTACACCACAGCGGTCACAAACGATCCCACGATAGCGGATACGCTTGTACTTACCACAGTGGCACTCAAAGTCCTTCACCGGACCGAAGATGCGCTCACAGAAGAGCCCATCACGCTCTGGCTTGTAGGTACGGTAGTTGACCGTCTCTGGCTTGAGTACTTCTCCACTTGAATTCTCAAGGATCTCCTCGGGCGAAGCCAGCGAGATGCGGATCTGGGAGAAGTTACTCTTGATCTTATTATCTTTCTTAAAAGCCATAGTCGAAAGGGAAGTAATGCTAGATCTTAATCAAGTGAGAAGCTCAGACCAAGGCCCTTGAGCTCATTGAGGAGGACATTGAGCGACTCAGGGATACCTGGGTTAGGCATAGGATCACCCTTAACGATCGCTTCGTAAGCCTTCGAACGTCCATGGACATCGTCTGACTTGATCGTCAGGATCTCCTGGAGGATATGGGAAGCACCAAAGGCCTCAAGTGCCCAGACTTCCATTTCCCCGAAGCGCTGTCCCCCATGCTGTGCCTTACCGCCAAGAGGCTGCTGCGTGATGAGCGAGTAAGGACCGATGGAGCGAGCATGCATCTTGTCATCGACCATGTGTCCTAGCTTCAAGAAGTAGGTCACACCCACCGTAGCAGGCTGGTCGAAGCGCTCACCAGTCCCCCCATCATAGAGATAGGTCTTACCATTGCGGGGGAGTCCGGCCTTATCCGTCCAAGCATGCATATCATCTAGTGATGCACCATCGAAGATAGGCGTAGCAAACTTGCAGTCTAGGCGACGACCAGCCCAAGCTAGTACAGCCTCAAAGATCTGACCAAGGTTCATACGTGAAGGCACCCCTAGAGGGTTCAAGCAGAGGTCGACAGGTGTACCATCTTCGAGGAAAGGCATATCCTCCTGACGTACGACCTTGGAAACAATCCCCTTGTTACCGTGACGCCCTGCCATCTTATCTCCAACTTGGATCTTACGCTTCTTGGCGATGTAGACCTTAGCAAGCTGTATGATCCCTGAGGGAAGTTCGTCCCCCATCGTTTCATCGAGCTTCTTACGGCGAAGCTCAGACTCGTATTCCTTAGACTTCTTGAGGTAATTCGAAACAATCTCCCCAATCAGCTTGTCGGTATGCTCATTGCCCGTCCAACCGGACACGATGACTTCGTTATAGTTCAGAGCCTCTAGCTCAGTGCGAGTAAACTTAGCTCCCTTACGGAGCTTCTCTACGCCTAGGAAGTCCTTAACGCTACTCTTACAGGTCTTACCAGAGGTGAGCTTGAAGAGCTTGTCGATGAAGAGCGAGCGAAGAGTACCTTGCTTCTTTTCCGCTTCCGACTCGAGCTTTTCGATCGTTTCCTTCAGTTCGGCACGATTCTTCTTAGCAGCCTTGGAATAGAGCTTGGTATCGACGATGACACCGCGAAGCGAAGGTGTAGCCTTGAGCGAAGCATCCTTCACATCGCCAGCCTTGTCTCCGAAGATCGCACGAAGGAGCTTTTCTTCCGGTGTAGGATCAGACTCTCCCTTAGGGGTAATCTTACCGATGAGGATATCTCCGGGCTCTACACGAGCACCGACACGGATGATCCCGTTCGCATCGAGATTCTTGGTAGCGTCATCACTGACATTAGGAATATCGCTTGTCAGCTCTTCAAGTCCTCTCTTGGTCTCACGGACTTCAAGAGTGTACTCATCGACATGAACCGAGGTAAAGAAGTCCTCACGAACGAGACGTTCGTTCAAGACAATGGCATCCTCATAGTTATATCCCTTCCAAGGCATATATGCCACCTGGACATTGCGTCCAAGAGCGAGCTCACCTGCCTGGGTAGAGTAACCTTCGGTCAAGACATCGCCCGTATCGACACGCTGTCCCTTGAAACAGATAGGACGAAGGTCGATAGTCGTACTCTGGTTCGTCTTACGGAACTTAGGTAGGTGATAAGTCGTAATAGGGTCCTCGAAGCTGACGAAAAGCTCATCCTCTGTACGATCATAGCGGATCTTAATCTCTGTAGCATCGACATAGACGACTTCCCCTGGGCGTTCCGCAACAATCTGCGTACGAGAATCACGAACAAGCTGAGCCTCGATCCCTGTACCTACAATAGGAGCTTCAGGACGCAGAAGAGGAACAGCCTGACGCATCATGTTCGATCCCATGAGGGCACGGTTGGCATCATCATGCTCCAAGAAAGGAATCAAAGAAGCTGCAATAGAAGCAATCTGCGTTGGCGCAACGTCCATCAGATGGACATCACTAGGCGCTACGACGGGGAAATCAGCCTCTTCACGAGCCTTGACAGCATCGCGGATGAAGCGACCTTCCTCATCAAGAGGAGCGTTACCTTGAGCAACAATCAGGTTTTCCTCTTCCTCTGCGGTATAATACTTCAACGCTTCATCAGAGAAATCAACACGACCATCCTTAACAGTACGATAAGGCGTGGTGATAAACCCGAGATCATTGATCTTAGCATAAACACAGAGCGAGGAGATCAGACCGATATTAGGTCCTTCAGGCGTCTCAATAGGACAGAGGCGACCATAGTGCGTATAGTGTACGTCACGAACCTCAAAGCCCGCACGTTCACGTGATAGCCCACCAGGGCCAAGGGCAGAGAGACGACGCTTATGTGTAATCTCAGCCAGTGGATTCGTCTGATCCATGAACTGAGAAAGTGCATTCGTCCCAAAGAATGAGTTAACGACAGAGGATAGAGCCTTAGCATTGACGAGGTCTGTAGGGACGAAGACTTCGTTATCGCGAACGTTCATACGCTCACGCACTGTACGAGCCATACGTGCAAGACCTACTCCGAACTGGTTATAGAGCTGTTCGCCTACAGTACGGACACGGCGGTTAGAAAGATGGTCTATATCATCCACAACCTCCTTCGAATTAACAAGACCAATCAGATACTTGATAATTGCTACTATATCCTCATTAGTAAGGACACGGGTCTCTGGGTCAATGTCAAGACCTAGCTTCTTGTTGATACGGTAGCGACCAACCTCACCGAGGTCATAGCGCTTGTCAGAGAAGAAAAGGTTTGAAAGAGCCTCACGAGCATTTGCCTCATCAGCAGGATCCGCATTGCGAAGCTGACGGTAGACATAGTAGAGGGCATCATGCTCTGAGTTACAAGGATCCTTTTGAAGGGTATTAAAAATCACAGTGAAGTCCAGCGAATCCTCCGTCTTCTCCTTGTGAAGAAGGATGGTCTTATGGCTTGACTCCAGAATAAGATCAATATTGTCTTCTGTAATCTCAACCTCACGCTCGACAAGGACAGTGATACGCTCCATCGAGACGACTTCCCCCGTATCCTCATCACTGAGGTCATCGATATAGGTTTTGGTTACGCGTCCAGCAAGACGACGGCCAATATGCTTCTCAAGATTTGCACGTGAGACCTTGATTTCTTCAGAAAGGTCAAAGAGATCCAGGATCTGCTTATCAGACTCGAAGCCAATGGCTCGAAGAAGCGTCGTAACAGGAAGCTTCTTCTTTCGGTCAATATAAGCATACATCACGTTATTGATGTCGGTCGCAAACTCAATCCATGATCCCTTGAAGGGAATGATACGTGCAGAGTAGAGCTGTGACCCATTAGTATGCGTGCTGGTACCAAAGAAAACTCCTGGAGAACGATGCAGCTGCGATACCACAACACGCTCCGCTCCATTAATAACAAATGTACCAGACTCCGTCATATAGGGGATGTACCCCAAGAAGACATCCTGAACTACCGTACTGAAATCCTCATGATCAGGATCTGTACAAGATAGCTTCAGCTTAGCCTTGAGAGGGACACTATAGGTCAGTCCTCTACTAAGGCATTCCTCGATCGTATACTTAGGAGGATCGACATAATAGTCGAGAAACTCAAGGACGAAATTATTACGCGTATCTGCTATAGGGAAGTTCTCATTAAAGACTCGATACAAACCCTCTGACTTACGACTCTCAGTAGCGGTATCCAGCTGAAAGAAGTCTCGGAAAGACTTCAGCTGTACCTCCAAAAAGTCTGGAAAGACCAGAGGATTCTTGATCGAAGCAAAGTTGATTCTCCCTGTTGATGTAATGGAAGCCATCTATTGTTTCAGTAAGGAATAGGAGTTCGGGAATATTAGACACGAAAAGGTTAAGACCCCCCTCACGGGGGATCTTAACCATTATCACCGTATCTCAGGTGACATGAGGGAGCTTACTTAAGTTCTACTTCAGCACCAGCTTCTTCAAGAGCCTTCTTGAGAGCTTCTGCAGTAGCCTTATCTACACCTTCCTTAACAGCGGCGGGAGCAGCGTCTACGATGTCCTTAGCTTCCTTAAGACCAAGGCCACAGTGTTCCTTGACAGCCTTAACGACCTGAAGCTTAGCGGCACCAGCGCTCTTGAGGATTACATCGAAAGAAGACTTTTCTTCTTCCTGAGCACCTTCAGCGGCACCAGCTACGACTACAGCTGCAGCTGCAGGTTCGATTCCGTACTCATCCTTGAGGATAGCTGCGAGTTCGCTTACTTCCTTTACCGTCAGGTTTACCAGCTGTTCGGCAATTGCTTTGATATCTGCCATGTCGATTCGTTATTTCTTTGTGTTGGTTCTTGTTTTCGAAATAGTTATGCCACTTATTCAGCGACAGCTTCAGAGTCCGCCTTGTTCTCCTTGTTCTCAAGAGCTGAGACAACATTGCGAATAGGTGACTGAAGGAGAGAGATAACATCTGCGATGAGCTCTTCCTTGCTCTTGATAGCGACAAGCTCTGAAAGCTGGTCAGCACCATAGAAACCTGTTTCTGCATATGCAGCCTTGAGACGAAGCTTGGACTCTTCCTTCTTATCCTTTGCGAAATCCTTGATGATCTTTGCAGGAGCATTCGCCACCGTCGTAAACATGACAGCAGTGTTACCCTTAAGCGCTCCGTAGAGCGAAGCAAAGTCAATCTCAGAATCAGCAAGTGCCTTACGAAGGAGAGTATTCTTAGCTACTACAAGCTTGATACCACCCTTGTTACATGCACGGCGAAGCTGAGCTGTCTTAGCAGCATCAAGACCTTCGATATTTGTCAGATAGAAGTGGGGGAATTCGTTGAGATAACTCTTCAGTTGCTCTACGACTGCACCTTTATTTTCCTTTCTCATGATTCTTCCTTTGTTAGTTGTTACTCTTCTACCGACTTAGGATCGATCTTGATACTTGGGCTCATCGTGCTAGAGAGATAGATACTCTTAACGTATGTACCCTTAGCTGCTGATGGCTTAAGACGAAGGAGCGTCGTAATAATCTCGTTAGCATTGTCAAAGATCTGGTCAGCAGAGAAGGAGACCTTACCGATAGAAGTATGCACAATACCAGTCTTGTCTACCTTGAAGTCAATCTTACCAGACTTAACTTCCTTGACAGCCGCAGCAACATCATTCGTCACCGTACCACTCTTAGGGTTAGGCATGAGTCCACGAGGACCGAGGACACGACCTAGAGCACCGATCTTACCCATGATAGCAGGCATCGTGATGATAACATCAATCTCAGTCCAGCCTCCACGGATCTTCTCGATGTACTCGTCGAGACCAACGTAGTCAGCTCCAGCAGCAAGTGCTTCAGCTTCCTTGTCAGGCGTACATAGAGCAAGTACACGTACCTGCTTACCAGTACCATGAGGGAGAGTGACAACGCCACGAACCATTTGATTTGCCTTGCGAGGATCCACGCCAAGACGAACATCTACATCAACAGAAGCGTCAAACTTAGTGTCGGTAATTTCCTTCACCAGTGCGGATGCTTCCTTGAGAGAATAGACCTTCCCGGGCTCGATCTTGCTAAAAGCGATCTTTTGCTTTTTCGTAAGTTTACTCATCTTGCTATTGATTAGTTACCGGGAAATTCACCCTTGACAGTGATACCCATACTGCGAGCTGTCCCAGCTACGATCTTCATCGCAGCCTCAACAGTGAAGCAGTTTAGGTCGACTAGCTTATCCTGTGCAATCGTACGGACCTGATCCCAAGAAAGCTCAGCTACCTTATTACGGTTAGGCTGGGCCGAACCGCTCTTAAGCTTCGCAACTTCCTTTAGCTGTACAGCTACGGGAGGAGTCTTAACGATGAAATCAAAAGACTTATCAGCATAGTAAGTGATCACTACAGGGAGGATCTTACCAGCCTGGTCTTGAGTTCTGGCATTGAATTGCTTGCAAAACTCCATTATATTGATCCCCTTAGCACCCAGCGCAGGTCCTACGGGAGGTGAGGGGTTTGCAGCCCCACCCTTAATTTGCAATTTTAGTTGTCCAGCAACTTCCTTAGCCATTGTCTTGAATCTTGAGTGTTACACACTTACATAATGCAGTAAAAGAATAGTCTGCGTAACCAGCCTATTCCTTGACCACCTGCGAATAACTGAGTTCCAACGGCGTCTTGCGTCCGAACATCTTGACCATCACCCGGAGCTTCTGCTTCTCGGGAGTTACCTCCTCCACAGAGGCCTCGTAGTTAGCGAACGCACCATCGATGATACGTACGACATCACCCACGAAGAGCTCTAGGTCATAGATACCCTCAGAGTCTGCCATCTGGTCTGCTCGACCTAGGATGCGCTCGACCTCTGAGTGCTTGAGGGGCTCGGGCTCTCCCCCTCGCTTGCCACCGAGGAAGCCGATCACGTTCGGTAGGTTGCGCAGCGTGTGTGCTACGTCGCCCACGAGGACGGCCTCCACCAGCACGTAGCCAGGGAGATAGGGACGCTCCTTGATGACCTTCTTGCCAGCACGCTGAGTAACGATCTTCTCCGTGGGGATGATGACCCGAGAGACATACTGACCGAGGCTAGAGTTCCGCATCTCGGCCTCTAGCTGCTCACGCACCTTCTCCTCCTTGCCACTGACGGCGCGGAGCACATAGAATCTCTTTTCTGCTACTTCAGTCATAATGGTTATTCTTCACCAAGGGGGGAGGGACGAGGACGCTACGGGCATCCAGCCTAGGCACCTGCGATATAACGATACACAGTGCTCAGGCTGAGCTCAAAGGTCTTGTCCATAACGAGCACGACTGCGGCGATGATAAGGGAAGCAATCAACACCACCACAGCACTATTGGTGAGCTCTGAGCGCGTAGGCCAGCTCACCTTCTGTGTTAGCTCGGTGTATGAGTCGCGGCAAGCGACTCTTACTTTATTGAGGAAACTCATTATCGTTCTTTTTCTCTTGCACGGGTTGAGAGACTCGAACTCCCGACACCTGGTTTTGGAGACCAGTGCTCTACCAACTGAGCTAAACCCGTAGGAAGAGGGGATAGACAGGGACGAGGCGTCTCGTCTATCCCCTACTTAAGAGTGGACTATCCGATGATTAGTCGAGGATCTCGGTGATCTGACCAGAACCTACCGTACGACCACCTTCACGGATAGCGAAGCGAAGACCTACGTTACAAGCTACTGGGTAGATAAGTTCGACGTTGATCTCAACGTTATCACCAGGCATAACCATTTCTACACCTTCTGGGAGAGTGATCTCACCAGTTACGTCGAGCGTACGGATGTAGAACTGAGGACGATACTTATTGTGGAATGGCGTGTGACGACCACCTTCTTCCTTCTTCAAGACATAAACAGAAGCCTTGAAGCGAGAGTGTGGCTTAACCTGGCCAGGCTTAGCGATGACCATACCACGCTTGATTTCGTTCTTGTCGATACCACGGAGGAGAAGACCGACATTATCACCAGCCTGACCTTCGTCAAGAATCTTACGGAACATTTCAACACCCGTAACAACGGACTTGAGACCTTCTGCACCAAGACCGATGATCTGAACTTCGTCACCCGTGTGAATAACACCCGTTTCGATACGACCAGTTGCTACAGTACCACGACCCGTGATAGAGAAGACGTCTTCGACAGGCATGAGGAATGGCTTATCGATATCACGTGGAGGAAGTGGAATCCAGTTGTCAACAGCGTCCATAAGCTCCATGATCTTATCTTCCCAAACTGGCTCACCATTGAGACCACCGAGAGCAGAACCGCGGATCACAGGAGTGTTGTCACCGTCGAATTCGTAGCTAGAGAGGAGCTCGCGCATGTCCATTTCGACAAGCTCAAGCATTTCTTCGTCATCAACCATGTCACACTTGTTCATGAAGATGACTAGGCGAGGAACGTTTACCTGACGAGCAAGCAGAACGTGCTCACGAGTCTGAGGCATAGGACCATCCGTAGCTGCGACAACGATGATAGCACCGTCCATCTGAGCAGCACCAGTGACCATGTTCTTAACGTAGTCAGCGTGACCTGGGCAGTCTACGTGAGCGTAGTGACGGTTAGCCGTTTCGTACTCTACGTGAGAGGTGTTGATCGTGATACCGCGTTCCTTTTCTTCAGGAGCGTTATCGATCGAGTCGAACGAACGGAGTTCAGAAAGACCCTTCTTAGCAAGCACCGTAGTGATCGCAGCAGTAAGGGTCGTCTTACCGTGGTCAACGTGACCGATCGTGCCGATGTTTACGTGCGGCTTCGATCTGTTAAATTGTTCTTTAGCCATAACTAAAATTATCTATTCTTAAGAAATACTATCGTTGTATATAGTTGCGTATCACTACGTCGACCTGATTGGAGCCGATGTCGGGACTTGAACCCGAGACCTCTTCCTTACCAAGGAAGTGCTCTACCGCTGAGCTACATCGGCCTATCATCTACGAGCGAGAGGAAGACGCCTCTTCCACTCTTTTAGCTTCCAACTCCTTGATCTATCCGACCAAGCGTCCTCCGCTAATCGACTGCAAATATACACACTTTTCCGAATACACCAAAAACAGGCCTATATCCCAAGGGGCTTTTCTGCAGATCTCCACCTCTATCCGAGACCACATTCACTCCTCTAACGCAGACTCAGCTTAGTGTATAGATATGGGGCATGCAGGAATAGCCACAACTTGATCGCATGCGCCTTCCCTCCGACAAGATTCAGATAGGGTCGACGTCGAGCACGACGAAGATAAGGGAGGAAGGCCTGGGTCACCTCCTTATAAACAGCAGGCGCCATACGATAAAGCTGATACCAATACATCCAGAGATAGTTTACCGCCATCGTATTGGCATAACAGCAAAGCTCTCGATCACCGGCTCGTCTCACCTGCAGATCCTCCAAGTTATCGAACAGGAAGGCTATGCGCTTATCAAAGACCGACGTCGTCGACCCTTCTCGGGTTAAAGTATAATTATATCCAGCCAGAGGAAGCAGATCATAACGCGAGATCCCTCCCAGCACTTCTAAGACAAAGGCATTATCCTCGTAAGTATATCCCTCTCGGAAGCGGACATCTCCTATCGCCGAAACACGAAAGACCTTAGACCAGACAGATGGGCCTATACGGAAAGAGAACCCCTGAGAGACCTCTCGAAGAGCTTCCTGCCTATTAAACGAAGTAAGCGACTCTTCATGATAAGCAACTCGCCCCTCCGGCGTAACCTCGTTAATACCGTAACCAACGATATCAACCTCTGGATGCTGCTCTAAGTGACCAACACAGGCCTGATAGAGACCTGGCTCTATCGAATCATCACTATCAACAAAGGTCACATAGGAGCACCCCTCCAGCATACCCAACCCGACATTACGAGCGGACGACTGCCCACCATTCGCCTTGTGTACGACTTGTACACGAGGATCCTGCTTAGCATACTCATCACAGATCTCTCCACACCTATCTGGAGATCCATCATCAACAAGTATAACCCGAAGAGAGGTATAAGACTGAGAGAGTATAGAGTCCACACATGGGCGCAGATAATCCTCAACCTTATAGACGGGGACGATGACAGCTAGTAGGGGTTGAACAGCATTCATAAGTTAATTATTAAAAACACGAGAGAGCGAAAGCATCCTCATCTCCACAAAGAATAACATACCGACACGAAGAGACATCCTCAAGGGGCTACACTAGGATCTACAACAGAAAACATCCTAAAGCATCTAAACCTCAAACACACCATCAGAAAAGCCTCTACTTTCAAGGCCATCATGGACAGCGAAACACTCCAGACATCCTGTCGAAATAACAATACTCAAGACCTGCTCTTTGAGCTTACCCCCTGAATACCGACAACACAAACACTCCAGCCGCCATACGAAGACTTTTCACGCAATAAGCGATCCGCATTGTCTCTATTCTTATCTAGGTGATGTCTCATCTCTCCCCGCTGATCGAGCAGGAAGCCAAATATAAAAACAAAAGGAGGCACTACACGCTGTGTGTAATACCTCCCTTCTCTGTGGTGCCACCAGGAATCGAACCGGGGACACAAGGATTTTCAGTCCTTTGCT
>CAJPPK010000034.1 GCA_905372565.1 uncultured Porphyromonas sp. | reverse complement strand
GGGTGTTCTGAGCGTATGCTTGGGACACCCAAATCTGTTATATGCCTACCCGAAGAGTACGAGCTAGTCCTGAGATAGCTACGAGGGATAGCTTAGGTCTTCACTGCTGAGGTGGGTAGTGGATGATGGGAGATCGGCGCAGTGCCCGTGCTCATGGTGTAGGTGGAGGAGTAGGTGTTGACTTATATTCTTTGGGCCAGTATAGCTCATGGAGAAGTAAGCGGAATAGTCTCTTAAAGTAGGCAGAATAGTCTCTTAAAAATAGAAGCAGTATGTGCTCTATGGAGTAACCACAGAGCACATACTGCTTTTTCTCTCACTCAGACCCTTTTTTCTCTTTCCTGCGGGAGGGAGAAGGGCTAGTCTTGCATGAGGGGAGAAATGCTAACCTTCGGCGAGGGCGAGGATACGACGGAGGGTGTTGAGGTTGCGGGTGGTGCAGGTCACACCGAGGGCTCGCTCTAGGGCATTGTTCGTTAGCTTGGAGTTCTTGTAGGTCACGGGAGCATGGATGTAGGCACATTGCTCGGTGAGGTGCAGTACTGCTTCTCCCCAAGTCTTTTCGGCAAGCGCTTGACGACGCTCTGCCTTGGTCTCTTCCATCGTCATCGTGAAGAAGACTCGGCTGGGATCAAGTTCGGGGGAGAAGGGCAGAGCATCAACCCATGCTTGTATCTCCTCGGGGAAGAAGACAAGGGCAGCGAGGTCAGCCCCATACTTCTCGAAGATGAGGTCGTGAATACGCTGACTTAGTGCTTGCTTCGACAGATCACTCTGAAGGAGGATGTTGCCGCTTTGGATGTAGGTGCGGACGGCTTCGAAGCCAGCCTCTTCGAGGTGCTGGCGAAGGATTGCCATCTTAGGTATACTGTTCTTTCCGCTGGGCATGACACCACGGAGGAGGATGATTTGTTCTTGCTTCATAGAGAATGGAGTGAGTATTGTTTATTGGTCAACTTGCTTGGCAGAGCAAAAGTTCTGTATCTCGATGAGTAGCAAGCATGGAGATAGGGTGGAGGTGGAGTGCTAACTCTAGAGGGAAGCCAGAAGCTCCTCAAGGGAGGCACTAAGGTTCCCTTTGGGGAGCTGTTTCGTATCCTTTCTAGCTGACAAGTGGTATGGATCGCGGGGCATTTTTGCTTGCCAGATAGGGGGAAGTGGTATCGGGCTCTGTCTGTGGCTGGTAGTAGGATTGTCGTACCTTTGTGGCAGAAACGTAACTAGCACTTATGGAAAAGGAAAAGTATCCGCTGGGTCTAGCCCTCAGTGGAGGGAGTATTAAGGGCTTTGCCCACCTTGGGGTCTTGCAGTATCTTGAGGAGAATCATCTGCAGCCTGACATCATCGCTGGCACGAGTGCTGGGTCGATTATGGGAGCCTTCTATGCCGCTGGCTATGCCCCACAGGAGATCTTTGAGATCTTCTCTAAGGGAGGCTTTATGCAGATGACGCGCTTGACGATTAGAGGAGGGGGACTCTTTAGTACGACGAACTTCCTGAAGCACCTGCGTCGCAACCTTCCCTACAAGCATCTTGAAGATCTACCTCACCCGATGCGTATCGTCGCTACCGATTTAGACGCAGGGGAGCAGCACGTATTCACTGAGGGGCCTTTGGCTAAGATCATCCTCGCCTCTTGTTCGATACCTATCCTCTTCCAGCCTGTGGAGATCAATGGGCACACCTATGTCGATGGGGGGCTATTTCGGAACTTCCCCGTGACGGTCTTGCGTGAAGACTGTGAGACGATCATCGGGATGAATCTTGGCCCTGTTAGTAATGATCCTACGGAGAAGACCCTCAAGGCGATAGCTAACCGCTCGTGGGAGCTGATCTTCCGCCAGAATACGATACCAGACTGTGCAGTCTGTGATTACCTACTAGAGTCGGGGGAGGTGACGAAGTTCGGTATGTTTGACCTGCAGGCTGCTGAGAGTCTTCATCATATCGGCTACGAGCTAGCGAAGGAGAAGTTGGCTCCCTTAGTTCAGGCTACCTCTTCTATCAAGTAAACTTTATGAAGCCAATTATCTATTCTGTCCTTACGCGTCTGTGGGGTAATCCCTCGACGACGCGACGTGTGCATGGTACACTGAGCGAGAATGGCTCGGGGAAGCTCTCTGCGTTCACCTCGGAGGCGCTAAGCTATATCAAGAGTCTGGGGGCTACGCATGTCTGGTATATCGGCCTGCTGGAGCATGCGACTAAGACGGACTATAGCGCCTATGGCATTCGCCCTGATCATCCGGATACGGTCAAGGGGCAGGCTGGTTCGCCCTATGCGGTGAAGGACTACTATGACATCGACCCTGACCTAGCGGATGATCCTCGGGAGCGTCAGAGGGAGTTCGATGCCCTAGTGAGTCGAACGCACGAAGCAGGACTGAAGGTGATGATGGACTTTATCCCTAATCACGTCGCTCGCTGCTACGGATCGGATGCTTGCCCTCTGGGAACGGAGGATCTAGGTGCTGGAGATAAGACTAGCGAAGCCTTCTCCCTGCGTAATAACTTCTATTATCTCCCTGGGACAAGCCTTCAGCTACCTCTACATACTACGGAGCGACCCTACGAAGAAGCGCCTGCACGAGCTACGGGGAATGACTGCTTCTCTCCCACACCCTCCATCAATGATTGGTTTGAGACTGTCAAGCTCAACTATGGGGTAGACTACCTCGGGGGAGGGAAGCTGTATATGGATCCCCTACCTGATACATGGCATAAGATGTATGCGATCCTTCGCTATTGGGCGAAGCGTGGTGTCGATGGCTTCCGCTGTGATATGACCGAGCTGGTGCCACCAGCTTTCTGGGCATGGTGTCTACCTCGCCTCAAGGCGGAGTTCCCCGACCTACTCTTCTTGGCAGAGATCTATCAGCCCTATCGCTATGGGGAGTATCTGCGGGCGGGCTTCGACTATCTGTATGATAAGGTCGGGCTCTACGACTACTTGATAGCACTAGGCAAGGGGCAGGCGCGCGCGGAGTACTTCACCGCTGTACGCGATGCTGTGGGAGCCCTACAGCCACAGATGTGCTACTTCATGGAGAATCATGATGAGCAGCGCTTGGCTTCGGACTTCGTCTACCGCTCGGCTCGTCGGGGCTGGCTCGCCTCGGCTGTCACGGCACTTAGCGGGACGAACCCCTTCCTGCTCTACTTTGGGCAGGAGCTTGGCGAGGCTGGGATGGATGAGGAAGGCTTTAGTGGGCGAGATGGCCGAACGACGATCTTTGACTACTGGTCACTCGACAAGCTCCAGCGTCTGGAGGCTGTGGACTACGCTGTGGATAAGCTCTCAGATGAAGAGGCTAACTTACTCGCAGACTACCGTAAGTTAGTTCCGCTCTATACCCTCCCCGAGGTCTCCTTAGGGGGCTACTATGGCTTGATCCCCTTGGGGCAAGAGGCCGAAGAGGTCATCGTCTACGTGCGTTTCCATGAGCAGTCCCTCCTGCTAGTGTTGGCGAACTTCTCCACGAACCCCAAGGAGGTATCACTTACATTCCCTGAGACCTTCTTTACGATGGCTGGGATCAAGGCGGGTAGTGCCTTCCGTGCTGTGGATAAGCTGTCCTCCTCGGTGGATTACTTAGCTCTAACCTCGTGGGCAAGTCTACGCTTCTCCGTCGGTGCTGAGGAGCTTCGTGTGCTTTCTCTGACGCCTCTCGAGAGCTAACTCTCGTAGCCAGATCTCTCCCTACAGAGCGGAGAGCTATCGTCCGCCCCACCTACTTGATACGTGAGTAGGTGGGGTGGATCTTTTGGGTGTGCCCTAGCTCCTATTTCTCCTCTGAAAGAAATTCCAACTAGTAGGCACTACTGTTGCCTCTCCAGGGGCAACAGTAGTGCCACCCGAGGGGCATCAGTAGTGCCCCTTGAGAGGTAACAGGGGTAACCCAGAGCTCAGAATGGGATCGGAGAGGATGAGGAGAGGAAGAATGACTATATTTGTAGAAAGGGCTGATGAAAGCCAGCCAGTCGAACAAATACACTATACCTCCCCCTATGGAACGAATCATTCCACATGTAACCAACGAGACCGCTCGTCTACGTACCGTCGTCCTCGGCCTCCCCGATAGTCTCGGTAGCGTCCCCTCTCTCTCTGAAACCTACGATGCGAAGAGCTATGAGGCGGTGAGCCTCGGGGTCTATCCTACCGAAGAAGATGTGCGCCAGGAGATGAATAGCGTCTTGGAGGTACTTCACCGCTACGATGTCGAGGTCCTTCGTCCCTCTCCGCTTCAGGACTACAATCAGGTCTTCGCTCGGGATGTCGCCTTCGCCATCGATGATACGCTCTTTGTGTCCAACCTGATCCCTGACCGAGAGCTGGAGACGGGAGCCTTCAGCCCGATCTTTGATCGCATCGCTTCGGGGCACCTAGAGCATCTACCAGAGCAGGTGCATACAGAGGGTGGGGATGTGCTTCTCTATGATGATATTCTCTTCGTGGGGGCATATTTCAGCGAAGACTACTCCTCCTTCAAGACTGCTCGGACGAATCGCTACGCCATCGACTTCTTCCGTGAGCGCTTCCCCCATAAGCGCATTGTGCCTATCGAGCTCAAGAAGCACGACCGAGATCCTCTGAAGTCTGTCCTTCACCTCGACTGTGCCTTCCAGCCCGTGGGCAAGGGGCAAGCCTTGATCTATCGTGAGGGCTTCCTCCACGGGTCAGATGTTCATCTGATGGAGGAGATCTTCGGTCGGGATAACCTTTTTGCCGTGACGCCGGAAGAGGCTTACCACATGAATACGAATGTGGTATCGCTCTCTCCTGATGCGCTGATCAGTGATCGCCACTTCGTACGTCTGAATAATCACCTTCGCCAAGCCTGGGGGATGACCGTCGAAGAAGTCCCCTATCAGGAGATCTCGAAGATGGGAGGACTCCTCCGCTGCTCGACGATGCCTCTCGTCCGCGAATGAGGAGAGGGAGCCTAGCCCTGTCTCAGGCTAACTAGAGACGCTCAGACGGAAGCCTGTCGGTCGTACAGATCCCGTCTGAGCGTCTATATATATTCGTATCTTTGTAGAGAAGAAATCGTATACTTATTTACAAGATCCAAATAGAGAAGAATAAATCTATGTCAGAAGCTAAGAAAATTCGTGCCGCCATCGTGGGTTACGGGAATATCGGGCACTATGCCCTGCAGGCACTAGAAGCTGCTCCCGACTTCGAGGTGGCTGGGGTGGTGCGCCGAGATGCATCGGATGTACCCTACGAGCTTCGTCCCTATCGTGTCGTTAGCTGTATCAAAGAGCTAGAGGCTGTAGATGTAGCTATCCTCTGCACGCCGACTCGCTTGGTCGAGCAGACCGCCCAGCAGATCCTTGCGCTAGGTATCCATACGGTAGATAGCTTCGATATTCATACCGATATTCTTGCCCTCCGCAAGTCCCTAGGGCAGACCGCTCGTCAGCACGAGGCGGTCTCTGTCATCGCCTCGGGGTGGGATCCCGGGAGTGACTCTGTGGTACGTACCCTGATGGAGGCGATCGTGCCCAAGGGGATTACCTATACGAACTTTGGCCCTGGGATGAGTATGGGGCACACCGTGGCTGTCAAGGCTATCGTAGGAGTTCGTAAAGCGCTCTCGATGACGATCCCCACAGGGACGGGTATCCATCGCCGTATGGTGTACATCGAGCTCGAGCCTGGATCCAAGGCCGAGGAGGTCATTCAGGCGATCAAAACAGATGCCTACTTCGTACATGATGAGACGCACGTCACCGTCGTCGATGATGTAGACCAGCTCATCGATATGGGACACGGTGTGCACATGACTCGTAAGGGGGTATCGGGCGTGACGCAGAATCAGCTCCTGGAGTTCAATATGAAGATCAATAACCCCGCTCTCACAGCGCAGATCCTCGTCTGTGTGGCACGTGCTACTCAGCGTCTAGCACCAGGATGCTATACCATGCAGGAGATCCCAGTCATTGACCTCCTCCCTGGAGAGCGTGAGCATTGGATCGCTAAGCTCTGCTAATCCTTAACCCCTCAGTCCTTAGACTCGCTCTATGCTGAATGCTATCTATTGGGACGTCGATCCCATTATCTTCGAAGTCTTCGGAAGAGGTATCCGTTGGTATGGCTTGCTCTTTGCTCTCGGTCTCTTGATCCTTGGCCCGATGGTCGAGGAGAAGATCTGGAAGCGTGAGAAGCTCCCCGTGGAGTGGATGAATTCCCTCTATATCTACGTCGTCTTGGGTACGGTCATCGGAGCCCGCTTAGGACACGTCCTCTTCTATAGCCCTGGCTACTACCTAGCCAATCCACTTGAGATCTTCAAGATCTGGGAGGGTGGACTAGCGAGTCACGGAGGGAGCCTCGGAGTGATCATCGCTGTCTGGCTGTACTCACGGCGCGTGACGAAGCGGTCGGTGCTGTGGGCGCTAGATCGTCTAGCCGTCCCTACGGGGCTAGCTGCAGCACTGATACGCCTAGGGAACCTAATGAATAGTGAGATCTTCGGTAGACCGACCGATGCTCCCTGGGGATTTGTCTTCCCTAGAGCTTCGGAGTTCGCTGGCTACGCAGAGCGAGGACTAGTGATCCCAGCTTGTCATCCGACACAGATCTACGAAGCCTTAGCCTATCTCGGGGTCTTCGCTCTCTGCCTATGGCTCTATTGGAAGCGTGATGCAGCTCAGAAGTATTCGGGCCTGATCCTCGGCTATTTCCTCGTAGGGGTCTTCGGATCTCGCTTCCTGATCGAGAGTATCAAGAATGTACAGGAAGCCTGGGAAGTCTCTATGGTCGCCGACTGGGGGATGAATATGGGACAGCTCTTGAGTATCCCCTTCGTCCTCGTCGGAGCTTGGCTGATCTTCCGAGCTTATCGTCACCCACAGCCATCTCTATCCAATAGCTAATCATACAGGAAGCACTACCTGCCAGCATGAGTAGGTAGTGCTTCGCTATATCACTACACAGACTATGTACCAAGTACCACAGATCACGGACTCGATCTACTACGTAGGCGTCAATGACCGCATGAAGGAGCGCTTCGAGAATATGTGGAGCATCCCTTCGGGAGTAGCTTACAATGCTTATCTCATCCTGGACGAGAAGACGACACTCATCGATACGGTGGATGTCTGCTACTCCGATATCTTCTTCCATAAGCTCGACCTTCTGCTCCAAGGGCGTCCGCTGGACTATCTTATCATTAACCACATGGAGCCTGACCATGGTGGATCAATAGGTCTGCTACGTCAGCGCTACCCTAACCTCCAGATTGTCGGGAACAAGAAGACCTTCGATATGCTACAGGGCTTCCATGGGATCACGGAGGGACTGCATGAGGTCAAGAGTGGTGATGCGCTACGTATCGGCAAGCATGAGTTCTCCTTTCTGATGGCACCGATGGTACATTGGCCCGAGGTGATGTTTACCTATGAGCAGACACAGCGAGTACTTTTCTCGGCAGATGCCTTTGGCTCTTTCGGGGCACTCAGTGGTCATATCCTAGACAAGAGTATCTCTGACCGCTCGGTTTACTTCCGTGAGATGACGCGCTACTATGCTTGTGTCATCGGGAAGTATGGTTCCTTTGTGAAGAAAGCACTGGCTAATATGGATAAGCAGGGTATCGAGTTCGACTATGTCTGTCCTGCCCATGGAGTGGTTTGGTCAAGAGAGGGCTTTGCAGAAGCACGTGCTCTCTATGATCGCCTCTCTACCAACGAGGTCGAGCCTGGTGTCGTGATCCTCTATGGATCGATGTATGGGAATACTGAGCAGCTTGCTGATGTTATCGCACAGAGCTTGGCTTCGGCAGGGGTAGAGAAGATCGTCTGTCACAATGTAAGTAAGAGTGATCCCTCGGAGATCCTCGCCGATATCTTCCGTTATCGAGGCCTCATCGTGGGTAGCCCCACCTATTGTGGAGAGCTCTTTACTCCGATTGAGAACCTACTCAATATGGTGCGCATCCGTGACGTCAAGGAGCGTCTCTATGCGGCTTTCGGCTCCTACACTTGGGCACCTGCTGCGCTCAAGCGTCTTCGTCCATTCGCCGAAGAGATGAAATGGGAGTCCGTCAGTGAAGGCATGGAGCTGAAGATGGCTGACCTTCCCTCTGTCACCGAGGCTGCATGGGAGCTTGGCGTTTCGATGGCTGAGCGTCTCAAGGCTTAAGGTTATTCTCCCTCTATCATTCGTCTAATTCACTACAAAGTATATAATCATGCGTCTAATCATTCAGCCCGACTACACGGGTATCTCGCAGTGGGCGGCGGAGTATGTCGTCAGTAAGATCAATGCAGCTAAGCCTACGGCTCAGAAGCCCTTTGTCCTAGGCCTTCCTACGGGCTCTTCTCCTCTGGGGATGTACCGAGCTCTCGTCGCTGCACACCAGGCTGGACGAGTATCCTTCGAGCACGTCGTCACCTTCAACATGGATGAGTATGTCGGCATCCCAGAAGAACACCCAGAGAGCTACCATACCTTCATGTGGAAGAACTTCTTCCAGCACATTGACATCAAGAAGGAGAACGTGCATATCCTGAATGGGAACGCTTCTGACCTCGAAGCTGAGTGTAAGGCTTACGAAGCAGCGATCGAAGCTGTCGGTGGGATCGATCTTTTCCTTGGAGGGATTGGGCCTGATGGGCACATTGCCTTCAACGAACCAGGTTCTTCGCTCTCCTCTCGCACCCGTATCAAGACCTTGACGACCGATACGATCATCGCTAATAGTCGCTTCTTCGGTGGGGATGTGAATCAGGTGCCTAAGACGGCGCTAACGGTGGGTGTCGCTACCGTGATGAGTGCTCGCGAAGTCCTGATCCTAGTCAATGGTCATGGCAAGGCACGAGCTCTACAGCAGGCTGTCGAAGGGTCTATCAACCAGATGTGGACGATCACGGCTCTACAGCTACACCCCAAGGGAATCATCGTCTGTGACGAAGCCGCTTGTATCGAACTGAAGGTCGGCACCTACAATTACTTTAAGGATATCGAGCGTCTTTAATCAGTCGTTCCTACCCTTCGACCTCTTATAGCAAACCCGTCACGCTCTCTGTGGAGTGTGACGGGTTTACTCTTTCGAAGTATGGAGGAGGATACTCTAAGTCCTCTCAGCGAGCTCTGATGATGCCTTCACAGGAGTTAGAGTTAGACGAGGCTGATGAAATGCGTGCTACCTTTGTGGCGAATAAGTCAAACACGGGCTGTTTGCTCGGTGATAACTAGATTATGAAGTTCTTGATCCAACGTACCCGCTCTTCCTCCGTCCATATCGCTGGTGAACTCGTGGGAGAGACTACTCGCCCAGGGATGCTGATCCTCGTAGGTATCAGCCCACAGGATGGCGATGATGATATACACTACCTCATTAAGAAAGCGATTCAGCTACGCATCTTCCCTGACGAAGCTGGGGTGATGAATCGTAGTCTCCTCGATGTGGAGGGAGAAGTACTCCTTGTCTCGCAGTTCACCTTGATGGCTCAGACGAAGAAGGGAAATCGCCCCTCGTATATCGAGGCTGCTCCACCAGCGATAGCCTTACCTCTGTACGAACGTCTCATTGGGCAGATGGAAGAGGCGCTGGGCAGGCCGATTGCCACGGGGCGCTTTGGAGCCGATATGCAGGTCTCCTTGGTCAATGATGGACCAGTGACGATCCTCCTCGATAGCCACCACCGCTAAAGCTAGAGGTTGGGAAAAGAAAAGGTCTACCTTGCACACTCGCAGGGTAGACCTTTTTCTTTCGCAAGCTCCGAATGAGCTTCGGGGAGCTTAGGCTTCCTTTACACGGCCAACGTAAGATCCGTCACGTGTGTCGATGGTGATGAGCTCACCTTCGCCGATGAAGAGAGGGACACGAACTTCAGCCCCAGTCTCTACCGTAGCAGGCTTGAGCGTGTTCGTAGCGGTGTCTCCCTTGAGTCCAGGCTCGGTGTAGGTCACGCGTAGGTTGACGTGAGCTGGGAGTTCACAGGTGAGCACCGTTTCGCTTTCAGCGTGTACCATTGCTTCGACCGTATCACCCTCCTTGAGGAACTGTACGCCATCGATCACAGCCTCGGGGATAGAGATCTGCTCGAAGGTCTCGGGGTGCATGAAGTTCAGACCCATCTCGTCCTTGTAGAGGTACTGGTAGGGGCGACGCTCGATACGTACTTCTTCGACCTTCACACCACTATTCCAAGTCTTGTCGATGACACGACCGGTAGCCACATTCTTGAGTTTGGAGCGCACGAAGGCGGGACCCTTACCAGGCTTGACGTGGAGGAACTCGACGATGAAGTAGTACTGCCCCTCGATGTCGAGGCACATGCCGTTACGGAAGTCTGCTGTTGTAGCCATATATATGATTGATTTATAAGTTGCTTGTTTGCCTCGCAAAAATAGGAAATTCTAGGCAAAGACCGAGGAGTCGTCCCCGAGCTAAGCCTTGAGAAAGTCGCTGGGGTTATAGGGCTCGAAGTTCATCGGCTAGCTCGTGAGCGAAGGTGATCTCCCCCTCCCGAGTCGTGATATGATCGATGTCTCGGATGATCTGTGCACGACTATAAATAGGCTCCCGTAGTGCAAGTGTCTCCTGGATGAAGGCGAGGAGCTCCTCACCGCTCTTGTCTCGTATCGAGGGGCGGGTACGCTTGCAGAGCTCAAGTCGCTTGGCGAGAGCTTCGGGAGAGGAGCGGAAGTAAATCGCAAGTCCCGTCTCGAGCAGGAGCTCTATGGAGTCCTCGTAGCAGGGGAGCCCTCCTCCTGTAGCTAGTACGGTACGCTCCATACCGGCAAGCTCCTCCAGAGCCAAGCGCTCTCTACGTCGGAAGGTCGCTTCGCCTACCGAGGCGAACATATCCACGATCCGCTGGTGAAAGCGTGTCTCGACGAAGGTGTCTGTATCGATGAAGTCGTAGCCCAGAGCGTCAGCCAGAGCTCGGCCCACGGTGCTCTTGCCTGAGCCCATGAACCCGATGAGGTAGATCGTCGAGGGAGGTGTCTGCATCATCTGCATTACTTCTTGTCGGGATAGGCGATACGGGCGTGGTATATCGTCTTGAGCTTCGTATAGAATACCTCCTTAATCTCCTTGATGTCGTGGAAGGTCAGGGGCGTGTCATTCAGTAGCCCTTCTGCGACGATGCCATCGACGAGCTTGTCGATGAGAGCTCGTATCGTCGTCTCGGAGTATTCGCTAAGGCTACGACTAGCTGCCTCGACGCTGTCGGCGAGCATGAGGATCCCTTGTTCTTTGGTGTATGGGTTAGGTCCAGGGTAGGTGAAGGGCTCTGGATCTACGTCCTCGCCTGGGTGCTCATTACAGTAGGAGTTATAGAAGTAGCGTGTGGTGCTACGCCCGTGGTGTGTGCGGATGAATTCGATCACCGAGTCGGGGAGGCCATGCTTCTGGGCAAGGGTTATCCCATCTGCTACGTGTCGGATGATGATAGAGGCACTATCCTGATAGGATAAGCCTTGGTGGGGGTTACCCGATGGGGAGTTCTCGGTGAAGTACTCGGGGTGGAGCATCTTCCCGATGTCATGATAGAGTGCTCCTGTACGTATGAGCTGAGCATCGGCATGCACCTTCGTGGCAGCCGCTGTAGCGAGGATAGAGACTTGGTAGGAGTGCTGGAATGTCCCTGGGGCGATCTCTGAGAGATGCTGTAGTAGGGGGCTATTCGTATCGCTTAGCTCGACTAAGCGAATGTTGGATACATACCCGAAGATACGCTCGACGATGAAGGCGAGGATGTAGGAGAACATCAGGAAGATCAGGTTCACCCCATAGTAGAGTAGCTGGATCCAATAGGTCGAGGTGATAGCTCCCTCGCGTATCCATTCGTTGATCATCGAGGCTCCGATGTAGACTAGGTAGACGATGAAGGCCGTTCGGATGATCTGTGCACGTGAGGCTAGACTCTGGAGGGAGAAGAGAGCTGCGAAGCCTGCCGAGATCTGGATGAAGATGAAGGAGAGGGCTTCGGTAGGATGGAAGTAGGCGGCTGCTAAGATTAGGATCAAGTAGGCATTCATCGCCAGATGACTACCGAAGAAGATGCGGAGCAGGAGCAGAACGACGACATAGGGAATGACCTGTACCGGGAAGACTCCCGTAGCTGCCTGAAGCTCTGTCATAGCGAGGAAGGCAAAGAAGAGCACCTGAAGGAGCAGGAGGTTCTTTGACTCTTCGAGGAAGGGGCGACAGAAGAGTAGGAGATAGGTAGCTAGGAGAGCAAAGAGCAGGAAGGTGTAGAGCAAGACTCCACCATTAAATATGGAGAGTGTCTCTCCTCCCGTTCGGTTGATCTGCTCGATACGGAGGGAGCGAAGGATATTGTACGTGTAGGGGGTGATGATCTCGCCTCGGTCGATGATACGCTCGCCCTGCTGGATGATCCCGGTCGAGGCTGAGAGGGCACCGAGTGCGTCGGCGAGGATCTTCTCGCTGTACTCGGGGTTGGGTCGGATGTTGTCGACGAGGTAGGAGGCGACGTTGAACTTCATCAGCGTCTCTCGCTGTAGTCCCTCACGTGCGGCATCCTCGAAGATGCGATCATAGACCTCCTTTAAGCTCTGTAGACGGATGGTTGCTTTCCGAGTCAAGACATTGTCTTCTCCGAGGATGTTGATCTCGAGGAAGCCCTGTTGCTTTAGCTTACTAAGGGATTCGCCTTGGATGATCCCCTCGGAGTAGTAGGTGCGAAGCTCTTGCTTGAGGAAGTGATAATAGGTCGGAGGGATGGTCGCAGAGAGCTCCTTCTCAAAGTTGGCTTGTAGGAGGTTCAGCTGTCGAGCTAGCTCGTCATTCTCCAAGGTGAAGACGGGGGGAGTCGCTTGGCGGATGCTGTCTTGCTCCATCTGGAGCTGCTCATCGCTCTTGTAGATCGGGAAGTCGTAGGGCGCAGTCAATAGCTCATAAGCCCAGGGTTTCCCACTCTGGAATTCATAGGGGAAGCTATGGGAGCGTGGCGCTAGGAGCATCACGAGAAAGGCCGTGATGAAGAAGCTCAAGAAGGTATAGAAGCCTCGGCTACGCACGAAGCTCTTGACGGAGAATGCGTACATACGTCTAAAGAGTTGCTTTTTACAAAGATACCACTTTTACCTTCTTGAGGCTATGGAGAGAACGAGCTGTCTGGATTGGCGGATCGTTCGGGTGCCGATCCTGTGGAGCCTCCTTAGCATGAATCCATGTTATCCGTGTCCAAGGGAGGGTGTCCCTCTCAGTGGGTGTCGTCTTTTCCCAACTAGTAGGCACTACTGTTGCCTCTCGAGGGGCATCAGTAGTGCCACCTGAGGGGCAACAGTAGTGCCTCTTTTGTGGTAACACTGATGCTCTAGATGGATTTTACCCTTTTGAGCTGTTAGACCTTGTCTAGAGATCTAGATGTTTACTCCTCGTCCTCGGTGGAGTAGGGATCCTCGAGAGATGTAGCTCGTGTCAGTGTGGGGTGGTTTATCTGCTCCGTGATAATGTCGTATCTTTGTAGGAACAAACACGTAATCACGCACAGCTTATGAGCGATATGATAAAAGTAACCTTCCCCGACGGGAGCCAGCGGGAGTATCCCGTAGGGACGACGTCGTGGGATATCGCGGGGAGCATTAGCCCTCGTCTCCAGCAGGACGTCCTCGCTGCTGGTGTCAATGGTCAGATCTGGGATCTGATGCGTCCTCTCAAGGAGGATACCGAGCTGAAGCTCTTTAAGTGGGAAGACCCCGAGGGGAAGTTCGCCTACTGGCACTCAAGTGCTCACTTGATGGCGGAGGCTCTCCAGGAGGTTTACCCCCAGGCTAAGTTTGGGATTGGCCCTCCCATTGAGAATGGCTTCTACTATGACATAGACCTCGGTGAAGGGGTGCAGCTCAAGGATGCAGACCTCGCAGTCATCGAGAAGAAGATGCTCGAGGCAGCTGCTCGTAAGGAGCCTATCATCCGCCGTGATATCACCAAGGCTGAGGTCACGGAGTTCTTCAAGCAGAAGGGAGATGAGTACAAGCTCGAGCTGATCGCAGACCTACCTGATGGATCGATCACGACCTATACGCAGGGAGCCTTCACCGACCTCTGTCGTGGCCCTCATGTGCCTAATACAGGCTATATCAAGGCTGTGAAGCTCCTCAGCGTCGCAGGTGCCTACTGGCGAGGGGATGAGAAGCGCAAGCAACTCACCCGTGTCTATGGGATCACCTTCCCTAAGAAGAAGATGCTTGACGAGTATCTCGTCCTTCTCGAAGAGGCGAAGAAGCGAGACCACCGTAAGATCGGTAAGGAGCTTGGTCTCTTTGCCTTCTCGCAGAATGTCGGCTCTGGCCTTCCTCTGTGGCTCCCCCGTGGTACGCAGCTCCGTCTGCGTCTAGAGGAGTTCCTCAAGCAGATCCAGAAGCAGTTCGGCTACCAGCAGGTGATCTCCCCGCATATCGGGAGCAAGCAGCTCTATGTGACCTCTGGCCACTGGGCGAAGTATGGGGCAGACTCCTTCCGCCCGATCACGACGCCTCAGGAGGGTGAGGAGTTCATGCTCAAGCCGATGAACTGTCCCCACCACTGTGAGATCTATAAGGCGCTTGGCCCTCACTCTTATCGTGACCTACCCCAGCGCTTGGCTGAGTTCGGTACGGTCTATCGCTATGAGCAGAGTGGCGAGCTCCATGGGCTGACTCGTGTGCGTGGCTTTACGCAGGATGATGCTCACCTCTTCTGTCGTCCTGACCAGATCAAGGAAGAGTTCTGCAAGGTGATGGATATCATCTTCATCATCTTCAAGGCGCTGAACTTCCAGAACTTCGAGGCACAGATCTCGCTCCGTGACAAGGTCAATCGTGATAAGTATATCGGTAGCGAGGAGAACTGGGAGCGTGCAGAGCAGGCGATCATCGATGCTTGTCAGGAGAAGGGCCTTCCAGCCGTCGTCGAGTATGGGGAAGCAGCCTTCTATGGGCCTAAGCTGGACTTCATGGTGAAGGATGCTCTCGGTCGTCGCTGGCAGCTAGGGACGATCCAGGTAGACTACAACCTCCCAGAGCGCTTTGACCTCGAGTACACCGGTGCGGATAATAAGAAGCACCGTCCAGTGATGATCCACCGTGCACCCTTTGGGTCGATGGAGCGCTTCGTAGCGGTGCTCATCGAGCACACCGCAGGGCACTTCCCTCTCTGGCTCACTCCTGACCAAGTCGTGGTGCTCCCGATCAGTGAGAAGTTCAACGACTACGCACACCGTGTCGCAGCTCTGCTCAATGCACAGGATATCCGTACGCAGGTCGATGATCGTAACGAGAAGATCGGTCGTAAGATCCGTGATAACGAGCTCAAGCGTATCCCCTATATGCTCATCGTAGGCGAAAAGGAAGCCCAGGATGAAGAAGTCTCTGTACGTGTTCAGGGTGAGGGTGATAAGGGTTCGATGAAAATCACTACCTTTGCGGAGCAAATCACAGCCGAAGTGGAGCGTCAGCTCAACGCTTGGCACCTTGAGATGCAGAGCGAAAAGTAGACGAACAAGTAGTAGACAATACATATTATATAGGGGTACTACCCTGGTGGTAGTACCCTAACCAATACATACTGAATGGCAGTAGACAACAAACAAAAGTTCCAGTACCGCACGAACGAAGCTATCCGAGTTAAAGAAGTTCGTCTTGTAGGGGACAATGTAGAGCAGGGGGTATATTCGATCCAGCAGGCTCTCCGTATCGCTAACGAACAAGAGCTAGACCTGGTGGAGATCTCTCCCAACGTCAACCCTCCAGTATGCCGTGTCGTCGACTATCAGAAGTTCATCTTCCAGCTCAAGAAGAAGCAGAAGGAGCAGAAGGCCAAGAGTGTCAAGGTCGTCGTCAAGGAGATCCGCTTCGGACCTCAGACCGATGATCATGACTACAACTTCAAGCTCAAGCACGCTAAGGGCTTCCTCTCCGAGGGCTCTAAGGTCAAGGCTTATGTCTTCTTCCGTGGTCGCTCTATCCTCTTCAAGGATCAGGGAGAAGTGCTCCTCCTGCGCTTCGCTAACGATCTAGAGGACTATGGACGTGTAGAGAGCATGCCCGTGCTTGAAGGGAAGCGCATGACGATCATGATCGCTCCTAAGAAGGCCGACAAGCCAGCCCCCAAGAAGGACAAGCCCGCCCGTGAAGAGTCCTCTGACTCCAGCGATAGCGAAGACTAATCTCCGACTTATTCCCATCCCTGCACCTCGCGCACTAGGCTGCGTCAGTGGAGTAGGGTCGTTTAAATAACTCTATAATAAAAGAAGAAAATGCCTAAGCTGAAGACCAACTCCAGCGCCAAGAAGCGTTTCGCGCTCACTGGCTCGGGAAAGATCAAGCGCAAACACGCCTTCAAGAGTCACATCTTGACCAAGAAGACGAAGA
>CAJPPK010000033.1 GCA_905372565.1 uncultured Porphyromonas sp. | reverse complement strand
ATTTTGCAGTCACTTTGAAGCCTCTTTGCGGAGAGAGAGGGATTCGAACCCCCGGAACCTCTCAGTTCAACGGTTTTCAAGACCGCCGCAATCGACCACTCTGCCATCTCTCCTCGGGTCGAAGTCCTAACGCTATGAAACGTTCAGAACCCTGATTTCCTGTGCAAAGATAGCGATATTATCGCTTGCGTACAAATGACGAGCCAATAAGTGCACAAAGAGCCTCCTTGACGGGATGAAAATCGCCTGCTTCTTGATGCGCTAAGTGCTGTGACTTTGAGACTGATTAAGGGAGGTCGGTAGAAGGCGCTTAGAGGGTTCATCAGGTTAGGTGTATTGTGGCGAAGCGGTTACGTATATACTGGCTGGGGTGTTACGTCTATTGTGACCGGCTGGCTGGGTATATGGTGACTTAGCCAGTTGCTCGGAAGTGCTTTGAATCCCTTGGCTAGCGTGTAAAGCAAGCCCGCCCACAATCTCCATAGGGATTGTGGGCGGGCTTCTCTTATCGAAGTGAAAGGATGGATCTACTCGTAGCTTAGTAGCGCTTGCTCGTAGACGGAGGAGAGGTCCTTGGCTAAGCGCTTGGGAGCAAACCGCTCGACATATTGATGTCCGTCTTCGATCATCTTCTTACGAAGGGAGATGTCGATCAATACTCGATCAATCATGCTGGCGAGCATGGTCGCATTGCTTGGGTCGGTATAGAGGCTGGAGGGACCTCCTGCTTCCTCGAGGCAAGAGCCTGTAGCCCCGATCACGGGGACGCCAGCATTGAGGGCTTCGATCAGAGGGATGCCAAAGCCTTCGAAGCGTGAGGGGTAAACGAAGACTTGGGCTCCTGCGTATGCTCCAGGTAGTAGGAGCGAACTCACCCCATGGAGGAGGTGTAGGCGAGAGAGGACACCTAGACGGCGAGCTCGCTCGACTACGGTCTGCACGTAGGGCGTCTTGCGACCGATGGCGACGAGGTGAATATCCTTGTCTTGGAGGCTTGCTAGGGCTTCTACGACGAGGGCAAGGTTCTTGCGCTCCTCGATACTCCCTACGAAGAGGATGTAGCGCTCGGGGAGCTTGAGCTCCGTGCGGGCTAGAGTGACCTCTTCGGGGGTAACGGCGGAGAAGGCTTCTGAGCACCCTTGGTAGACTGTCGTCACTCGCTCTGGCTCGACTCCGAAGATGTCGATGACATCACGCCGTGTCTGATCACTCACGGTGATGACATGATCAGCATTGCGAGCGGAGGCTCCATACTTCTTACGGTAGAGTGCACGGTCTATGGCCTTGTAGAACTGTGGGTAGCGGATGAAGGCTAGATCATGGATCGTGACCACTGTCCGGATGCGCTTATTGTGATAGAGCCCAATAGGGAGCTCGTTGCTTAGCCCATGGAAGAGATCTACTCCCTCCGTACGGCATATCCCAGGGATGGAGAAGTTGCGCCAGAGGCTTCCGCCCGCTAAGGCGAGCGCCCGATGAGGGGTGATGAGGCGCACGGAGCGATGCTTGACGAGCTCCTTGTACAGGGATGGATCTCCTACGGAAGGAGAGAAGAGGAGATACCGATTCTCTGGGCGGAAGTCCGTGAGTGTCTGGAGGACAAACCGACTGTAATTGCCAAGCCCTGTCGCATTATTCGTAATGCGCTTGGCATCGAAAGCAATGGTCATGAAGCGAAGGGGTGAAGCAGGACGAACTAGCGAGCTACGTCTTCCTTGTAGTGGAAGAGCAAGGCAAAGAACACAGCGACGATGGCTGCATAAGCTGCGAAGATATACCAGCTCATGCTCCAGCCTGCTAGCTGGGCGTAGACGTCGTGCTCGCTGTAGACGAAGTGATTGATCACGGCTTGTGCCCCCAGTGAGCCGAGTGTAGCTCCGATCCCGTTGGTCATGATCATGAAGAGCCCTTGAGCACTAGAGCGGATGGAGGGATCCGTCTCCTTGTCGACGAAGAGCGAACCGGACACGTTGAAGAAGTCGAAGGCTACCCCATAGACGATCATGCTCAGGAGGAAGAGCCAGACACCAGCACCCGGATCACCAAGTCCTAAGAAGGCGAAGCGAAGTACCCACGCTACCATGGCGATGAGCATCACGATCTTGATACCGAAGCGACGAAGGGCAAAGGGGATCAGCAGGATACATAGGGTCTCCGAGAGCTGAGAGAGGGAGATCAGGATGTTGGCGTGCTTTACTCCGAAGGTCTCCGCAAAGGCCGGCACTTCTCCGAAGGTACTGATGAAGGGGTTGGCGAAGCCATTGGTGATCTGAAGACTTACCCCAAGGAGCATAGAGAAGATGAAGAAGAGAGCCATCTTGCGCTGCTTGAAGAGCGAGAAGGCACGTAGACCGAGTGCTTCTACCAAGCCCTTGCTCTCTCCCTTGGGGGCTGTCGGGCAGTGAGGTAGCGTCTGTGCATAGAGCGCTAGGAGGATGCCTATACCGCCGGAGATGGCGAATTGTCCGGAGGTAGCCTCTACTCCGAGCAGGCTCACTGTGATCATCGTACAGATGAATCCCACCGTACCGAAGACACGGATGGGAGGGAAGCTCTTCACTAGATCCATGCCTGCCTGATCAAGGGAGGAGTAGGCGACGGAATTACTTAGTGCGAGCGTAGGCATATAGAAGGCGACACTTAGCGCATAGATCGAGAAGAGGACGGAGTAGCTAGGGGCTTCGGTCAAGGAGTAGCCATAGAGGGCGAACATCAGAAGCCCTGCGATGGCATGACAGAGACCGAGCAAGCGCTGAGCTGGGATCCAGCGGTCGGCAACGATACCCATCAGGGCGGGCATGAAGAGGGAGACGATGCCCTGCATGGCGTAGAAGTTACCGATACCTTCGGCGAATCCTGCTGCTCCTAGGTAGCGACCCATAGAGGTGAGGTAGGCACCCCAGATAGCGAACTGGAGGAAGTTCATCACCGTGAGGCGGAGCTTGATGTGCTTGGTGTCCATGAGTAAATAGTAGGGTAGATGTTATGACGCGATAGAAGGCGAAAGCGCCCATAGCTGCTGCCTAAGGAGGGCAGTGACTATGGGCGCTAGGCTGGCTTAAATCATTGTTTGATCTCGACGCTGACGAAGGTGAGACGCATCGCATCACGAGCCTTCGAGAGGCGGACGAACGAAGGGGCTATCTGCTCGGCGATAGAAGCCGTGTTGCTCCCGTTCTGAGTGACAGTCACTGGGATGAGATCGAGTGACAGTGGTGTATTGATGATCCAGCCACCTGAGCTCGTGTAGGCTGCATACTTCGCGAGGTGCTCTGTGACGATCTGGGCGATATTATTGAAGTCGTAGCGACGATTGCCCTGCTCGTAGGGGGCAGAGAGATAGGCGTGTCCTGGGCGCACCTCCTGTACTTCATTGATGAAGTAGCTACGTGCCTGATCTGAGGGAAGCAGGAGTAGGCTGGTGGGCTCATTGGTCAGCTGTCCCTGGGGAGCACTGATGGGCACGGAGAAGCGTGCATTGGCGAGCATCCAGGATCGGCCGATGAAGTCCTTAGGCGTGGCGCTGGTCTTCGGAGCTGGGACAGTGCGAAGGAGCTTCTGTAGCTCCTCTACCGAGATGGTGTAGCGTGTCGTGACTCCCGCAGGTCCCTTGATGTAGGTATACTCGGAGGACGCTGCCGTTAGCGAAGAGACATCACCACTGGTCAAGGCATTCAGTCGCCCTGTCTGACGCGTGTCGACAAAGGTCATCGAGTGGGGGGTGGGCTTACTGCTCCCACTAGCTGATGGCGTCGAGTAGTAGATGATCAGAGCGATACGCTCTACCTGGAGGAGGAAGCCTCGTCCTGTCGTCGGAGTGACGTAGAAGCCCGGGAAGATATGCTTGTCAAAGAGCGCCTGCGTAGCGAAGTAAGGGCGCTCTGTCTGCGAGCGAGAGGCATCTAGGATACGCTGACCGACGCTTATGGGGAGGCGTGTGGCGATGACGCTCGTCGTCGACTTCTCATTGAGGCGTCTGCCCTTGCTGGGGCTAAGTGTCAGCGAGGTCAGCAGGCGATCGGGAGAGCCATAGCTGGAGAGATCCTTGCTCGTCGTACCCTGGATGGAGATAGGCTCAGCCAGACGGTAGATGTTCACATTGATCGAGGAGGTAGGCGTACCGACGACTTGGTCGTAATAGATGCGGAAGTCTACCGAGTCTACTCGTGTGGCTGCCGTGACGCTATCGAAGGTCAGATCGGGAGCTGTGCGGATCTGCTTGATGAACTCCCCTCGGATGGGCTGTCCGGTATGGTCGAGGATCTCCCCGAGGAGGGAGCGAGTACCATCGGTATAGAGCGTAGGAGTGGCGACGGTCTGAGCTTCGAACTCGATCGTCGTCCCACGGCCAGAGAGCTTGTCCTGCTCCGGCTGTACGCTCTCGCCGATAGCGGAGAGGGTGTCTTCTGCACAGGAGCTAAGCCCAAGGGAGAGACCTCCGAAGCCGATGAGGGCTAGGAGGAGGATATGCCAGCGCTTCATTAGGGGACTATCTTCTTATAGAATTCGTTGTATGCCTCAGCGCCACCTTCGATAGGGGTGTAGGGCATGAAGGCTACACCACGCTCTTCGATGTAGGACTGTAGGGCGGGAGAGAGCTTCTCACTCCCCTGGATGACTCCGTTGGCGTAGTGGATAGCCAGCTTGTTGAGTGCTTCGTAGTCGGTCTTACCACCGAGTGGGGAGAGGTGAGAGGGCTTGAACTTGTCAAACTTCAGGCTCTCGAAGAGATGTTCGTCGATCTCCACGGGCTTCTCCTCGTCATAGACGGAGAAGACGAGCTTAGCCTTCTTGAGGTAGGGATCGTCGTGATAGAACTTCTTGAGGTAGAGCATCCCCAGAGCCGTGAATGTACCATGGCAGTGGATGATGTCGGGGATCCAGCCGAGACGGCGGATCGCTTCGAGGGCTCCACGTACGAAGAAGATGGAGCGCTCGTCATTGTCATTCCCCAGCTTGCTGTCTACGTCGAAGAGCGTCTTGCGCTTGAAGAAGTCATCATTGTCGATGAAGTAGACCTGTAGGCGTGCTGTAGGGAGCGAGGCTACCTTGATGATGAGGGGATGGTCGTTGTTGTTGATGATGGTATTGATCCCCGAGAGACGGATCACTTCATGGAGCTGATTACGGCGCTCATTGATGACACCGAAGCGAGGCATGAAGATACGGATATCATTCCCGAGCTCTTGGATTCCTTGGGGGAGGTGTCGAGCTGCTAAGGAGATGTCCGACTCGGGTAGGTAGGGGAAGATCTCCTGTGAGATGTACAATATTCGTCTTGATTTCATTCGTCTGTTGAGTTAGTTCGTGAGGCTCCCTGTCTAGCGAGTCCCTTGGGGAGAAGTCGCCTTGCTAGAGACAAATAGCTTACACAAAGATACGCATTTCCTGCCTTACTTCCCGTGTAGAGGGGCTTGTGGGAAGGCTGGGGAACCTTCTCAGAGGCAGAGGATCAAGGCGGTATCGGCTCATCTATAGACAAAACGAGAGAAAGAGAAGCCTTAGTACGCAGGCTCTGCTGGTGAGCTGAAGGGACTGATCGGGGTGACCCTCGGGGTGCTATGAGATGACCAACTAGTAGGTACTACTGTTGCCCCTCGGGTGGCACTACTGTTGCCTCTCGAGAGGCACTACTGATGCCCCTTCAGAGGTAACAGGGTAAATAGAGCGAAGGCACCACGGCTCCCGATCGATCGGAAGCCGTGGTGCCTTCGTGGAGGATGGGGAGGGTGAGCTTAGCGCTGAAGAGCGATCCAGTACTTGGGTGTGTAGCTGGGAAGTAGGTCAGGGCGTGTGAGGAAGACGAGGTCCTTCACCTGCAGGTTGGGCTCATAGACGCCTGTTTGCCAGAAGTCGTTCCCACCCGTAGCGTTGACTCGCTTGTTAGGCACGAGGACTCGGCCAGAGCGTACGGCTGTGAAGTCGGCGTAGCGAGTGTGGAGCTGGGAGAAGGCTTGGATGGTCTTGATGTCATTGGGAGGCATGCAGATCCATAGACTATCCTGACGGTGGTGGGCGATGACCTGCTCAAAGGGGACGGGCTGACCGCTGACGGCGCCTGGGGTGACGTCGGCTCGCAGGCCTGCACTCGTCAGTAGATCGGCGACGTAGCTCTTCTCTCCAGGGAGATACCAAGCCCCCTGGTAATCGAGCCCATAGAGGGTCGGTAGA
Source organism: uncultured Porphyromonas sp. (assembly GCA_905372565.1). Taxonomy (GTDB): domain Bacteria; phylum Bacteroidota; class Bacteroidia; order Bacteroidales; family Porphyromonadaceae; genus Porphyromonas. The sequence goes on along the minus strand of CAJPPK010000033.1, from coordinate 12,269 downwards.
GGAGCACCAGCCTGCTTCACGAGGTCGAGGGTCGCTCGGTAGTCGGCCTCGATCTGCGAGAAATGCTTGGAGGCGACAGCGTTCTTCCCTAGGAGCATCCCGAGGAACTTCAGCCACTCGGCACGCCCGAGTAGCGTCTCCTCCTTCCATTCGTAGTCGAGAAGGACGTGAATACCGGTCTTGGAGAGCTCAGCTTCTTGGCTATCCTCGCTGAAGAAGGAGACGAGCAGGGCGTCCGGACGCAGGGCGGCGATGGCCTCGTAGTTCTTGCTCATCCCTTGGCCAATGACTTGGATCTTCCCTTCCTTGACGCGGGTGAGGATCTCTTCGTCGTTGAGGAGATTGAGGTCAGAGACGCCTACGAGCTGATCGACAGCGCCTAGCAGGGGGAGGGCGCCTACTTGGCTTGTGGAGAGACAAGCGATGGAGCGTAGAGGTATCTCGATGTAGGCGTCTGCCTGAATCTCGGGTTTCTTCGCTCCTCGGGGATAGAGGATATAGCGAGCGAGGTCCTTCGCTTCGTCGGGGTGATGGATCGTCACGAGCTTGTAGTCGGGATGATTCTCGACACTGAGGCGCTTCGCATAGCTGAAGGTGACCTCTTGGGCGAAGTCGTCACGCTCCTCCTGAGTCAGACTATCGGCTACTTGGCTTGTGGCGGAGGAGCCTGAGCGCTGACAGCTGGGGAAGGAGAGGAGGCTCGCTCCAGTGAGGAGAAGTAGCACCGCAAGGTGACGGAGCTGGGGGAGATGATGTAGGTTCATAGCGCTAGGGATTGGGGTGATAGCTGAGGTGTGGATAAAACGAGGACACCGACATGATCACGGGGAGGTGAATCATGTCGGTGTCTCGTTTGGTAGCCCATAGGGGAATCGAACCCCTCTTTCAAGAATGAAAATCTTGCGTCCTAACCGATAGACGAATGGGCCGCCTAATGGCTCACGTTAGCCCCGTGAGCAGGGAGAGGGATTAGGCGAGGCGAGCGACCTGCTTAGAGAGCTTGCTCTTGAGGTTTGCAGCCTTGTTCTTGTGGATGATACCCTTGCCAGCCAGACGGTCGAGCAGAGAGCTGAGCTTTGGAAGAGCAGCCTGAGCCTCTGCAGCATCCGTAAGCGCACGGAAGCGACGTACCGCATTGCGAGCCGTCTTGGCGTAGTAGCGGTTGTGCAGACGACGAGCGTTGGTCTGACGAATTCTCTTGATAGATGACTTATGATTGGCCATTACTTTTCTTCTTTGTTGTTATTATCGTAGCCCATAGGGGAATCGAACCCCTCTTTCAAGAATGAAAATCTTGCGTCCTAACCGATAGACGAATGGGCCTCCCGTAGTTCAATCAAAGCGTGAACGTCCTTGGTTGCGAGTACAAAGATAAGATAAATATTTCTACTGCCAAAACAGCGCACGCATTTTTCTCTCATCACGAGCTCTATCGCTCGGGGATAGCTTCTGGTAAGGATGTGGTGAGGAGATCGGTGGGGGATGTCTCGGCCTTCTTGTAGGGGGAGATGGTCTAGGATGATGGGATTTCGGTGATCCGGCTAGGAGGATAGGGAGCGAGGGGCAGCAGTGTTAACACAAAAGAGGCACTACTGTTGCCCCTCGAGAGGCAACAGTAGTGCCACCCAAGGGGCAACAGTAGTGCCTACTAGTTGGATTTCGTGATGAGGAGGAAAAGCGACTAGACGCCCCCCTTTTCCTTGCCCTTGGATCCCTTCTTGGCTTCCATTCGCTTACGACGGATCAGGAGATAACGGATCAGGAGATAGAAGCCAGTCAGAGGGAGGGTCCCTCCAAAGAGAGCGGCGATGACCCAGATAAGCTTGGTCAGCCAACCTCCCCAAGCACCCGTATGCACCGAGTAGACCCAGCCACGAGCTCCCTTGCTAGCAGAGGCATCAGCATAGCGCTCGATGCGGGTGATCTGCCCTGTGGTCGTGTCGAAGTGATAAGTGTCATTGGCTCGGATATTGCCTATGGGGCTGAGTGAGCCTTCGGCCTTATCCTCCTTGAGGGTGACTTGGGGGTGGTTAGCCTTCGTCGCTAGTACTTGGGTATAGACGGCAGGCCAGAGTTGGTAGGTCTTCGGTAGGGGAGAGGGGGCTTCCTCGGGCTGATCTCCCTTGGCGTGATCCTTATCCTTGTCTTTCCCCTTGCCTTCGTGACCAGGGTTATCGCCCTTCTTCTCTTGCTTCTGCTCGACGCCAAAGAGCTTATAGAAGCCCTTGCCATACCACTCGAAGGACCACGTGAGCCCCGTGAGTGCGATCACGAGCAGGATGATCATCACATAGATGCCCCCTACGGTGTGAAGCTCGTGGAGGAGGCGAGGAGTACCCTGTCGGGTGTGGATCTTCATGCGCTTGCTGAGTCCCTTGAGCTTCTTGGGAAGCCAAGCTAGGAGCCCCGTTAGGAGGATGAAGACGAAGACGAGGGTGCTCGTCCCAACGATCAGTCTACCCCAGAAGATACCTTCCTTCTTTGGGTTCATGCTGTCTAGGAGCCAGCGGTGTAGGCGTAGAACGGTCGCAAAGAAGGGCGTGCGATCACTGCGCCCGAGGATCTCCCCGCTATAGGGATTGATGAGGACGCCTGCCTTGCGAGGCTTGGAGAGTAGTACCGTGTAGGTACGTGTGCTGTCTCGAGGGATGGTGATGCCCGTGACCTGAACGCTGTCAGGGAGGGTCACGGCGACACGCTCAGCGAGCTGGTCGAGAGGTAGCGGCGCTGTGGCGGTGGGACGGACGACGTAGCGATCTCGGTAGACGAGCTCCGTGAGCTCCCGCTCGAAGCCGAGGATAGCTCCGGTGAGGCAGGAGATGGAGATGATCAGACCGAAGGGGAGGGCAAGCCACAGGTGTAGCTTCTTGGCGAACTTGCGCATGAGCGATGCAATGAATGAAAAGAAAAAGGGGGCTTCGTCGGAGATCAGGCGAAGTCCCCCGAGATGATGAAGGGGATACCTAAAGATGTTATATGGCTTAGAGTAGAGGGAAAGGCCTAGGTTTAATGCCCTAGGCGATGAGATGATCGAGTCGCTGTAGTCTATACCATATAAATAAGGGATTCAATTCCACGGCAAAAATACGCCTGCTTTAGCTAGGGTGCAATCCCAAGGTATAGGTATTTTGGGTTTCGAGGCTTACGACTCTCCGGGATGAGTGTTGCTTGGGAAGCCCTCTCGGGACATTTTGGCTTGTCTCAGTGAGCCTCTTTCTGTGACGGAGTGCGGACTTAGATCTTCGGGGTAACTCGCTGACCGACTTGTCGGAGAGGGGTGTCCTTAGAACTCCTCAGATTGCTGTACCTTTGCTAGTGATATGAATCTCCAGCAACTCGAATACATCCACGCCCTAGATAAGTATCGCCACTTCGGGCGTGCAGCCGACCATTGTCAGGTCACCCAGCCTACTCTCAGCACGATGATTCAGAAGCTCGAGGAGGAGCTAGGTGTGAAGATCTTTGATCGTAGTCATCTGCCGATCCAGCCTACCGCTGTGGGACGCTTGATCCTCGATCAGGCGGCCTTGATCCTGCGACAGACGGAGCAGCTGCGTGAGGTCATCCATCAGGAGTATGAAGCTCTCTCGGGGACGGTGCGTCTAGCTGTCCTGCCGACGATAGCCCCCTATCTCTTGCCACGTCTGCTCCCTCTGGTGCGTAAGGAGCTTCCGGAGCTTCGGCTAGAGATCACCGAGCTGAAGACGAGTGGTTGTCTCGAGGAGCTTATCGCAGGAGAGCAGGATCTGGCTATCATCGCTACGGCAAGTCAGCGTGAGGAGCTCCTTGACCAGCCGCTGTACTACGAGGAGTTCGCTGCCTACGTTTCGCCGAACTCACCCTTATATAAGGAGGGGCATATTCGCTCCTCGGAGGTGGGGAAGCAGCAGCTATGGCTCCTGGACGAAGGGCATTGCTTCCGTGACCAGCTAGTGAAGTTCTGCCAGCTAGCACACAGCACCCGCCAGCAGATCAGCTATCACCGAGGGAGCTTGGAGACCTTCATGCACTTAGTCGATCAGGGGGATGGCGTGACCTTCCTCCCCCAGCTTGCCACAGAGATGCTCCCTGCTGAACGTCGTAGTCAGGTCAAGCCATTCGCGCTGCCTCGCCCGACACGTGCCGTGACCCTGGTGCGTCACCGCGAGTATGTGCGTCAGCGTCTCGTCGAGGTGCTCTCGACCCTTATCCAAGCCTCTGTACCCGAGTCCATGCTTCAGCTAACGATGGAGCAAGATCTGGTGTAGACGAGTGCTTTTAGTACCTTTGTAGGTCAAAAGAAATTCGAAAAGAAGCAAAAGAACCACAGATATAATCATGGCAAAAGAACTCAAGGAACTTACCCCACGGCACGTGGATATCTCCCAATGGTACCAAGACCTCGTCATCAAGGCAGACCTCGCAGAGAGCTCAGCTGTCCGTGGCTGTATGGTCATCAAGCCTTATGGCTATGCCATCTGGGAGCGCATGCAGCGCCAGCTGGATGATATGTTTAAGGAGACGGGACACTATAATGCTTACTTCCCTCTCTTTATTCCGAAGAGCTTCCTGAGCCGTGAGGCAGACCACGTAGAGGGCTTTGCTAAGGAGTGCGCTGTCGTGACGCACTATCGACTGAAGACCAACCCTGAGGGAGGTGTCGTCGTAGACCCTGAGGCTAAGCTCGAGGAAGAGCTGATCGTCCGCCCTACTTCGGAGACGATCATCTGGAATACCTACAAGGGCTGGATCCAGTCTTACCGAGATCTGCCTATCCTCTGTAATCAATGGGCTAATGTCGTCCGCTGGGAGATGCGTACTCGTCTCTTCCTTCGCACGGCAGAGTTCCTCTGGCAGGAGGGACATACCGCTCACGCTACCCGTGAGGAGGCGGAAGAAGAAGCAGTACGTATGGTGAATGTCTATGCAGACTTCGCTCGCAACTTCCTCGCTGTGCCTGTACACGTAGGAGTAAAGAGTGCTAACGAGCGCTTCGCAGGTGCCGTAGAGACCTATACTATCGAGGCTCTCATGCAGGATGGTAAGGCGCTCCAGAGCGGTACGTCACACTTCCTCGGACAGAACTTCGCCAAGGCCTTTGATGTAACCTTCACGAACAAGGATGGTAAGCAAGAGCTTGTCTGGGCTACCTCTTGGGGTGTCTCGACCCGTCTGATGGGTGCCCTTATCCTCACGCACTCGGATGATAATGGTCTTGTCCTGCCTCCTACCCTTGCTCCTCATCAGGTGGTGATCGTGCCTATCTATAAGAGCCTAGAGCAGCGTGACGAGATCACTCGCCATATCCAGCCTATCCTGAGTGAGCTGAAGGCTCGTGGTATCCGCGTCCGCTACGATGATGCTGATAATAAGAAGCCAGGGTGGAAGTTCTCCGAGTATGAGCTCAAGGGTGTCCCTGTACGCTTAGCCCTCGGAGCACGTGACCTCGAGAACGGCACAGTGGAAGTAGCTCGTCGTGATACGCTGACCAAGGAGACGCATCCTCTAGAGGGAATCACCGAGTACATCGCACAGCTCCTCCAAGAGATCCAGACGAATATCTACACCAAGGCACTGAACTACCGAGAAGAGATGACTCGCACGGTCGATACTTACGAAGAGTTCAAGGTCGAGATCGAGAAGGGTGGCTTCCTCCTAGCTCACTGGGATGGTACCCCCGAGACCGAAGAGAAGATCAAGGCAGAGACGAAGGCAACCATTCGCTGTATCCCCCTCGAGGGAGACAAGACGCCCGGTGTCTGCATGGTCACTGGTAAGCCTTCGAAGCAGCGTGTCTTGTTCGCCCGCGCCTACTAACCCGTAATCCCCTGCATTATATATGGCAAGTATCCGAGATGGAGAGAACGAACTCTCCCTCCTAGGCTCCAAGACTACGGTCTATAGCCAGGACTATGCTCCCGAAGTCCTCGAGACATTCACTAACAAGCATCAGGAGAATGACTACTGGGTGCGCTTCCATTGTCCCGAGTTTACGAGCCTCTGCCCGATCACGGCACAGCCAGACTATGCGACGATCTACATCAATTATATCCCCGATGTACGGATGGTCGAGAGCAAGAGCTTGAAGCTCTACCTCTTCAGCTTCCGTAATCACGGAGCCTTCCATGAGGACTGTATCAATATCATCATGAAGGATCTGATTAAGCTGATGGATCCTCGTTACATTGAGGTCATCGGTGACTTCACTCCACGTGGAGGGATTAGTATTCTCCCCTTCGCTAACTACGGTCGTCCCGGTACGAAGTACGAAGAGCTAGCAGCGCATCGTCTCGCCACTCACGCTATCCGATGAAAAAGTATCTAGCGATCATCAATCCCATCTCAGGTACTGGCTCAAAGAAGAGTATCCCTGAGCTGCTGGGGCAGGCGTATTCATCGGCTGATGGAGAGCTTTTCTTGACCTACACCAAGGCTGCGGGGCACGCTGAGGAGCTTGCTCGTCGTGCGGCCGAAGAGGGGTTCGAGGAGGTGATCGCTGTGGGAGGCGATGGGACGGTCAATGAAGTCGCTCGAGCACTCCTAGGGACGAACACCGCCTTAGGTATCGTACCCAAGGGTTCAGGCAATGGTCTTGCCCGTAGCCTTGGTATCGCAATGAATAGCGAAGAGGCCATCCGTCAGCTCTCCACAGGTCGTCGGATCTGCATCGATAGCTGTACGATGGATGGACGCCCCTTCTTCTGTACTTGCGGGATGGGCTTCGATGCTACGGTCAGTCATGCGTTTGCTGAGGCTTCTTCTCGAGGTCCCGTGACTTACTTCCGGACGATGATCGAGGAGTACCGAAGTTTCCAAGCCGAGAACTACCATATCACGCTGGACGGAGGGCGTAGCTTTGACACAGAGGCCTTTGTCCTCGTAGCGGCTAACGCTACCCAGTATGGGAATAATGCCTATATCGCTCCCGAAGCTGACCTAGCCGATGGCTTCCTGGATCTTGCCCTCATCCGCCCCTTCCCTAGTATCGAAGCTGCCTTCGTCCTCGGGGATCTGATGCTGGGACGCCTCCCCAATAACAAGTACTATCATACTGAGCGTGCTCGAGAGCTGATCATTGAGCGTCCTTCCCCAGGTGTGATCCACCTGGATGGTGAGCCGTGTCAGGCAGGAGAGCGTGTCGAGGTACGTCTCATCCCTCAGTCTCTCCACGTCATTATCCCAGCCTAAGCCCTATGGCCAAGCGTCTCCTAGTTCGTCGAGGTACATCGAAGCGTCTCCCACGTAAGGAGAGCATTCGACTGACGCTCAATGAGCGGGAGTTTAAGGCCATCTGTGACCACTGTGCCGAGCATCATATCACTGATCGTACGGGCTGGATTCGGGAGCTGGTCATCTCGCATATCTTGATCGAGAGCGAGCGTAATGCTCCCGATCTCTTTGACCTGGCTCGCTAGGATGCATCGCTTTGTCCCTGAAGAGCGCTTCATGCGCCTCGCTTTGGAGGAGGCTCAGGACGCCTTCGACGAAGGAGAGGTGCCAATTGGGGCTGTCATCGTGTGTCAAGGGCAGGTCATCGCCAGGGCGCATAACCAAGTGGAGCGCCTGCATGATCCGACGGCACATGCCGAGATCCTGGCCATCACGGCAGCTACGGACTACCTTGGGGGAAAGTTCCTCTCAGATTGTCAGCTCTACGTGACTATCGAGCCGTGTGTCATGTGTGCTGGAGCTCTCTTTCACGCTCGCCTTGGTGCCATCATCTATGGTGCAGGTGAGGAGAAATATGGCTATCGGCGCTATGCTCCAGAGCTCTTCCCTCGCAAAACCCTCATCGCTGGAGGTCTATTAGAAGGCGAAGCGACGCAGCTGATGCGTGACTTCTTCGCCTCTCGTCGCTAAGCTATCATCTACGAGCATAAACGAACCTTTCCTTAGTTCTTCCCCTTATTTCACTAAGGGGACTATCTCTTCGCCCTCTTTTATCTCATCATCCTATTATCTTCCTATCTCATGGCAAGTATTCTCATCATTGTTTGCGCTCTCGGACTACTAGGTCTCGTGGCTGCTCTCGTGAGCTATCTTCAGGCTCGCTCTCGTGCTCGGCGTATCGCTCGTGGTGAGTATGTCGAGCCGGAGCGAGAGCGTCCGCTACCTACGGGTGGCTGCTGTGGTAATCACCTAACGTGTGAGAAGGATAGCCTGCTAGCCGCCGTAAGCCAAAAGATCGAGTATTTCGAGGACGAAGAGCTTGATCGCTTTGTAGGTACTCCTGCTGGAGCATACACCGAGGAGGATGTCGAGGAGTTTAGAGACGTCCTCCTCTCGCTCGACATCGAAGAGGTACCTAGCTGGGTGCGTAGCCTTCAGCTTCGAGGGATCGACTTTCCCGAAACCTTACGTCCTGAGCTCTATCTCCTCGTCGGGGAGAATCGTGACTACCACGCTATCGTTGGTCGCCACGACGAAGCTCCTGCAGTCGTCTAATTTGCTCTCGGTACGGCATCAGACGGATGGGATCGATCTTCTCTTTCCAGTTCTTTCAGCATGCGCTCATAGCCTCTGTCCTGACAGCGGTCATATGTGGGCTCGTGGGGAGCTATATCGTGGTGCGACGTATCGTCTTCGTCAGTGGGGGGATCACCCATGCTTCCTTTGGTGGGATTGGGCTGGGGCTCTATTTAGGTATTAACCCCATCCTCTCGGCGGCGGTAGCTGCTGTGGCAGCAGCCTTCTCTATCGGGAAGCTCAGCCGTACCGAAGGGGTGAGAGAGGACTCCGCTATCGCCGGAATCTGGGCGCTTGGGATGGCACTCGGTGTACTCTTCATGACGCTGACACCTGGCTATACGACGAGCTTGCCTGCCTATCTCTTTGGGAACATCCTCCTCGTCACGACCAGTGACCTGCTGGCTCTCGGTGTGCTGGCGCTAGTCCTCTCGGCACTCTTTATCCTCTGCTATCGCCCGATCCTGTATATCTCATTTGATAGGGACTTCGCTCAGGTGCGAGGTCTACGGGTGAACTTCTGGGAGCGACTCCTGCTGGTGCTGGTAGCGGTAAGCCTTGTGCTGACGATCCGCTCTGTCGGGATCATGCTCCTGCTCTCTCTGCTGACGCTCCCGCAGACCATCGTGGGGCTCTTCACCTCAGATTTCCGCAAGATCCTCGTGAGCTCGATCCTCCTATCCTTGGTGGCTAATGTGGGTGGACTACTGCTGAGCTACTACTGGATCAGTGTCCCCTCGGGGGTCTTGATCATCCTGCTCCTCTTCTTCTTCTTCCTAGCGGTGAGTAAATGGATCTCTTCCTTCGTGAAGCGCCCTGCCAGCACAGCACGAGACTAAGGGGGCTCTTGGGGGGCTTAGCGCTTCTCCTACCTCTCCTCATCACCTCTTGTTCTCCCAAGACGACTACACCTCAGAGTCGTCTATGGCAAGGCTTCATCACCCGCTATAATACCCTCTACTACGCACACGAAGCCTATGCCGAGGGCTACGAAGGGCTTCTCTCCTCGATACAGGACGACTATACTCGCCCGCTTCCGCTTGATCCGCTGGTCGATGACCTAGCGGAGAGGCAGGAGCGGGCGACCTTCGTTCGGACGCTCGCTAAGACACGTAAGGCGATCGCTGAGCATTCGATGACGCGCAAGCCGGCGAAGAGGGCCGGATGGCGCCATCATCCTAAGGCGGTGGCACTCCAAGCGAAGACGGAATATAATCCTGCTCTAAGCGATGCCTGGCTCCTCACGGCTCGGGCGCTCTTCTATTCAGGGAAGCTCGAGGAAGCTCGGCTGACGGCCGAAGGTATCTTCCTGCGCTATGCCACAGAGCTTGAGGTGAGGGAAGAGGCTCGTCTCTGGGCAGTACGTAGCCTGATACACCTAGGGAGACTTGGCGAAGCCGAGGAATTGCTTCGCCTTTTCCCCCAAGGAGGAGCGACCGATCGCCTCCGACGAAGCTATCTTTATTCGGCGACGACGGCAGAGCTACAGCTCGCCGAGGGGCGTTGGGAAGACGCCCTGCCTGCCTTGAGGGACGCTGCGGTACGAGCTAGGGAGAAGAAGCAGCGAGCTCGCCTACATTTTCTCCTCGGGCAAATCTATCTACGCCTCGGGCGAAGCTCGGAGGCCGAAGGAGCCTTCCTTCGCTCCTCTCAGCTGGCTGATGAGCCCGCCCTAGAGCTAGCAGGTAGGCTACGTGCGCTCCAGCTACGAGGGGATAGTCGCTCTGCGCAGTCGGTGCTACGCCGTCTCGGCCAGATGCGTCGCTATCGAGGACAGCAAGATCAGATCTTCCTAGCGCTGGGGCAGAGCTTCCTCGGCTCAGGGCAGACGGATCTAGCCGAAACCAGCCTCCAGCGAGCCATCGACTCGGCTCGTCGGCACACGACAGCTTGGGCAGAGGCACAGCTGACCCTTGGGGAGCTCGCCCTCGCCATCGATCGTTACCCCGAGGCCTATCAGCGTATGACGCAGGCTGGCTCTGTGCTCCATCCCCCTACACCCCAGCGTCCCCGCCTAGATAGTCTCTTGCCTGGGCTTGCGCTCCTAGAGGCTCCCGCCCGTGAGGTGCGACGTGGGAATAGTCTGCTGTGGCTCGTTCGGCTTCCAGAGGCAGAGCGACTGCGCTACATCGACAGCCTTATTCAGCAGACCCGTCGTCGTCACCGCTCACTAGGTCTAACTTTACCTCCGACGAACTCTTCGTCTTCTGTACAGCAGGCTCCTTTGGCTACGGCAGGCTTCTACTTCGATCGTCCTGATCTAGTGGCCGAGGGGAGGAAGCGCTTTATCCAGCGCTGGGGAGACCGCCCACTGACCGACGACTGGAATAGATCTCGCCGATCGCTCCTAGCTAACTCCGGAGCACCGTCGCCCCAAGTTCCCTCTACGGTATCCCCGACCTCGGAGCCGGTAGGGGAGCGATCAACGGACTCCCTCTCCCGAGCTTTCTACCTCCAAAGTCTTCCGTTGGGTAGCGAAGCCCAGCATGATCTCGCCGAGAAGACCGCACGGGCGCTCCTTCAGCAGGCGAACCTCCTCTCGGAGAAGCTCGAGCTTCCCGATCATGCCGAGCGAAGCTATGCACGTCTCCTGCGTGACTTCCCTGCCTTTAGCCAGCGGGAAGAGGCGCTCCAGCAGGCACTCTTCCTAGCGCTGCGACGTGGTCTACGCGCCGAGGCTGATAGCCTACGGGAGCTCTACCTCGTAGCCTATCCCCAGTCGTCCCTTAGCTTACTCTTGCGCCAGACGGACTATCCCCAAGCCCTACGTCAGCAGGCTCAGGAGCCCGAGCGTCTCTATGGTCTAGCTTGGGAGGCCTATCAGCAAGGGGAGTTAGCCGTGAGCCGACGCCAGCTCGATAGTCTGGATCACCTGCCACTGCTCCCTGCCGATCTGCGCCCCAAGGTGCGTCTGCTGAAGCTCCTGACTCTCCCGAGCACCGAAGCGAGGTCTACCCTCATCGAGGGACTGCGTCAGCTCCAGCAAGAGGCACCAGAGAGCGAAGTCGCCCCCTACGTTGGCTCTCTGCTCGCAGGCCTAGAGCAGGGACGACCTCTACGAAGCCTTCCCCTCCAGCGCTCCTCTCGTGAGCTACCCGTAGAGCTTGGGGAGTCACACGCCGTAGATAGTCTGAGCTTCCTGCCCTTCGTCGAGGGACAGACCCCCGAGCTCCTACTCCTCTATCCTAAGGGGCAAGGGGTGCGCCACGAGGTGTATTTCACGCTGATGACCTTTGTCTTCTCCCACTTCACCCAGTGGTCGCTGGAGACAAGTCCGCTCGATGGATTCACGGACTGGGAGGGATTTCGGATGAAGGGCTTCATTTCCGCCAGCGCCCTTCGGGATTTCCTTGCCCAAGCACGTCGATCTGATGAACTGAAGGAAGCCTTACCTCAGGGCACCCTATGGCTTCCCATGGCGCCAGCTAATCTTCCGCTCCTCAGTGACGAGACGCTCCCAGCCTATCGCCGTTACCTCGATACTCTTTCGCCTAGACCTTAGTGCGACTCGGGTCATAGCTAGCCAGCTACGATCGCTCCCCATCCTCCCTTTATCCCTAGATCTTGGTTTTAAGGCCTCGTAGCTTGGCTCCTGCCGAGCAAGTGGGAGGCTTGTCGGTGAGGTATAGCTTTGTCGAGGGAAAGGCTAGCCTTCGTGGGGAGCAAGGTTAGCCTCTCCGTCTGCCAAGCTAGAGGTCTTCCCTAGCTAAAGCGAACGGAGGGAGCCAGGAAGCCCCACGAAGCTGAGGGGGTATAACTAGCTTGGCAGGCTGTGGGTAGAGGGGAAGCGACGGGAGAGGAGGGGGTAGGGCAACAAAAGGGGC
>CAJPPK010000032.1 GCA_905372565.1 uncultured Porphyromonas sp. | reverse complement strand
CGAGCTTCTGGTGGTCTTTATAGTTTGTCCACTTCTCGGCTAATGGGCCGGCAGGGATCTTAGAATCGATCTTAGACATAATATCGATGAGATTGATAGATTATAAGCTTAGCTCAGCCTGATTAGGCGAAGGGACAAGCACCGCCACAGAGGGACTGTAGGAAATAATAGACGACAACTACCGCAAAACCAAGGATCACGATGGTCGTATAGATATTGGAGAGGTTACGTAGACGCTCAAACCAAATCTTGTTATTGAATCCGATGGTGTGTAGCGAGCTCCAGAAGCCGTGTGATAGGTGGAACCACAGCGCACCCAGCCAAACGAGGTAGAGTACGACGAACACAGGATTAGAGAAGGTATAGCGGATTAGGCCTGCACCATCTGCAGGACCATTGACACCTGAGATCCCGAGATCATGCTGACCAAGCAGCTCTGCTAGCTGCATCTTAGCCCAGAAGTTGAAGAGATGAAGACCAAGGCCAAGAAGGACGATGACTCCGAGAACCATCATATTCTGTGAAGCCCATTCGACACCCTTAGGCTTGTCGACGACGCCATAGCGGTCATTACCGCGAGCCTTACGATTCTGATACGTCAGGATAAAGGCATAGACGATGTGGACGACGAAGAGGACAGCTAGACCTATCGACGCTACCAGTGCATACCAGTTAGCACCGAGGAACTCACACACCTGATTGTAGCCTTCTTCAGAGAAGAGTGCCACAAGGTTCATCGACATGTGGAAGGTCAGGAACAGGATCAAAGCTAGCCCTGAGATACTCATGACTAGCTTGCGTCCGATCGAGGAGTTAATTAACCACGACATAGAGTTACTATTTATTGATTAGCTTGTTGTGCACCACTAAAGTGAGCATACTGATAAATAGAGAGTTAACACCCTCCTATTCTTTACCGGAGGAGCCCCTATCTAACTAGCTCACTACAAAGATAGCTTAATTAGGTATACCAGCTACCATGAATAGCGAAAAAAAGGCATAATCAACCCACTCTCAATCCCCTCTTCTAGGTAAAAAGAAGAAGAACAAACCGAGATTATGGCTCTTTCTCTACCTACATTTAGCTAACAACTAGCAAGTAGAAGACCCTATCTACATCCAACCATCTGCCCTCCTGAGTAAATCGCAAGACACCAAGAGATCAGTCTCAAGGTCTCCAACCTTCCCTTCCCCATATACTCCAATATAGATACGCTGTGAAAAGCAGTGATTTGGTCACGTACCAAGAGGTAGCGCTGATACAAAACAAATGTGGCCACCCCCATAGCGATGGAGGTGGCCACACGAGTGTTTAGCAGACTGACCGCAGGAGTTCTTAGGCGTTCTTAGCGAGAAGGTCCTTGACGGTATCGATCTCGAGCGAGTGTGCAGCACCCGTCTGACCTACTGTACCGCTCATATAAGCGACCTGCGTATCTTCCTTGAGCAGACCATCAGCGATGAAGTGCTTGACACCTGCTTCGAAGCGAGCCTTGTCACAAGCACCTTCAGCGAAGTGAGCCGTGACACCATAGCTCAGTGCCAGCTGGCGAGAGAGCGTAGCGTCATAGCAAACAGCGCAGACAGGCACCGTAGCACGGAAGGAAGAGAGGTAGCGAGCCGTACGACCAGTGAAGCTGTCGGTGACGATAGCCTCCGTGTTGATCTGGTCTACGCTACGTACTGCCTGCTTAGCGAGGAAGGCAGTCGTCGTGCTGACCTCCTTAGAGTAAGGCACTTCGTCATTGTAGTCTGCCTCAAGCGTTGCTTCTGCCTCGCGGATGATGCTAGCCATCGTCTGGACAGCCTCGAGAGGATACTTCCCGTTAGCCGTTTCACCAGAGAGCATGACAGCGTCGGTGCGGTAGTAGACAGCGTTAGCGATGTCACTTACTTCAGCACGTGTAGGTAGAGGATTGTCGATCATCGTGTGAAGCATCTGCGTAGCTACGATGACAGGCTTCTTCGCAGCGATACACTTCTTGATGATCATACGCTGGATACCTGGTACCTTCTCTGCAGGGACTTCGATAGCGAGGTCACCACGAGCGATCATGATACCATAGCAAGAGTCGATGATCTCGTCGATGTTATCCACCCCTTCCTGATTCTCGATCTTAGCGATGATCTTGATATTGCTCTTGTGCTCATCGAGAATTGTCTGGATTTCTTCGATGTCCTTCTTGTTACGGACGAAGGAGTGAGCGATGAACTCGATGTTCTGTGGGATGATGTGGAGGATGTTACCACGGTCCTTCTCGGTGAGGGAAGGAAGATCGATGCGTACGCCTGGGACGTTGACGCTCTTGCGAGAGCCGAGCTTGCCGTTGTTCTGGCAGACGGTGAAGAGCTTGTCACCTTCCTTCTTCTCTACGTCGAAGGCTAGAGCACCGTCGTCAAGTAGGATACGAGCACCTACGGGTACATCGTTGACGAAGTTCACGTAGTTGACATTGATCACTTCGTTATTCGTCTTAGCATCAGGGTTAGCCATGAAGACCACCTTGTCACCAGCCTTGAACTCACGCTTGACTTCAGCGTCACCATCGAGGACGGTGGTACGGACTTCTGGGCCCTTGGTGTCAAGGAGGACAGCCACGTTAGGAGAGACAGCACGGGTGTTCTCGATGACCTTGGTGATACCTTCCTTGGTCATGTGTGCCGTGTTCATACGCACGACATTGACGCCAGCTTCGACGAGCGGACGGATGAACTCTACGTCACAGCGCAGGTCGGAGATAGTAGCTACAATCTTTGTTTTCTTCATAATTCCTATTTGGATTGATTTGTAATTGTGGACAAGGCTGAGGAGGTAAGCAGAGCCATCAGGCTCTCTACCCCGAGGCGGTAGCTATCCATACCGAAGCCAGAGATCACGCCACGACAAGCCGGACTCAGCAGGGAGGTCTGCCGGATCTGCTCACGTGCATAGATATTGGAGAGATGGACTTCGATGGTGGGGATAGCGATGGTACGCAGGGCATCAGCTAAGGATAGCGAGGTATGGGTATAAGCCCCTGCATTCAAGACGATCCCATGAGCACCAGCCTCCTCGAGCTCGTAGAGTCGGTCGATGAGTGCGCCCTCATGGTTGGACTGGAAGTAGGTCAAGCGAAGAGCCCCTTCATAGCGCTGGCGTAGTAGAGATAGGCAGGCATCCATCGGCATGGTGCCGTAGATGTCTGGCTCCCGTGTCCCGATCCGGTGAAGGTTCGGGCCATTCATGATCTCTATCCACATTGCTTACAGGGCCTATTCCTTTGTCTTGCTTACCTTTGCAAAGATAAATTAAAATTCCCATTCTCTTCATGGCGCTCACCGAACTACGAGATAAATACCTCGCCTATCTACGCTTCGAACTCAACCTCTCGGCGAACACCTGCCAAGCCTATCTCCAGGACGTAGACAAGCTCCTCAGCTACATCGAGGCCGAGGGTATCGATCTCGGAGCGCTAGACTACCCCCGACTACAGCACTTCCTCTCTACCCTCTATGACCTAGGCATCCACCCCAACTCCATCGCTCGCATCATCTCGGGCGTGAAGAGTTTCGGACGCTATCTCCAGCTCGAGGGCTATGTCGAGGCCGACCCTACCGTCCTACTCGAGGTACCACGTAAGGGGCGCTACCTCCCCGAAGTCCTCACCACGGGCGAAGTCGATCGCATCATCGAGGCAGCAGGGAGCAAGGGCGGCCATGAAGCACTCCGCAACCGGGCGATCATCGAGCTCCTCTTCAGCTGTGGGCTACGTGTCAGCGAGCTCTGTCAGCTGAGCTTCCCCGACCTCTTCCTCGAGGAGGGCTACCTCCGTGTCCTAGGGAAGGGGAGCAAGCAGCGACTCATTCCCCTAAGCCCCTCGGCAATACAGGAGCTGAAGACCTACCTCGCTGACCCCGCTCGCCCCACCCCGAAGCGAGGACAGGAGCAGTACGTCTTCCTCAGCCGACTAGGCAAGGCGATCTCTCGTATCACCGTGTTTGTCTTCATCAGGGAAGCCGCCGAGATGGCCGGCATCACCAAAAAGATCAGTCCCCATACCTTCCGTCACAGCTTTGCCACCGTCCTCCTTGAGGGTGGAGCGAACCTCCAAGCGATCCAGCTCCTGCTCGGACACGAGGATGTCGCCACGACGGAGATCTATACCCACATCGACCGCACGAAGCTCCGTGAGCAGGTCGAGCGCTATCACCCCCGCAACCGCCGTTAGCCCGCCTCCCTCACCGGAGCGAAGGCGACCCGCATCCTTCCGCAAGCGCCAAGATCAGGCGGTGTAGGGGCGTATGGGGATACGCCCTCGATGGGAAGATCGGTCAGCCTCCCCTTGGCATTGCATCCAGGAGGGCGTATCGCCATACGCCCCTACACCACCTCAACCAGCCTTCGACAGAAAGGATGAAACGGGGAAGAAAAGGAGGGCGAAGAGAGGGGGGCATCAGTACTGCCTCCAAAGGGGCATCAGTATTGCCCCTCGATAGGCAACAGTATTGCCACCTGAGGGGCACTACTGTTGCCTACTAGTTGGCGCACGTCGCACCACCGAAGAGGTGTCCTTCTAGCCTTATTCTCCCACTCGATACTTTCTCTGATAAATTCCTACCTTTATGATCAAAGGACTTACCCTAACCACCTCATCCTATTGCCTATAGAGAAGCCTTCATCTTAACACTACACACGCCCGACTATGCTGACCCGTTACGCCTATTCCCTACACTCAGCGCCACCTAGCCTTCGCCATCAGCTTCACGCTCTGGCCCTCCTAGCGCTTAGCCCCCAGCACACACTCCTCCAGCTCGACCTCACCCTTCAAAGCATCACCTACTGGCACGGGAGGGAGTTCGTCAGCCGAGACTGCGAAGAGTTTCTAGACAGGCTACGTGACAAGCTCCAGAGGCTTACTCTTCCTCTGAGCGGCCCAACTGAGCCTCAGTCCTTCTTTCTCACTATGGATTACCCGATGAGGGAACTCGGATCACCAACGCACTCATACCAAGCTATCCGCCTACAGCCCCTAGAGCAAGATGAACGAGGACAGTTTACGGCCTTCCTTGGGCTCGTCGCCCCCTCCTCTTATCCGCTAAGAGGCGGACCTGTACGTCTTCACCAGCTGGGGTCTTCTGTCTACTGGACTACGGCAGAGCTTGGACTCCGCTGGCACGAGCATCCCTTGCCTAAGATTGAAGCTGAGGAAAAGCGCCTGCTCTCCTTCATCTCCCAAGGGCTTACAGAAGAGCAAATAGCTCAGACCTTCTGCCTCAGTAAAGCGGCTATCAAGAAGCGGAAAGCACGTATCTGCGAGAAACTCAACGTCAACAACTGTAGCCTAGCCCTTTTGCGTATCCTGCGTGAGCACCTCCTCTGCTAAAAGTCTATACTTTAGTATAATGATGCTCCAGATACTTCTTACGACTTTTGCGGTGTAGCCTAGAAGCAAGATCACTCGATCAAGCTTCCTTTAACCCAGGCTACCTCGTAATACTTATCATAACTATAGAAGATAAAGATTCTTCTCGGAGGGGCATTGCTCCTCCTATCCGCCAGCTACATCGCTGACGCCGCCACAGTCTGGACGACCTGCGGAAGAGGGGCAATGACTGTAGACAAATCCTTCTTTGAAAAAGAAGCAGACTGGGATGCATATCTACGGGACATCAATGAGTTCTATTGTGGCGATTGAGGAAGTAACCGCAAGATCATTGAGCCTCCATGGGATGACAACTACTTTGTCAGATAGTCCATCATCTCTTCTTACAGATTAGAAGCCTCCGAATAGCTACCATGACGATAGTTATTCGGAGACTTTAATGAGAGCAGAAATCTTACTGGACAATATGCTACGCTACCCTTATGAAAAACAAAATACTATTGCTTCTATCCGCCTTGTGCTTTACCTATACACTAGTAGCACAAAAGGGAGATCCGATGACCTACTATATGGATATCAATTCCATTGATACAGCCTACCTCAAGGCATCCTATCACTATTCCTTCCACCAAAAGAAGCAACAGACGAGTAGCCAGATGAGCCTACTAGTCGGAGATAAAATACAGCTCTTCCTTGGAGAAGACGACTACTATGCCGACTCGCTTGGATTAGCACTAGAGAACAAATCTTATCGAAGTGGCTGGATTCAAAATAAGATGGATGAGCTTCCTAGAGGAAGATCCAATATCAAATGGCGAGTATACACAGGCTATCCCGAAGGTAGGATCACCATAACGGATCGCATATTCACCACCGACTATATCTCTGAGGAATCCCTCACTATCCCTAAGTGGAAGACATTACAAGACTCAACTAAACAGATAATGGGCTACACCTGCCACCTTGCAGAAGTAGAGCTATACGGACGTCATTGGTATGCGTGGTATACGCCTGAGATTGCCTGCTCTGCAGGACCTTGGCTTTTGCATGGTCTCCCTGGCCTCGTAGTACAAGCCTTCGACAGCGAACATCTTCACGACTTTCTTCTATTCGATCTCAAGCATCAGAGAATCCCCATTGGCTTTAGAAAGAAGCCTTACTACAAGGCCGATCGTGAACGCGTCGTCAAGGAGTACATCAAGTTTGCCCAAGACCCAGGGAAGGTTATCTTCGGATCTGGGCTTGTCAAGCCCATAGGTAAAGCAAGAACAGAGAGCCTACCAAAACGCACTTACTTCTACATCCCGCTACGCCAGGTAACGCCTTAGTCCGATGCGCCCATACCTCTTCTTCCTCCTTTGCCTACTACTTGCGGTGCACTCCGCACCTGCACAGAAGCAAAGGGTAGATATGCCTTTCCTGATAATGAATACACTTGACACCGCTATCCTTCGTATAGACTATAGATATCAATTTAAGGACGGATCAAGGTCTATAAGCAACCAAATGACGCTACTGGTCGGGGAGTATGTGCAGTCCTTCCAGGGGACTGCTGACTTTTATACCGACTCTCTGGGCGTTGCCCTCGAGAACAAGAGGTATCCCAGCCAGTTTCTTAACGAGAAGTTTAACAGACTCCCGAAAGGTATGTCCAATATAAATTGGCAAGTCTATACCAACTATCCACAAGGAAAGGTCTCTATAACCGACCGTGTCTTGATGGATCACTATCTCTCCGTTGAGCCTCTAGAGAAACAGCAGTGGACCATTAAGCAAGACTCTGTCAGGAACATTATGGGATATCAGTGTAAGCTAGGGGTGTCAAACTTATATGGTCGTCTATGGTATGCCTGGTATACGGAAGACATCGCATACAGTACAGGTCCCTGGATCTTGCGTGGACTCCCTGGGCTGATCGTACAGGCCTATGACAGCGAGCACCTACACGACTTCCTACTGCTATCCATCGCTGAACGGAAGCATCCTATTGCCTTCAGAGAATCGACCTACTTCAAGTACCCTCGTGAGCGTGTCATCAGGGAGTATATGAAGTATGCCAGCGATCCTGGCAGAGCCTTTCAGAGTACTGGGCTAGCGACACCCCTCGGCGGTAAGAAGGATACTCCACCGATCAAGCGCACCATCCCCTACGTCCCGCTACGTCGGGTGACGCCCTAAGCCACCGATCCCTATGCCCGTCCTGCACCTTCGCCTGATCCGTAGTGCCTTACTCTTCCTCGCCCTACTCATCGTGGGGAATGGAGCGTGCTGGGCTCAAGAGACAACTAAGCTCAGCCTCTCGGGACGAACACTCAGCAAGCAAGATGGGAAGCCCATCTCAGGGGTCATCCTGCTCCTTGAGTTCGTCAGCGAAGGAAGCGAGAAGCCCCTCCAGCTGACCTATGCGCAGAGTCGGAGCGATGGCACCTTCCATCTCGCTTGGCCGAAGGTAGAGAAGGCGGGGCGACTACAGCTCAGCGTCCGTCGCCTTGGCTATGCTCCCCAAGTCCTTCCCCTGCGCTCCCTCGAAGGTGACCTCACCCTTCTCCTCGTCCCCCAAGAGATACAGCTCAAGCAGGTGCAGGTACGTAGCCCGATGATACGTAGCCGGGGTGACACCACGAGCTACAGCGCTAGCCGACTCACCTCTGCCGCTACCTACACACTGGAGGATCTCATCAAGCGTATCCCCGCCCTGCAGGTGGACAAGCACGGCGTGATCCGCTTTAATGACAAGCCGATCGAAGGCTTACACATCGAGGGGATGAACCTCCTCGGCGGGCGCTATGCCGTAGCGACACGGAACCTCAAAGCCGAGGACATCGCCAGCATTGACCTCATCGAGCGCTTCCAGAAGATGAAGTTCCTCCGAGGGAAGGAAGCGGGCGAAGGCACCATCCTCAACGTACATCTCAAGTCTAGGAGCAAGCTCCGCCCCGTAGGCGAAGTGCAGGTCTTCGGAGGACTGGAGCAAGGCCAGCCTCAGGAGGCGCTCTATGGCGGTAAGGCAATGACCTTCCTCGCTCGTGCGGGGCTTCAGACCCTAGCGCTGGCAGGAGCCAACCACGGGAGCGCCTCCATCGCCAGCGAGGGGCTAGAGCAGCGTGACGAAGGGCTCCTCGGCGTCTCCTCACTCATCGGAGGCGTGAAGGCGGACGAAGTAGGTGGGCGGAGTCACCTAGCTAAGGGGAACATCGGCGCTACGCTCAACGGCATCCACCAGCTAGAGGATGACGAGCACACGCTACGCTACAACCTCGGCTACGAAGGCACGCACCTCGGCACCTATCACCTATCGGCAGTTCGCCAGCTTGACCAAGGCACCACCAGCCACTTTACCGAAGAGCACCCTACTCAAGGGCGACGTCATCTCCTACAGAGTCTCCTCGACTACACCGCTAATACCAGCAAGCAGTACTTCCAAGAGCTCCTCTCGCTACACCTCTCCGACACCAAGCGTCAGACTGCGCTACGGCGCAATGCTCAGCCCATCAACCTCCTAGCGTCCCAAGCGAGCTACCAGCTTCGTAGCCAGACCTCGTGGGCTAAGGGCACCGCCCAAGGGGGACGCCTGAGTCTCTCGGGAGACCTCCAGCTGAACGCTCTCCCTAGCCTCCGCTTTCACTCCCCCACCCCAGCCCTAGCTTTCGACACTCGCCTCTCAGGCTACAGCCTCCAGCTAAGCACCTCGATCCAATACAGCCATCGCCTGCCAGGGCGCTGGTCGCTAGCAGGGGGCATCGACTTCCTCGGGCATTATGGCGCACTCCAAGCTAGCGAACGTATCTCTCAGCCGACACCCTACGAAGTCCAAGGCGGAGGGCTCAGCATCCAGACGACACCCACACTCAGCTACCTCGGCACAAGCACCGACTTCACCCTCTCCCTTCCCCTCACGCTCCTTCTCGAAGGCTACCGCTACGGCGAAGCGGGTAGGCAAGCGATCACGCCCCTGCTTCGCCTCTTCCCGGGGGTGACCGCCCAGCTTAGGCACCGCTTCTCCCCCGAGCTCAGGGTCATCGTGAAGGCGGGGTATCAGGCGAACCTTCGCCGTAGTCTCGCCACCTTCCTCCTGACGCCTCTTCGGCGGAGCTATGATCAGGTCCGTCATCAGCGAGATGCCGAGCTCCTCGCCCAGCGTAGCCTCAGCACCCACCTCACCTGCTATTATCATCGCCCGCTGGAGGGCTTCAATGCCAGCTTCACGGCAGGCTGGCGAAGGAGCTTCTCTCCCTATAGTCAGGTCGAGGATCTCCGTACTGGACAGCGCCTTCAGCAAAGCGTCAAGCAGGAGTCCGTGCAAGACCTCTACACCGCCCACCTAATGCTCTCGAAGCTCTGGAGCGAGATCAATACCACCACCTCACTCCAAGCCTCCGCAAGCCTCCTCCAGCGCCCCATCATTCGCCAAGGGGAGCGCCTCAGCACCACGGGAGGGGGATACTCGTTCGCTCCAAGTCTCTCCCTAGCCCCTTGGTCTTGGGTGAGCCTGGACTGCGAAGGCTCCCTCCAAGTTAGCCTGCTCTCCACACCTTACTACCGAAGCCAAACCACCATCTGGAGCGTCAGTCCAAGCCTTAGCCTGCATCCCCTGCGGTATTGGTTCGCCAGCCTCTCGGTGGAGTCCTCTTGGTCTGATCTTCCCTCGGGCTCGGTACGTCCGCTACACTTCCTCAGAGCCAGCCTCCGCTACCAAGGTAGACGCTGGACGGTAAAGCTCTCGGGAGAGAACTTGCTGAATGAAGCGGAGCAGTTCACGAGTAGCTATAGTCCCTTGGACGAGTACCTCCTGTACACCCGCCTGCGTCCCCGCACGATCCAGTTAAGCGTCTCCTGGCGCTACTAAGCCCAATTTCTCCCCCTTCTTCCTCCCCGTCATCAGTATTACCTCTAAAGGGGCAACAGTAGTGCCCCTCGATAGGCAACAGTAGTACCCCTCAGGTGGCACTACTGTTGCCTACTAGTTGGTGCACATCACAGCACCAAGATGCACCGCTCTCATCACATCACCACAGACAAGGGCAACGCCCATACGTAGGCACCACAGGCGTAGCACCCGACGGCGTAGGGGCGGGGGTCGCCCGCCCTTTGCTCGACAAGGCAAGCATTCCCACAATCACCCCACCCATCCCCCTATCCATTAGCGAGTAGAGGGCGGACAAACCCCGCCCCTACGACGGCACACACCTCCCCCACGGAGCGAAGGCAAAAAGGAGATGGGAACGAGGAAGACACCAGCCTCTCATCAGGTCTCCCAACTAAAAGGCAAGCATAAGAACCCGAGAGAGGCGATACGGCGGAGGGGACGCTGGAGGGCGTTTTCATTCGGTTTTGGTAAGCTTTGGTGCGTTTTGGTCGATTTTGGACAAAGGGAAAAGAGGGTGCTCTACCTTTGTCATGCGATCCCCATCTAAGTGGGTCAGCATGCTCCTCGAAGAGCTCATTTATTCACCCTTTATATCACGATGTATGTACCCTCGATTCGCCCAGCCCCCCCTCCTCGCTATCGGAGGAAGTCTACTCCTAGGTCTGATGGCCTGTAGCAAGCGACTTCATCCTGCACACAGCGAGCAGACCCACCACGAGCTCACCCAGAGACGCCAGCAGTGGATCACCCAGCTTCACCGGCTCGATGAGCAAGACAGCCTAACCCTCGATCTAACGGAAGAGCTCCTCCCGCCCCCTCTCCCACGGGACAGCGGACAGACTCGCTCCACACCTGCACTACGCCACTGGCATGGGACACTCTCCCGACATCACACCCAGATAGGGAGCTTGATACAGCAAACCAAGGAGCAGGACAGTCTCCATGGACGAAGCCAGCACTTCGCCCAGCCACTGCGCCCATCGTCCCTACCTACCTCCACCTCCCTCCACAGCTTCCTCCTCGGGGGTACTAGCACCCTCTTGGGGCTCTTGGTTCTCCTGGTTTACCTCTATCTACGTCACCGAAAATGAAACCCTCAGACATCCACTACATCGTCGTACACTGCAGTGCGACACGCGCTGATCATCCCTACCCCGTCGAGGCGCTGGAGCGTGACCACATCGCTCGGGGCTTCCGAGGGGCAGGCTACCACTTCTACATCCGTCGCTCGGGAGTCATCCATCCCCTGCGCCCGCTGGAGCATATCGGGGCACACGCCCTAGGCTACAACCGCTGCAGCTGGGGCGTCTGCTACGAAGGAGGGCTATCCCCCTCGGGAGAACCCCAAGACACTCGCACGCCTGCCCAAAAGGAAGCCCTCCACAGTCTCCTCTGCCACCTCCTCTCCCTAGCCCCGACAGCACACATCGTCGGACATCGGGAGCTTAGTCCCGATCGCAATGGCGATGGCATGATCAGTCCAGCGGAATGGCGCAAGGCTTGCCCCTCATTTGATGCCTCCAGCGAATATGCTTCTCTCACCCCTTCACCCCGACCTCATCATGGATAGCCAACCCAAGACCACTCTCCAGCTCATCATCGCCTCGCTACTCACCATCTTCGGAATAGCCCTCCTTGGCGTCGCCTTCTTCACCGCACCGCCAGGGGAGATCCACTCCAGCGTACTCGTCGCCTATGGGGAAGTGATGACCTTCGCAGGTGCCCTCTTTGGCATCGACTACCACTATCGTCGATGAGGGATTTCCTCCTTTCTCCCCTCCTCAGATCTTCTCCACCATCCCCAACAACGCCAAGAAAGCGTCATCAGAGGGGATGGTGGATAAGTTTTGTGGATAAAACGAATTTACGCTAAGTATGAATGAGTTACAGAAATCCCGGACTAGGGATAACCCCGTGTACAGCTGAGTGGATAGTATGGAGAGCGATTGAAAGCTAGCATCTTAGAGCCAAGAGATCAGTCATCATCAGGGAGAGCATCTTAACCGCTTGGAAGCAAAGAGCATATAATCTCAAGGAAAAATCCAAATCGGGAGACGTTTTTTTTTCTCCCTAGAAATGCCAACCTTTGCACTGAGGAACGGCAGGGATACGACCCAAAAATCCTTAGACAAAATCTTCGGAAAACCTCAAGTAACCACCCTGCCCTCCGCCACACTTCCGATCCATCATCACCGCCAGACGTGGTGCCTTGCTAGCCAAGGTATCTCCGGCACTTGGCGACCTATAGAGCCTAGCTTATCCACAGCCCACCCGATCGTGGACTCCTATAATAAGATGCAGACCCCTCCCTCCCTGGATGGTGCGCAGCTCTGGAGCCAATGCCTCCAGGTCATCGCACGAACCTGTGACCCTCAGACCCTACAGCGCTGGTTCGCTCCTATTCGAGCCGTCGGTGTAGAGACGCGTGAAGATGCCGAAGGTAGCTTCGAGACCCTCGTCCTCGAAGTCCCCTCCAAGGACTTCTACGAGGAGCTCCTCCGTGCACATAGTACCCTCATCCAGCGAGCTCACAGTGAAGTACTGGCAGGGCTGAATCTTGACATCTTCTTCGAGCCGGCCAAGAGTGCACCCGTTGCCCCCAAGCTAGCACGCCTCCAAGACTACACCTCACACCTCAGTGCGGATCTACGCTTCGAAACCTTCTACGAGAGTGCGTGTAACCGCGAGGCGCTACGTATCGCTGAGGCTACGGCAGCACGCCCAGGGCAGGCTCCACTGAACTTCATCTTCATCTACGGCCCTAGCGGTGTAGGGAAGACCCACCTCTGCCAGGCGATCGGACAGCGTGCTATGGAGATCCACCCGACCAAGCGTGTCTGCTACGTCTCCAGCTCTAAGTTTGAGACGCAGTTCATCCGTGACAGCCTGATGCGTGGGACGGAGCGTGGGAGCTTCATCGACTTCTACCAGCAGATGGATATCCTCATCATCGATGATATCCAAGGTCTGATCGGTAAGACCAAGACCCAGCAGGCATTCTTCGACATCTTCAATCATCTCTATCTCCTTGGGAAGCAAATCATCGTCACCTGTGACGTCCCCCCCGTGGATCTCAAGGGCATGGAGACACGTATCCTCACCCGCATCCAGAGTGCGATGATGCTCCGTATCGACCGCCCCGATCTAGAGCTTCGACGTAAGATCCTCCAGCGCCGTGTCGCCGAGAGCGGTGTCGAGCTAGGCGAAGAGTGTGTCGAGTTTATCGCCGAGAGCATGCAGGACAATGTCCGTCAGCTCGAGGGTGCCGTACGCACGCTCATCACCCATGCTCGCTATTCAGACACAGGCCACGTGAACCTCGAGACCACCCGACGGATCGTCGGTGGGACGGTCTCCATCGAGCGCCGTACCTTGACGCCCGATTATATCCTCGAGACCGTCTGCCGAGTCTTTGAGATTAGCAAGGAGCAGATCCTCTCCACCTCCCGCAAGGCGAACCTTGCCCTCCCCCGCCAAGTGACGATGTATCTAGTGAAGAAGCACACCAGCGCTTCCTACTCCGCCATAGCGCATCTGCTGAAGCGTAGCGATCACACCACGATCATCCACGGCTGTAAGACCATCGAAGGACGCCTTTCCCTAGAGCCCACCCTTCAGGAGCGTGTCGCCCAGGTCGAGCAGGAGCTCCTAGGCTAGCTCGAGAGCCTCCACCTCACCATCCTTATTAAACGCATTAAATAGTTGATCCCCCAGCATCGCTCCTGCGATACTGGGGGATCAACTATTCTACTCCTATCAGCCTTTCCCTACCGGCTCTTAATCAACCCTGACTTTCCCAAAGAAAGATCAGACGAAGAGTGGTAAGACTATACATAAC
This sequence comes from uncultured Porphyromonas sp., assembly GCA_905372565.1. Taxonomy (GTDB): domain Bacteria; phylum Bacteroidota; class Bacteroidia; order Bacteroidales; family Porphyromonadaceae; genus Porphyromonas. The sequence goes on along the minus strand of CAJPPK010000032.1, from coordinate 6,488 downwards.
TATATATCCGCTGATAAACACAAGGGAAACTCAAACCTCTATATCCATACTGAAAAGTCTACACCCTTAAGTGCCCCCCTACATAGATATAAAGAGAAACCCCTCATCCTCGAAAAGGGATAAGGGGTTTCTTATATGGTAGGAGTGCTATTACCAGCTAGCCTTCTTGACTCCAGGAATGAGACCAGCAGAAGCCATCTCACGGAACTGGATACGAGAAATACCAAACTGGCGCATATAGCCCTTAGGACGACCTGTCATGCTGCAACGGTTGTGCAGACGGACAGGAGAAGCATTCTTAGGCAGTGCCTGAAGAGCTTCGTAGTTTCCTTCGGCCTTGAGCTGAGCACGCTTGGCAGCATACTTAGCGACGAGCTTTGCACGCTTGACTTCGCGTGCCTTCATTGATTCCTTTGCCATAGTACTTAGTTGCCTTTCTTAGCGTTCTTGAATGGAAGACCGAACTCCTTAAGCAGAGCATAACCTTCTTCGTCCGTCTGAGCCGAGGTAACGAACGTGATGTTCATACCTAGGATCTTAGTGATACCATCGAGGTTGATCTCAGGGAAGATGATCTGCTCCGTGATACCTAGGGTATAGTTACCACGACCATCAAACTTGCTTTCGATCCCCTTGAAGTCACGGATACGAGGCAGAGCGATACGGATGAGACGCTCTAGGAACTCATACATCTGCTCACGACGGAGAGTGACCATGACACCGATAGGCATCTTCTTACGGAGCTTGAAGTTGGAGATATCCTTCTTCGAAACCGTAGCTACAGCCTTCTGTCCGGTGATCGCGGAGAGCTCAGCGATAGCGACATCAATGATCTTCTTATCTGCCGTAGCGATACCGAGACCTTGGTTGATAACGATCTTCTTGAGGACGGGCACCTGCATGCGAGACTGGTAGCCGAACTGCTCAAGGAGGGCAGGAACGATACGTTCCTTATATTCGTTCTTAAGACTTGCCGTGTTGCTCATTACTTAATCTCCTCTCCTGACTTCTTTGAATAACGTACAAGCTTCCCTTCGTCATTGAGACGACGACCGATACGCGTAGCCTTCCCCGACTTAGGGTCGAGGAGATTGAGCTTAGCGATATGGATAGGAGCTTCCTTCTTCTCGATCCCTCCCTGAGGGTTCTTAGCGCTGGGCTTAGCATGCTTAGCAACGATGGCAATACCTTCGACGATAGCACGCTGCTTGTCTACGAGGACTTCGAGGACACGCCCCGTCTTGCCCTTGTCTGCACCGCTAAGGACGACGACCTGGTCGCCCTTCTTGATATGTAACTTACTCATTTCTTCTTTCGTCTTTAGGGTTAGAGTACTTCAGGCGCGAGAGAAACGATCTTCATATTCGTAGCACGAAGCTCACGAGCTACGGGGCCGAAGATACGGCTACCACGCATTTCGCCAGCAGCGTTAAGCAATACGCAAGCATTGTCATCGAAGCGGATGTAGGAGCCATCAGGACGACGAACTTCCTTCTTAGTGCGAACGATAACTGCCTTAGAGACGACACCCTTCTTGAGATCAGAGGAAGGGATGACGCTCTTAACTGCTACTACGATGATATCACCGACAGAGGCATAGCGACGGCGAGTACCGCCGAGGACACGGATGCAGAGGGCTTCCTTAGCACCGCTATTGTCTGCTACTACGAGTCTTGATTCTTGCTGGATCATATACTACTTAGCTCTTTCGATAATATTGACTAATCTCCATCTCTTAGTACGGCTGAGAGGACGGGTCTCCATGATACGGACAGTATCACCGATGTTACACTCGTTCTTCTCATCGTGGGCATGGTACTTCTTCGTCTTGTTGACGAACTTACCATAGATAGGGTGCTTCTCCTTCCACTTGACAGCGACCGTAATGGTCTTGTCCATCTTATTAGAAGAAACGACGCCTACACGTTCTTTTCTTAATCTTCTCTGTTCCATCGGGGAGGACACATTAATTGTTGTTGAGTTCACGCTCACGAAGGATGGTCTTCATCTGAGCGATGCTACGACGCATGCGACGGATCTCTGCAGGATTATCTGCTGGAGTGACCGCATGATCGATGCACTTCTTATTGTACGCTGCTTCTTCAGCGACTACACGTGCCTGTAGCTCGGGCGTGGTGAGCGCCTTGATCTCTGCTAGTTTCATCTCTACTTATTACAGGTTAGTGTTGGACATGTCGTAGTCACGACGGACGACGAACTTAGTAGTCACAGGGAGCTTCTGAGCAGCGAGGCGGAGAGCTTCCTTAGCGATCTCGAAGGAGACACCCTCGATCTCGAAGAGCATACGACCTGGCGTAACATTAGCGACAAAGCCTTCGGGCGAACCCTTACCCTTACCCATTCGGACGTCGGCAGGCTTCTTAGTGATAGGCTTATCAGGGAAGATACGCACCCATACCTGACCTTGACGCTGCATATAGCGCGTCACCGCGATACGAGCAGCTTCGATCTGACGACCGGTAATCCAGCGCGTGCCTAGAGACTTGATCCCGAAGGAACCGAAGGCGAGCTGATTGCCACGCTGTGCGTTGCCCTTAGCACGGCCCTTCTGTACTCTTCTAAACTTAGTTTTCTTAGGTTGTAACATTGCTGTTCTTCTCTTTTACATTAGCGATTACCACCACGTCGGCCACCACGACCATCACGACGGCTGTCGCGACGATCACGACCATCACGGCGAGCACCGTGACCAGGCTGTGGGTTAGTGAACGAAGGAGCGAGATCACGCTTGCCGTAGACTTCACCCTTACAGATCCACACCTTGATACCGAGGATACCGACCTTAGTCAGAGCTTCAGCCTGAGCATAGTCGATGTCAGCACGGAGGGTGTGTAGGGGCGTACGACCTTCCTTGTACATTTCGGAGCGAGCGATTTCAGCACCATTCAGACGACCAGAGATCTGTACCTTGATCCCTTCTGCTCCACCACGCATAGCAGCACCGATGGCACCCTTGACTGCGCGACGATAAGCGATCTTCCCTTCAAGCTGACGAGCAATGTTGTCAGCGACGATCGCAGCATCGATATCTGGACGACGTACTTCAAAGATGTTGATCTGAACATCCTTGTTGGTGATCTTCTTCAGCTCTTCCTTGAGCGTGTCTACATCCTGTCCACCCTTACCGATGACGAACCCAGGGCGAGCAGTACAGATCGTGATCGTGACATGCTTAAGAGCACGCTCGATGACGATACGAGAAACGCTTGCCTTAGCCAGACGGACGCTGAGGTAGCGACGAAGACGGCTATCTTCGAGAAGCTTATCTCCGTACTTGTTGCCACCATACCAGTTGGAATCCCATCCACGGATGTATCCCAGACGATTGCTAATAGGATTAATCTTTTGTCCCATCTGGATTAGTTCTCTTTATTGGTTAGTGAATCGACAAAGATCGTAACGTGGTTCGAACGCTTACGGATACGGTAGCCACGTCCCTGTGGAGCGGGACGAAGACGCTTAAGCGTCGTAGCACCATCGACGAAGATACGAGAGATATAGAGCTCCCCATCTTCGGCCTTGCGTCCGTTCTTCTCTTCCCAGTTAGCGATAGCAGAGCGGAGAAGCTTCTCCACGCGTGCTGCTGCTTCCTTATTAGAGAACTTTAGTACCCCGAGAGCACGATCTACTTCCATACCACGAACCATATCGGCCACCAGACGCATCTTGCGAGGAGAGGTGGGGACGTCACGCAGTGAAGCAAAGTAGGACTGCTTTAGGGCTTGCTTTCTTTCTTCGGCTGATATTCTTTTTCTTGCACCCATTTTCTTAATCTTGTTAGTTCAGAGGTCTGTGTACTTCCAGCCGAATTACTTCTTCTTGTTACCACCATGACCACGGAAGGTACGCGTTGGAGAGAATTCTCCGAGCTTGTGACCGACCATGTTTTCGGTGATGAACACGGGGATGAACTTATTCCCGTTATGTACGGCAATCGTATGACCGACGAAGTCAGGGCTGATCATCGAGGCGCGAGCCCAAGTCTTGATGACGGACTTCTTGCCCGATTCATTCATCGCCAAGACCTTCTTCTCGAGCTTGAGGTGGATATATGGACCTTTCTTTAGTGAACGACTCATAATTCTGTTGGTTTAATCGATTACTTCTTACGTCTCTCGATGATGTACTTCGACGAGTGCTTCTTAGGAGCACGGGTCTTTAGGCCCTTAGAGTAGAGACCTGTACGTGAGCGTGGGTGACCACCAGAGGCACGACCTTCACCACCACCCATGGGGTGATCGACAGGGTTCATGACGACACCTCGGTTGTGAGGACGGCGACCGAGCCAGCGGCTGCGACCTGCCTTACCCGAACGCTCGAGGGCGTGGTCTGAGTTACCTACGCTACCGATAGTAGCCTTGCAAGCGGAGAGGATGCGGCGGGTTTCACCCGAAGGCATCTTGATGACCGCATAGAGACCTTCGCGAGAAGTAAGCTGAGCGAAGACACCCGCAGAGCGGACCATCTTAGCTCCCTGACCTGGACGAAGCTCGATGTTGTGGATGATCGTACCCACAGGGATGTTAGCCAAAGGAAGGCTATTCCCGACTTCTGGAGCTGCTTCAGCACCAGACATCACTTGCTGACCTACCTGCAGACCGTTAGGAGCGAGGATATAAGCCTTCGCACCATCAGCATAATAGAGGAGAGCGATACGAGCCGTACGATTTGGATCGTACTCGATGCTCTTCACCGTAGCAGGGATACCGTCTTTGTTTCTCTTGAAGTCGATAAGACGCAGCTTCTGCTTGTGACCACCACCGATGTAGCGCATGGTCATCTTACCGGTGTTATTACGACCACCGGACTTCTTCTTACCTACGACAAGGGACTTCTCTGGTGCGCTGGCAGTGATGTTATCGAACGCACCAATAACCTTATGTCTTTGCCCCGGGGTTGTGGGCTTCAGTTTACGTATTGCCATTATTCTACTTAGATATTAGCGTAAAAGTCGATGGTCTGACCCTCTTGGAGCGTGATGACAGCCTTCTTAAACGCAGCTACCTTGCCACGAATGAGTCCACTCTTCGTATAGCGAGCCTTACGCTTACCGCTATAGTTCACGGTGTTCACGCTTTCGACCTTTACATTATATAGCGCCTCGACGGCCTTCTTGATCTCGATCTTGTTAGCATCAGGAGAGACACGGAAGACGTAGCGTTCAGCCTTCTTTTCCGTTAGGGCAGTAGTCTTCTCCGTGATGACGGGCTTGATGATAATTCCCATGATTGTCTCTGATGATTAAGCCTTAAACTGTTCGTTGATCACCGCAACAGCAGCTTCGCTCAGGACGATCTTCTTGCAGTCAAGCACCGCATAGGTGTTGAGCTGGAAGGCGTTCATCACACGAGCCTTGCGAAGGTTGCGAGAAGAGAGGACGAGGTTATCGCTGAGGGCTTCGACGACGAAGAGAGCCTTCGCATCTGCCACCTGAAGCGCCTGAGATAGGGCAACGAAGTCCTTAGTCTTAGGAGCTGCAAGCTCGAAGTTTTCCACGACGATGATCTCCTGCTTCTGAGCCTTGTAGGTCAGAGCCGAGCGACGAGCAAGACCCTTAACCTTCTTATTGAGCTTGAAGCTGTAGTCACGAGGCGTAGGACCGAAGACACGACCACCACCTACGAGGACTGGTGAATTGATATCACCACGACGAGCGCCGCCACCGCCCTTCTGGCGGATGAGCTTACGGGTACTACCCGAGATCTCGCTACGCTCCTTCGACTTGTGCGTACCCTGACGCTGGTTAGCGAGGTACTGCTTTACGTCGAGGTAAATAGCGTGGTCGTTGGGCTCGATAGCGAAGATCGCATCATCGAGAACGATCTTACGACCGGTATCTTCTCCCTTGATATTATAGATGCTCAGTTCCATTTACTTTTCGATTGCGACGATTGAACCTTTAGCACCGGGCACGCTCCCCTTGATGAGAAGGAGGTTATGCTCGGGCATTACCTTGATCACTTCGAGGTTCTGAACGGTGACACGTTCGTTACCCGTCTGACCCGCCATGCGAGTACCCTTGAAGACCTTAGCAGGATACGAACACGCACCTACAGACCCAGGAGCACGAAGACGGTTGTGCTGACCGTGTGTAGCCTGACCGACACCGCCGAAGCCATGACGCTTAACTACACCCTGGAACCCCTTACCCTTAGACGTGCCGATTACATCGACAAAGACCGTCCCTTCGAAGAAATTCACGTCGATCACATCGCCCAGATTGTACTGGCTGCAATCGAACCCCTTGAACTCGGCCAAGTGTCTCTTGGGAGCAACGCCAGCCTTCTGGAAGTGACCCTGAAGCGGCTTGGTCGTGTGCTTTTCCTTAGCATCAACGAACCCAAGCTGAAGAGCTTCGTAGCCATCCTTTTCCAGAGACTTGATCTGCGTCACCACGCAAGGACCTACTTCAATAACAGTGCATGGGATGTTCTTCCCCTCGGCACTGAATACGGATGTCATTCCGA
>CAJPPK010000031.1 GCA_905372565.1 uncultured Porphyromonas sp. | reverse complement strand
GGGTGTTCTGAGCGTATGCTTGGGACACCCAAATCTGTTATATGCCTACCCGAAGGGAGGAGGGCTAGTCCTGAGATAGCTACGAGGGATAGCTTACGACTGCTCTGCGAATAGATCCCTATCTTCTACCTATTCATCGCTCTAGCGAGATCTGTGCTATGATTATCTTCCCTCTATTCCTTTGTTGGAGGTGCTCTATTTTCTGGTAGCATCCTACTTTTCCGCTACAGGATACTATCTCATATCGTCTCTATTTTATGCCTTTTCTTTTTAGGGTTTAGACGTATTGGCTGGTTTGGGTGAATGCCTAGTTGGTGAATGATACTGCCAAGGTCGCTTGAATGCCCTGCTCGCTTGGAGTGGAGGATTAGGAAGGACTTTGGGCTAGTTAGACCTTCTCTCTTTTTTGTGCAACCTTGCGCTGGAGGGTGATTTGCCCTTTATAGCGCAAAGCTCTATCTCTTTTCCCAGAAAGGTAGAGCTTAAGTATGGCAGAGGTATAGCTCTAGTTGGGAGGGACTAGCTGGGTCGCTAGGGGAGATATTGCCTGATAATCTGCTGATAATGAGCTGTGGGGGGATGTGCTTAGGTGAAAATCTTACGTAAGGTTTGGTCGGATGAAAACTTTGTTCTATCTTTGCAGTGCAAACGGGTTAGCCCAGGTGGCGGAATTGGTAGACGCGCTCGTTTCAGGTGCGAGTGTTCAAAAGACGTGCAGGTTCGAGTCCTGTCCCGGGCACTCCACTCCAGAAAGAGAGAGTCTATCGTTTGCAAGAGATCTTATAGATACGCGGGTGGTGAAATTGGTAGACACGCTACTTTGAGGGGGTAGTGCCGGTTACGGCGTGTGAGTTCAAATCTCATCCCGCGTACATAGAAAGTGATGACGACTCCTTAAGAGCAATCTTAAGGAGTCGTCTCGCTATTGGGGCATCCAGCCTAGATGATGCCCCTGCTAATGACTCAGACTACACGATGATCGTTCGACCCAATGCTAAGCTAAACCTCGGCCTCTTCGTCACCGGACGCCGATCGGACGGCTACCATCTCCTAGAGACCGTCTTCCTGCCTATCCCGCTCCATGATGAGCTAGAGCTGACTTTCGATCCCGAGGGGATCGACGAGGATCAGCTGGAGGTCGTCGGTGCCGTCGATACGGGGCGCCTAGAGGATAACTTAGTCCTACGTGCTGTGTGTCTACTGCGTGAGCAAGCCTCCTTTCCGCCCGTTCGTCTTCGTCTGACGAAGTACATTCCCTTGGGGGCTGGTATGGGGGGAGGATCGGCCGATGCGTCCTTTACGCTGACTGCGCTTAATGAAATGGCTGACTTAGGTCTCTCTACGGAGAGCCTGGAGACGCTTGCCCTTCGCTTAGGGGCGGACTGTCCGCTCTTCGTGAGCAACCTTCCCGCCCTCGGCGAAGGTATCGGCGAGGTGCTAACTCCGCTGGAGCTCCCCCAGCTGTCGGGGCTTTATCTCACCCTCGTCAAGCCTAGCCTGCATATCGCTACGGCAGAAGCCTTCCGAGGATTACAGGGTTTTCATCGCCCAGCTCGACCTTTGCCTGAGCTACTAGCCCTTCCGCTGGAGCAGTGGCGTGAGGTCGTCACCAATGACTTTGAGCTAGGCCTCTTCCCGCTCTATCCTGAGCTACGGGAGATCAAGGAGTCTCTCTATGCCTGCGGGGCTGATTTTGCCTTGATGACAGGCTCTGGCGCTACGATCTATGCGCTCTCGAGACGCCCACTTGATACGCAGGCTCTCGCTAGCCCCGACCGCTTCGTCTGGCAGGAGCTACTTCCCTAACCGACACCTTTCCTTTTGATGATGCCTAAGAGCGACATGATCCCCCAATGTCTTGTGGCTGCAGCTTCGTCGGGTAGTGGCAAGACGACCTTTACCCTAGGTCTTCTGCGTGCCCTAAGCCGACGAGGGCTGACGGTACAAGGCTTCAAATGTGGGCCTGACTACATTGATCCGAAGTTCCACCGCCTAGCTTGTGGCAGGGAATCGGTGAACCTCGACCTCTTCATGATGAGCCCTGAGCATGTACAAGCCGTATATGCTCGGCATAGTGCTGGTAGCGATGCTACCGTACTTGAGGGCGTCATGGGGCTCTATGATGGCTATGTCCGTGACCAAGGCTCTTCGGCCGAGGTCGCAGCGACCTTAGGTTTGCCGACGATCCTACTGATCGACGCCCGTTCGTCTGCCTTCTCTGTGGGGGCAATCCTCTATGGGATGAAGCACTTCCGTCCGACGAGTGAAGTCGTCGGGGTGGTCTTTAACCGTGTAGCCTCGGAGAGTCACTACCGCTTCCTTAGGGAGGCGGCAGAGGAAGCGGGGATAGTTCCCTTGGGTTACCTACCGAAGACTCAGCTCCTCGAAGTGCCTTCGCGCCACTTGGGGCTCTCCTTGGAGGAGCTATCGACACTAGATGCCCTGCCCGAGACCGTGGCTGACTTGATCGAGCAGCATGTCCAGCTTGACCGACTGCTCGAGCTGATCCAGCGTCCTCGTCCGGTGCTTCGAGAAGAAGCTCCTCTGTCCGCTGTAGAGGGGATGAAGGTCGCCGTGGCAAGAGACCAAGCTTTCAACTTCATTTACGCAGAGAATCTTCGCCGTCTCTCCCAGCTTGGAGAGCTGGTCTACTTCTCTCCGCTGGCCAATGAAGCCGTCCCTGCCTCTGACCTCGTCTATCTCCCAGGGGGCTATCCCGAGTTTTATCTTGACCAACTAGCGACAGCTGATCAGACGCGCCTAACGCTTCGGGATCACGTCCAGCGAGGTGGGAAGGTCTTAGCCGAGTGCGGAGGTATGATGTACCTCTGCCGTGAGCTACGGGATGAGCAAGGTCAGGCGTACCCGATGGCAGGGATCCTGGAGCTAGAGGCAACGATGGAGCAGATGCGCCTGCGCCTTGGCTACCGCAAGCTCCAGCTCGGCGGGCAAGAATGGCGAGGGCACGAGTTCCATTACTCACGCATTGCCACGGGCGAAGAGCCTACGAAGGGACAGCAACGCTCAGCCCGAGACGAAGAAGTCCCGACCCTCCTCTATGCTAAGGGCAATGTCCGAGCTGGCTATACGCACCTTTATTTCGGGGAAGCCAATCCGCTAGATCTTTTCTGCTAGATCTTTCCTACAGCGCTCTCAGTTCTTCCCGAGCAGGGAGCTAGACCTTTGTCCTCTTAAAGGCTAGCCTTTCCCTCAGCGGAGGTTTACCTCTTGCTCGGTAGAGGTAAACCTTAATACGAAATAGATTTCTGCTGAGCAGAGAGAGAGGCTTCTCTCTGTGTCCGAATGCACCTAAGCGAGGACGCCCCCACCCTGATGATTAAGCTCGTCGAGGTGGGGGCGTCCTGGCTTTAAGGTCGCTGTGTCTACTTCACGAGAAGCTCGATCTCATCGACGATCTTCTCTGCTGCCGAGGGGAGAGCTAGCTTGCGGATCTCCTCACGTAGCGTCTGACACTGCGTCGTGTCATGCACTAGCGCTAGAGCACGTGGGGTGAGCTGGGTCAGAGCTTCTGCATCGGGAAGGAGGATGGCAGCCGAGCGGGAGGAGAGGGCTAACGCATTCTTCGTCTGATGATCCTCTGCGACATTGGGCGAGGGTACGAGAATGGAGGCTTTCCCCAGCTGACAGAGCTCGGAGATCGAGCTTGCCCCCGCACGCGATACGACGACATCAGCGAGCGTATAGGCGAGATCCATTCGCTGGATAAAGGCTGAGCAGTAGACCGAGAAGTCATAGCCCTTAAGAAGCTCTTTCCCCTTCGCCTCAAAGCCCTTCCCTGTCTGCCAGATGAGAGCAACCCCCGAGTCCGCCCAGGCTTGTAGCTGGGAGCCGATACCCTCGTTGATGCTTCTAGCTCCTAGGCTTCCTCCGATGACGAGGACTACCTGCTTGGTGTCAGCGGGTAGACCGAACTCTCGTAGAGCTTCCTCTCGGTTGGCACTAAGATGCTCTATGGCAGGGCGGAGAGGGTTGCCCGTGAGGACGATCTTATCCTTTGGGAAGAAGCGCTCCATATCGGGGTAGGCGACACAGATGCGGTTAGCTCGACGAGCAAGGAACTTATTCGTCACACCAGCATAAGAGTTCTGCTCCTGGATGAGGGTGGGGATGCCAAGACTCTGCGCAGCCTTGAGGGTAGGAGCACTAGCATAGCCCCCGACACCGATGACGATCTGAGGCTGAAACTCACGTAGGATGTCCCGAGCCGTGATGAGGGCCCGGAGGAAATCACGGATGACACCGAAGTTACGCCACGGACGCTTCCGATCAAGACCACGGATCTTCAGCCCTCGGATCGGGAAGCCTGCTTGAGGGACACGCTCCATCTCCATACGACCTTCTGCACCGATGAAGAGAATGTCGATACTAGGATAGCGACGGCGAAGGGCTTCGGCGATAGATACGGCGGGGAAGATATGGCCGCCTGTACCGCCACCACTGATGATAGCTCGTTGGATCATAAGACGCTTAGATAGATGACTGAGATAGGGCTGAAGGTTGCTCTTGGCGAAGTTCATCACTAGCGATCGCCTCGTCCGAGGAGAGCGGATGGTCAACCGAGGAGACGCCTTCTGGCTCTTCGGGATAAGGGGTATTATCGCAGGGTGTAGCTTGCTTCTGTCGCTTGGGGCGGTCTACACGGGAGGCTGCGATCGTGATACCGATGGCGATGCTTGAGGCTAGGACAGAGGATCCCCCATAGCTGAGGAGAGGAAGTGGCTGTCCTGTCGTGATGAGCCCCGAGGATACGACCATGTTGACCAGCGCTTGTAGGGGATAGAGGATGCCGAAGCCCTTGATCAAGTTACTGCGGTAGATGTTGGTCTGCTTCCTTGCCTCTCGGTAGGCTAATAGCATCCAGGCAATGTAGAGCCCAGGGATGAGGAGGAGACCGAAGATCCCATATTCCTCGATGATCGTCGCATAGAGATAGTCGGAATAGGCTAGCGGGAGATGATCACGCATCTTACTTTTCCCTGGGCCACGTCCTGCGCTAGCGACTGCCATACGTCCCATCTCCTCTTGGTGGCGCTCATCGGCATCGAACTTAGCCGTAGCACCATCCGTAGGTTGCTTGGGCTCGATCATACGATGAATACGATTACGCCAAGTCACCGAGCGACCGATGAGCATAGATTCAGGTGCTAGAAGGAGATAGGAGGTGAAGAGAGTCGCTCCACCGATACCTAGGATGACGAGCCAGCGTAGGAACTTCTTCGGAGCTCGGAGTGTCCAGCAGTAGAGGACGAAGAAGATCGCATAGATGACGAGCATCGAGAGGTTGGACGAAGCAAAGGCGAGGGCAAAGCCTCCGACGAATATCGCATAGCCGATATAGGCACGTAGCTTATTCGGGTTCTCTGTCGTGTCCGATGCTGTGATATGAGCACCCCAAATGACGATGAAGAGTCGGAGGAACTCTGCTGGCTGGAGGGTGAGTCCTGCGAAGTGGATCCAGCGCTCGGCACCATTGGTGCTTCGACCTAGGACGTAGATCGCGATGCACAATAAGAACATGGCGAGCAACGAGAGCCTCGGCAATAGGTTACGCAGGTTCTTAGCTGATATACGGGCAAAGAAGACTGCAGCGAAGACCCCCAAGAGGAGCATCAAGGCATGCTTGAGCTGAGGATTGATCGATCCGTGTGCTTGAGCCTTGTAGTACTCACTACTGATCGCACTCGAGACGGTTACCATCGAGACGATGATGAAGATCAGATAGAGCAGCCAGTAGAGACCGTTCCCTGCAAAGACATTACGTAGCCAGTCTTTGCGCTGTGCTCCTTCGGCGCTAGGCATGCTGTCCCTCCTTCTTGATTAGCTCCTGGACGATAGTGCGGAAGCAGTCGCCTCGATGGATGTAGCTTTTGAAGAGGTCGAAGCTCGCACATGCCGGACTTAGAAGAACGGTATCTCCAGGCTGTGCCATAGCACGAGCATGCTCGATAGCCTCCTCCATCGATAGCGCTGAGGCGATCTGATCGACCTTGCCATGGAAGCTCTTATATAGCTTGAGTACATCCGTCGTGAGGAAGATGAGACCACGTGCCCCCGAGGTGATGAGCTCCGTGATGTCTAGGTAGTCGTTCCCCTTATCTTCTCCACCTAGGATGAGGACATAGGGAGTCGTCATCGTACGTAGAGCGTAGTAGGTGGAGCTGACGTTCGTAGCCTTAGAGTCATTGATATAGCGGACACCATCCAGCACGCCGACCTTCTCTAGGCGGTGAGGTACATTGACGAAGTCACGTAGAGCTTGATCAAGTACTTCGGTGGAGACTCCCAGACGAAGGGCTGCGATCGAGGCAGCCATGGCATTCTGTAGGTTGTGTGGACCTTGGAGGGCAAGATCTTCGATGGGGAACTCAAACTGGTGATCATCGAAGTGCAGGCAGAGCTTGTTGTCATCGCTTTTATCCGCCGCAGAGCCAGCCTGAGGATAGGTGAGGAAGGGAAGCGTCTGCATCGGCATGGGCTGGTGATCCATGACATACTGAGCGATGAAAGGATCCTCTCCCCAGTAGATGAAGGCGTCTTCGGAGGTTTGGTTCTGTAGGATACGCATCTTCGCTAGCGCGTACTCTTCGAAGTTATAGTGGTAGCGGTCGAGATGGTCTGGGGTGATGTTCATCAGCAGGGCTATGTGTACACGGAAGTCGTGCATATCATCTAGCTGGAAGCTACTTAGCTCGATGACGAAGTAATCGGGTTGATCCTCTGTGATCACCTGACGAGCAAGACTAAATCCTACATTCCCTGCAAGCCCGACCTTCATCCCCGCCTCGGAGAGGATATGGTGTAGCCACATGGTAGTGGTCGTCTTCCCGTTGCTCCCGGTGATACCGATCGCCTTCCCTCGGAGGTAGCGACCTGCTAGCTCGATCTCGGAGATGACGGGGATGCCCTGTGCTCGTACGGCTTGCATGATAGGAGCCTTCTCAGGGATTCCTGGGCTCTTAACGATCTCTTCTGAGCGAAGGATGAGATCGGTCGAGTGGCATCCTTCCTCATAGGGGATGCCATGCTCCTCGAGCTCTTCCTTATACTTAGGTGCGATACTTCCGTAGTCGGAGACGAAGACGGAGACACCACGACTTTGGTACAGTAGTGCTGCACCTACTCCACTCTCTCCAGCGCCGAGGACGACGGCGTGGAACTTCTCTGTGCTCATATCTGCGTATATAGGTCTTGATGCTAGCTTATACTCATGAGTGTGAGTGGGCTAGCGATGTCTTAATCTTGCTAATTACAATGTTCGCTAAATTCTGCCATATATGCAAGCCTTAGCGTCGGGCGAGATCGTCGTGCGTCGTCTGAAGCAGTACTTCTCCTCGAGCACGACGTAGAGGCGAGGGCGAAGGCTTGTCAATGAGGGGCTTACCCAAGGCATTGTCTACCACGGTGACTCCAGTTGAGTCGATGAAGCCAAAGCCATCATTGAAGGTGTAGTAAGCGAAAGGATAGCTATAGCTACTCCCGAGGACATTCCTGCTGAAGGGGAAGTCTGTATAGGGGAGCTGTAGCTGGGCTAGTAGGGTAGCGACGAGATCGGACTGTGTGAGTAGGACGTCGATCTGCTTAGACTGTCGAAGGGCTCCTCCGAGCAGAAGTAGAGGGATGTGCTGTGCTTCTGGTACATTACGTACGCCACGACCATCCTCGGTATATCCATGGTCAGCGATACAGATGACAAGTAGATTCTCCCAAGCTGGAGTAGCCTTCAGTCGATCGATGAAGCTCCCTAGACTGGCATCTAGATAGGCGAAGGCATTGGGCACAGGTCGCTCTAGACGCTGATAGGGTACATCGAAGGGTTCATGGCTACTGAGGGTTAGGAGGAGCTTATGCCACGGGCGACCTTGGGGCTCTCGCTGGATCTCTTCGTAGACGAGGTCGAGCATTGGGGCATCGGGTACTCCCCAGTTCGAGCGGGGTAACTGCCGAGAGAGTGTGTGCTCATCGGCCACCTTGTCATAGCCCGTAGAGACGAGATAGCCTCGTGTATTGGTGAAGTTCGCATCGCCTCCATAGAAGAAGCTCGTGGAGTAGCCCTGCCTCTTGAGCTGAAGTGCTAAGCTCGAGAGAGTACGGCTTTTAGCGGGGAGCTTCATGAGCGAGTGCTTGGGGAAGCTTGGGTAACCGCTCAGTGTCGATAGCATCCCTCGGTCGGTGCGGTAGCTATTCGCATAGCACTGGGTGAAGAGTACCCCTTCCTGGGCTAGGCGATCGAAGTGGGGGGAGACACCTGGTTCACCTCCGAGACAGCCTACATAGCGAGCGCCGAAGCTCTCCATAAGGATGAGGAGAATGTTTGGGCGGGTCGTCTTCAGTAGGGTGTCTGCTGCGGGAGAAGGGGGCGGATAGAGTCCAGCGAATAGCTTCGCTCGCTCTTCCTCGGGGAAGAAGTTATACTCTGCATCGTAGTCCTCGAGCTTGGTCAATGAGGAGATCAAGCTGAAGGTCGGATTGACCGCTGCATGATTGAGCCATGGGCGATTACTGAAGTAAACCTGCCCGACGTTGGCTGTCGCTTGGGTGACGCTCCCTCGGATGAGGAGGAAGGTGGGAGCTAGACTGAGTAGGCTAGCCGTGAGTGTGAGCCATGGACGTCGGGGCTTCTCCCAAACGCCCTGAAGGCTCCATCGGAGAGCGAAGAAGAGCCCGATCGTCCAGAGAGCTACGAGGAATAGGCTCACCAGGATGAAGGATAGGTCTACACTCGCTACAGCCTCCCCAGGAGTGTCGAGGTACTGAAAGATCGTCGCATCGAGCTTGAAGCCCCAGAAGGGATAGAGCCGAAGGTCCCCGATGGTCATCAGCGCAAGGAGTAGGCTGATCAAGCCATGGTAGCCAGTGAGCACCTTGCGTAGGGGGTGGGGGGCAAGGATACCACTGAGCCCGACGATGAGGAGTGGGAAGACTAGAAGGTAGCCTAGCACAGAACTATCTAGACTTAGGCCATGCCCACAGACTGCTAGTAGGTCTTGTAGGGTTAGCTCCTCTCCTGCGGGACGGGTGGAGAAGAGGAAAGCGAGCTTCTGTAATATGAAGCTCGCAAGTAAGACAAGGCTAAAGCGAAAGAGGTAGCGTAAGCGCTGAAATCTCATTGATAGCAGGTGACTAGGTAGACGAAGCCCCCAAGTACCCTCTAGGAGGTCACCTAGAGGAGCAGACTTGGGGGGAGAGCGTTAGCGAGGGGAGAGCTTAGTCCTTGACGGCAATGATCTCGATCTCGACGAGACCATTCTTAGGGAGCGTCTTCACTGCGACGGCTGAGCGTGCAGGGAAGGTGCCTGAGAACTGCTTCTCATAGACCGCATTCATCGCAGCAAAGTCTGCCATGTCGGCGAGGAAGACGGTGGTCTTCACGACGTGGTCGATCGTCAGTCCAGCTTCCTTGAGGATAGCGTGGATGTTGCGGAAGGACTGCTCGGTCTGTGCCGTGACCCCCGAGGGGAATTCTCCGGTCTTAGGATCGATGCCTAGCTGGCCAGAGGCAAAGAGGGTATTACCGACGAGGATTGCTTGGCTGTAGGGACCGATCGCTGCGGGAGCCTCGGTCGTGCTGATGACTTGCTTCATAGGGCTTGTGTTTATTTGAATGATGATGGGTTAGGCTACTTGGTGTTGAAGGTATTCATCGCTCGGCTGATACCTTCTAGGCAGAAGGATTCGACAGCTTGACAGCTTCGGGTGAGGAGCTCGGGTAGGGCGGACTCTTCTTCGTCTGAGAAGCGACCGAGGACATAGTTGATCTGCAGACCCTGTGGGAAGTCATTCCCGATACCGAAGCGTAGGCGAGGATAGGACTGTGTCCCGAGGAGCTGGGCGATATTCTTCAGCCCGTTGTGCCCTGCATCACTTCCCTTACCCTTTAGGCGAAGCGTGCCAAAGGGGAGAGCTAGATCATCGACGAGTACGAGTACACGCTCCACGGGGATCTTCTCGGTACTCATCCAGTAGCGTACCGCTTCGCCACTAAGATTCATATAGGTTGAAGGTTTGAGGAGGAGCAGTTGGGCGCTCTTGACGCGTCCGAGAGCGACATCTCCGTAGCGCTTGGTCTCGAAGCGCACTTGCATCTTTTCTGCCAGCGCATCAGCGATTCGGAAGCCGATGTTATGGCGCGTCTTATCATATTCGGCACCGATATTCCCGAGGCCGACGATGAGGTACTTCATTGTGAGGTCTATTAATCTACCAGAGTATCACTACGAAGGTACGGAAAAGTGAGGAGACCCCGCTCCCGAGCCTTGCCCTTAGCCGTGTCGGTCAGCCTTGTATCATCCGTGAGATAAAGGGGAATGAGATGCTCTGGATAGAGGCCTAGTCGGAAGTGATAGTACCTATGTAGGGGTGGAGGGAAGCCTTTCATTCGGGAGTGTGTATAGGGAGACGCCGAGTCTTCGTATCTAGCGACGTTGCGTGTGCATTGGTAGTGATTGCGCTGGATGAATAGGAATGAAGTGTCTAATTTCAACGTTGCAATTAGGAGAAAGCAACGTTGCTTCTGATGCATTCCAACGTTGCTTTTTCCCCGTTACTACCTACCCAAGCCTAGCATAGAGGGGTATCGGCACTTGCTGGTGTTCCGTTCCACTAGGCGAGATCGAAAGGTTAGAATGCCTCGATGGAGCTGAAATCCTCCGAGAGGGATAAATAGAAGAGCTCCCGCCGTCACTTCTAGAGAAGCGACGGCGGGAGCTGTATCTGTAGGTGGGCTTACTTACCTTGGAGAGGGAGGACGATCTGGGTAGGTGCTACGGCCGTATGTGCACCAAACTCCGGCGCATAGCAGGAGACGAGCTCCGTCACTCCTCCATGGAAGGTCCCTGAGCGAGCAACGAGCTCATCGTACCAGACGAGGTAGCTCCCTCGGGGCAGATGGTCGATGTAGAAGTTAGTCTGCTGGTCCTTGGGCTCCAGGTAGTAGCCCGTGCCTTCGCCCCAAGCGTAGGAGGGGATCTGATTGACTGGCTCCGTATAGCCACTGCGTGGATCACTCAGGCGGAGGAAGTCCATCGCTCGGTCAAGCTGGATGGTGATCCTCGTACGTATCCGATCGCCGACACGAAGCTCGTGCCCCTCTCGTAGGGGAAGAAGCTCCTCCTTGTCTCCCTGCTTGTGGACAACGAAGACTTCCCGCTGAAGGCGAAGCTCCTTCCCGCTAGCCGTCTGCACCGAGGCGGTAGGTAGTGTGTAGGAGGCGATCGCTGCACCCCACACGACGCCTAGACTGTCTTGCTGAAGGATGATCTGAGGGTTGGTGCTGCGGAGTCGAGCGATAGGGATATTCGTCGTGATAGCATCTCCCCATGTATTGAGGCTTACGTTGCCTTTCAAAGGAACTTCGATGCCGAGGTGGTTGTAGTGATAGTAGCTCTGCGAGGGATCTCCGAGTAGGAGGGCGTGGATCGCATCTGCGCTGGCGAGCTCATTGCTCCAGGTCGTCGTGCGCTTTTGGTTGATGATCCAGCGGGTCATCCCGTCGATGGCTACGCTATCTTTCAGTTTGAGCTGTCGGAAGAGCTGGAGTGTCTCGACGATCGTAGACATGCTCTTGTCTATCCAGCTGTAGGGAGAAGCCCCCAGGGAGGCGAAGAAGTACCCTGTCTCATCGGATATGAGATGCTCTCGGAGAGAGGTCGCCAGTGCTCGGGCGAGCTTTACATCCCCTGAGCTCAGGAAGACTCGTCCTGCGCTGGGCTTTAGCCAGAGGGGTAAGCGGTGAGCTTCCCTGCGTAGGCGAGAGAGGAAGTAGCCTTCGGCCTTCTCGCCTGCATGGGAGGGGGAGAAGATGCCTCGCTGCTGAGCATCCTTACTTAGAGCGAGGTAGCTGAGCCCTAGATCCCCGGGAGTAGCGATGGGCTCCTTCTTGCTCATGATACGCTGGTGTAGGCGGATCGTCTCCTGCTCCAGAGCCTGAAGCCCCTTGCGGATCAGTCGCTCGAGACGCAGGCGGTGAGCACTTTCTAGTCGCTCGCTCGGGAGACGAAGGAGTAGACGTAGGACGGTCTCTGTGGTGTAGAGGTTCCCCGACATCCCTGGATACCAAGCCCAGAGACCATCTGTCCCCTGCTGTTTCTCTAGCTGACCGAGTAGACGATCACTCTCGAGCGCTGGGCGGTTATCGATAAGCTTTCGGGCGAGGTCGAGCTCGGCCTCCTGCTCCTTAGTGGTGATGCCTAGCCATGGAGTCTGAAGGAGACGAGCAGTGCGGAGAGGATCATTGCGAAGACGCTCTCTAGCCCAGTCGATGAGGGAGGACTGCTCTTTAAGAGCCTGGACGAGGATCTGTGCGTAGAGTGAGGTGGCGATGGCAAAGGCCGAAGCATCCTTAGAGGTAGACAATCCCTGCAGGGCAGAGAAGGCGGAGAAGGCAGCATGACTATTCGCTTGAATAGAGAGGGTCCCTTCCTCATCAAGATCTAGTGCCACACCTTTGGGAAGGATGCTCTTAAGGCTGACCGAATCTACTCCCTGTAGGTGACGAGTGAAGGTGAGTCGCTCGGTGATCGGCTGTCGAGCAGGTCGGACGGCTAGGATGTGCTGCTCTCCATCCGAAGCCTCATCACTACGAGCTAGGATACGTAGGCCGATCGAGTCAAGACCGCCATAGACCTTTAGGGGGAGGGTGTAGGCCTGTGTCTTCCCCTTGGAAACATCAAAGCTAGTCGTCTCGGTATGGAGCACATCCTCCGTATTGGGGTTGAAGATCTCCAGCGTCAGCTCACCTTGCTGGGGTTTCTCCGATTCGTTTCGCACCTCCGTCACGAGGCGGATCGTATCACCTTCGTTTAAGAAGCGAGGGAGTGCTGGACGCACGCTGAAGGGGCGGTAGGTCTCGATCATCTGCACCTCTGTCAGATGATCGAGGCTCGCAGTATGAGCTAGGATCATCATTCGCCAGCGAGAGAGTCGCTCCGGCACCTCGAAGCTCCATGAGACGGAGCCCTGCTCGTCTGTCGTGAGACTAGGGAAGAAGAAGGCATTCTCGGCGAAGTTTGTGCGGAGGCGTGGAGGCTCTTGAGCGCTCTGATTGACGCTTCTCGAGCCAAAGAGAGCGGTCTCTATCTTGGCACGTTTAGCGCCATTTGATCTTAACGCTCGGAGGGCTTGCCCCTCACTGAGGCTCATCGTCGAGGCATCGGTGATCTCTATCACGGGTGAAAGAGAGGTGTCATATTCCGCTACGGAAACAGCTTGTTTAGCCTTCCAGCGTGCTTGGAGGTCGGAGGGGAAGGCGCTTCCTCGGAAGTCTCCATGGCGTTGCTCAGCCTCCCAGCGATCGAACCAAGCCGAAGCAGGCTGAAGTCCATCCTCATCATTCCTTAGATAGCTATAGTAGCCATATCCATAAGTCTGATCAAGGCGCAAGCTAGGCTCCCAAGGAGTCAGTTTCCCGAAGGCATCTAGGGCGCTATCGTACATCCAGGCTGCTACGGCTGTCTCGGTAGCTGGCTTCCCGTCAGGGGTGTGTAGCGTGAGACGGCAGGTCTCTTTGGAGCCAGCTATGAGACGATTGCGGAAGCTATGCCACTGGAGCGTGAGCGTCTTCTTGGGCTGTGTACGGGTTAGGTCTGTCTTCTCTTCTATGAAGTGGCCGTCTTGAACCGTCCAGAATCGCACGTTGATTTCTTCTGGGAGCTCTGTTCGCTTGCTCAGGTCAATGGGTAGTGCTTGGACTCGTCCGGGCTCTGATCGTAATAGCCCCTCCATGAGCATCCCTTGTGCCGTATAAATCTCGTAGAAGATGTAGGCCTTGGGCAAGGATGATGCCCAGTAGATGACGGGGCTCTCTGTGGCACTATAGTGTCCGCTCCCAGGAGAGAGTAGAAGAGGGGCGCGTAGATCCTTGAGCTTGCCGATCTTCTTGCTATCAAATAGGTAGAAGGCCTGAGAGCCCGCATACTCGAGGCTATCCGAGAAGCTCGTGCGATAGTGTAGCTCATAGCGTCCGGGGGCTAGACTCTGGAGATGAGGGGCTAGATCGACATTCGCTCCTGTGGTGGAGGTGGTGCTGGAGAAGAGCTTTCGTTCCTCCTGCTCTATGCTGTAGTTTACGTCGCAGGCGAACTTTTCGATGGTAAACGTTCCGAAGGAGAGCAGGGTCTTCTCTGCGTGCTTATCAATGAAGGTGTCGAGCGAGGGTGCTATACGACCCACGTTTTTGCCTGCAGGGAGATGGAGACTCTCGGAGTGTATCTCTCCTGTGGCATCTGTGGCCGTAACTTCCAAGGTATAGGTATGCCAAGGGAAAGAGATGCGTCTTCCCTCGAAAAGCTCTTCCTCTTGCGTAGGTAGCTCAGGTAAGGTGATAGGGATCGAGAAGCGCCCCTCGCTATCGGTCGTGATGGGATCCTCTCCGACGAGGTTCTGGGAAGGTTGACCTAGAGAATACTCCTCGAAGAGGTGAAAGAAGAGACGGTTTGTCTTGAGTGTATAGTTGACCTTGGCACCAGGGATGGGGCTCCCGCTTAGGGTGCGTAGCGATCCCGTAATGGTGACCTTATTCCCCGCCTGGAGAGGAAGCTGTGGTGTGTCGAGGGTAAGCAGAGCATCCATTCGCTTGTATTCGAAGACTTGGAAGTCGCTGCTGAAATTTACCTTCTTATCCCTGAGGCTGACTTCGACAGAATGGGAGCCTGTGAGGCAGTTGATGGGTAGTTGACAGCTCGCAGAGAAGCGCCCGAAGCGGTCAGTCGTGACCCACTCAGTGTGCACGATATTACCACTCGCATCAGAGATCATGACTCTGAGTGGTGCGTCGGGGACGACGACTGCTTTCTCCGCTTGAGGGAAGATGCGAGAGAGGATCCCATAGAACCGTGCCGTCTGCCCCGGACGATAAGCTGGACGATCGGGGGTGACGAATCCCTGGATGCGCTGAGGCTCCTGCTCGCTGACTTCGAAGAGCTTGAAGCCCTTATCTATATCTATCGACTGGGGCACCTCTGCAAGGAGGGGATCCCGACTATCTGCTAGGTGGAAAAGGGTAGCTTGGCCTACGGGGAAGCGCCCCCAAGCATCAGCCTTGACTAGCCCGACCTTTTGTGCTGGTTGGTGCCAGTTCTCCCGCTTGTAGCTCTCGAAGCTGGCTCCAGAGAGAGGTTTGCCGGTGAGCGCTTCGAGCCACTGGACAGAGTTCTGTCGTGAGGTCATCTTTTTGAGGGCTATGTAGTCCGTGGCATTGAGGTAGTCTGTCTGGGAGTCGCGTGTGCCATTGGCCTCCTTGTCGAGGAGATAGTTCGACTTCACGAGGTAGGCACCTGCTTCGGGTACGCTTATCTCGACCTGCTCTTCCTTAGCAAGCTGACCGAGACTGTCGAGTGAGAGGGTGATACGCTTGGTCCAGAGTGGAAGTTGTCCCTTCGTGATTGACCATTCTGTTTGGGTCGGATTGTAGTTCTTAGGAGCAGCGTAGAGGCTTACTTCGACCTCTCTGACGAGATAAGCCTGAGGAATAGTCAGTGTAGCCGTTCGGCGCCCAACGAGGAGGTCGGGGAGCTGAAGGGTAAGCTGTGCTTCACGAGCATACCGGATCGAAGAGTTGAGTGCATCGAGTTGTTGCTTGGAGAGAGCTCTGGCTACCTGCTTGATGCGCTCTAGCCAGCGTACCTTCGCTAGCCCTCTAGCATGGGAGTCGTTCTTGAGCCACGATATATAGTGATTGATCACCTTGTCCTTGCCCCAGCGCTGGAGGAAGCCTTCGAGCTCGGCAGGGAGTGCTGTCTCCTTAGCGGAGGGATCGAGTTGCTCTAGACGATCGATCGTCGTCTGCTGGTCGATGAAGCTAGCGGTATAGGGAGGGAGGCTCGCTGGGTCGAGTGTTTGGAGGGTTTGAAGGGTCTTCTTCCGCAGTCCTGATAGGATCTTGGCAGAAGAGGAAGTGAGCTGGCGAAGAAGCTCTGATGCGAAGGTCCTTCCTTCAAGTCCTTCCTTCGAGCCTTGATCAAAGAGTCTACTATAAGGGCTTAGTGACTGGGTGAGCAGGGGTAGATCGGAGAGAAGCTGATCTACATGCGTCGTATAGAAGGCGAGGAACTGCTCCTCGCGCCATTCGCTAGGATCAACAGGATCGTAGACTTTGCGTACGGGACGATTCTCATGTCTAGCGTAATAGTAAGGTTTCAGGTAGTACTCCAGTAAGAAAAGCCGGAGAGCAGCCCGATCTAAAGGTTTGAGCCAAGGAAGCTGAGATAGCTCGTGAAGGCTCTTGTAGCTGGTCGAGGGTTGGGTTGGATCGAGACGCTCTAGTTGCTCCCAAATAGTCTTCTTTGTTTCGAGTAGGAGGGGGAAGTCCTTCGTGTCCTGTGCTTGAGCTTTGAGTCCTCGAGCTTGATAGAGGGCTTCCTTCGGGCGATCCTGCTCGATGGCTTTATGTAGGGCGGTTCGGCTAATGGGGGAGGTAGCCTTCTTCTGTGCTTCGGCGGACACTGCTCCTAGGGCGAGAGCGGGGGCAAGCAGAAGTACAGCTATTAGTCGGGATATTTCCTTCTTCATCACTACGTAAGAATATCGTGGGTGTACGATGCGTACACTTTCCTCAAAGGTACGTAATCTCTCCCCCTTAGCCTAAAACTGTGTCCTCTGATCTAGAGTGGATTAGCTAAGGACCCCTAGTAGAGAACGAGGGGTGGTGATGGTGGAAGTACTGAAGATGTGTAGGAGTTGAGACTAAGGAGGCTAAGGTAGAGGCTATTTGTCTGATCCTGTGGTTATCGCTATCTTTGCACTGCTAGAAGGGAAGAGTGTGTAGCTTCTTCCCTGCCTACAGGTCCTATAGCTCAGTCGGTTAGAGCACCTGACTCATAATCAGGGAGTCCTTGGTTCAAGCCCAAGTGGGACCACACTAGATCGAGGAATTCACCTCGGGTGGATATAGAGACGAATTAACAGCGAGCCCTCAGAGTCGATTGACTCTGAGGGCTCGCTGCTTTCCTTGTGGGAAGGTGATGCTTTAGCGCGTGTAGGTGGCTGAGCACTTACGTGTCTCTTCGACACGGCAAGCTACGAGGGTGATCCCCGTGCCAGCTAGCTGACGAGGTCCGACCTCCTCGACGAGATGTCGGGCGATCTGCTCGGCTGTGGGGTTGAAGGAGACGATGCAGAGATCCTCTGGTGCTAGGCGCTTGAGCTCCGAGAGAAGCGGATCCTCGCTCCAGAGCATGAGCTTATGATCCCACTCGGTCTCCAGCCAAAGGCAAAGGCGCTCCTTGATCTCAGAGAAGTCAATGACTCGTCCTAAGGTATCTAGGGCGGGAGCGGAGCAGACGAAGTGGATGCGGTAGTTGTGTCCGTGCAGGTGACGGCACTTGCTCTCGTGGCCGACGACGCGGTGGCCCATGCTGATGTCGTGATAGCGCTCTACGGTGATCATAGGATCTTCTTCGATGGTGAGATGTATGTCAAGGTGAGGAGCATCCCTCAGCCTCTAGAGGAGGAACAAGCGAAAAGGTCTCGCGGATCAGTGACCCACGAGACCTTTTTCCGTCGAGTCTCAGTCCAGGGGACTGAAGCTCTGTTTTGTGCAGTGCTTACTTAACAAGGCTGTCGATAACAGCTTTGGCAGAGTCAGTCATAGCAGAAACAGCAGAGTCTACTGGAGCTACTACTTCTTCTACGATCGTGCTGTCGATAGCTACAGAGTCAGCAACGTTCTTGTCGCTGTTACCAGAGCAAGAAGCAAAAGTAGCTGCAACAGCTACAACTGCGAAAGCGAAAAACTTCTTCATCTTCTTTCTTTACGTTAAATAGTTATTGATTTCGAATTCGTCATGAATAACACCGCAAAGATACGGCAACTTTTCGACTCAGCAATAAGTCGAAGCTACTATATCGAGGTCTCGGCATCTTTCAGCCCCTCATATGGACCCCAATGAGGTCTCTCTGCGGTATTATATGATGAAGGGACACGCCATGTCCCTCA
The DNA here is from genome assembly GCA_905372565.1 of uncultured Porphyromonas sp. GTDB lineage: Bacteria > Bacteroidota > Bacteroidia > Bacteroidales > Porphyromonadaceae > Porphyromonas. The sequence goes on along the minus strand of CAJPPK010000031.1, from coordinate 2,646 downwards.
TGCTATGTGGAGTATAGCGGACTCGAACCGCTCACCTCGACACTGCCAGTGTCGCGCTCTAGCCAGATGAGCTAATACCCCAATTGCTGAATGACAAATAGATGAGGCCTCTTGCCCCCATCATCGCTACAAAGGTAGTAAATATTTCATTTCCCAGTATCTTTGTCCTACTTCTGGGAGGAAAAAGTTTTCACTTTCTCCCACTCTCACGGCTTATATCACGACAAGTATGATCCTATATAACACCACCTTCATCCTGACGCCTACTCGGGAGACTGACTTCCTTGACTTCATGCGTCGCGTTTATCTCCCAGCCTTACAGCATCACGGATCGGTCTCCGAGCTCCGTCTGCATCGTATCCAGCCTCGCGAGGAAGAGGAGGAGACCCGCTCCTTCGCACTACACTTCTATACCCCGAGTCAGTTCCATCTGCAGGAGCTACTCTCAGACCTCGGTCTCACGCTTGCTCAGCGTTTGGTAGACACGTTTGGGGAGGAGGTCATTGGCTTTAGTACGATCATGCATACCATTGATCATACCAACTAGCCTCCCCCTACTATCTCCTCTACTTCATCTAAAGAACTGACTGTGGGCGAACGTATCATCATGGGGATCGACCCCGGTACCATCGTCATGGGCTATGGACTCATCGAGGTCAAGGGGCAGCAGGCTCGTCTGCTGGCTCTCGGAGTTATCGCTCTGAATAAGTACGAAGATCACTACCTCCGACTGAAGAAGATCTTCGAGCGTGTGCGGGGCTTGATCGACGAGTTTCATCCAGACGAGTTGGCCATCGAAGCTCCCTTCTTTGGCAAGAATGTCCAGAGTATGCTGAAGCTGGGGCGTGCCCAGGGGGTAGCGATGGCGGCTGCCTTGACTCGTGATATCCCGATCACCGAGTATGTGCCTATGCGTATCAAGCAGGCGATCACGGGCAATGGGGCTGCTTCCAAGGAGCAGGTCGCAGGCATGGTGCAGCGTTATCTCAAGATCCCTCCCGAGCAGATGCCCAAGGAGCTTGATGCTACGGATGGACTTGCCGCAGCGCTCTGCCATCACTTCTTGACCTCCTCACCACTGCGGAGTAGTGGGGCGGGGGCAACGAAAAATTGGGCAGATTTCGTCAAGCAACATCCCTCCCGAGTGAAGGGTCTAAAAAAATAAAGGAAGTAGGGCTGTCTTTTCGGTTAATGAATGTTAATCATCGGGGAGGTAAACTGACTACTTTTCTTAGCACTTTAAGGTAAACCTCTTTGTGTAAGCGGAGCCTCTAGGGCTTACCTTTCTGTGCTATGTGAATAGAGGTTAAACTTTTAGATCAGAGGGCATAGAGCTTGTTTTTCTGATCTATTCTTATCACCTTTGTTTCATCAATTCGAAGCAATCGTAATTGTTACCAACGATCTAGTTCAGGCAGGGATGCCTCGACGAACACACATGGATTGCACAGCCTCGACCCCTCCTCCTTTCAGGGTCGAGGCTGCCTATTTTATAGGCTTAGCCCTCAGCATGACTACCTATTCACCTCTATGCATAGATGAGCTAATGTCTCCTCTTGGGGCTAGGATGAAGCTCCCCCTGATCGGGGTCGATGGGCTTGGGGGTAACAGTGTTGCCTCCAAAGGGGCATCAGTAGTGCCTCTCCAGAGGCAACAGTAGTGCCACCTGAGGGGCAACAGTAGTGCCTACTAGTTGTTTTGCGGAAGAGGGAATTTGGGGTAGCAAAAAGTGCCTGATCGGAGAAATAAGGCAGGTCTAAAAGAATACCTTATCTTTGCGCTCGTCGGGAGGAGAGGGGCACATCAGCTAAGCCCTCTAACTTCTTCTAACCAAAACCAAGTTATTATTACATCATTCTTTTATTCTACGTGTAAGACGTCTTATGAAGAAAACGCTTACCCTTTCCCTCCTGGGCTCACTCTGCCTAGCGAGTAGTCTCGGCGCACAGTCTCGTCGGGATACGATTCACCAGCTTGATAGCGTCTCCGTCTATGGTCGCCAGAATCTCGAAGTCGGTGTCAGCCCACTGGCTGTCCCCGTGAAGAAGCTCCCTCTGACGATCAGTAGCCTGAGTGCCTCTGCCCTTACAGAGCGTGCCATCACTCAGGTCACCGATGCGATGCGCTTCGTACCTGCCGTGCAGATGAAGTCCAGCTTTGGAGCCTTCCGTGAGGTCTCTGTCCGTGGCTTCTACAATACGATCTATATGGTCGATGGCGTCCGAGACGAACGCTCAACGATCAACTCGTACCCTCTGGGCGACCTCTACAATGTCGAGCGTATCGAGGTGCTCAAAGGTCCAGCCTCTGTCCTCTATGGCTATGCGGCTACCGGTGGCGTCGTCAATATCACCCGCCGAGTACCTACGGAGCAGTTCACCCTCGGGGCACACGTGCGTGGCGGTAGCCTTGGCTACTTCGACCTCGGGGCACAGGTAGGGGGGAAGATCACCGATGGCCTGAACTTCTACGCTGGTGGCTTCCTCTCTGGTGGCAAGCAGTGGCGCTCGACGCATGACAAGAATCGCTCCCTCTTCGCCGCTCTAAGCTATACGAAGGGCATCCACAGCCTCGTACTTCGCCTCGAAGGGCGCAATGACTTCTATGGCACCGACGCTGGGCTTGCTCCCGTCATGGATGATGACA
>CAJPPK010000030.1 GCA_905372565.1 uncultured Porphyromonas sp. | reverse complement strand
CCACGCTCAACTACATGGAAGTGCAGAGCGTCCTCAACCTCGCCGCAGACACTGCCCGCGACCTCGTCGCAGAGGGCGCCATCGTCGACTACGGACGCCTCGGCCGCCTGATGCCCACCTTCAAGAGCCAAGTCATCGAGCAGGGCGAGAAGTTCAACCCCACACTCCACGTCAAGGAGGTCAAAGTACACCTTCGACCATCCAAGCGCTACTTCACCCTCGAGGGTATTCACTTCCGACAGGCCCTGCGAAAGACGAGGAAAGCCAAGGGCTAGCGCAGAAAAGACAGAGTTTTTTCCTACCTTTAGTAGGGCAAAGCTGAGGGCTCTAGAGCCCTTCGCTCCCCTCAAACAATACATTCATCCTAAGAACTAGACCCATTATGAGCCAAATCAAGGACTATATCCACGAGCACGAAGGACGCTTCCTCGAGGATCTCTTTGAACTAATTCGTATCCCTTCTGTCAGCGCCAAGAGCGAGCATAAGCCCGACATGCAGCGTGCTGCCGAGTATTGGCAGAGCCACCTAAAGAAGATCGGCGTCCAGCACGCAGAGATCTTCCAGACGCCAGGCAACCCTATCGTCTTCGGTCACTACCAGAAGGATCCTTCTCTCCCCACGCTTCTCGTCTACGGTCACTATGACGTGATGCCCCCCGAACCACTTGACCTCTGGAAGAGCGAACCCTTCGAACCCGAAGTGCGTGACGGCCACATCTGGGCACGTGGTGCGGACGACGACAAGGGCCAGTCAATGATCCAGATCAAGGGCTTCGAAACGGCGCTCGCCCTCGGACTCGTGAACTGCAACGTGAAGTTCCTCCTCGAAGGGGAAGAAGAAATCGGTTCGACGAACCTGGAGCCCTTCTGCCGTGAACACCTTGAGATGCTCAAGGCCGACAACATCATCGTCTCTGATACCAGCATGCTCAGCGCCGAGACTCCTTCGATCACGACGGGTCTGCGTGGTTTAGCTTATTGGCAGATCGAAGTGACGGGTGCCGACCACGACCTTCATTCGGGTCACTTCGGCGGTGCCGTCGCTAACCCCATCAACGAGCTCTGTAAGCTCATCGCTCAAGTGCAGGACAAGGACGGACGTATCACCATCCCCGGCTTCTATGACAAGGTCGTCGACCTAACGCCGGAAGAGCGTGAGATGATCCGTCAGATCCCCTTCGATGAAGAAGCATACAAGAAGTTCCTCGACGTAGATGATCTCTTCGGTGAGAAGGGCTACCACACGCTCGAGCGTAATAGCTGTCGTCCTTCCTTCGACGTGTGCGGTATCTGGGGTGGTTACCAAGGCGAAGGTTCGAAGACTGTCCTTCCCTCCAAGGCTTATGCTAAGGTCTCTTGCCGTCTCGTAGCTAATCAAGACCACAAGGAGATCAGCCAAGCTCTCGTGGACTATATCGAAGGTATCGCTCCTAAGTATATCCGTGTCAAGGTCACGAAGATGCACGGTGGCGAGGCTTACCTTTGCCCCATCGACCTGCCCGCTTACCGTGCAGCCGAAGAAGCTGTCGGCGTAGCCTTCGGCAAGCGTCCTCTTGGTCTGCGCAGTGGTGGTAGTATCCCCATCATCGCAGCCTTCGAACGTGTCTTCGGGATCAAGACCATCCTTATGGGCTTCGGGCTGGAAAGCGATGCGATCCACTCACCCAACGAGAATCTGCCTCTCGACATCTTCTACAAGGGTATCGAGGCTGTAGCCGAATTCTACAAGGTCTACCCCAAGCACTAATGAGAACTTACGGACTGGGCTTTATCTCAGACCAGAATATCTTCGACCACGTCAAGGAGACGGTCTTACGGTATCGGAGAAGCATAAGCTTGCGTGAATTCAACAAAAACCTTGTCGATCCAATCAAGCTGACATTTGATGCTCAGATTTATGACAAGAAGATTGAGGAAATCATTGAGGCTGAGTGCATCCGACAAATAGACAAGTCAAATACTAACCACATCGGATACTTCCACCAGAACCTCTTCCGCTATGTCGGTGGAGGCTGGGAAGTACCCGATGCGGGGTTTGATATAATCAATCAAGAGAAGCACATATTCGTTGAGCTGAAGAACAAGCACAACACGATGAATAGTCGATCTGCCCTGGCTACTTATTCGTTTATGCAAGATCGAATTCTTCACGATGATGAGGCTACTTGTATCTTGGTCGAAGTTATTGCCCGAACTTCTTCTAATGAGAAATGGTTTATCAACGGAACTTCTCACAAGCAGATACGTAGAATGTCAATAGACCGCTTCTACGAACAAGCCTTCGGTGACCCACTCGCATTCCATAAGCTCTGTAAGGCTCTTCCTCTCGTATTAGAGGATGTCTTGGCTTCCATCGGTGCTCAAGGAATAGAGAACAGCGTCTATAAAGAACTCTGTGAGACATCTTCTAACCTTTTTAATTCGATATACTTGCTCGCATTCAGCTCATATAATGGATTCCGTGACGACAAGTCAGATAATTAGTCCTGAGAACTTTGCCAATCTAATGGGGGTATCACGAGCCACTGTGCAAAAGTGGATCGCTAATGGCACCTATATCCCAGATGTTGTAGTCGGAGGAAGAATGTTCTATTCTCTGGGTTCACTGCGACACGTCCCTCTTGTCAAGGATATGCTGGATTCCTCGTGGGATGAGGAACTACAGACTGAGCCTTTACGTCCCTATACTTCAATTGAGCTATTCGCAGGAGCTGGTGGGCTGGCTCTGGGGATGGAAAAAGCAGGCTTCTCACATCTCCTACTGAATGAGATAGACCACGATGCCTGCCGTACACTGCTCTCAAATCGTCCAGAGTGGCATGTCGTGCAATCTGATATCCACCATCTCAGCTTGAATCACTATAAAGGGAAAGTCGATCTTCTTACTGGTGGCTTCCCTTGTCAGGCTTTTTCTTATGCGGGGAAGCAGGGTGGATTTGCTGATACTCGAGGCACTTTATTTTTTGAGCTAGCACGTGCAACTCAGGAGACTCAACCCAAAGTACTCATGGCAGAAAATGTCCGAGGGCTTCTTGTGCATGACTCAGGGAGGACTCTTGAGACTATCCGAAGAACTATATCAGAATTGGGCTATACGCTTCTAGAGCCTAAGGTACTTCGTTCTATTATGTATCAAGTGCCACAAAAGCGTGAACGTTTAATCTTGATAGCCGTACGCAATGATTTAGTCGCTTCACTTCCAGCATTCACTTGGCCTAAGCCTTACAAACGTGTGATGACGCTACGAGATGCTTTCTTTGCTGGAGAGCTATTCCCAACTGATGTCCCCTTGAGTGAGGGTCAGAAGTATCCAGAAAAGAAGAGAGCTGTAATGGATCTTGTTCCTCAGGGTGGATGTTGGAAGGATCTACCACTACAAATACAGAAGGAGTATATGGGTGGAAGCTATGGTCTTGGAGGAGGTAAGACTGGTATGGCTAGGCGTCTCTCATTAGATGAACCAAGCTTAACACTTACGTGTGCTCCAGCCCAGAAACAGACAGAACGCTGTCACCCGACAGAGACTCGCCCTTTGAGTGTTCGAGAATATGCACGCATTCAAACCTTCCCTGATGAATGGGTATTTGAAGGCTCTCTCTTCTCAAAGTATAAACAGATAGGCAATGCAGTGCCTGTCAATCTAGCATATGCGATTGGACGCTCTCTTGTTCGTCTCCTAAATGCAATCACAGAACACGAATTATAAATGTCCATCCTTATTAAGAATGTCCTTCATCAGGACAAGCTCACCGACGTCCTCATCGAGGGCAACCGCATAGCCCGTATCGTCGAAGGTATCTCTGCTCCAGCTGGAGCAGAGGTGCTGGACGGCACGGACAAGGCGATCATCCCTGGCTTCATCAACACGCATACGCACGCTTCGATGACGCTCTTCAGAGGCTATGGCGATGACCTGCCGCTGATGACTTGGCTCGAGGATTATATCTGGCCGGTCGAAGCTCAGATGACCGCTCATGATGTCTATGTCGGTGCTCGGCTCGCTTGTCTTGAGATGCTTCGCTCGGGGACAACCTGCTTCCTCGATATGTATATGCACCCACTCGAGACAGCGAAGGCAGTCGAAGAGATGGGACTACGTGCACACCTCTCCTACACACTCTTCGATCAGGGCAATGCCGAGCGTGCAGAGCTGGATCGCAAGCGAAGCTACGAGTACTTCGAGCGCTTCAAGGAGTTTAGTGATCGTATCACCTTCACCCTCGGGCCACATGCGATCTACACGGTGAACGGAGAGCAGCTACAGTTCTGCCACCAGTTTGCCAAGGAGCATAACGTAAAGATCCACCTGCATCTCTCCGAGACGAAGGGTGAGATCGATGAATGCGTCCGCCTGCATGGTCTTACGCCCGTTCGCTACCTAGAGAAGCTCGGTATCCTTAGCGAGCATCTTGTCCTAGCACATGTCGTCTGGATCGATGACGAAGAGATGGATCTGCTGGCCAAGCACAATGTCAGCGTGGTGCACAATCCGGCTTCTAACCTCAAGCTTGCTAGTGGCTATGCCTTCAAGTATGAGGAGATGAAGCGTCGTGGCATTCGCATAGGCATCGGGACGGATGGTTGCTCTTCGTCGAATAACCTCGATATGATCGTGGCGATGAAGCTAGCCTCCTTCCTCGGTAAGGGATGGAGATTCGATAGTACGGCATGTAAGGCAGATGATATCTTCGCTTCCGCTACGAGTGTCGGTGCAGATATTCTAGGTATTCCCGCAGGACGAGTCGAAGAAGGTGCGCTGGCGGATGTCTGCCTCGTGGATCTCAATACACCCGAGCTCGTACCGCTGAATAATCTCACCTCCAACCTCGTCTATGCGACCTCAGGTAGTAGCTGTGTAGACACAGTCATCATCGACGGACACATCCTCATGCGAGACAAGTACGTCCCTGGGCAAGAAGCGATCATCGCCGAAGCTCGAGAGGTCGCACGTCGTCTTTTCAAGCACGCTTAGATGCGGGGATCTTCCCTCCTAAACAAAGTAGCACACGTAGCCTTCGGGCGAAGATTGAGCGAGCGCCTTTGGCTCTTCGTCCTCGTCTTCCTAGCCCAGCTACGTGTGCTACTTGCTTATATTCCCTACCAAACCGAAGTGCCATCCAGCGAGGTACTTCCTCTAGTACTTGACCAACTCCTTCGCATAGGTGGCTGGGCTAGTCTCCTCACCCTCCTATTTGCTCTTCTCTCACAGAAGTGGCTAGTTCGCCTCTTAGGCTTCTTCTTTGCTAGCATTACGCTCCTCCTCTCTGCGTACGAGCTCTACCTCATCGGGCTCTATCACGTCACCTACAATATGGACTTGGCGCAGATCATGCTCTCGACGAACTGGCGTGAGGGGAGCGAATTCCTCGACAGCATCACAGCAAGCCAAGCGATAGCTGTCCTCATTCAGCTCTTACCTGCTGCATGCTTCGCCTTGGTCACCAGCCTTTTCACCAAGAAACATCCTATCCTATTTAGTCTCTTGGGTTATATCACGGGGACGGCTCTTATCTTTCTTGGCCCCATAGCCCATCTACCTAGTGACCTGACCTATTACAAGAAGCACATCAGCTTCACGGGACTCTATACTTCGGGCTTTGATCGTCTCATCTATAATACTCTCGGAGCACACGATGCCACGAAGCGTATCGCAGAAGAGCAAGCGAAGATCCGTGATAGCCAGCGAGCAGTCGAAGCTCTTACCATCCCACGCCCTATCTCGAAGAAGCCTCTCCATGTCATCCTTATCCTCGGCGAATCAGCTCGTCGAAGTAGCATGCACTGCTATGGCTATCCACTCGAGAATACCCCATATACCGATAGTCTTCTGCAGTCAAAGGAGCTTCTTGCCTTTACCGATGTCGTATCACCTGCTACGGCGACCATCCTATCGAATACCCGTTCGCTGACCTTCTTCACCTACGAAGAAGGACTAAGACCTTGGTACCAGTTTCCCTCCCTCATCCAAGTGCTTCGTCAAGCAGGCTATGCCACAGCATGGATCGCCAACCAAGAGATCACAGGCGAATACTCCATCTCCAACCTCCTCGGTCGTCAAGCGGATATCCTTACAGGCAACCCTTCATTCTTCAAAGGACTAGGTGGTGAAGGTGTTTCCAATCGTCCAGACCTCTACGATGAAGCTATACTACCGCTACTCTACCATTATGATAACCTACCGGATAGTCTCCGAGTAAGCTCACCTCTTGGACTCTTCCAGGTAGTACACCTGATGGGATCACACATGACCTATAGTGAGCGCTATCCCGAAGCCTTCGCTCGCTTCACTCCCGATAGCCTCCCCGAGCGCAAGGACGAGCGTAAGGACGAAATCATCGCTAGCTACGCTAATAGTCTCCTCTATACCGACCATATCATCCATGAGATTATCCAAGCCTATCGTGACGAGAATGCTCTAGTGATCTATCTCTCCGATCATGGAGATGCTCTCTTCGATGAAGATCACCCAGAGCTTATGGGGCACGCTCTTGTGCCCAAGGCGGTGGAGATCCCGCTCTTCGTCTACTTCTCTCCACAGCTACGCAAGGAGCGTCCTGATCTCTGGCGACAGCTAAGCCGTCAGCGAGACAAACGGATCTTATCCGACCTCCTCACCCATGCCCTAATTGATCTACTAGGTATTCACACTGAATATACCCAGCCTCGCTTCAACTTCTTCTCACCCACCTATGACGATCGTCGACAGCGCATCGTCGTAGCTCCCACTTCGAATAAGAAGATGGTGATGTAGGTATATCCCTTCATCTACGCTGACTAGATGGTCGGATCTTCTTCCCAAGACTGGCTGAAACAACATCGAAATTAGACCTATAGGAAGGCGCAAGTGAACTGATCGATAGATCTACATCGCTAGCTCCCATATAGGGAACTCCCTCCTCTCTCAGAATACATGCTTAGTGCTTGATATACTCTCTATATCAAGTACTATTCTATTCGGTGAATTCGGTCATTTAAGTTGCTGTACTACCAGTATATATTTGACTGATAGATCAGAATTCATTTTATATATCTTTGCACCAAAATAGATCAGTTAACAATCGATTAACTATGTATATGAAGCGCTTACTCTATTTGCTCGTAGTCCTCATGGCTCCAGTTCAGGGATATGCACAGATGCTTTTCTCTGAGAACATGACGATGAGTATCGATAGCACGAAGACACTACAGGGGACGATCAGCCCTTCACTCAACTTCCAGACCGAGAAGGAGGACGTATTCACTTTCCGCAATAGTGCCAATATCAACCTGCTCATCAAGCGTAGCCGAGTGGTCAACCTGATGAATAAGTTTGAGTTCTCCTCCTTCGGCAAGAAGGTGACTCTCAGTGGGGGATATATACATGCCGAGTATCGCTACCTGCTGGACCGAGCCTTCGAGGTCTACCCTTACGCGGAGTCTCAGTGGGCTGCGAGTAGAGGGATGGTCTTTAAGTTCTCTACGGGGATTCAGTCGCGCTATCGTCTGCTGAATTCCTCAACAACCCTCATGTTTGCTACACTGGGCTTATTCTACGAATATGAAGAGTGGGAGCGCCCGATGCCCGCTGCGAATGGCCCCAAGTATGCCTACAGCCACCGCATCAAGAGCCATCTCTCGCTCAGCATGCGGAATAAGATCGGCGAGCACTGGGAGCTCACGACGACCGCCATCCATCAAGCGACTCCTGACACTTACTTCAAGGAAGCCCGCTTCGGAGGTGCCGTTGACCTCAAGTACAACATCACGCCCACCATCGGGATACGAGGCGCCTACCGCCTGATCTATGATACAGACCCCATCGTAGACATACGTAAGGACTACAATGTAGTCGATGCCGGCCTCGACATCTCATTCTAACAGCAGTCTAATCAATCTCACCTCATTCATATAATATGACAGCACTTTCCTACCTCCAGTCGGATGACCTCTTCTATCTGAACGTCTTCCTGAAGCTACTCCTGGGCTTACTTGCCATTGTCCTCGTCATCAACAAGTCCGGCAAGGGCAATCTGGCACCAACCTCTGCGATAGACCAGGTGCAGAACTATGTACTCGGGGGTATCATCGGTGGGATCATCTATAGCCCAGCCATCTCGATCTTCCAGTTTGCAGCCGTCCTCGCCATCTGGGCCTTCCTCATCATCGGTCTGCGACGGCTCAAGGCGAAGAACCATGCCATCAAGAGATTCATCGATGGTGCTCCCGTTGTCCTCATCAAGCACGGGGTCCTCGATGTAGAGGCTTGCCGTAAGGCTAAGATCACGGCGAATGAAGTGGCATTCAAGCTACGCCGTGAGGGAGTCTACCACATCCGTGACGTGAAGCGAGCTGTCTTCGAGCAGAATGGAGAGCTCATCATCGTCCTGAGAGGCGAGGAGAACCCCAAGTACCCTGTCATCACAGATGGCATCGTACAGACCAGCGTGCTGGATGACGTAGACCGCACCGAAGAGTGGCTCGCCGAGGAGCTGCAAAAGATGGGATATGAGTCTGCTGCAGATATATTCCTTGCCGAATACGAAAGCGGCGAGCTGAAGCTGGTCCCCTACAACTCCACCGTGCAAGAGAAGGAGTAGATAGCGCTGTCTCCCCTCCCCGATTATTGCTATATTTGCTATACCCTTGAGGTACGAAGTATTAGCAACATTCAGCAAGATATATTCCAATCACTATGCTTGACCAACACTATCACGAGGCTGCGAACTATCTCGCCTCCCGCCTCCCTAAGGACACAAAGACCGCCATCATCCTCGGTAGCGGACTGGGTAATCTCGGGGAAATGCTTCAGCATCCCACTGTCATCCCCTATAGCCAGATCCCTCACTTCCCTCACTCGACCGCTATCGGTCATAAGGGGAACCTCATCGCAGGGACGCTCTCGGGCGTACCCGTACTGTGTATGCAGGGGCGCTTCCACTACTACGAAGGGTACCCTATGGAGCAGGTGACCTTCCCTGTACGTGTCATGAAGCTCCTCGGCATCGAGAACCTGCTTGTCTCCAACGCTGCTGGGGGGATCAACCAATCCTTCCGTGTCGGCGATCTCATGATCATCCGTGATCATATCAACAACCTTCCCAATCCACTCATCGGCCCTAACATGGAGATGTTTGGTCCTCGCTTCCCAGATATGACTCGCCCCTATGACCGTGAGTTTATCACGAAGGCAAAAGCTATTGCTCAGGAGCTCGGTATCCATGTACACGAAGGAGTCTACGTTGGTCTTACGGGGCCCTCGTATGAGACTCCTGCGGAGTACAACTATTGGGCACGCTCGGGTGGAGATGCTATCGGTATGAGCACCGTCCCTGAGGTTATCGTCGCTCGTCATGCTGGGATCCGTGTCTTCGGTATGTCCGTGATCACTAACGAAGGATGGCACTTCGATGACGACTTCGTCAATGATGGCGATGACGTGATCCGCGCTGCTAACGCTGCCTCCGAACGTATGGGTCGCATCTTCAGCGAACTCGTTCGCCAGCTCTAAGTCGACTCTTTCAGGACAATTAAAAATAGCGAATCCCCGCCTTTCTCTAAAGAAGGCGGGGATTTGTGTATAGGAGAGTCTACAAGCATCCCAACCAGAGTGCAGAATACTTAGTAAGCTGACATCTGAGATGCTCAGCTCTCTCAATAAATGACTTAAATCAACGTCACTAAAGCAACGTTGATTCAGCATGAAAGCAACGTTGCTTTTTCTCCTATTCAACGTTACTTCTCTCAAAGAACAACGTTGCTTCTATGGCATACATCCGAAGCACCCGTTAATACCTTACTATTGAGCGGAGAGGATCAAAATATCTAGCTCCCGACGAACTAGTCTAAGATCTATCCGATAGATATCCTATACAGAATAACGCATCTACCCAATAGCAAGCCCCCTCACCAGCATTCTTTAACTCGTGAGGGGGCTTATAGTATCTTCTATCGCTAGTAAATATGGAGGGAACGGAGAAGCTCCGCACCAAGTCGATCATTCAACGAACGCAACAAAGCTGGAGCACGAAGGCGTAGATCCTGAGCAATGGTCGAGGAGGAGGTACGCAGGTAGAGCGTCTCATCTTGGACATCCGAAGAGAGTACCCAGCGGTAGGCAGGACCAATGATCTCGGGTAAAAGCTCCTTAAGGCGATGGATCAGTAGTTGCTCGTGCAGCTCCGGATCTTCGTCCCAAAGAGCCCCAATGGCCTCAGTTAAGGTAAGTGTCTCGCTATGCTTCATGACAGACTAGGCGTCGAGGTTTGTGATCTCCCCTTCATGCACGGCGAAGAGACGGAAGTCTTCTCCCCACGACCGAACGATCTCATCGAGATACTTGCGATTCGTATCAGTAATGAAGATCTGACCGAAATCGCTTCCCCCGACCAAACGAATGATGCGCTCCACACGCTCAGCATCGAGCTTGTCAAAAATATCATCGAGGAGTAGGATCGGACGCTCGGGATTGGTCTCTGAGAGGAGTGAATACTGAGCGAACTTGAGAGAGATCAGGAAGGTCTTGTTCTGCCCTTCACTCCCGACTTTACGTATCAGCTCCCCATCGAGAAGCATAGGAAGATCATCCTTATGCAGGCCGATCGTCGTATAGCCGATCAAGCGGTCACGCTGGCGTGTCTCACGGAGAAGCTCTAGGATGTGCCCCTGGTGCTCCTTGAGAGTGGATTCATAGCCTAGAGAAACTTGATCCTGCCCTCCACTAATCGCTGTATAATACTGCTGGAAGAGGGGAACGAAGGCTTCTACGAAAGCCATACGACGCTCATAGAGGATCGGGCTCACCTGCTCCAGCTGGAGATCTAAGACATCAAGGACAGAATCAGAGGCCTGCTGTCCCTTAAGTAAGCTATTGCGCTGCTCCAGTATGCGATGATACTGGGCAAGAGCTGCCATATAGACACTATCCTGCTGAGCTAGCTGACGATCGATGAAGCGCCTACGCTCATCACTCCCCCCGAGGATGAGCTGATAGTCCTGTGGGGAAACGATGACCAAGGGAAACGCACCGATATGCTCGCTTAGCTTGCCATACTCCTTCTTATTTCGCTTAAGGATCTTGCGATGTCCTGGTCGGATCTGAAGGAGTAGCTGGCGCTCATCCCCCTGATCACTCTGGTAGATCCCCTCGAGCAAGGCAGCATCCTGTCCTCGCCGTACAGCTAGTGCATCTGTAATCGCCAGGTGACTCTTCGTGAAGGCCAGGTAATGGAGCGCATCGAGCATGTTGGTCTTCCCCATACCATTCAGACCAATGAAGCAGTTCACCTTAGGCGAAAAGTCACAGGTCGCAGAGGCTATACTCTTGAAGTTGAGAAGATGAAGACGCTGAAGGATCACGGCTAGAGGGATTAGTTCGCTGGGGTTTCTTGTTGTCGAGCCATCTGCTCCTTAGTGGAGAGCATACCACAGGCTGCCGAGATATCTTCCCCTCGTGAGGTACGGATAGTCGTGACATAGCCTAGGGTTTCTAGTTGGCTTTTGAAGACTTCCATCTTCTCTCGAGCCAAGGGACGTAGAGGGACATTGGGGATCTGATGGAAAGGTATCAGATTAAGACGGCAGGGAATGCCACGAAGGAGACGAGCCAGCTCCCGAGCATGCTCGGGGCTATCATTGACTCCATCGAAGACGATGTACTCAAAGGATACACGACGCTGTCCCGTAAAGTCTGCCTCACGGATCATCTGTAGAGTATCGACTAAAGGCAGTCCTCCCTCTGCAGGCATCAGCTCTAGGCGTCCCTCGTGGAAAGGATTATGAAGGCTGACAGCGAGGTGACAAGTAGTCTCCTTGAGGAAGCGCTCGAGACCACGGCGCACGCCGACCGTAGAGAGCGTAATGCGCTTAGGCGACCAAGCCAAGCCCCAGGCACTCGTCATGACCTCGATACTCTTCATCACGTTGGCCGCATTATCCAGAGGCTCTCCCATCCCCATATAGACGATATTGGTCAGCTGAAGGGACTCCTCGACAGAGAGTACCTGATTGATGATCTCTCCCGTAGAGAGATTCCCCTTGAAGCCCTGTTTACCAGTCATGCAGAAGAGGCAGTCCATCTTACAGCCTACTTGGGACGAGATACACAAGGTAGCTCGATCCTTCTCTGGGATGAAGACGGCTTCCACAAGGCCACCAGCCTTAACCTGGAAGAGATACTTACGTGTACCATCCTTCGAGAGCTGACTCATCACGGGAGCAGAACGTCCTACCTCGAAGTGCTCCGAGAGGAGTGCACGATTGGCCTTAGAGAGGTTAGTCATCTCGTCGATCGAAGTGACACGCTTATCATAGAGCCATTGAGCGATCTGCTTACCGGTGAAGCGAGGCATACCGAGAGTGGTCACCTCTGTAGTTAGTTCGTCTAGGGTCAGTCCTAGGAGTATTCGTTTGCCTGTAGGCATGGGGAGATAGTCTTGGGATAAATCGAAGGAAAGAGGAAGGCTGTCCGAGGGAGAGACCCTACGGACAGCCTTTCTTATAACTCGTCAGACCAGCTAAGGGTTTACGCTATGTGATCTAACGGTGAGATAATGTGAGGACTAGAAGAAGCGGGCTCTATTGTCCTCGATCTTTAGGCTCTGCAGGAATCCAGAGAAAGCGCGGAAGCTATACTGACGTGCTAGCCCCATCTCCTGCTGGCGTAGCTGTGCCTGAAGCGCCTGCTTGTCTACTGGAGTCTTAGAGAGAGGCTGGACAACCATCACTTCAGCATTGCTACCAGCGAAAGGCTTAGAGAGCTTACCGATAGGCGTGGTCATCGCATAACCATTGAACTCAGCAGGCTCACTGCCACGAACGAGGTAATTCACATCGACCAGCGTATCGACCTTCGTCTGAAGCTCAGCAGCATAGGCATCGAGCGAAGCGAGCTTCTTGCCCTCGAGACGCTTCACGAGGTTCTCTGCCTTCTTCTGAGCACTGAGGTAAGCGATGATCTCATCCTTCACAGCAGAGAGTGGTGCGATACCTGCGGGGGTATGCTTACCTACGGCTGGGATCACGATATAGTCCGTACCACAAGTATAGAGCTTAGGGCTGACTTCATTGTCCTTAGCATTAAGCGCCCAGCTAACGATCTGTCGGGAGCTTGGGATCTGCCCGAGAGCAACAGACTGTGTAGTGACGGGGATATTACGAGCGACACTGAAACCTTCCTTCTCTGCGAGCTTAGCCATAGCATCAAAGCCACCACCAGCACCGAGGATACGATTCATCGCAGCATACTTGGCATTATATGTTGCAGGAGAGAAGCTAGCAGGGATCGAGAGATAAGCTAGCTGATAGACTTCGACAGCAGGCTGAGGATTCTCTGCCTTGAGCAGGATAGCGATAGGCGCTTGTCCAAGACGAACGACCGTACCGACAGGTACCTTGTAGAGGGTATCAAGAGCAAGTCCTGCACTTGCAGCGATCTGAGCAAGGCGAGCTTCAGAGAAGGTGCTATCTACCGAACCATACTGATTGGGGAGCTGAATGAGCCCACCCTGAGCAGCAGTCTGAGGATCGATGCTGTTAGCCTTAGCCACTTCAGCGAAGTTAGCTCCACCCTGTAGGAGACGATAGAGACTATCGGTACGTCCCTTGATGCTATCGTTGAGGACGATCATACGGACGGAGAGACCAGAGGTAGCCATCTTCTTGCCCGTGACCTTCACGATGTCGTAGCGATCGCTGACGAGCTGAGGATCATTCACTGCACCAGCCTCTGCACTCTTGACGAAAGCGATCTGGTCAGCGCTAAGACCTAGCTCATCGAGCTCAGCACCGGTGAGGTAGCTCTTGGAGAAGAACTTGGAGGAAGAAGAGTAGCCACGTAGGATGGACTCGACATTAGCCGACGTAGCAGAGCGAAGCTCAGCGACAGCCTTGGCCTTCTCTTCTTCAGCAGCCTTATAGTCAGCCTGTGAGGGGACTACCTGCAGGCTGATGTAGCTGACCTCCGTCAGCGGATACTGCATCTTGTAGGTATCCTTGTGCTCGTCATAGAACTTCTTCACCTCGACATCGCTAGGCGTAGCCGAAGCATCCGTGATCATCGCAGCAGAGCTACGCACGAGAGCCACAGTACGGCTCTCATTACCAGCGGTGAGCTCTCTGTCTACATCATTGATCTTATAGGTACGAGCTAGGAGGGTCGTCAGCTTCTGCTGGAGACGCTGAGAGCGGATCTGCTTCTGAAGTTGTTCAAACTGACCCTGCACCTGCATGAGCTGACCACGCTGCTCAGCAGGAGCTGCTTGGATCTGCTTATCAGAGAGTTGCTTGATGAATTCATTGATCTGCTTCTCATCCGTTGTACCAAAGAACTGAGACGCTAGTGGCGAAGGAGCGATCCCCTTACCTACGAGGAGGGCATAGAGCTCATCATCGGAGACGTTGAGACCGACCTTATCAGCGATCTTCGTCAATGCATAGTCTGCGATGTACTCTTGTGCGAGTTGGTTATTGAGCTGCATACGCTGCTCATCGGAGAGTTGCTGTCCCTGAGCCTGACTTTGGGCTTCGAGATCTTTCAGTCGTGCATTATACTCTTCGATGGTGATGTCCTTCCCGTCGATCGAGAGGGCGGTACGAGCGCTCTTGTTCCAGAAAGCCTGCCCGCTGGTGAAGAGGTCTCCCACCACGAAGCCGGCGAGGGCGATCCCGAGGATCACCACCAGGAGTACGGAGCGACTACGTATCTTCTCTAATACTGCCATTGTTGTTTATTACCTATAGGATTGAACAGTGTTTACTTTCAGTCTTTGAGGGACAAAGATACAAACACTCTGACGAATACTCAAACGCTTTCGTCCTCTATCCAATGCCTTTACCTAGTCAGCCACACGATCTTTTGATCAGTCACTCCCGAAGAGCCTATCCCTTCATCTCCTCCCCCATCGATGAAAAGGAATTAACCAGTTGACTAAGAAGCTCTCCCCCCACCCTATCACCCTACTAGCTCTCTCCCCTCGACTCCCATCGTCCCAGCTAAAAAGGGAACTCATCAAGCCCGTCCTAAGGAGCTATTAATTGGAAAGGTCGCTTCCACGAGTAGCATTCATGGGGAACATCCTATCCCATCACCACTGACACAGATAAGGGTCACTCTGCTCCAGCTTACTAGTAAAGATCAGCTCCAAATAGGCTCCTCCCGACCAGTCCATATATATGTACTTATAGAGTGCAACGGTGGGATCTCTCTATTGCAACGTTGGGATACAAAAAAGCAACGTTGCTTTCATCATGTTAATTAGGAATCAATCTACTCTGCCTAATCTACCACTTCTCCACAACAACTAGGACGGAAGAAGCAGTCTACAGCTATTCGGTCGTCAAAAGAGGTAGAGGGACAGCCAAGCGATCAAAGCCCCAAACTCCCCTCTCCTCCGTCTGCAGGAGCTCACCGATTGCCCTCCCAAGGTCTAAACTCACCTCCTTCTGCGATACTAAGAGATATAACGGGCATGAGCTACATCCCTTTACCTTAGCAGAAACGAAGCGAGGCAGTATCCACGTTAGGATACTGCCTCGCTCTATAAGATTGGGTTTCTTGGAGAGATCTTATTCGACCTTACCCTTGATTCGAAGCGTGAAAGCGCCGTCACGACCATTGCTGTAGACAGCGATATTCTTAAAGAATGGACCAGGGCGACTAGCAGGGTTAAAGGTCACCGTGATACGCCCCTCCTTACCTGGAGCGATAGGCTCTTGGCTATACTCCGGTGTCGTACAAGCACAAGGTGTAGCGACGCGCGTAATGACTAGAGGAGCATCTCCGATATTCTTAACGATGAAGGTGTGAGATACCTTCCCATTAGCTTCCTTAATGATCCCAAAGTCAAACTCTGGAGCAGCAGAGCTAATGACAGCTCCCTTACCAGACTGAGCAAAGACAAAACCAATAGTGAGGAGCAATGCTCCGAATAATAATCCTAACCGTTTCATAATCATTCTACCTGTTAAAGGTTCAGGCTTTCCACAAGAAAGCCATTTAAAATTCTTCACAAAGGTACGCAAATATAGCTAATCCTGCTATTCAAAGTTCAATGTCAGCATCAAAGCTCGCCCATGAGCAGCTCGTATAGCCTCCGTATACCGATAGCGATGATCCTCACGAAGATCAGGACGCTGATGCTTGATCACGTCCACTAGCCCGTGATAATAAACTAGCTGAGGAGATAGCTTGAAGTAGGCAAAATAAATATCACATCCGCCACCGATCGTTAGCCCAAAGTCCAATGGACGGAGTCGAAGTAAATCACCCTGCTTCCCTCCCAAGTGCATTGAAGTAAAAACACCAGCCGAAACGAAGGGACGATAGTTGCCCCAGCGCTCAGCCCCCCACTTCACTTCAAGGGGAAGCTGGATCGCATGAGCTCGGAGCGTATATTGCTCGACCTGCTTCTCTCCATCAGTGTAAGCGATGGGAACACTTCCGAGTAGAAGACTCGGCGATAGACGGAGCTCCCAGCCTGGAGTCATCACCCAGCCACCGATGATCCCTACATGAAAGCCTGGCTGGTAGTTCGGTGTATCAGCCCAGAGTCTCCCCCCTGATGAGAGGGATCCACCATGACTATCCAAGCGAAGATCTGAAGTATGCACCCCCAAACGAAAGCCGAGGTAGCTACGCCGGAGATCCAAATAAGGCTGCCGCTTAATCGCTCCCTCCTGGGCAGACAGCGCCGAAGTAGTACCAAGGAATACACCGAATCCTAAGCACCAAAACCAAGAGAGCCTCCAGCGACAACACATAATATAGGAAGAGAATTATCGAACCATAGCCTTGCGCAAATGCTGTAGAGCATAGCGCATACGGCCTAAAGCCGTATTGATACTCACACCTGTCATCTCGGCGATCTCTCGGAAGGTCTTATCCTCCCAATAGTGCAAGCGTATCACTTCTCGCTGTACGGGAGAGAGCGAGTCAAGGCCTTCGCCGAGCTCACCTAAACGCTCACCATGGATCATTGCTTCCTCTGCTGTGAGATCTTCACTTGGGAGCTGAATCGACAGTAGTAGATCCTCTCCCGAAGCACCTTCGATAGCCTGCTCTTGTCCTCGAGCACGCAAGCGACGGAAGTGATCCATAATAAGATTGTGGGTAATACGTCCAAGCCAGCTACGGAACTTACCTTCAGCCGTGTAGCGACCTTGGCGGATGGTCATCATCACCTTAATGAAGACATCCTGAAAGAGATCCTCTACCAGCTCTTCATCAGAGATCCAGTAGCGAATAGCCGTATGCACATAGGCATCATAGCGAAGAAGGAGTGCATCGAAAGCATCATTGTGCCCCGAGGCGTAGAGAGCGACGAGCTGGTCATCACTCATCTGGGCATATCGTCTCATATTCGTCTTTATATTAGTCCTCACCCCTACTCTGCTAGAGAGACTCAGGGTGAAGCATGATAGACTTCAGTTGTAGATATGTAATCCTTCTTCTATAGGCGCTATGACAATATGTTAAATGTACAATGCGAATATAAGAGGTAACTCCAAAGGTCTACCTCTTTGGTACAAATTAAAAGATATGTTTTGACTTAAGCAAATTTCTTGACAATTAGTCAAGGAAGATCGTAGACCCTTCTCTCCATCAAATCACATCAGTTTGCTAGACGCTTCAGACGATCAGCAATGCGTTTATCCAGCAATGGTGAAAGAACAATAAGCGTCACAGCTGCTAGGATCAGAAGTGTACCTAGGGCCATCACACCTGTCACCTTCTCGTCAAAGACTAAAATACCGATGATGATCGCTGTCAAAGGCTCCATTGCCCCCAATACCGAGGTGAGTGTAGACCCAATACTCTTAATCGCTCGTACCAAGGCTAGATTGGAGACCAAAGTAGGAAGTAAAGCCATCAAAAGAAGCAATCCCCCCGACTTCACGTCTCCGATCGGCTGAAGTCCTTGACCTAAACTCGCATTGACAAAGAAGAAGACACCTGCTGAAAGGAGAACATAAAGAGTGAGCTTCTGATTATCCTGAGCACGGAGTAAGGGGACGTTATTTACTGTCACAAGATAGATAGCATAGCACAGCCCAGAGAGAAGCACCAGAAGAATGCTCACTAGCGAAGTAGACTCTGTCGCTCCACCACGTAGAGAAAGCAAAGCTACACCTGACAAGGCAAGGACAATCGCTACTAGGGTGAAAGGAGATGGCTTCTGCTTAAAGACCAAAGCCATAATCAGTGTCACTCCCACAGGGTAAAGGAAGTGAAGCGTCGTCGCCATCCCACTGCTCATCCCACCATAAGCCTGAAACAGGAGGGCTGCTGAGCCATAATAGAAGAATCCCAAGAAGGCAAACCAACCCAATTCCTTCAAACTTACCTGAAAAGAGATCCGACGTAGCTTCATCAATAGCGCTATCAGCATGGATGCAAAGAACATTCGGTAAGTAAGGATACTATCCGTCGTCATCCCTCCCGCCATAATCGGGAGCGTAAAGAGTGGGAGTAAGCCGAATGTCGAAGAGGCAAGCATGCCAAAGAAGAAGCCCTGAAATCGATTCATCATTATAGGAGGTTCGCTAAGTGACAGGAAGGATTAATGAGAAGGAAAAGGATAGCCCCCGCCTCGCGACTCGTAGAGAGTAGACGAAGCGGGGGCTATATGATCTTATGTAGGGAGGTTTACTCCCACGAGGGCGAAGATTAAGCTTCTTCGGCGACTTCTTCAGCTACGGGAGCTTCAGCAGCAGGAGCTTCTTCCTTCTTCTCTTCAGCCTTAGGAGCATCAGAGAGTACTTCTACGGGGATCTCTACAGCCACTTCCTTGTGAAGGCGGACAGTAGCCACGTAGTTACCTACTTCCTTGATCGTCTTGATGAAGATAAGCTTGCGCTCAGTCTCCAGTCCCTGAGAGGCGAGAGCTTCTGCGATCTCAGCAGCCGTCACAGAGCCATAAAGGCTACCCGTAGCGACATTCGTATGTGCAGTGATCGAGATGCGAACGCCCTGATACTTGGTGGCACGCTCCTCTGCTTCCTTCTTGATCGCAGCGATCTTATGAGCACGCTGGCGAAGGTTTTCAGCGAGGATCTTCTTCGCAGCTTCCGTTGCGATGATTGCCTTACCGGTGGGGATTAGAAAGTTGCGACCGTAGCCGTTCTTTACTGTGACGATATCGTCCTTGTAGCCGAGACCGACTACGTCTTCTTTCAAAATAACTTCCATTGTATTCTGTCTCCTCTGGGTTTATTCTTTACTTATTCGTGTAAGGGGCGGTGCCTTACTTAGCCATGTTGTCCGTTACGTAGGGTAGCAGAGCCAGGTGACGAGCACGCTTGACGGCCTGAGCTACACGGCGCTGGAACTTGAGGCTGGTGCCGGTGATGCGACGTGGGAGGATCTTGCCCTGTTCGTTAAGGAAACGCTTGAGGAACTCGGGATCCTTGTAGTCGATATACTTGATACCGCTCTTCTTGAAGCGGCAGTACTTCTTCTTCTTGCTATCTACCGTAAGGGGGGTAAGGTAGCGTACTTCTGTTGATGCAGCCATTTTCTTTGCCTTGTCTTTGGGTGGGTTATGCCTTACGGCTTCTTCTCTTCTCAGCGTATGCGTGAGCGAACTTGTCCTGACGGAAGGTCAGGAATCGAAGGACATTCTCGTCGCGACGGAACTGCGTCTCTAGCGTAGCGATCGTCTCAGGCTGAGCCTGGAACTCTAGGAACTGATAGTAGCCCGTAGACTTCTTGGCGATGGGGTAGGCGAGCTTCTTGAGCCCCCAGTTCTCTTCGTTCACGATCTCAGCGCCTTCGCCCTTGAGTACATCAACGAACTTTGCGACCGCTTCCTTTACCTGAGCTTCAGATAAATCGGGAGTAAGAATGAAAACGGTTTCGTAGTTATTCATTTCTCTTGCTATTTATAGTGAGAGTTAAAATTATCGGGGGCAAAGGTACGCTTTCTTAGCCACTTATACAAATAGCTAGTTGAGTCGATCGGATTACCCCAACCAATCTAAAGAGCTAGCCATCGGGAGGAGACACAAGGTGAAGAACTCTCATTACTAACTAAGCGACATATTCGTTACTAATAAGCGAACCAATTCGATACTAACGAAATGAAAGTTCATCTCTAACGGAATTTCATTTTAGTCCTAATGAAATGATCGGGTTATTCAGAATCTTCTGATCCATTTGATCTAGACTACTCCAATTCATGAGACAAATAAGAAACTCCACCGAACTAACGCAATACGTCGAATAAAGACAGAGAAAGTCCTCAAACGACGAAGCGCCCGACCTCTCACGAAGTCGGGCGCTCCCTTATTTGGAATAGCTTAGCGAATAAGCACCAACTTAGGCTTCTTCGCCGAGGAGGATTTCAAGCACCTTAGCTGCTGAATAAGCTACTGGGGTACCAGGACCGAAGATCGCTGCGACACCTGCATTATAGAGGTACTCGTAGTCCTGAGCAGGGATCACACCACCTGCAGTGATGAGAATATCAGGACGACCAAGCTTCTTCAGCTCTTCGATCACCTGAGGAATAAGCGTCTTATGACCAGCAGCGAGTGAAGAGACACCCATCACGTGGACGTCGTTTTCGACTGCCTGACGAGCAGCTTCCTCTGGAGTCTGGAAGAGTGGTCCCATATCTACGTCGAAGCCACAGTCAGCATAGCCCGTAGCGACTACCTTAGCACCACGGTCATGTCCGTCCTGACCCATCTTAGCGATCATGATACGAGGCTGACGACCTTCCTTCTCTGCGAACTTCTTCGCAAGTTCCTTAGCGCGGATGAAGTCCTTATCCTCGCCTGATTCTGATGAGTACACGCCTGAGATAG
>CAJPPK010000029.1 GCA_905372565.1 uncultured Porphyromonas sp. | reverse complement strand
CAAGCCGAAGTCGAAGCAGGCAAGAAGAAGATCGAATGGGGCGCACAGATCCGAAGCTATGTCTTCGATGATCGACGCGTGAAAGACCATCGTACGGGACACCAGACCTCCAATGTCGGAGCCGTGATGGATGGAGACATCGACGACTTCATCAAGGCCTACCTGATGGAGTTCGCAGCTAAGGACGAAGCCTAGCCTTCCCTCGCTCTCTGAATGATCCCAGTAGCCCCTCTGCCCACGGTCTAATCACCAAGGGCGGAGGGGCTACGCTATGTCGGCACTTCCCCGAGGCAATCAGGCAGATCCTAAGACTTATCCCTTAGGTATAAGGGGCAATGCTTCATCCCCTACCCAACCTAAAGGGATCAGAAATTCCCCTAGGAAGACAAACAAGATCCACGGGATTGATATACCCGATCCGACCTTGGCCGAATACCTAATGACTTGCCCAGATCATTACTAATCCCTCCAAATTTCATTCGTATTGAAATAAAACTTCATTAGTAATGAGTTGACCAATTCATTACTAATAAAACGAGACGATGCTAAGTATCCACCAAGAGCTATGGTTACTCATCCCCCTAAATATGATTCTAGAGATCACGAGGGTTCTCACCCGAGATATGAGGCATTGAGCGCATCATCTCCCAAGCTATGAATACCTAAATAGGCGAACGGTTTTTAGGCTATTCCACTCCTCACACAGAAATATAATAGCAGATTTACTCCTGTACTCCCCCACACTATTGGGCACCAAGGCTTCTCACTTGGTTTACCATCCGATGGATTAAGCAAGGATAGATCGCATATTTTGACTACCTTTGTGCCGATTTTAAAAGGAGTTATCAATCAATTAAAGAACAATAATGCTACAGCCAATTAGCAAGACCATCACACTGCCCGATGGAAGAGAAATCGTCATCGAGACAGGCAAGCTTGCCAAGCAAGCCGACGGATCGGTAGAAGTGCGTATGGGTAACACCGTCCTTCTAGCCACGGTCTGTGCCGCTAAGGATGCCAATCCTGGGGTAGACTTCATGCCCCTCCAAGTAGAATATAAGGAGAAGTACGCCTCCTTCGGGCGCTTCCCAGGTGGGTTTACTCGCCGTGAAGGGAAGGCTTCAGACTATGAAATCCTGACCTGCCGTCTCGTAGACCGTGCCCTCCGCCCCCTCTTCCCCGATGACTACCATGCAGAGGTCTTCGTCAACGTACTACTCTTCTCTACGGACGGGGTCGATATGCCTGATGCTCTTGCTGGTCTTGCTGCTTCGGCTGCTTTGGCTGTTTCAGATATTCCCTTCAACGGACCTATCAGCGAAGTGCGTGTAGCACGTGTCGATGGTCAGTTCGTCATCAACCCTACTTTCGAGCAACTCAAGAATGCCGATATTGAGCTGATGGTCGGCGCTACCCTCGACAATATCATGATGGTCGAAGGGGAAATGCAGGAAGTACAGGAAGCTGAAATGCTCGAAGCTATCAAGGCTGCGCACGAAGCTATCAAGGTACAGTGCCAGGCTCAGCTCGAACTCTCCGAAGCTGTCGGCAAACTCGTCAAGCGCACCTATTGCCACGAAGAGAACGACGAAGCCCTTCGTAAGGATGTCCACGAAGCATGCTATGCCAAGGCTTACGCTGTAGCTACCTCTGGCACCGATAAGCACGCTCGTGCGGAAGCCTTCGATGCGATCGTCGAAGAGTACAAGGCTAAGTTCACGGAAGAAGAACTTGAGACCAAGGCTTCTCTGATAGCTCGCTACTATCACGATGTCGAGAAGGAAGCGATGCGCCGTGCTATCCTCGATGAAGGTAAGCGCCTTGATGGTCGTAAGACAACCGAGATTCGCCCCATCTGGATCGAAACGGATTACCTCCCAGGACCACACGGATCGGCTGTATTTACTCGTGGTGAAACACAGTCGCTAACGACCGTTACCCTTGGTACGAAGAGCGATGAGAAGCTCGTCGACGATGTTCTGAACTATGGCAAGGAGCGCTTCCTCCTCCACTATAACTTCCCTCCATTCTCTACTGGCGATGCTCGTCCACAGCGTGGTGTAGGTCGTCGTGAGATCGGTCACGGGAACCTAGCCCACCGCGCACTCAAGCGCATGCTCCCAGCTGACTACCCCTACGTCATCCGTGTCGTCTCTGACATCCTTGAGTCCAATGGCTCCTCTTCGATGGCTACAGTCTGTGCTGGTACGCTCGCTCTCCGTGATGCAGGGGTACCCATCCAGAAACCTGTATCAGGTATCGCCATGGGTTTAATCTCTGAGAACAAGGGTACGAACTACGCTATCCTCTCTGACATCCTCGGCGACGAAGACCACCTTGGCGATATGGACTTCAAGGTCACTGGTACCGCTGACGGGATCACAGCCACCCAGATGGACATCAAGGTCGATGGCCTCAGCTATGAGATCCTAGAGCGTGCTCTTGCTCAAGCTCGCGAAGGTCGCCTCCACATCCTTGGTAAGATCCTCGAAGCTCAGCCCGAGACACGTGACGACCTCAAGCCACACGCACCACGCATCGTCACCCTACGTATTGGTAAGGAATTCATCGGTGCCGTCATCGGTCCTGGTGGTAAGATCATCCAAGGTATGCAGGAAAAGAGCGGAGCCTCTATCAGCATCGAGGAAGTCGATGGCATGGGTGTCGTCGAGATCAGTGCTTCAAACAAGGACGCTATCGATACAGCAGTCGGCCTAATCAAGGGTATCGTCGCTATGCCTGAAGTAGGCGAAGTCTATCAGGGTAAGATCTCTTCGGTCATGCCTTATGGTTGCTTCGTCGAATTCCTCCCAGGTAAGGATGGTCTCCTCCACATCTCTGAGATCGACTGGAAGCGCTACGAAAAGATCGAAGATACCGATCTCCAGGAGGGTCAGCAGATCGAGATTAAGCTCATCGACATTGACCAAAAGACCGGTAAGTTTAAGCTCAGCCGTCGTGCCCTTCTTCCTAAGCCCGAAGGCTACAAGGAACCAGAGCGTCGTCCTCGCCCCGAGCGTGGTGAGCGTCGTCCTCGCTAAGATCACTACCACTTAATCACCTATACGATCAAGCCCCAGACTTACCCTCCAGATATGATGGAGAGTGGTGCTGGGGCTTGCTTTTAGAGGGATTTCGCTATGTACGAAATTATTCCGTACTTTGTAGATACAGAACAATACAACAACACATAAACATTGCCACTATGAAGCAGTATATCGGTATCCTCGTGATGCTCCTTGGAGCGCTCCTTCAGCTCTTCACCTATTTCTCTGATCAGGTCGAAAGCGCAAATATCTTCCTTGGCACAGGACTTGTGCTAGTCATTGTGGGCTACCTCCTCCACATCTTCCTCTCCAAGAAGAATGCCTAGCGAGCATCACTAGCTCTCAGACATAAACAGACGCAGCTATCGCTTCTTTATAGAAGTCCATAGTTGCGTCTGTTGCTTTTGATACCCATGAAAAGCCCATCTCATCCCCTGTCACATAAAAGAAAACGAGGAGTGCTTTCACACTCCCCGCTTTAGATGTTTGCACAACGGAATAAATCCTTACTGTGATTGACACTATGTCTTGACTAAACAATGGTACTAAAACACAAACACAACAGGCATTTGACTTTTACTAAATCAGGCTCTGTCCTACACTCCCCTCCCAAGTAGCCTAGAGAGATACCAAGGACTTATTACTAATCATTTCACCGATTCATTACTAATCAAGCTAGACATTCATTAGTAATCACAGCTACATTGGCTACTAATCATCTAAAGCCTCGATTCATACAATAGGCCAAAGTACTCAGAGAGCAATCAACTAATATAAAAGAAACCTCCCTAAAGTCTGCAGCAAGCGGACTCTAGGGAGGTTGGTTTTAGTAAGCGTCGGTATCAGCTCACCAAGAGCAATACCTAGGCTTAGTTATAGAAGAGGTTATCCTCCGAAGTCATCGAAGAAGAGCTGTGAGCGCTCAACACCGAGATTTTCAAGCATCACCTTGACGGCATTAGCCATAGGACCAGGACCGCACATGTAGTACTCAATATCTTCGGGAGCATCATGATCCTTCAGATAGTTATCCAAGATAACCTGATGGATGAAGCCCGTATAGCCCGTCCAGTTATCCTCTGGCTGAGGGTCAGAGAGAGCGATGTGGAATGAGAAGTTAGGGAACTGCTTCTCGATCTCACGGAAGTCTTCTTCGTAGAAGATCTCCTTCTTACTACGTGCACCGTACCAGTAGGAGACCTTACGATCTGTCTTCAGCGTACGGAAGAGGTGTAGGATCTGAGCACGCAGAGGAGCCATCCCAGCACCACCACCGATATAGAGCATCTCAGCATCCGTATCCTGGATATGGAAGTCCCCATAAGGACCACTCATACGCACCTTGTCACCTGGCTTGAGAGAGAAGATGTACGAAGAGGAGATTCCTGGTGAAACAGGAAGCCACTTGTGCGTAGCACGATCCATCGGAGGCGTAGCGATACGCACGTTGAGCGTGATGATATTCCCTTCGGCAGGATAGTTAGCCATTGAGTAAGCGCGGATGGTCTCCGTGTCATTCTTACACGTCAGACTCCACATATCGAAGTGATCCCAATCAGAGCGGAACTTCTCATCGATATCGTAGTCAGCATACTTGATGTCGTACTTAGGGATGGAGATCTGTGCGTAGCTACCGCTCTTGAAGTTCATCACTTCTCCTTCGGGGAGCTTCACGACGAACTCCTTGATGAAGGTCGACACATTGCGGTTAGAGATGACTTCGCATTCCCATTCCTTCACCCCGAAGACTTCTTCTGGGACGATGATCTGCATGTCTTCCTTAACCTTGGTCTGACAAGCTAGACGCCAGTGCTCCTTCTGCTCTTTACGGGAGAAGAAGCCTGTCTCTGTGGGGAGGATCTCTCCACCGCCCTCGATGACACGGCAACGGCACTGACCGCACGACCCGCTACCACCACATGCAGAGGATAGATAGATATTCTCACTCTGGAGGGTATTGAGGAGAGTACCACCGATAGGCACTTCAGCCTCCTTCTCCCCATTGATGGTGAGCTTGACATTACCCGAGGGGACGAGCTTGCTCTTAGCGACGAGCAGGACGATCACCAGGAGTAGCGTGAGCAGTAGGAAGACTCCTACGCTGACGAGTATGATAGTTGTATTCATTACTTAGAAGTCTTCGCTATTACATCTTGACACCAGAGAAGCTGAGGAAGGCAATACCCATCAGCGCCGTGATGATGAACGTGATCCCGAGACCACGCAGTGGCTTAGGAATATCTGAGTATTGGATCTTCTCACGGATAGCAGCCATACCGACGATGGCGAGCATCCAACCGATCCCCGAGCCGAAGCCATAGATCGTAGCTTCGCCGATCGTGGGGAACTCACGCTGCTGCATGAAGAGCGATCCACCGAGGATAGCACAGTTCACAGCGATCAGTGGGAGGAAGATCCCGAGAGAAGCATACAGCGAGGGGCTGAAGCGCTCCACAAGCATCTCTACCAGCTGAGTGAAAGCAGCGATGACTGCGATGAAGATGATGAAGGAAAGGAAGGAGAGATCGATACCAGCTGCATCAGCACCTAGAAGCCAATCCAATGCCCCCTGCTTGAAGACCTTCGTCTCCAAGAGGTAGTTGATCGGCAGCGTACAGGCGAGGATAAAGGTAACAGCGATCCCCAGACCAAAGGAGGTCTTGACATTCTTCGATACCGCCAGGAAGGAACACATCCCGAGGTAGTAAGCGAAGATCATATTGTCGATAAAGATCGACCGGAAAAATAAGGCTAGTGAATCCATTATTATTCGTCTACTTGCTAGTTGGGTATGGGGACTTAGTTCTCCTGTAGTTCCTTATTATAGGAGCGGTGGATCCAGATGAGGACAGCTACCAAGATGAGGGACATCGGAGGTAGGATCATCAGACCATTATTTACATAGCCATGGATACCATCCGTAGCGTAGAAGGACTGTGGGATGATCTGATAGCCAAATAGTGTACCTGATCCGAAGAGCTCACGGAAGAAACCGACAGCGACAAGGACTGCACCATAGCCAAGACCGTTACCGATACCATCGAGGAAGGACTCCCAAGGACCATTCCCAAGGGCAAAAGCCTCCAGGCGTCCCATCAAGATACAGTTCGTAATGATCAGCCCGACGAAGACTGAGAGCTGCTTGCTGACATCGTAAGCATAAGCCTTAAGGACCTCACTCACGAGAGTCACCAGCGTAGCAGCGACGACGAGCTGGACGATGATGCGAATACGGCTAGGGATACCCTTACGCAGGAGTGAAATCACCACGTTAGAGAAGGCAACGACGATGGTTACTGATAGTCCCATCACGATAGCAGGCTCCAGCTTGGAGGTCACAGCGAGTGCTGAGCAGATACCCAGCATCTGTACCATGATCGGGTTATTCTTACTCAGCGGGCCGAGAAGGGTTTCTTTATTCTTTTTATTCCAGAGAGACATGACTACTGAGCATTAGCGGTTTCGAGGAACTTTTGGAAAGGAGCGAGGCTATGGTGGAGCATATCGTGCACACCATTACTAGTGAGGGTACCACCAGAGATACCATCGACATAATCCTGTCCCTCAGATTGGGATCCTGCCTTGACGACAGCGATGCCTGTGAACTTCCCTTCACGGAAGAGCTGCTTGCCCTTAAATTCTCCAGCGAAGTGTAGTGTAGAGATTTCGGCACCAAGCCCTGGGGTTTCTCCAGCGTTACCGAAGTCAGCACCTTCGATCGTAGAGTGATCTTCGGCATTGATAGCTAGGTAGCCCCAGATCTTATTCCAGAGCCCTGCACCATTGAGTGGGAGGACATAGAGCTTCTTCCCATCGACTTCAGCGACGAAGACGGGTAGATCCTGAGGTTGGTTCTTAGCGATCAGCTTATAGGCCAGCTCGGTATTTGTCTGGAAAGCCTTGCTGCTCCCGACTTGATCACCAGAGAAAGTCTCCACGACCTGCCCTTCGGCATTGACGAGGAGCTCCTCCTTGATCAGGCTCTTATAGGTAGAGATGACCTCTGCCTTAGGAGCACTCTTACCAAGCGCACGAAGGATCTGCTCCATCTTATCGATGCTCGCATTCTCCTCCTGAGCAGGCTTAAGCAGGATATTAGCACCAGCCAAGAGGACTGCTGCCAAGATGACCATCACAGCAGCGTAGATGATCACGTAGGAATTCTTATTTGTATTCATCGTAGGCTACTTGGATTAGTTCTTAGACTTAGCTACGAGGCGCGCTTGACGCTTGCTGACGTTACGCTCTACGACGATGTAGTCGATCAGTGGAGCGAAGGTATTCATCAGCAGAATAGCGAGCATCATCCCTTCAGCGTAACCAGCATTGAGGACACGGATAAAGACGACCATCACCCCGATGAAGAAGCCATAGATCCACTTACCTGTCTCAGTACGTGCAGCCGTCACAGGGTCGGTAGCCATGAAGACGATACCAAAGGCAAAGCCACCATAGAGGATATGCTGTAGAGCAGTGACCTCCATAGCAGGGGTGGCACCAATGGCGTTGAAGAGCGAAGCCATAGCGACGACACCGACGACACCAGATACCATGATCTTGTAGCTAGCGATACCGGTGAAGATCAAGATGAAGGCACCGATGAGGATAGCCAGCGTAGAGACTTCACCGACAGATCCAGGGAGGAAGCCTAGGAAGGCGTCCCAGTCCGTCAGGGCATTACCTAGGGTATTATGGATGTCCGTGACATTGCCCCCGGCGATCTGCCCAAGGGGTGTAGCCCCCGAGAAGCCATCCACGACCTTTCCTTCGCCACCGAGACCAAAGGTCTGAGAGAGGCGAACCCAGACGCTGTCACCAGACATAGCTGCTGGGTAGGAGAAGAAGAGGAAAGCACGGGTAATGAGGGCAACGTTGAAGACGTTATAGCCCGTTCCACCGAAGACTTCCTTAGCGAAGACCACAGCGAATGCTGTAGCCACAGCGATCATCCATAGTGGAGTCTCCACAGGGATAATCATCGGGATGAGGATACCCGTCACTAGGAACCCTTCCTGGATCTCTTCATGCTTGATCTGCGCAATGATGAACTCAATACCTAGACCGACAGCATAGGAGACGACGATCTGAGGAAGCACTGAGAGGAAGCCATAGAAGAAGGTAGCCCAGAAGGAAGACTCTAGACCGAGGGCGATGTTATGCTGAAGCCCTACATTGTACATCCCAAAGAGGAGAGCAGGCAAGAGGGCAAAGATCACGACGCTCATCGTGCGCTTGCTGTCGATAGCATCGTGCACATGTGCACCACGGCGCTTCGACGTAGCATTCGGAACGAAGAGGAACGTCTCTAGACCATCGAAGACAGACTCCAAGGCCGAGAAGCGCCCACCAGGCATGAAAGCGGGCTTGATCTTATCGAGTTGTTTTCTTAAAGCGTTCAAGGTACTTGTCCTTTAATAGTGATACCTAGGGGGATTAGTTCATTTCCTTATAGAGTTCGTCTAGCCCCTGGCGGACGATCTGCTGGAGAGGTAGCTTGGACGTATCGACGAACTCACACACGGAGAAGTCCTCTGGAGCGACCTCATAGATACCACGTGCCTCCATATCATTAATGTTGAAGGCAATGATGCTCTTCAGGAGGAACTCAGGATAAATATCCATAGGGAAGACTCTGTCGTACTCACCGCTCATGATCATCGCACGGCGACCACCCTTGATACGGGCGTCAAGCTCGTATTCCTTGCTCTTAGGCATGAGCCAAGAGAAATAGGAGCGACTCATGCTGAACTCCTTCAGACGGGGGAGCACCCAGCCGAAGACTTCGTGCACGTCGTCCCCCTCAGGGATGACCGTGATCTGGTCGATACCGAAGCTGAGACGATCGTGCTCTTCATCGACCTTGACACCTGTGAAGACGTCACCTTCGATGACACGTTCACGCTTCTCACCCTTACCAAGGCGACCAGCGAGGACTTCTTCGAAGCGAGCACCTGGGAGCACCTGTACATAGCCCGTCTCCTTTGCTTCGGAGCCCGTGATAGCGATCGTACGGGAGAAGTCTACCTTACCCGTCTTGAGGAAGCGACCGATGACTAGGAGGTCTGAAGCCTTGAGCGTCCAGACGACCTCCTCCTTATTGACAGGAGCCACGTGATTGATCAAGACACCGACTAGGCCTGCGGGGTGTGGACCACGCACTTCGACACGCTCTACTGTGCGAACGCTAGGCAGCTCGCCTGCTGCTACACCGAGATAGACCTTACCATCGGTGAGCTTCGTCAAGGCATCGAGAGCTAGCTGTAGCTCATCCTCACGTCCTGCCACGAGGTGGCTGAAGCTAGGAGCAAGAGGTGCGGTGAAGTTGGCCGTGACGAAGATGTCACGAGGAGCGACGTTAGGATTCGGAAGACGATCATAAGGACGCTGCTTGAAGAAGCCGAACATACCACCCTCCAAGAGCAGAGCGAGGAGCTCGGCACGCTGCATCGTCTCGAAGCCCTGCGTGGCGAACTGCTTGTATTCGATCTCTGCTTCTGGGCGTACCTCAACGCTAAGGACCTTACGCTTAGCGCCACGATGTACGGCGACGACCTCCCCGCTGACAGGAGAGGTCAGTTTAAGCTCGGGATATGCTTTGTGTGCCAGGAGAGCATCCCCTGCGAGCACACGCATCCCTGGCTGAACGATCACCTTGGGGACGAACCCGACGTAATCATCAGGTACGACTGCGTAAGAACTAGCCTTCGCCACGGGTGCGAGGGCCTGCCTTTCAGCCTTTCCCTTCAGATTCAGCGTGAGCCCCTTCTTTATTGTGATAATGTTCGGCATAACACGTGATTGATGAATAGTTTAATTAAAGTATTTGGGTACAAAAGTACATAATCTTGGGCACATACTACCTATATTCAGGTAGATTATATCTAGCTCTCCCCATCAATACTTGGTAGAGGTATCCTAGGCCTCTTTTCAGGCTCCTGACCCTTATATTTCGTATCTGCTTTGCTCAAGGATTTCGAAAGCTCATGAGTACCCCAAAGAGACGAAAGACTAGGGGATCTCTTCGGAGAGATTTTGCGCCCTGAAGACAGCAATAAAGCTCTCCCTTGATAACCCCCTACGTTTACTCCGACAAACATTAGTCTTTATTGGGACTAAGGTTAATCTTTACCGAAGGCAAGGCAGACCTCTGCAGCAAGCCCCGCTAGAGCGATTCACCCCACACCTCCCTCCTCTAAGCTCCTCGCAAAACACATCGCCGAATGAAAGCACGCACCAGCCTCCCCGAAACGAACATCCTCCCCCCTCCAAGCGCACGGCTCTCACGAAGGAAAGTGATAGGGGAGGTGATCCTAAAGTTTTTGCTAAACCTAGAGGGCTTATTTCAGCACCTAGAAAAAGCTCAACAACGCTTAGACTTCCCGCTGTACAAAAGGGTTTCCACCCTCATCTTACTAGAGTAAGAGGTAGATCTTGCTCGTACAAACTATTCTTTCTAGATTTGTCCTAGAGCATACTCACACACCATCAAGCTCAGAAACACAACTACGGTACAACTGACTATACAACGGTATCTACGCCTATGCATCTTAGCTTTACTCCTCATAAGAGATTTGTCGAGATGAACCTTCCTCGACCACCTCGAATACGCTAGTCTCTCCTAACCTACATATCACATAAGCATTCTACCCGTAACCCTTGGGTGGACGGCCCGTGCTATGCCCTTCTCTTACCAAGAGTATGCCCATAGTACGTCTCGTGTAGACTAAGCGTGGCTCACCACTCACTAACTAATACTCACCTTAATACTGATGATGAATGAGGAAGTTTACTCTACTCTTTCTGTCCTTGCTCTTGTCACTGACTGTGGGCCTAGCCCAGCAGCGTGTGATCACAGGGGTGATACTGCTGGCGCCCGATAACGAGCCCGCCATCGGTGCCTCCATCCTCGTCAAGGAGCACACTCGGTCTGGTGTACTCGTGGGTACAGATGGTAAGTTCAAAATCACCGTACCTGCAGGATCCAAGACCTTCCGTATCTCATTTATGGGATACAAAACCGTAGAAGTCCCCATCAAAGACAAGATGCGTGTCGTCCTCGAGTCTGACTCCAAGACGCTCTCCACCATCGTCGTCACGGGGATGAACAGCGTCGATAAGCGTCTCTTCACCGGGTCTACGACCAAGATCGGAGGCGACAAGACCAAGCTAGACGGGGTGCCTGATGCCGCACGAGCTCTAGAAGGGAAGGCTGCAGGGGTTTCCGTCCAGAACGTCTCGGGAACCTTCGGTACAGCTCCGAAGATCCGTGTCCGTGGGGCGACCTCGATCTATGGATCCTCTCGCCCTCTCTGGGTCATCGACGGGGTCATCCAAGAGGACGTCGTCGATGTCGGTGCTGATGACCTAAGCTCGGGAGATGCCACGACACTCCTTGGCTCTGCAGTGGCAGGGCTAAACGCTGACGACATCGAGAGCTTCCAGATCCTGAAGGACGGGTCAGCCACTTCGATCTACGGTGCTAAGGCTATGGCCGGTGTCATCGTCATCACGACGAAGAAAGGACGCTCCGGCTCTCACTCCTTCTCCTATACCGGAGAATTCACCTCTCGCCTTGTCCCCTCCTATCGTGATTACAATATCATGAACTCACAGGAGCAAATCGGCATCTACAACGAGATGGAGAAGAAGGGGTGGCTAAACTTTGCATCTGTCTACAATAATTCGACCACGGGTCTATATGGGAAGATGTATCAGCTGATGCACACCTATGACTCTAAGACGGGGACCTTCGGCCTGCCTAACACACCAGAGGCCAAGATGGAATACCTCCGTCAGGGTGAGCTACGCAATACCGACTGGTTCCAGGAGCTCTTCTCTCCTGCCATCATGCAGAGCCATTCGCTGAGCTTCACGGGAGGGACTAAGGATCTTCAGACCTATGTCTCTATGTCCGCCCTCTTCGATCCAGGATGGATGAGAGCTAGCACCGTAAGACGCTACACGGGTAACCTCAATGCGACCTACACCTTCTCTCCCAAGCTATCACTGACGACTCAGATCAATGCCTCAGCACGTAACCAGCGTGCTCCTGGTACACTCACCCAGTCTTCTAGTGCTGCCACAGGGGAAGTCTCTCGAAGCTTCGACATCAACCCCTTCTCCTACGCTCTGAATACAAGCCGTGCACTCGATCCCAACGAGTTCTACAGACGCGACTATGCTCCGTTCAACATCAAGCACGAGCTAGACAATAACTACATCGACCTTGAGGTAAAGGATGTCAAGTTCCAAATGGAGCTGAAGTGGCGCCCCTTCACAGGGATGACCGTCAGTGCCCTCGGAGCCTACAAGGAAACCTATACCGACACGGAGAATATCGTCACCGAGTACTCTAACCGTGCTCAGGCCTACCGTGCGATGGGAGATGCCACGATCATCAGAAACAACAAGTTCCTCTGGAAGGACCAAGACAAGCCCAACACGCTGCCACGTACCGTACTTCCCGTCGGGGGGTTCTACAACACGAACCAGCGCAAGATGTCTAGCTATGACTTCCGTGCTTCTGCGAGCTACAACACGACGATCAAGGAAGACCACATCATCAACGGCTACGGTGGTATGGAGGTCAACTCACAGGATCGTGTCAATCGCTGGAGTGATGGCTATGGTATGCAGTACGATAGCGGACTAGAGCCCTTCTGGGACTATAGCCTCTTCAAGCAACTGAAGGAGAAGAACAGCCCTTACTACGGACTAGAGCGCACCTATAGCCGTACTCTCGCGTTCTTCGGCACGGCTACCTATTCCTACAAAGGTCGCTACACACTCGCCGGTACAGCTCGCTACGAAGGATCAAACCGCTTAGGTCGTAGCCGTAAGGCTCGCTGGCTACCTACCTGGAATATCGCTGGTGCTTGGAATGCTCATGAAGAAGCCTTCTTCAACAAGCAGAATTTCCTCTCCCACCTCAGCCTCAAGGCTTCCTATTCACTTACCGCTGACGCTCCTCGCTGGCTGACCAACTCTCGCGTCGTCATCCGTAGCGGATCAGTTTGGCGTCCCTCTGCTGACCTCACCGAGAGTCGAAACAGCATCAGTGGTTACGAAAATGGAGATCTAACCTATGAAAAGAAGCATGAGTTCAACTTCGGTATCGACATGGGTATCCTCAAGAACCGAGTGAATATCACGGCCGACGTCTATAAGCGTAATAACTTCGACCTCATCGGGGCGACCTATACGATCGGTGGTGTACGCTACGGGAACGTCGCCTCTATGAAGAGCCATGGGTTCGAGCTCTCTATCTCGACGAAGAACATCGAGAGCAAGGACTTTACTTGGACAACCGACTTCATCTTTGGATCAAACTTCAATGAAGTCACGAACCTCAAGACTAAGTCGCATCTCTGGAACTTTGTCTCAGGAAACGGATTTGCTCGCGAGGGCTATCCCGTACGTTCGCTCTTCTCCATCCCTTACGAAGGACTCACACGAGAAGGTCTTCCAACCTTCCGCTTCAAAGGCGATCGTATCACTCCATCGAACTATAATAAGATCAACTTCCAGGAGATCGATGACCTCGCATTCCTTAAGTATGAGGGCTCTGCAGAACCAACCTTCAATGGTAGCTTGGGGAACATCTTCACCTTCAAGAATCTTAAGCTAAACATCTTCATCACCTACTCTGGAGGGAATAAGCTCCGCCTGGATCCAGCCTTCCGCTCTTGGTACACTGACCTCTGGGCTACCCCCCGTGAGTTTGTCAACCGATGGAGTGTCCCAGGTGACGAACAGAAGACAGATATTCCTACCCTAGCAGCAGTGCGTGACCATCAGAGCTATGGATATATCGGCTATGGCTACTCGGCGTACAACTATTCGACAGCACGCGTAGCTGATGGTGGCTTCATCCGTCTCAAGGAAATCTCACTTGCCTACAACCTCCCCAAGAGTCTAGTCAAGCGCCTTGGATTCCTCAAGAGTGCTTCCGTCAAGCTACAGGCAACGAATATCGCCCTCCTTTATGCCGACAAGAAGCTC
The DNA here is from genome assembly GCA_905372565.1 of uncultured Porphyromonas sp. Taxonomy (GTDB): domain Bacteria; phylum Bacteroidota; class Bacteroidia; order Bacteroidales; family Porphyromonadaceae; genus Porphyromonas. The sequence continues at coordinate 8,290 of CAJPPK010000029.1, read as the reverse complement.
TATGGTCAGGATCCTGAGTTCTTCCGCTCTGGTGGGGTAGCCTCTCCGCTTCCTCGCCAGATCACGGCCACCGTGCATCTTGGTTTCTAAACCCTCTATTAGCAAGACGCAATGAAACGCATACATATCCTTACCGCCTTGGCTGTGCTATCTCTAGCCACGCCAAGCTGTAACTACCTCGACCATCCTCAGGACTCACGTACCGAGCTCAACCGAGCAGATAAGATCGAGCGCCTTCTGGTAAGTGCCTATCCCAACCTCTTACCTATGGGCTTCACAGAGCATCGTACAGACAACGTGGCTGACAATGGTCCTCGATTTACCGATGGCATGATCTCCAACCATGAGGGTTATTACTGGGAGCCCAACTCAGAAACTGATTGGGATACCGAGTATAACTTCTGGAATACCTGCTATCACTCGATCATGACTGCTAATCAGGCTTTGAAAGCTATCGAAGAGCTAGGCAGTCCTACCGAGCTTCGTCACTCACGAGGTGAAGCTCTGCTATGCCGAGCCTACACTCACTTTCTTCTGGTCAATGTATTCTCTCAGATATATAATGGTCAGACGAGTCAGACCGACAAGGGGGTTCCCTACTTCACCGAACCTGAGCACGGCATCGGGGAGAAACATCCTCGCCTCTCGGTCGCTGCAGTCTATAAACTCATCGAAGCAGACCTACTCGAAGGTATGTCTTTGATCGACGATGATAAGTATACCCAGCCACTCTATCACTTCACGACCCGTGCAGCTAAGGCTTTTGCAACTCAGTTCTATTGCTACTATGAGCAGTGGGATAAGGCCAAGCAATATGCCGATCAGATTCTCGGGACAGGGCAAGTGACAGGTCTACGTGACGTGAAAACGTACAATAAGTTCACCCAGTTTGATGAAGTCATGCGAGCTTATATCAACCCGCAGGACAAGGCAAACATCATGCTCCTAGCCACTCGCTCTCTCTGGGGACGTCGCCTCAAGCATACTCGCTTTGCGCACAATAGCACGATCGCTAGCAAGGAGACCTACCGCAGTGGGGGAGGTTGGGGAGCTAACCTCTGGTCATATGATCGTCTCTATGGTAGTAACGAGGCTCTCTACACGGCTAAGTTTGCCGAAGTTTTCGAAATCACAGACGTGACAGCTCAAACTGGGCAACCTCACATCATTGGGATGCCTTTTGACTTAGACAAGGTTCTTCTCTGGCGTGCTGAAGCTCGTGTAATGCTCAAGGACTACGCAGGTGCGGCCTCTGATCTCTCCGCCTGGTACCTCTCTAAGGAAGGGAACGCAGGTACGGCAGAATCTATAGCAGCAGCTTACGACACTAGCATCACAGCTGACCTCACAGAAGAGGATCGCCTGGCTCGTGAAGCTCGCAAGGAGACAATCTCCAAGCCTCTGAATCCAAAGTTTGCTATCGAGTCTGGTCTACAGACCAACCTCATGCATGCCGTGCTTCACGCTCGTCGAGTACTCACCGCCTACGAAGGCTATCGCTGGGATGACATCCGACGCTTCGGCATCGAGATTAAGCACTCCCTAGCAGATGGCACCGTGATGACGCTCAAGGTAGACGACCACCGTAGAGCCTCCCAGATCCCCGCCTTCATCCGTGAAGCAGGGATGGAGGGTAACCCTGGATATTAAGCTCGCCACTAATAGCTAACACTAGAATGAAAACGAGAATATATCGCATCTTGCTCGCCTCGCTAGCCTTCGGGCTCAGCCTCTCTGCGTGCAAAGATAACGACAAGCCCGATCCTTCGATCCATGCTCTCAAGCCAGAGCTAGGAGAACGCACGGCCTTCGACCAATGGATTCGGAATAACTATACCGACGCCTACAATGTCCAACTCCTATATAATATGGAGGACATCCAAGCCGACCGTTCCCGCAACCTAGCTCCTGCCTCGCTGGAGAATAGCATGAAGCTAGCCAAGATCGTACTCCATGCTTGGTATGGCGCCTACGATGAAGTAACCGGTGGTACCGACTTCATGCGTCGCACCTCACCTCGCCAGCTCTTCTTCATAGGCTCTGCCATGTGGAATGGTGATGGTACCATCACCCAGGGGACCGCTGAAGGGGGACTAAAGGTGACGCTCTTCCAGGTAAACTGGCTTAACGTCAATGATCCACAGGCACTCAATAAGACCTTCTTCAAGGTCATGCACCATGAGTTTAGCCACATCCTTCACCAGAACAAGATCTGGCCTGACGAGTATAATACGATCTCGACCGAGTACTCTCCCAATGCCTGGGCCAATCGACGTAGCTTGAGTGACTACGCCCCACTAGGCTTTGTGACGGCCTATGCTAGTAGCCAGCCTCGAGAAGACATCGCAGAAGTGACGGCAGCGCTGATCACCTTCACCGATGCAGAGTGGGCGGCTATTCTCAAGGCCGCTGGAGACGAAGGTCGAGCAAGACTGAACAAGAAAATCGCCATCGTCAAGAAGTACATGCTGGACACTTGGGGCGTAGACATGGATCGCCTACGAGCTGTCGCTCTACGACGACTCACCGAGGCTCCTCGCCTGCAGCTTCTCGAGGCAGATTGGACACCCTTAATCACTGGTCGAGCTCTCCCCCTATCTCCAGAAGCTATCGCTAGTGCTCGCTCGGCCGCCTGGGGGCATCTCAGCCAGCAGAAGTCTTTCCTAGACCTCAGCCATGACCATACTCCTGGCGACGATCGCTGCGCCCTTCTCCCTATGCTCACCCATTAGTAGACGAATGACACTATGAAGCATATCACCACTACGAGCTTCTCACTGCTCTGTGTAGGGCTCGGCCTCGCGTTCTCTTCCTTGACTAGCTGTAAGCAAGAGCCCCCGAAACTCTTCGACGAGTCGGCTCTTGACCGTCAGGAAGCACTATCCAAGGAGCTACTTACCGAACTCACCTCATCTCAGCACGGCTGGATTCTAGAGTACTATCCTCAGAGCCAGCAGACCTATGGCGGCTATGTCATGGGACTAAAGTTTGGGGGGAAGAATAAGGTTCAGTCTATCTCAGAAAGCCCCGTTACCGATGTCCAGACAGATACCTGGACTAGTAGCGACTTCCATATCAAGAATGACAAGGGCGTCACCTTGAGCTTCGATACCTACTCGCTTCCCATCCACATCTTCTCTGACCCAGATAAGAGCTATGGCTTCGGTGAAGGAAAGAGCTTCGAAGGGGACTACGAGTTCACACTCTCCCGCCCTTTGACTCCTGACACCATCTACCTAAGAGGGCGCAAGACTCTCACGGAGATGCGTCTGATCCGAGCCAAGCAGGATGCTAAGGAGTACCTCGCCTCTGTCCAGACACTGAAGAGCAAAGCCTACACCGCTGAGACGATGTACAAGCTACACCTCTTCGGTCTTGAGGGCACGATCGGCAAGAAAAAGGTCATCGCCTATCTCTCCGAAAAGGGCTATAACACGATGACCGTCGAGGAGGTAGACGGAGGCAAGAAGACCTTCGTTCCCTTCATCTGTACACCTACCGGCATCCGCCTCTATCGCCCCTATGAAGGCGTCACGGACCTAACATGGGACGACGCTACGAAGACCTACTCTTCGTCTATGGGTGACAAGCTCGCTGGTCGCCGTGACCCCGACTACGATGGTTTCACCAAGTATCTCGGACGCTACAGCATGAACTGTACGAGCTGGAGAGCTCCCCGTGAAGTGACCTTCGAGCAGCATGCACGTAATGTCTATGCGATAAAAGGTATCGCTAACGGCTTGACCATCCTGGCTAAGTATGACCCCAAGAACGACCGCTTCGAGATCACGACACAGAAGGTCCTCACGGGAGCTACCACGGTCTATCTCGCTGCCTGGGTCAGTGGTGGCTCACTCTCTTGGGGTGAAGGCTACGGGATGTACAGCAAGGTAGACCCCACCGATCCTTCAGGTAAGCGATATATCCTCGTCGATAATGGCGCATGGGGGAATAAGTGCGACTCTTATATCCTCTGGGTCATCAGCAAGGGACGCTATACAGGCTTCGGCGGTCAGCTGGACTTTGTCAAGCCTACCTTCACCAAACTCTAAGCATATACGATGATGAACAAGATCTATCGATACACCGGGCTAGCACTCCTAGCTGGCTTCACGCTACTAGCACCGCTCTCCTCCTGTAAGAAGGATAGTCCTACCGATGGCATAGAGCAGATGACCCTACGCCTCATCAGTAATGATCACAGCTTCACGGCTACAGGGGGATCGGGTAAGCTACAGCTCTCCGAAGGTGGATTCACCCTCCAGACCAAGGCATCCTGGATACACCTCGGCGCTGTCGAGGGTACTAGCGCCTCCTTCACCGTAGATCCTCTCTCGGAGCCTGCGACACGTACGGGGAACATTCTCATAGAGAAGGGTGGACGGACGATACAGCTATCGGTCACCCAACTTGGAGCCTATGACTATCTCATCGACGCCAAGGACTCCTATGAGATCGACCGTAACGGTGGGGACATTACGATCCCCTACCTAGCACAGTCAGGCAGTACGCCCACTGTCGAAGGCCTTCCCGACTGGATAAAGTCTAGCTCTGCCAGCAAGGCGCTCAAGCTCTCAGTCGATGCACTGCAAGCCTCTGACCGATCAGCCCAACTGACGATCAAGCTCGGCTCCCTGATGGAAAAGGAGATAACCATCCGCCAAGTCTATGGTCAGCTCACCTATGAGCAGATCCTCGGCACGTACACCATCACCTATGTCCCCAATGGAGAAAAGCCGCAGGTAACAGCTACGGCTGAGGTGACGATCGTCGAAAAGGACAAGGCGAAGAACCTCCTCACGATCAAGGGGCTCGCTGCTGACACGGAGATGGGCTACATCCCCAGCACCTCGACACTCGTCTTTAATCACATGCAGACCAAGCTCCCCGATGGTAAACTCCTCATGTTTACCCTTTCGGGCAACAGTTACCTGCTGAAGGATGGCAAGACGAGGAACTATGGACTTAGCTGGGATGAATCTCTACGCTTACAAGGCACTTGGGACAAGCAGTCTCCTATCCACCCATCCTTTACCTTCGCCAGCCCTAAGGCGGACGCTAAGGGTGAGATCTACCACGGAGTCCTCTTCTGGCTCTATAATGGCACCAACTTCCTCGGTAGATATCGTCAGGGAGAAGCAGGCGCTATCTACGAGCTCTCCGACATTAAGCTCGTGAAGAAGTAGCCTCTTTCTTCACTATCCCTACCGCATGATCAGGGCGGGGTACTCCTTCGGGGGCACCCCGCCTTGCTCTTTCTTCCCCTAGCCGAATCGCTACTTGCCAGCATCCTCGATCCCCATACGAGTGAAGGTCGACCTTTGTGCGGATAAACCTAGAGCTTTACTTGCACTAAGGTTTACCTTTATAGGCGCGATCACTCACCTCACTAGACAAGGAGGTTCTACCCACAGCCCGGCGATCTCATACTTCCACCTTCAAGAAGTGAAGCCCCCTGGCAGACTTCAAGCAAAGTCGCACAGCACAAGGCTATACCTCCCTCGATGCAGTCCCATAGCTACCAGAGTGCTGACATCAGTTTGGCAGAGCACTCTGACAAGCGATCGGGGAAATACGACAATTTGGCAGGGGAAAGAAAGACCTATCTTTTGGCATACGCTTTGCCTTAGATAGGGCGTGAGTATAAGTTGTTAGGTTCCTCCACGGCGCATCCCCTGCTTGAAGGGGGCTTATCTCCAGCCACTCCAAGCAGAGGGCGCCCCGGCGGAGGTCTTACCGATAGCTACTCGCAAGACATAACGATCCACAAGTAGAATAAAAATAACAACGAAAAGAATATTATGGGAAAGATCATTGGAATTGACCTCGGGACCACCAATTCGTGTGTCTCTGTACTCGAAGGAAACGAACCTCTCGTCATCGCAAACAGCGAAGGCAAGCGTACAACACCTTCTGTAGTCGCCTTCATCGAAGGTGGCGAGCGTAAGGTCGGTGATCCTGCTAAGCGTCAGGCCATCACCAATCCTACGAAGACTATCTACTCTATCAAGCGCTTCATGGGCGAAACCTTCGAGCAAGTGAAGGACGAGATCGCTCGTGTGCCTTACGAAGTCGTCCGTGGCGACAATAACACCCCTCGCGTAAGCATTGATGGTCGTCTCTATACGCCACAGGAAATCTCAGCGATCATCCTTCAGAAGATGAAGAAGACCGCAGAGGACTACCTCGGAGCCGAAGTCACCGACGCAGTCATCACCGTACCTGCTTACTTCAATGACGCACAGCGTCAGGCTACGAAGGAGGCTGGTGAGATCGCAGGGCTTAACGTTCGCCGTATCGTCAACGAACCTACCGCAGCTGCACTAGCCTACGGTCTTGACAAGAGCGACAAGGATATGAAGATCGCTGTCTTCGACCTCGGTGGTGGTACGTTCGATATTTCGATCCTTGAGCTAGGTGACGGCGTCTTCGAAGTACGCTCTACCAACGGAGATACGCACCTCGGTGGTGATGACTTCGACCACGTCATCATCGACTGGCTCGCTGATGAATTCAAGAACGATGAGGGTGTAGACCTCCGTGAAGATCCTATGGCGATGCAGCGCCTTAAGGAAGCTGCCGAAAAGGCTAAGATCGAGCTCTCCAGCTCTACGAGCACGGAGATCAACCTCCCCTACATCATGCCTGTCGGTGGGATACCTAAGCACCTCGTTCGTACGCTGACTCGTGCGAAGTTCGAGCAGCTTGCTGACCGCCTAATCCAGGCTTGTGTCACGCCTTGTGAGAACGCTCTCCGTGATGCAGGTCTCTCCAAGAGCGACATTGACGAAGTCATCCTCGTCGGTGGATCTACACGTATCCCCGCTATTCAGGAGATCGTCGAGAAGATCTTCGGCAAGACTCCTTCGAAGGGCGTAAACCCTGACGAAGTCGTAGCTGTCGGTGCAGCCATCCAGGGTGGTGTCCTCACGGGCGAAATCAAGGATGTCCTCCTCCTCGACGTCACTCCCCTCTCCCTCGGTATCGAGACGATGGGTGGTGTCATGACTCGCCTCATCGATGCGAACACGACCATCCCAACCAAGAAGAGCGAGATCTTCACCACGGCGGTGGATAACCAGCCTGAGGTCGAGATCCACGTCCTCCAAGGGGAACGTTCGCTAGCTAAGGACAACAAGAGCATCGGTCGCTTCAAGCTCGAAGTAGCTCCAGCTCCTCGTCAGACGCCTCAGATCGAAGTAACCTTCGATATCGACGCCAACGGGATCCTCAATGTCACGGCGCTAGATAAGGCTACGGGCAAGCAGCAGAAGATCCGCATCGAGGCCTCCAGCGGTCTCTCCGACGCTGAGATCCAGCGTATGAAGGACGAAGCTGCTGCTAACGCCGAGGCCGACAAGAAGGAAACGGAGCGCATCACGAAGCTCAACCAGGCCGACAGTCTCATCTTCCAGACGGAAAAGCAGCTGAAGGAATTTGGCGACAAGCTCTCCGCAGACAAGAAGGCTGCCGTAGAAGCTGCCCTCACTAAGCTTAAGGAAGCGCACGCCGCACAGAACATCGACGGGATCGATGCCGCTACGGCAGAAGTGCAGTCCGCCTTCCAGGCAGCGAGCGAAGAGATGTACTCGCAGGCTAATGCTGCAGGCGCTCAGCCAGGTGCTGATGCTTCGGCAGGAGCTTCCTCTCAGCAGCCAGGTCAGGACATCACTGACGCAGACTTCGAGGAAGTCAAGTAAAACCTCTCCATCCAAGGGGCTAGCTCACCTAGGCGAGCTAGCCCCTTGGTATATCTTAGCCATGGAGAAGTAAAGAAATTCGTATCTTTGTAAGTAAAGTAATCCAATCGATTAGCTAACTCGAAATCATTTATGGAAATTATTAAGATCGTCGGGCGTGAGATCCTCGACTCTCGTGGGAACCCCACCGTAGAAGTAGACGTACATCTAGCATGTGGTATCATCGGTCGTGCTGCTGTCCCCAGCGGTGCTTCGACGGGTGAAAACGAAGCTCTCGAGCTTCGTGACGGCGACAAGGGTCGCTACCTAGGTAAGGGCGTCCTCAAGGCTGTAGAAAACATCAACAATGTCATCGCTCCTGAGCTCTACGGTATGAGCGCCCTCAACCAGCGCGAGATCGACATGAAGATGATCGCTCTCGATGGTACGAAGACTAAGAGCAACCTCGGTGCTAACGCTATCCTCGGTGTATCTCTCGCTGTCGCTAAGGCTGCTGCTCAGTACCTCGACATCCCCCTCTACCGCTATATCGGTGGTACCAATACCTACGTGCTGCCTGTACCTATGATGAACATCATCAATGGTGGCTC
>CAJPPK010000028.1 GCA_905372565.1 uncultured Porphyromonas sp. | reverse complement strand
AATTTGCTACTATTCCGGGTGTATTGGAGGATGTAACTAACATCATTCTTAACCTCAAGCAGGTTCACTTCCGTGCTCTCTCTCCAGAGGCTATTGAGGAAACCATCAGCCTGACGATCCAGGGCAAGAAGCTCTTCGTCGCTGGTGACCTCAATGAGAAGCTCACGAGCTTTGAGGTACTCAATCCAGAGCTCATCATCTGCCATCTCGATGAAGCTCACTCTCTGACGATCGAGCTCTCGATCAACAAGGGACGTGGCTACATCCCAGCAGATGAGAAGCATGTCGTCACCGCAGAAGCTGGTGAGCTACAGACGATCGCTATCGACTCGATCTATACGCCCATCCGCAATGTCAAGTATGCTGTAGAGAACTTCCGCGTCGAGCAGAAGACCGACTACGAAAAGCTTGTCCTCGAGGTGACCACGGATGGTAGCATCCATCCTCAGCAGGCGCTCAAGGAAGCGGCTGCTATCCTCATCGAGCACTTCAGCCTCTTCACGGTAGCTCCCGTAGAGGTGGAAGAGACCTTCGAAGAAGAGGAAGAGGAAGGTGATGCTATCGACTACAAGGAGGTTGAGCGTGTCTCTGAGCTGCTGCGCAAGCCCCTCTCAGAGCTTGATCTCTCCGTCCGTGCTCAGAACTGTCTCCATGCTGGGGGTATCGTCACGCTAGCTGACCTCGTCAAGTGTGAGCGTGAAGACCTTCCTAAGCTCCGTAACTTCGGTAAGAAGTCTATGGACGAGCTGGAGGAGCTGATGGATAGACTGAAGCTAGACTTCGGAATGGATGTTAGCAAGTACAATCTAGATAATGACTAAGTAGAACGATGAGACATAATAAGAAATTCAATCATCTCGGGCGCAAGAAGGCACACCGTGAGGCCATGCTCTCTAACATGGCTGCTTCGCTGATCCTTCACAAGCGCATCTTCACCACGGTCGCTAAGGCTAAGGCACTACGTGTCTATGTCGAGCCTCTGCTGACTCGCGCTAAGGACGACAGCACGCACTCTCGCCGTATTGTCTTCGCTGAGCTACAGAACAAGTTCGCTGTCAAGGAACTCTTCAGCACGGTAGCTGAGAAGATCGCTGACCGTCCAGGTGGATACACGCGTATCCTCAAGACGGGGCATCGTCTTGGTGACAATGCAGCGGTTTGCTTCATTGAGCTCGTTGACTTCAACGAAAACATGCTCAAGGAGAAGGCTGATAAGAAAGCTGCTCCTAAGACGCGTCGCTCACGTCGCTCTTCGAAGGCTGAAGCTCCAGCTGAAAGCGCTGAGTAATCCTCTCTTTGCGAACCCTCGCTCCTTACGGAGTGAGGGTTCGTCTTTCTACGTCTATAGGGGGGCGATCCTCTAGATAGATCGATCTGCTCCCTTCAGATGCCTACCACACAGCTACCATGAATCTCTGCGAGGTCTTGGTGGCTGTGTTGTTTTGGGAGGCGATACACCCTCCTTCGAATCGGTTCACTCTTCCCCAAAGGCGAGCCTCTCACAAAGAGATGGCCCTCTCGCCTCTATGATCCGCCACACAGCCCTGTGGAATCTCTATGAGCACCTCGAGGCTGTGTAGCTTTTACCCCAATTATTTATCCTCAATTCGATGAAGAAGATTTTTTCTCTACTTCTAGCCGGTGCCCTTGGCTTCGGCTTTGTGTCTTGCCAAAAAGACAGCCCTAAGACTCAGACCGAAGAGCAGACCCCTAAGGCCTATTCTATTGTCGGTGGTTCTTGGTACTACTCTTCGACAGAAAACGATTTAACCCTAGCCTTACGTTTCGCTTTCAGGGTTGATGGGACCTATGAGTTCCGCTTCTATCGTATCACGACTCGAGGGGAGCACAAGGATGATCTAGATAGTGAGTTCAATGATGAGTTGATCTATTCTGGTCGCTACACCTACGCTGATGGTCGGGTTGCTATACTGACCACTAAGTTCGAGGGCCATGCAGCGCGCTTCGCTGAGAGACGAAAGCAGGAAAATCGCCAGCCTATTGAGCCAGAAGATGGTAAGCTGAATGGTCTCGTTCTGCTCGTTGATGAAAAGGCTGAGACCATGACCATCTCTCGTACGCTGTCTTCACCGAATATAGAGATCGCTGATGAGGCAGAGGAGAAGCCTTTCGCCCGTCAGAAGTAAACCTTCGTTTATAGATCTCTCGGAGGGAGCTCACGCTCGGTGAGCATTCCCTTCTAGGGGAAGGCTCCTCCCCCCTCTACAGTATTCCCCCAAAGGCGAGCCCCTCACTAGAGATGGCTCTCTCGCCTCTATGATCTGCCACACGGCCCTAAGGCTTCTCTATGAGCCCCTTGAGGCTGTGTAGCTTTTACCTCAATTATTTATCCTCAATTCGATGAAGAAGATTTTTTCTCTACTTCTGGCCGGTGCCCTTGGCTTCGGCTTTGTGTCTTGCCAAAAAGACAGTCCTAAGACTCAGACCGAAGAGCAGACCCCTAAGGGTCCCGCTGTACTAGGTACTTGGTCTCTCTCCCATGTGTCCAGTGGTGGTAAGCTTACGGAGACTTATCGCCTGAGTTTCAAGGCTGATGGTACCTATGAGTTCCGCTACTATCGTGTTACTCAAGGGGAGCACAAGGATGATCTAAGTTCTGAGTTCAATACCGAGGAGACCACTGCTGGGCGCTACTCCTATGCCGATGGCGTACTGACCTTCCTGTCCTCCGAGTTCGTCGGCTACGGCGAGCGCTTCGTGGAAGCTCGTAAGAATAACCCTAACGAACATAATCCTTTGGAGAAGAAGGATCAGCTTAAGGGTCTAGCCTTCACCTATGATGAAAAGGCTGATCTGCTGAGAGTGTCTCGCAAGCACTCTGCGGAGAACGTAGATCTCGACGAGGACATAGAGTCGATACCTTTCACCCGTCAGAAGTAAACTTTCGGTCATAGACCTCCCGGAGGATGCTCACGATCAGTGAGCACTCCTCCTAGGGGGAAGGCGCCCCCGCTAGTAGCACAGCCTACTGGCGGGGATGCTTGTCTTGTAGGAGTAGTGCTCATCTGAGAGCGTTATGGGAGGACTATTCTTCTAGTGGCTGGGGTGGGGGGCGCTCGGTTACGTATATTCTGACCGGTTGGTCAGGATACACCTAACCGATGAGTTACAATATACCTAATGGCGAGGACACAATATACGTAACCCCTTACGTCCGTTCTTCGTACTTTTGTAGTATGAATGACTTAGGCTCACCCAAGGCGATACAGATCGCTGACTACGACTATCCCCTCCCAGACGAACGTATCGCTAAGTACCCCTTAGCCGATCGGAGCGCTTCGAAGCTCCTACGTTACCAAGGGGGCAAGATCACCGAACATACCTTCCGAGATCTGCCACAGCTCCTGCCCGAAGGCGTGGTCTTGGTACGCAATAATTCCAAGGTCATCCGTGCCCGCCTGCTCTTCACGAAAGAGTCTGGTGCGCATATCGAGGTCTTCTGCCTCGATCCAGCCGAGCCTACATCGTACGAACTAGCCCTTACGGCGAGAGAGCATTGCTCTTGGCACTGCCTCATCGGGAACTCTAAGCGCTTCAAGCTCGGTACAGCTGTCTCTCGTCAGCTCATCGGGCAAGCCGGTGAGGTGACTTTGACTGCCGAGCGAACGGGCGCTGGCGAGGTACGTTTCCACTGGGATAATGCGGGCTATACCTTCGGTGAGCTCCTAGAGCTACTCGGTATCTTGCCTATTCCTCCTTATCTCGGCCGAGAGACGGAAGAGAAGGATTTAGAGACCTACCAAACGGTCTATGCCAAGGCGCAGGGCTCGGTGGCCGCTCCTACAGCGGGACTGCACTTCACTCCGGAGGTCTTCGAGGCTTTGGAGAAGCAGGGGACGGCAGTGCTGGATGTGACCCTGCACGTGGGCGCTGGTACGTTTCGTCCGGTCAAGGCCGAGCAGATCGGAGATCACGAGATGCACGCCGAGCTGGTGAGCGTCACACGTGCTACGCTCCAGAGACTACTCGAAGCTACCGGACATATCATAGCCGTCGGGACGACCTCGGTGCGTACGCTAGAGAGTCTCTATCACTTGGGAGCTTATCTCAAGGATTATCCCGAGACCCCATTTGAGTCCCTGCACGTCTCCCAGTGGCAGCCTTACGAAAGTCCGACGGAGCTATCTCCCGAGGAAGCCTTGCAGTCGCTCCTCGACTACTTGGACAGCCATGAGGAGACGACGCTGGTCTTCCCGACCAGCATTATCATCGCACCCTCTTATCGCTATCGTATGATCCGTGGGATGGTGACGAACTTCCATCAGCCACACAGCACGCTTCTGCTCTTGATCGCGGCCTTACTCGGTGAGGCTTGGCACGAGGTGTATGACTATGCCTTGACGCACGACTTCCGCTTCCTGAGCTACGGCGACAGCTCCTTGCTCCTGCCGTAGAGATAGGCTTCCGCTCCACCTTAATCATTGCACGCTTATGCCCCAGCGCCTATTCTTGCTTGACGCCTATGCCCTGATCTATCGGGCGTACTATGCTTTTATCCGTTCGCCAAGGATTGATTCCAAGGGGCGAAACACCAGTGCTATCTTTGGCTTCGTGTTGATGCTCGAGGATCTCTTGGGTAAGGAACAGCCCGAAGAGCTAGCCGTAGTATTTGATCCGCCAGGAGGGACCTTCCGTCATCGGGAGTATCCTGCCTATAAGGCACAGCGTGAAGAGACCCCTGAGGGAATAAGGATCGCTATCCCCTTCATCAGACAGCTACTAGAGGCCTACCGCATCCCTATGGTAGAGGTCGCAGACTACGAGGCAGATGATGTCATAGGTACGATCGCTAAGGCTGCAAGCCGTGCTGGGCGTGAGGTTTACATGGTCACTCCGGACAAGGACTACGGCCAGCTGGTCTCAGACGCTGTGCGTATGTATCGGCCGATGCAGGGTGGTGGCTACGAGATCTGGGGCGTCGAGGAGATCAATGAGAAGTTTGGGCTCTCGTCACCGAGTCAGGTCATCGACTACTTGGCCTTGCTTGGGGATAAGGTCGATAATATCCCCGGCTGTAAAGGCATTGGGGAGAAGGGAGCGCAGAAGCTCCTCGCCGAATACTCCACCATAGATAATCTGCTGGCACATGCTACCGAAATCAAGGGAGCGACAGGCAAGAAGCTCATCGAGGGTGCAGACGATATCCGCTTATCCTATTACCTCGCTACGATATGCACGGACGTTCCCCTAGACTACAAGGCGGGTGATTACGCCAGAGCTGAGAAGGACGAGGAGGCGATACGTACGCTCTTCGAGGAATTGGAGTTCCGTACCCTGCTCAATCGTGTGCTTGGCTCCTCGCCGACGCCTAAGCCAGCCACGGGTAAGACTGTAGATACGAACGATCTCTTCGGGGGGCTGGAGAGCTTTGAGCCAGTGCCGGAGGAGACGACGCTAGCCAGCACGGAGGGCGTGCCAGAGCTACAGATCGAGGTACTTACGCCCGAGAGTCTACCGAGCTTTGTCGAGGAGGCACTGAAGGGGGAGGTCTTGGCCTTTGATACCGAGACGACGAGCGTTGATCCGCTGACTGCTGAGCTGGTAGCCGTCACCTTTGCCCTTGGCGCTGATAAGACTTATTACCTCGATATCCCTAAGGGACGGGAGGAAGCGGTCAGCCTTCTGCACGTGCTACGTCCGCTCTTTGGTGCAGAGAAGATCCCCAAGGTCGGGCAGAATCTCAAGTACGATCTGCAGGTACTACGCTCCTATGACATCGAGGTCACAGGCCCTTACTTCGACACGATGATAGCTCACTACCTGCTATTCCCTGACCAACGGCATGGATTGGATGAGCTTGCGGAGAAGTTCCTTGGGTATAAGATGATGAGCTTTGAGGAGATGATCGCACCACAGTCACAGAAGTCCTTCGACTTACGTCAGGTCGAGCCTGAGCGACTGCGCTTCTATGCCTGCGAAGATACCCATATTACCTTCCTCCTCTATCGGCTTTTTGATCAGCGACTACAGGAAGCTGGGCTCTCGGAGCTCTTCGCTCGTGTGGAGATGCCTCTGATGTGTGTCCTGCTAGAGATGGAGCGAGAGGGAGTGCACCTAGACGTCTCTGTCCTCGCTCGCCAAGCTGTCGAGCTACAATCCAAGCTCTCCCAGCTCGAAGAGGATATCAGTACACTCCTCGGACATCCGATCAATGTGAACAGCAGTCGGCAGGTCGGTGAGGCGCTCTTTGACGAACTACGCATCCTAGAGAAGCCTAAGAAGACCAAGAGCGGAGGCTACACGACGAGCGAGGAAGTCTTAGAGAAGCTCCGGGACAAGCATCCCGTCGTTGATCTTATACTGAGCTACCGAGGAGTGAAGAAGCTCCTGAGTACTTACGTCGAGGCTTTGCCCGAATTAGTCTACCCTGATGGCAAGCTACACACATCTTTTAACCAGACCGTGGCGGCTACGGGGCGTCTCTCAAGTAGCAATCCTAACCTTCAGAATATCCCTATTCGTACCCCAGAGGGACGTGCCATCCGTGAGGCCTTTATCCCTGAGGAGGGATGCACCTTCCTTTCGGCGGACTACTCGCAGGTCGAGCTTCGCCTCATGGCGCACTTCTCCGGCGATGAGGCGCTGATCGAAGCCTTTCGCTTAGGGCAAGATGTCCACCAAGCTACGGCTGCGAAGATCTATGGCTTGCCCTTAGAGGAAGTGACGAGCGATATGCGACGCAGGGCGAAGACGGCCAACTTCGGTATTATCTACGGCATCTCCGCCTTTGGGCTTAGCGAACGCCTCTCCATACCTAGGCGTGAGGCCAAGGAACTCATCGACGGTTACTTCGCTTCCTATCCCGGTGTCGCCCGCTACATGCAGACTGTCGTCGAGGAAGCTCGGGAGCGAGGCTATGTGACGACGCTCTTGGGTCGAAGACGCCTACTGCCTGATCTGCGCAGTGCTAATGCTGTGGTGCGAGGATATGCTGAGCGAAATGCCATCAACGCCCCCCTTCAGGGCTCCGCAGCTGACCTGATCAAGCTGGCGATGATACGTCTGGACGAGGAGCTACGTGCCCGAGGCCTACGTAGCCGTATCCTTCTGCAGGTGCATGACGAACTCAATCTGAATGTTCCCTTAGAGGAGCTGGATGAGGTGACCTACCTCGTGCGCTCCGTCATGGAGGGTGTCTGGCCAGAGCTACGTGTCCCGCTGGAGGTCAGCGTAGGCCATGGCGAGAACTGGCTCGTGGCGCACTAAGGCTCAAGCTCGATTTTCGTCGAAATGAAGATATAGCCCCCATAGAGAGATGCTCTGTGGGGGCTATGTCGTACCTTGATCTTGGGGGCTGTGTAAACCATCGCTAGGGGAAGGAGTGTTACCTCTCCAGACGATTTAATAGATATCCTTTATGATCAAGATTTATGGTATGCCCAGCTGTCCCGACTGTCATTTCGTCGAGGAACAGGTACAGGGCGATGTACGCTATGAGGTCATCAACATCGGTGACCATATCCTTCACCTCAAGGCCTTCCTGCGTTTGCGTGATCGGGAAGCGATCTTTGACGAAGCCAAGGCACATGGCTTCGCAGGGATTCCTTGCTTTGTCCTCGAGGATGGGACGGTGACTCTTACCCCCGAAGAGGCAGGCTTGAAGAGCCGTCCTATGGAGGGAGTGGCTTGTTCGATCGACGGCTCAGGTTGCTAAGCCTATTGTCATCGTGGGGTGGGTATAGCCTACCTCCGCTTCATCATCTGTGAGGCTACTCCGATCGGCAGATGGGGGTAGCCTCATCGCTATGTCAAGTGGAGCGTCAAGATCATCCCTCGAGTGGAGGTAGGCTGGAGTAAGGCTTGATGAAGGTGAGGCTTCTCCCAAGAAAAGGTTAGCCTTTGCTTGGAGAAAGGCTAGCCTTTATTTGAGGAAAGCTCTACCTCTCTGGGATGAATCCTAGAAGGCCTCTTCGCCGAGACTAGAGGTAGGCTGGGAGTGGGGCATGTTTTCCACCTCGGAGACGAGAAGGGATTCATCGAGCGGGTCGCTTGTTTCTTCGGAAGAGGTCGGACACTTTGGGGAGGAAAAGGTGACTTGTAGGTACTGCTCTCGGTACTTTTCTTCCGCCCAGGTAGAGGCTCGCTCACGTGTCCAGCGGTAGGTGCGTTTGCCTCCGGTAAACTCTGTGGGGACGTCTTCGCCTATAAAGATCAGGCGCAGGATACGCTCGACTTCCTGCACGCACCCCTTGAGGTTATGGTGTACCTGCATCTCCGAGAAGCGAAGTACGAGCCAGCCTAGACTGATCAGGTGCATATCTCGATCAGCGTCTCGTCCTTGGATGTAGTGCGTCGGTTCGCCGGTGCTCCCTACGTAGGGCTCATCGATCTCGATGTCTAGCAATAGCCGTTGATCACCTAGTTCGGCGATGATGGTGATGTCTGGCTCATAGGCGCGAGCGGTGGATGATGTCGGGATATAGGCATTAGAGGATATTTGGGAGTAGGTAAATCTCCGTAGCAAGCCAGATCGGTGTGTGACGAGGTGTCGGTAGAGGGCACGCTTGAGGGTTTGCTCTGTTATGCCTTGAGGATATTCGCGTTTTCGGAAGCGAGGACGCTGGGGAGCTGTACCAGACTGCGGTACATAGATGAGCGGATAGCTCTCATGCGAGAAGCGGACAGCCTGAAGAAACTGAGGCTGATCGTAGGTCTGTGAAGTGGAAGTATGAGGCTCGGGATTGGTCGGGGAGACCTCTTCTCGCTTGTAGTCCTTGGGTTTTCTCTTCTGTCGGGCTCTCCAAATGATAATAAGGCAGGCTGGGAGTAGGCAGATCGCTAAGAAGAATAGGAGAGAGGAAAGCATGAAGGATCGAGCGAAGAGGATGGTTGACGACGGGAGAGATAGGGGTTCCCTATCGCCTAGTACAAAGGTACACATTCGTGCCGTAGGTATTTACAGTATCTTTGTACGCCAATTACGATTGTATTTATCACCAATGAATAGAAAAGACTATGAAATTATGGCGCCTGTGGGCTCGTATGAGTCCCTCATGGCAGCTATCAATGCCGGCGCCGACTCCATATATTTCGGTATCGAAGGCCTGAATATGCGCTCTAAGAGTGCTAACAACTTCACCACCGAGGACCTCCATAAGATCGCAGGCATATGCCGTGAGCACGGCGTCAAGAGCTATCTGACCGTCAATACGATCATCTATGACGAGGATCTCGCCCTCATGCGTAAGATTATCGACTCGGCTAAGGAGGCGGAGGTATCTGCGATCATCGCTGCAGACGTCGCTCCGATGCTCTATGCCCGTAGCATTGGGGTCGAGGTACACCTATCTACCCAGCTGAATATTACGAACGTCGAGGCACTGCGCTTCTATGCCCAGTTCGCCGATGTCGTCGTTTTGGCTCGTGAGCTGAATATGGATCAGGTCGCTAAGATCCACGAGGCGATCGTCAATGAGCCCATTGTCGGCCCCGCAGGCCAGCCTATCCGCATCGAGATGTTTGCCCATGGAGCCCTCTGCATGGCTGTCTCCGGGAAGTGCTACCTCAGTCTGCATGAGCAAGGCAAGAGCGCTAACCGAGGCTCCTGCTCACAGATCTGTCGCCGATCCTATGAGGTCAGGGACAAGGAGACGGGGATCGAGCTCGAAGTCGATAACCAATACATCATGTCTCCTAAGGATCTTAAGACGATACACTTCCTCAATAAGATGCTGGACGCAGGGGTTCGTGTCCTCAAGATCGAGGGTCGTGCTCGTGGACCTGAGTATGTCGATACCGTAGTACGTGCCTATCGTGAGGCGGTGGATACCTATTGCTCGGGCAACTTCTCGCTGGCGAAGGTCGAGGAGTGGGATGAGCACCTCGGGCAGGTCTTCAATCGTGGCTTCTGGGACGGGTATTACCTCGGTCAGCGCCTCGGTGAATGGACGCCCAACTATGGATCTTCGGCCACGAAGCAGAAGATCTATGTAGCGAAGACTAATAAGTTCTTCTCCAAGATCGGCGTAGGTGAGTTCGCTGTCGAGAGTGGCGAAATCAAGGTCGGGGATGAGATCCTGATCACCGGACCTACGACGGGGCTCGTGCGTCTCACGGTCGAAGAGATCCGAGTCGATATGGATTCGGTCGATCGAGCTACGAAGGGACAAGTCTGCTCGATCGCTGTCCCAGCTAAGGTGCGCCCAGGTGACCGCGTCTATGTCTTCTCTGACCGTAAGGTGATGCAGTAGCCTGCTCGCAGAAAGTTACCACTTGGGGAGGCTAGACCTCCCTCTTGCATACAGCCTCCCTCTTGCCTACGCAGGGGGTAGGCTTTGCTTTTGCTGGCTCTATCTTTACCCGAGGTAACGCTGAGATCCGCCTTGGGTGGAAGAGAGCCTTGAGATGGATAGGGGGATGATGCGCTTGGGGAAGTGCTCGGGTAGAGGTGTGGGAAGAGCACCTGACCTCGTCGTAGAGGTAGACCTCTTCGCCTTTTATCCCTAAATTTGTACTACATTATTACAAAGAGGTGTGCCAAGCGGGAGCTAGGTATCTCCTCGTCATCTTTCTTATGAGACAGACCAAGCAATCCGAGGTGCTTTTCTCCCGTGCCTCGCAGTATATCCCTGGAGGAGTGAATAGCCCTGTACGTGCTTTTCGCTCTGTTGGCCTCCAGCCCGTGTATATCGATCATGGCCGTGGCGCCCATATCTTCGATGTGGATGGCAATGAGTACATCGACTATATCAGCTCTTGGGGACCACTACTGCTAGGACATGCCCACCCCAAGATCCAGACCGCTATCGAGCAAGAGCTTCGTAAGGGGACAAGCTATGGGGCGTGTAATGCCCGAGAGGTCGAGATGGCTGAGCTGATATGCACGAAGTTCTTCCCCTCGATGGAGCGTGTGCGTATGGTGAACTCTGGGACTGAAGCGACGATGAGTGCTATCCGTCTGGCTCGTGGGGTCACGGGACGGGACAAGATCATCAAGCTTGAGGGCTGCTATCATGGTCATGCTGACAGCTTCCTTATATCGGCAGGCTCGGGACTAGCGACCTTTGGGCAAACCTCGAGCGCCGGAGTCACGAAGCACACCGCAGAAGATACCCTCGTAGCTCAGTATAATGACCTCCAGAGTATCGAGTCTGTCCTCACAGCGCATCAGGGTCAGGTAGCTACCGTCATTCTAGAGCCGATCATGGGGAATATGGGTCTAATCCCACCCGAGGCTGGTTTCTTGCAGGGACTACGAGCTCTGACCGAGCGGGAGGGTGTCCTGCTGATCTTTGACGAGGTCATTAGTGGCTTCAGAGCTGCTCGAGGAGGAGCGCAAGAGCTCTATGGTGTTCGCCCCGACCTCACCTGTCTAGGGAAGATCATTGGTGGGGGTCTCCCCGTGGGAGCCTTCGGTGGGCGAGCCGAACTGATGGATCGCCTAGCTCCACTAGGTGACGTCTATCAGGCGGGGACGCTCTCGGGTAATCCCTTAGCCCTAGCTGCTGGGATAGCGATGCTGACGGAGCTGGCTGAGCCGACCTTCTATGACCGCTTAGAAGAGCGTGGCCGTGCGTTTGAGAGTCTACTCCGTCCGCTCCTTGACCGCTATGCTGACCGTTTGAGCTATAATCGAGTGGGCTCCCTCTCCACGATCTTCTTCCGCCCAGGAGGAGTCGTCTCCAATGCCGATGCTAAGGGGGCAGATACCGAAACCTATGCTCGCTACTTCCGAGGCATGATCGAGCGAGGAATCTATCTCCCACCATCGCAGTTCGAATGCCTCTTCCTCTCCATGGCACATACTGACGAAGACTTCGCCCGCACCATAGCTGCGATGGACGAAGTCCTCGGTGAAGTGCTGTAATCTACTAAGTCTCTCCATCTCTATGGCCTACCTCCAACTACAGATACGCTACCGCTACGACGCCGTAGCCTCCACCCTCGCTGACGAAGACCTCGCTGACTGGCTGATCGCCGAGCTGGGTGAAGTCGGCTACGATAGCTTCGAGCAAGGCGAAGGCTATGTCAAGGCCTTCGTCCTCGCAGATGATTATAATGAGGAAGCTACTAACGAGCTTCTGGCGAACTTCCCTGTCTCTGGCTTCTCCTACGAGACACAGCTGGAGGAATTGCCCGACATCAATTGGAATGAGGAGTGGGAGAAGAACTACTTCCAGCCGATAGTCCTCGGTGAAGGTGCTTGCCTTATCCGAGCACCCTTCCATGCTTCTCGTCCCGACATCCCGCTGGAGATCATCATTAATCCTAAGATGGCCTTCGGTACGGGCAATCATGAGACGACCTCTCTCGTAGGTCAGTGGCTGCTCGGGCATGACTTGTCTGGACTTCGCGTGCTCGATATGGGCTGTGGGACGGGCATTCTTGGACTGATCGCACTGAAGCGTGGCGCCAAACATCTAACTGCGATAGATATTGACCCATGGGCGTACGCCAATGTGCAGGAGAATGCCTCACTTTCGGGCGTCCTAATCGACGAAATGCTATGTGGTGACGCCTCTCTCCTCGAGGGGAAGGAGCCCTATGACTTGATCTTGGCGAATATCACCCGTAACATCCTCCTCGAGGATCTCCCACGCTACCGACAGGTCATGAAGGTCGGTGGGCGCATCGTCCTGAGTGGTTTCTATGAGGAAGATATCCCTCTTCTGGAGGAGCGAGGTCGAGAGCTGGGGCTAAGCCTAGTCAGTGTGGCCACGAAGAACCGCTGGTCGCTCCTTGAGCTCCAGCGTAACGCTTAATGCACGTTAACTCATTTACACTACACGATAGATCAATCTTATGAAACAGATTCGTACGCTTGCCCTCATGCTCCTAGCTCTCTCATGGCTAGGGACGGCCAAGGCTGCACCTCAGCATGGGCGTCCTCGTCTTGTGGTCACGATGATGGTCGACCAGATGACTTGGGATTATCTCTACCGCTATCAGGCTCGCTTCTCCGAAGGTGGGTTTAAGCGTCTGCTTACTCAGGGCTTCAACTGCGAGAATACACGTATTAACTACATCCCCAGCGTGACGGCTATCGGCCATAGCTCAGTGCATACGGGGAGTGTCCCAGCCATTCATGGCATCGCAGGGAATGACTTCGAGAAGGATGGTAAGCCCATCTACTGCACCGAGGATACCTCTGTCTCCACCGTGGGTGCTCCCAATGGGAAGAGTGGTCAGATGTCGCCACGCAGTCTGCTGACCACGACGATCGCAGACGAGCTACGTATCGCTACGAACTTCCGCTCTAAGACCATCGGAGTGGCTATCAAAGACCGAGCTTCGATCCTCCCTGCTGGTCACACCACTAATGGTGCGTACTGGCTAGATGATAAGACTGGCCACTTCATCACCAGCACCTACTACATGCAAGACCTCCCTCAATGGGTCAAGGACTTTAACGCTCGTGGACGAGTGGCAGAGCTTCTGATGCAGGGATGGGCACCTCTCTACCCCCTCAGCACGTACAAGGAGAGTACAGCAGATGACGTCCGCTATGAGCAACCTTGGGGAAAGAATGGCGAACATCCAGCTACCTTACCCCTAAATACGGCAGAGCTGATGAAGGAGCATGGCTTAGGAGTCATTCGCACGACACCTATGGGTGCCACACTTACCTTTGAGATGGCGAAGGCCGCTATCGAAGGGGAGAAGCTCGGTAGCCGTCCTGACGAGACCGACTTCTTGGCGATGAGCCATTCGTCTACCGACTACATCGGACACCGCTATGGTACCTTTGCCGTAGAGACGGAGGACGCCTACCTAAGACTAGACAAGGATCTCGCAGACTTCTTCGCTTATCTCGATAAGCAATACGGTCGGGATGGGTATCTCTTCGTTCTCACCGCCGACCATGCAGCTGGGCATAACCTAACCTTCGAGCGAGACCACAAGATCCCAGGGGCTGCCCTCCGCCTAGATATTGCTCTCGGCATCGCAGACTCTGCCGCTCGTGCCTTCACGGGTAAGGATGTTAAGCTCATCCGTAGGATCTCGAACTACCAAGTATTCTTCGAAAACGAACGAATCGATAGCCTAGGTATCGACCGCCTCCCGCTGCTGAGGAAGGTAGCCGAGGTGCTACGTGCCAAACTCCCAGGGGCTGCCTTCGTCGTACCTGCAGAGGAAGTCGAGATGGCGACTATCCCTGAGGTCATCAAGACCCGTATCATCCATGGCTACCGTAAGGGACGCAGTGGTGATATCTTCATCGTCGCTGATCCAGGCTGGTATAATAAGTGGAACGGACATCTACCTCAGGGGACGACACACGGGGTGTGGTCTCCCTATGACACGCACATTCCGCTCATCTTCATGGGTCATGGCATCCGCCCAGGTCACCTTTACCGTGAAACCTATATCACCGACATCGCTGCGACACTGGCTGCCCTGCTGAAGACGCAGTATCCCTCGGGCTGTATCGGTCATCCGATCACCGAGGCCTTTGCTACCGAAGCTCCAGCTCAGGTCGCTCGCCCTAGCACGAGACGCAAGTAAGCTGATCCGCCTAGCCGTGTGCCTTCGCTCGAAGCGAAGGCACACGGCTTTTTCTTTCCCTTATGTCGATGGGTATGACGACTCCTCTTCCGCTCGGTGGCTATCGTACTTGGCTACAGCGCTCCTTTCTCTTTTATTTAGCTTGCACACTCGTTCTGGCAGGGCAATTCATTATTTCCCTCTTGGGGAGTATGGTCTTAGAGCTCATGGATGGGGTGGGCTGGTGCTTCTATCTCTTATCTTGCCTCTCCCATGCAGCGACTTGGATGCTCCCGAGCCTGCTCTTAGCGCTACTTCTCATCGCCTGTACGCTTCGTCGAACGGCTCTTGTCGTCCAGGGGGTGCTAGCGACGCTCGTCGTCGTGCTGGCTCAGCTGGATGCACAGGTCTTCGCTATCTACCGCTTCCATATCAATGGCTTTGTGCTGAATATGGTCTTCGGCCCTGGAGCGGGGGAGATCTTCACCTTTGACCTAGCACTCTACCTGAAGGAGGGGCTTCTCCTGCTCTCGCTGACGCTCCTAGTCGTGGGGGCATACTTTGCTTCTCGCTGGATCTGGACGAGACGTAAGACGGGGTATGTAGCTTGGGGACTAGGGGTGATCCTAGGGGCTACGGTCTTGGCACATGGGATCCATATCTGGGGGAGCTTCGTCTCTCGTACGGCAGTCGTGCAGTCAGCGAAGCTCCTGCCGTACTACTTCCCCACGACGGCCTATAGTCTGATGAATAACCTCGGCTTCCATTCCCCGAATGATCTAAGGAAGCTTCAGGCTGGGGGATCAGGACTCATCGCCTATCCTGTACGGCCCTTGGTGAAGGAGACGCCTGACTCACTACCTAATATCCTCATCATCCTGCTGGACTCCTGGAATAAGCGAGCGCTTACTCCCGAGTGCATGCCTCACCTGTATCGCTTCGCTCAGGAGAACCAATGGTATACCAATCACTTCAGCGGGAGTAATGGTACAAGGAGTGGAGTCTTCTCTTTCTTCTTCGGACTCTCGTGCTACTATTGGGAAGACTTTGAGGCTGCAGGGGTGCGCCCCGTCTTCATTGACCGCTTACTGGAGCTAGGCTATGACTGTCGTACCTATCCCAGCGCCACACTAGAGAACCCTAACTTCGCTAAGATCCTCTTTAGCCGGATCCCGAACCTACGTAAGACGACCCCAGGGGAGACCTCGCAGGAGCGAGATGCTCGCCTCACGGCTGATTACCTTAGTGAGCTCCCACAGCGGGAGGCTAGCGGTCGTCCGCTCTTCTCCTTCCTTTTCCTCGATTTGCCCCATAGTTTCGAGCCCATGGAGGGAGCTCATGCGCCCTTCCAGCCAGCTTGGCCGTATGCAGACTATACGAAGCTGAAGGCAGACCTAGACCCCGAGCCTTTCTTCAACCTCTATCGCAATACCTGCTACCGTGCCGATGAGCTGCTGGCGCCTGTCCTAGAGCGTCTCCGAGCTACGGGGGCGCTGGAGAATACCCTCGTGATCATCAGCGGAGACCATGGGCAGGAGTTCAATGAGAATGGGCGTAACTACTGGGGACATAATGGGAACTTCTCCGCCTATCAGCTCGGTGTGCCACTCATCGTCCACTTCCCTCAGGCGCATGCCCAGCGCTATAGTCACCGTACGACGCACTATGACCTCGTGCCGACCCTCCTCTCTCGGTACCTCGGTGTGAGGAATGACCCCAGCGATTATAGCATGGGTAGGATGCTCGATGATCCTTCGCCTCGTCGATGGCAGGTCGTCGGGAGTAACCTCAACTATGCCTTTATTCTCCCGGGAGATACGATCCTCGAGAAGACGGCTGAGGGTAGCCTCGATGTCTACGATGCTCGTATGAAGCCCGTGCCTACCTATCGCCTAGATCCGAAGGCCTTCAATGCGGCGATGGAGCGTCTTAACCACTTCTATAAGCAGTAGCTCCCCACGACGAACATAGAGGAAGCGCCCCACACTCACCGGAGTGTGGGGCGCTTTTCATTGAGCTTAGGGTGGGGGAAGCTATTTACTTCTTCCTGCGTGTGTGTCGCTGACGGCGGAGGTAGTCATAGGTCATCCAGAGCCCCGTCACGGAGGTGATCGTACAGAGACCTAGGAGAAGCCATATCACGACGGTCCATACCACGGGATTATTCACGAGCCAAGGGAAGGAAAGGCGGTGCAAGCGGGAGAACATCCAGGCCTCTATGCGATCATTGTCCGCCACGAGGTGGGCTTTGCCTGAGCGTGGGTCGACGTAGTAGGTATGATGCTCCTTCGTGTCGATAGCGATCCGCCAGACGGGGAGGGGTAGTTTGTGTCCTCGATGGATATAGTCGCTGTCGTACTGCTCTAGCCACGTGACGGTATAGCTATGGCGATCGCCGAAGACACTCCGTAGCTCGCGAAGGATCGTCATGCTGTCCAGCGCCAAGAGGCGAGGGGTCACGCAGCGTGCGTCATAGTAGTGGGGCTTGTCCGCTCCCTCTGCTCGGAGGATGGGGATCGTGCCTAGGCTCTCGAAGCTCAGCTGACGTAGCTCGGGCTCCTGAGCTCTGAGGGCGGAGAGGTCGGTCTGGTAGGAGGCTAAGGTATGTGGATAACCTGCGATCTTATCCACGGGATAATCCGTAGCCTCGGTGCTTTCGTAGTCGACGACCGAGAGAAGTCCCGTCAGAATCCAAGCGATGAGCATCAGACCGCTGACCGTCCCGAAGAAGTGGTGCCACTGCTGTCGGCGCTTAGGATAAGGGGAGAAGAGCTTACTCGCCTTCTTTTTCGTCCGCAGGCGGTACTGTGCGATGCCGATGTAGAAGCCTGAGAGCGTCATAAACGTACCTAGCGCACCGAGAACGATAATTATCCACCGCCAGAGCTCTTGGTTCGAGCGAATGAAGGTGAGGTAGATCCAGTGAGGGATAGCTCCACACCAAGCCCAGAAGCGCTCGCTACGGGTGGACTCCTGTAGCACTCGCCCCGATCGGCTAGCTACATAGACTTCGTGACCCTCGTCTCCTGAGAGGTGAAGGCGGTAGAAGGGGAGCTCCTCCCTTAGGCGTCCGAAGGGCACCCATTGGTCGAGGGCGTCGAGGGTGTCTATGTGAGTGACCTTTTTCCCCCAGCGACCTGCCACAGAGGCGAGGTAATCGGCATCGACGACGAGGCTCCGGAGCGTATCGCCCGTGATCGTCCGGCTCTCACGGCTCCCCTCGAGGGTGTAGAGGCGGAGGTAGGGTGCTTGGGCGTCCCAGGATCCCGAGCGGAGGGTTAGCTCTTCGAGGGGGAGGGTGTCGAGGTGCTGGAGCTCTAGGAGCTGAGCTAGGCTGTCTGTCGAGGGTAGCTTCTCGGGGAGGAGGTCACGGTGCTGGAGCTCTTCCTGATAGCTGTACTTCGGATACTGATGATAGATGAGCACGAGTCCTGATAGGCACCACAGGACGAAGAGTAGGCTCAAGGACGCCCCAAGTAGGCGATGCGTCTTGATGATGAAGGTCTTGAAGGAGGCCATAGCGTGAATAGGAAAGGTTTCGGTAGGCTATTTAGCTCCGTAAAGATACGATATTCCCCTGCCTAGCTCTTAGCTCGAGGGGGTGCGGGGGGCTTCTTGCCCGATTAGCGGGCTATCTCCTTCAGACAATGAAGATCTACCTCTGCGGGGGTAAAGCTCTACCTTGGCTTGGACAAAGGTTTACCTTTTTCCAGACCAAGGTAGAGCTTCTCCTCAGAAGGAGCTAGAGAGGGGTAACGAAGAGGCTCGGGGAGAGGAGTGGGGAGAGGGACTAGCTAGGCTCCGAAGCTATGGGGCTCGTAGGCGTATCCTCGGGGTGGAACTCCGAGTAGACGAGCCTTGCCTTGCTCCGACCCAGCACCTCGGTCAGGGCTTCGAGAGAGGCTGTCGAGATGGCCTGTACGCTGTGGAAGTGCTGAAGTAGACCTTCCTTGGCCTTAGGACCAATGCCCTTGATGTAATCCAAGCGGGAGGAGAGCTGGCTCTTGCTACGTTTGTCTCGATGAAAGGTGATGGCGAAGCGATGAACCTCCGCCTGAATCTGCTCTAAGAGACGGAATACCGGGCTGTGATGCCTGATCGGGATCTCACGAAGGAGGTCTTCGCCATAGAGGAGGCCTGCCGTGCGGTGACGATCGTCCTTGACGAGCCCTGCTACCGGTATGTCGAGCTCGAGGGCAAGGAGCGCCTCTCGGATCGCTCCGATTTGGCCCTTACCCCCATCGGCTAGGATGAGGTCAGGGAGAGCTTCGTCTCCCTCCTTCATACGCTTGTAGCGACGGGTGACGACCTCACGCATGGAGGCGTAGTCGTCGGGACCTTCGACAGAGCGGATGTTGAACTTGCGGTAGTCTTTCTTGGACGGACGCCCTCGCTTGAATACGACACAGGCGGCGACAGGGTCAGCGCCTTGGATATTGGAGTTATCGAAGCACTCGATGTGTAGCGGGAGCTGGTCTAGCTGGAGGAGCTCCCTCAGCTCGGTGACGATCTGCATGAGGCGCTGATCAGGATTGAGTCGCTCGGCACGCTTGTACTTGTCCAGCTTGTATTGGCGCACATTCCGCTCGCTCATCTCTAAGAGTTTCTTCTTGTCGCCACGCTGGGGGATGGTGATCGTGACACGTGCATCGTCTTGCCACCCTGGGTCGAAGGGGAGGATAAGCTCCTTGGCTCGAGAGGCAAAGCGCTGACGAAGCTCGGTGATCGCCGAGGCAAAGAGCTCCTCACGCGTCTCTCCCTCCAGGAGACTACGGTATTCGAGGGTATAAACCTGGGTGACCATGCCCTGAGTGAGGTGCATGAAGTTGACATACGTCGCACCATCGTCGTCTTCATCGAAGCTGAAGACGTCGACATTGTGTATGTGATGGGGAGCTACGGTATGTTTGACCTGGTAGTTCTCTAGGTATTGCAGACGCTCCTTGTAGATCTGTGCCTCCTCGAAGCGAAGCTCCTCACTCAGGCGGAGCATCTCGCCCCGATAGAGATCGATGACATCACGGAGATTACCACGTAGGAGCGAAGTGATCTCCCGTACATTTTGGTCGTAGTCGGCCTCTGTTTGTAGGCCGATACATGGAGCCTTGCACTTCTTGATGTGGTACTGCAGGCACTCTTTGTACTTCCCTTGGGCGATCTTGTGTGGGGAGAGGTCGAGGTCACACGTACGTATGGGATAGAGGTCACGTACCATATCCACCGCAGCGTGTGCCATCCCTACGTTTGGATACGGACCAAAGCGTAGAGAGCCGTCCTGCTTCGGGCGTCGCTCGACACGTATGCGGGGGAAGGGCTCGTGGCGGATGACGACCTCGGGGTAGGTCTTGTCGTCCTTGAGGAGGATATTATACCGAGGCTGATGCTCCTTGATGAGGGAGTTTTCTAGGATGAGTGCCTCTGCTTCGGTAGCGACGACGATGTATTCGATCCCTCTGATCTGTCGAACAAGCAGACGTGTCTTCGAGCTCTGTACGTCTCGCTGGAAGTAACTACTTACCCGACGGCGCAGGTTCTTTGCCTTCCCGACGTAGATGATCGTGCCGTCCTGCCCGATGTACTTATAGCAACCGGGAGACTCGGGTAACGTCGGCAGGATCTTGCGAATCTCTTCGATCGTCATAGCTCAGTAGTAGAGGGAGGGGAAGTCCTACCGCCCTGCTAGGACAAGTAGGACACTGACATCGTGAGGGGAGATACCGGGGATGCGGGAGGCCTGCCCGATGGTCGTCGGACGTATGCTCCCGAGCTTCTGACGAGCCTCGGTGCTAAGCGCTTGGATACTGCTGTAGTCGATGCTCTCTGGGATGAAGACGTACTCAAGGCGTTCAAGCTTCGCTGCTTGCTCTCGCTCTCGCTCGATGTAGCCACTATACTTGATGAGGATCTCAGCGCACTCGATGAGCTCGGCACGACGACTCTCGGGGAGCTTGTCTAGCTGTCTCTGGAGAGCAGGGATATAGGTGGCGAGCTGGAGGATCGTCAGCTGGGGACGAAGCACGAGGTCAATGAGCTTGCATCCCTGGCGTAGGGGGACAAGCCCCGCTGCCTCTAGGTGGGGATTGATCTTGTCGGGACGCACGGAGAAGCCGTGGATGAAGGCGATAAGCTCATCTCGTAGCTGGATCTTCTCCTCGAGGAGGGCAATACGCTCTGGGGTCGCTAGGCCGATGGCGGCTGCCTTCGGGGTTAGGCGAACGTCTGCATCGTCTTGGCGGAGGAGGATACGATACTCCGCCCGAGAGGTGAACATGCGGTAGGGTTCGTCGACTCCCTTGGTGACAAGGTCATCGATGAGCACGCCTATATAGGCCTCGGAGCGGCTCAAGGTGAAGGGAGCTAAGCCTCGTACCTGCTGGTGGGCATTGATCCCTGCGAGCAGTCCTTGGCCTGCAGCCTCTTCGTAGCCCGTGGTGCCATTGACCTGCCCTGCGAGGTAGAGCCCGCTGATGACCTTGCTCTCTAGCGTATGATGAAGCTGTGTAGGGTCGAAGAAGTCATACTCGATCGCATAGCCAGGGCGATAGAGGCGTACATCACGGAGCTCGGGGATCTGGCGAAGCGCTTCGAGCTGTACCTCTAGGGGGAGCGAAGAGGAGAAGCCGTTGATGTAATACTCATTCGTTCGCTCCCCTTCTGGCTCAAGGAAGAGCTGGTGCTGCGTCTTGTCCGCAAAGGTCACGATCTTCGTCTCGATGCTGGGGCAATAGCGTGGACCGATGCTCTGTATCTGCCCATTGTAGAGCGGAGAGCGGTCAAGTGCCTCACGGAGTACAGCGTGGCAGGCTTCGTTGGTGTAGAGGGTGTAGCAGGGGAGTTGCTTGAGTCGGGACTTCGGAGTGTCGAGGAAAGAGAACTTGTGGTGATCGTCTTCCCCAAGCTGGATGCCCAGCTCTTCGATATGCAGGCTACGAGCGTCAATGCGTGGAGGCGTCCCTGTCTTCATGCGGTCGGTACGAATACCTACCTCACGGAGCTGATCGGTGATCCCATAGGTGGCAGGCTCGGAAACTCGACCTCCGGCTAGCTGAAGCTCCCCGAAGTGCATCAGTCCGCCGAGGAAGGTGCCAGCGGTAAGGATGACCGCCTCTGCCGAGAAGGATACCCCCAGGGCGGTATTCACCCCTCGTACCCGCCCCTCCTCTAAACGGAGGGAGGTGACGGTATCTTGCCAGATATCTAAGTTCGGCTCGGCATCCAGCTCTTCCCGCCAAGCCTCCATGAAGCGTACCCGGTCACTCTGAGCCCGTGGGCTCCACATCGCAGGGCCTTTGCTCCGATTGAGCATGCGGAACTGCAGGGCGGTGCGGTCGGTGATCACCCCCATACGTCCACCCAAGGCATCGATCTCACGCACGATCTGCCCCTTGGCGATCCCTCCCACGGCGGGGTTACAGCTCATCTGCCCGATCTTATTCATATCGGGCGTGATGAGTAGGGTCTTCGATCCTAGGCGAGCACTGGCAGCAGCGGCTTCACAGCCTGCATGCCCTGCGCCGATGACGATGACGGCATAGTCCTGCATGGTGGGCATCAGACGTTGAAGCGGAAGTGCATGATGTCGCCATCCTGCACGACATATTCCTTGCCTTCGACGGCCATCTTCCCTGCTTCCTTGACTGCTGCTTCGCTGCCGTAGGCGATGAAGTCCTCGAACTTGATCACCTCAGCACGGATGAAGCCCTTCTCGAAGTCTGTGTGGATGGCTGCAGCGGCACGAGGAGCCTTACTCCCCTTGGTGTAAGTCCAGGCACGCACTTCCTGCACCCCTGCGGTGAAGTAAGTCTCTAGGTCAAGGAGCTGGTAGGCTGCACGGATCAGACGGCTCACGCCCGACTCCTCGAGGCCGATCTCTCCGAGGAAGAGCTGGCGCTCTTCGTAAGTCTCTAGTTCGGCGATCTCACTCTCGATCTTAGCGGCGACGACGAGGAGGTTGGCCCCCTCTTCCTGGATCGCTTCACGTACCTTCTCGACATAGGCATTACCGCTGACGGCGGAGGCTTCGTCCACGTTGCACACGTAGAGGACGGGCTTACTCGTCAGGAGGTAGAGCTCACGGGCGACCTTCTGCTCGTCCTTGGTTTCGAAGGTGACGGTGCGGGCATTTAGCCCCTGCTCCAGCGCTTCCTTGTAGCGGGAGAGGACTTCGTAGGTGAGCTTGGCGGTCTTGTCGCCACCCGTCTGAGCCTGCTTGTAGACCTTCTGGATGCGTGCCTCTACGGTCTCTAGGTCCTTGAGCTGAAG
>CAJPPK010000027.1 GCA_905372565.1 uncultured Porphyromonas sp. | reverse complement strand
ATGCGATGAGTTAGGTATACCATTTAACTGAATGTGCGTACTACCTTCTGATGTCGATATCTTTTTCTCTACTTATAGAGTCCTAAAGACAGTCCTATAGCTCAGTTGGTTAGAGCGCTACACTGATAATGTAGAGGTCGGCAGTTCAAATCTGCCTGGGACTACTTCAGTGACTTATCTTGGGGGATTAGCTCAGCTGGCTAGAGCACCTGCTTTGCACGCAGGGGGTCAACGGTTCGAATCCGTTATTCTCCACACTATTCTTAAAAAGGCTGACCAAGCAACTGCTTGGTCAGCCTTTTCTTTTCTATTTGCTCTAGCTCCTATAGAGCATCTCGGTTTAGTCCTAGATTTCCTTCACAAGGGGATATTCCTATAATATATTATGGAGTAAGCCTAGAGTTAGGACGTGCCTTTACCCCTTTTTGCTACCTTTGCAGGCAAAAGAAACGTAGCGTAGATATAGTCTACCGCCTTATCCCTGGATAGATGAAGTTAGTCATAGTAGAGTCCCCGAAGAAAGCCGAGCTGATCTCTGGCTTCTTGAAGAAGCATAACCTCACCGATTATAAGGTGCGTGCGAGTGCTGGTCATGTCCGTGATCTGCGTCTGCATGCCTTTAGTATCGATGTGCAGGATCACTTTCGTCCCGATTATGTCATCACTGATAACAAGAAGAGTCTGATACGTGAGCTGAAGGCTGAGGCGAAGAAGGCAGAGCTCGTCTATCTCGCTTCCGATGAAGACCGTGAGGGGGAGGCTATCGCTTGGCACCTGAGTGAGGCGCTGGAGCTAAAGCCGGAGAAGACGCGACGTATCGTCTTCCATGAGATCACTGCTGAAGCCTTCCTTCATGCTTTGGAGAATCCTAGAGAGGTCAATATGGCGCTTGTCGATGCCCAGCAGGCAAGGCGAGTGCTTGACCGTATCGTGGGCTTTGAGCTCTCGCCTGTACTCTGGAAGCGTATTCGTCCTTCGCTCTCCGCAGGACGTGTGCAGTCGGTAGCGGTGCGTCTCATTGTTGATCGGGAGCGAGAGATCAATGCCTTCGTTCCCCAGTCGTCTTATCGTATACAGGCGACCTTCACACTTCCTTCGGGGGAGAAGCTATCTACTGAGCTAAACGAACGCTTCTCTACCGAGGCGGAGGCTCGAGCTCTTATGGAGCGCTGTCCCAGCACGCAGTTTAGCATTGCAGCGATTACACGTCGTGCAGGGCGTCGCTCGCCAGCTGCCCCCTTTACGACCTCGACACTACAGCAGGAGGCTGCGCATAAGCTAGGCTATTCTGTCTCCCAGACTATGCGTCTGGCTCAGTCGCTCTATGAGTCTGGTCATATCACCTATATGCGTACGGACTCCGTCAATCTCTCGACACAAGCGATGACAGCTATCGCGGCTCAGCTAGCGAAGCACCCAGGGAAGGAGTATCATCAGCCACGGCGCCACCAAACCAAGAGCAAGGGGGCTCAGGAAGCTCACGAAGCGATCCGTCCGACATACGTAGACCGTGAGCGAGTAGAAGGTACACCTCAGGAGCAGCGACTGTATGACTTAATCCGCAAGCGCACATTAGCCTCACAGATGGCCGATGCTCAGCTTGAGCGGACGACGGTGACTATCCCTGTCGAGGGAACAGATTACGCCTTCACCACCCAAGGGGAAGTCATCACCTTCCGAGGCTTCCTAGATGTATATATGGAGGGCAGTGAGCAAGAAGGTGGAGGAGAGGTAACCAAGCTCCTACCTGCCGTCAAGGAGGGAGAAGTCCTCGACTTAGTGACACTCGTCGGCGAGGAGCGCTTCTCTCAGCGTCCTGCTCGCTATACCGAAGCCTCGATGGTCAGCAAGATGGAAGAGCTAGGTATCGGTCGTCCTTCAACCTATGCGCCTACCATACAAACGATCCAGAATCGTGGCTATGTCGAGCGTGGAGATAAGCCTGGTGCCCAACGGACATATACTCGCCTAGAGCTCGTCGATAATAAGATCGAAACAAAGAAGCTCCAAGAGATCTATGGAGCAGACAAGGGGAAGCTCCTGCCTACTGATGTGGGTATCGTCGTCAATGACTTCCTCGTGGAGCAGTTCCCCAATATTGTAGACTATAACTTCACCGCACGCGTCGAAGAAGAGTTTGATACCATTGCGGAAGGAGGAGCACCTTGGGCAGGTATCATCGGTGATTTCTACCAGCATTTCCATCCGGAGGTAGAGCGGGCTACGAATGAGCGTCAAGCTCAGCGTGTCGGTCAGCGTATCCTCGGTACCCAGCCTTCGACAGGCTTGCAGGTATCGGTGAGCATCGGTCGCTATGGACCGATGGCACAGCTAGGGACAGCCGAAGATGAGGAGAAGCCTCGCTTTGCTTCGCTCCAGCCCGGGCAGTCTATTGAGACGATCACGCTAGAAAAGGCTTTGGCTCTATTTGACCTTCCTAAACAGCTTGGTGAGTATGAGGGGCAAGCGATGAGCGTCGCTGTCGGTCGCTTTGGTCCTTTCGTCAAGCATGCAGGGAAGTACTACAGCCTCCCTAAGGGAATGGATCCTTTGGCTTGCACTGCAGAGGATGCGGTGAAGATCATTGAGGAGAAGCGACAGAGTGAAGAGAAGAGCCTGCTGAAGACCTTTACTGAGAACGTTGAGATTACCGTGCGTGAAGGTCGCTTTGGCCCCTATATCAAGCATCCCGGGGGCAATGCTAAGATTCCTAAGGGAACAGATCCTCTGTCATTGAGCTACGAGGATTGTCTTCGTCTGATTGAGGAGACTCCTGCTAAGGGAACAGCCCGCAAGGGGGGAGCTCGTAAGAGTGCTGCCTCCTCTGCTCGCACGAAGCGCACGAAGAAGGCTTAGACGATGCGCTACTTCCTTACGCTCAGTTATGATGGTACGGCCTATAGCGGGTGGCAGACTCAGCCAGATGCACGGACGGTGCAGGAGACCATTGAGCAGGCACTGACCCTTGTCTCACGATCTTCTACTCCTGTGGCGATCATGGGAGCGGGGCGAACGGATGCAGGGGTACATGCTCGGAGCATGGTCGCCCATGTAGATCTAGATCTAAGTCCAGAAGAAGCGGAGGAGCTTCGCTTTCGTACAGACCGCTACCTGCCTAAGGATATCGCCTTACACTCGATCGTCCCTGTGAGGGAAGATGCACACGCACGCTTCAGCGCTACCTCACGTACTTATCGGTATTACGTGACGCTTCGGAAGGATCCCTTCTTAGAGTCGCTGATGCTTCGCTTGCATTTCCCGCTGGACTTTGAGGCGATGAATGAGGCAACCTCTCACTTGATGGACTATACGGACTTCACGAGCTTTAGCAAGCTCCATACGGATGTGAAGACGAATAACTGCCGAGTTATGGAAGCCTTCTGGAAGCCTGGAGTTAGTGAGGGACAGTGGGTTTTCACGATCACAGCTGACCGATTCTTGCGGAATATGGTGCGTGCTATCGTAGGCACCCTCTTCCAAGTAGGGCGAAGGAAGCTCTCCGTAGCGGACTTCTGTCAGATCATCGAAGCAAAGGATCGAGGGCGTGCTGGCTCATCCGCTCCAGCCCATGCCCTCTATCTCGAGGCGGTGGGCTATCCTGACGAACTTTATCTATAAAGAGAAGCTGATTACCTTAGATTAAGGATCTCCTAAAAAGAACCGCCCCGTGACGGACTAGACTTGATCGTCTAGCTGTCACGGGGCGGTTCTTTATTGTTGGAGAGGTTAGAGCTTCACGCCCTCTTGACGGTCAGCGTAGCGCTGTTCGATCACACGCCAGTTGAGGATGTGCCAGATTTCCTTGAGGTGGTCAGCACGGCGGTTCTCGTAGTCGAGGTAGTAGGCATGCTCCCAGACGTCGATAGCGATGAGAGGGATGCGTCCTCGTGTCACAGGTGATCCTGCATTCTGATCACGCTCGATGAAGAGGTGTCCTTCCGCATTGGTTGATAGCCAGAGCCATCCAGACCCAAAGATCTCAGTCCCCGCCTTCTCAAAGGCCTTTTGGAAGGCTTCGAAGGTGCGGAAGTGTGCTAGTAGTGCCTTGCGGAGCTCTCCTTGTGGCTCATCGACAGCTCCTGCTTGGTAGGGCTTGAACTGGTCGAAGTACAAGGTATGGTTAAGTAGCTGCCCCGCATTGTCAAAGACACTGCCTGCGGCATAGCTCACGAGGTGCACGAGGTTGCGGTCGCTGATCTTCTTTTCTAGTACGAGGGCATTGAGCTTCGAAGCATAGCCCTTGAGGTGCTTGCCGTAGTGGAGTGCAACGGTACGGGCGCTGATCGCTGGGCTCAAAGCATCTTCAGCGTAGGGCAGTGGCTTTACCTGAAAGGTCGGTAGTGCCGATCCTGGCTGCTCATACTGGGGCTTATCTTGACTCTGCGCAGAGAGTGTGCCGAGGGAGAAGAATACTCCCCCCACGAGGGCTAGGAGAGGGCGGAAGGTGGCTGATAGCATAAGGTTTTATTTAGTCGTCGTAATGTGAAAAACGCAATTGGTTGGTGTAATTTGCTTCGATCCCCGAGGAGAGCTCGAGCTTGTAGCCACGCCGATTATGCTCGACCTCGATGACTTGGTCTCCAGGGCGACGACGCTGTAGATCCTGCATGATCTGGGCGGGGATGAATGCTGTGGGGATGGGCGTGCGGTCTCCATCGACTTTCTTCCACTGCCCCTGACTATTGAAGTCAATTTCTACGCCATCTGAGAGGGTTACTTCGTACATCGCTTCACGGTCATCGTAGTCTTCGGTGATACGGATGGCTGTCTGCGCTCTGAAGTACTTTTCTAGGAACGTCTGCGCTGGTCTAGGTAGTTGAGCATACTGGATGATGCGGTCTGCTGCTGCCTGAAGGCTCAGCGATGCGCTGGCGAGGAGTGCCAAGGAAAAGGCTAGAATTCTCTTCATAGTCATACTGTATTTAGAGTGATACGTAAATGGAGGATACAAGTCTTCCTTAATGACAAATTAAGTAAAAAAAGGTTGCGGACACAAACTCTTCCAGAAACAGGGAGATATTTGTGCCCGCAGGGGAGTAGCAGTGTTGCCTCAAAAGGGGCAACAGTAGTGCCTCCTGAGAGGCAACAGTAGTGCCCCTTGAGGGGCATCAGTAGTGCCTACTAGTTGGAAATGATGGGGATGATTTGGGGGACCTCTGTTATTCGCTTTTTAGGGCAGAGGCGATGGTCTTCTGGGCTAGGCGTGCTGAAGCGGGGATATGTGCAGGAGCTTCGGCGACCTCGCTCATGTGGAAGGCGGGATGGATCGTCAGGGTGATCTTGCCAGCGTGGGGGAGGTAGCATCCTCGGCGGAGGACTTCGTAAGCCCCATCAATGCTTACAGGGAGGATCGGTGCATCCAGCTCGGAGGCGATGACGAAGGCGCCCTTTTTGAAGCGATCCATCTTGCCGGAGAGGGTGCGACTTCCCTCAGGGAAGATGAAGATCGAGTTGCCCGTAGCTAGTACCTTCTTGGCGTCAACGATGGTATGGACGATCGACGAAGGACTCTTCTCATCGACGAAGATGAACTGAGCAGCTTCACAAGCCTTCCCTACGAGAGGGATGTCTCGGAGCTCTTGCTTCATCACCCATTTGAAGGGAATGCCGATGTGCCCATTGAGGACGAAGATGTCAAAGGCACTTTGATGATTGGCCACCACGACACAGGGGGCATCTGACTTGGGGAGATGCTCTCGGCCTCGTACCTCGACACGTACGAGAGAGACTGCTAGGCAAGCCTTCGACCAAAGCCCCGTAGCCCGACTGATGAAGGAGGCTGGGAGACCTACATAGCTAGCTGTGATGACCACCAGGCAGCAGAGGATCGTGGCTAGGAGGAAGAGAGGGCCTCCGATGAGGAAGAAGTAGAGGAGATAGATGCAGCGAGAGAGGGAAGGGAGTTTCATACGAATAAGGAAGGATCTTAGTGTGCTAGGGGGTTAGGGGCGTAGGATCGCGAGCTTGAGGAGCTGGGGAGAGCCATCAGCAGGAGGATAGATAGTAACAAGATAGATGCCGGAGGCTAATGGTGTCCCAGAGCTGTCACGGGTATTCCAGAAGAGCCCTGTCGTAGGGCTCTCAAGGAGGGCACAAAGGCGCCCCGTGGGATCGGTAATGCGTAGACGTGCTCCAGCTGGTAGGTCTCGGAAGGTAATCCCCTCGGGGCCCTCGGGGCGAAGAGGATTGGGGTAGGCATAGGCTGTCGGCGTGCTGGCGATCTGCTCTTCTCCAGCTTGGGTAGAGAGTGCCGAGAGGCCGATGGAGGTACCGATGTAGAGTGTGCCAGAGTGCTCTTCGAAAGCCAGTGAGGTGATGGCGTCGCTGATGAGTGGAGAGTTTTCTCGCGTGTAGTGAGCTAGGACCTCATTGCCTTCGGCAGAGAGGAGATAGAGCCCATCACTACCCGTCCCCATCCATTTCCTATCGAGAGCGTCGGCTGCCATGGCGGTGATGGTAAGCCCACTGAGGAGGTAATGATAGGGGGGCTCTTTGCCTCCGACGGGGCGCTCTACGATAGGGCGCTTCCCTGCTAGAGGAGGATCTTCTGGACGTAAGACTCGCCCATAGCCAATATCCATGCCGACCCAAAGGCGAGAGGCTCGGTCTACGAGAAGTGAGGTGATGCGAGAGAAGGAGATCGCCTTGCCCGAGGGCTCCACGAACGAGGTATAGCGAGCATGGGTATCATCGTCTGGGCTAGCGGTTCCCTTATCTTGGAATACCAAGACTCCAGGGGCTCCCGAGAGGAGAGCATGCTCGGCAAGCCACTTTGTCCCTCGGGGTAGAAGGGCTAGCGTGTGGAAGGCATTGACTTCTCGCTCCTCGGGATAGTCATAGGCACGCCACTGTCGGTCACGGGAGAGACTTCGTACGGGTGCTCCAGAGGTGCTCCCGCTCATCCCTTGAGCGAGGAAGAGGGTACCCTGAGCATCACGAGCGAGGCTCCCGACACGCACCTCACGGCTTCCTGAGGGAGGGATACTATGGAGTGGGCTATTGTCGAGACCATAGTGGCGAAGGATCTTCCCACCTTGGAGCTCAAAGAGCCCTTCGCCCCAGCTGGCGATGTAGAGATGTGTCGGGTCGGAGGTGCCGACTGGTAAGACGTCGATGGGATCATAGAGGCTCGGGATCCCTGATTGCTGTAGCGAACGAGCTGTCCATGCCTGCCAACGCTTCCCGTCGAAGCACTGCACGACGCCAGGTGTGTAGTAGCGGTCGAAGTTGCGCCCGCCATTGACGCTATAGAGGTATCCGCCCTCGGCACGTAGCGTAAAGTGTACGTTGGAGGAGGGAGCATCCACCTCGGGACGGATAGACTGACTCTTCCACGAGCCCGATGGAGTGCGTGTGTAGTGTATGATCCCCTCACTCTGGGCAGCTCCCCAGATGCTCTGGGAGTGAAGTGAGGAGAAGTGGCGAGCAAAAAGACCTGGTAGAGCCTGCCCCGTGCTGTCGGGAGAGCAGAGGAGCGAGCGGTCTCCTCGTGTCACGATCACGCCAGCTTGGATCTTTGTGAGTTGCTCCCAGCCCGACTCATGTTCGTCCAGTGTAAGACGGCTTCCCTCAGCTGTCTTGCTGAGGTGGTAGAGACTGCCTTCGCTGGAGAGAAGCCATAGGGACTGCCCGTCATCGGCTAAGGCTTTCCATTCGCTAGTCGGGAAAGAGCTAGGGAGGGGAAGGGGTGTCCAAGCGCTGGGTACAAGGGTGGGGGAAGAGGTTTTGATGGTATAGAGCTTTCCTGCTCGTAGGATAACCAGCGACTCGGGAGAGGAAAGGGCGATCGCATCGATCGCTTCTCCGACGAACGCTGAGCGAAGGATCACCCCTCGTCTAAGATCCAGCTCTATGAGACCGAAGGCTCCTGCGAGCCATGCCCGCTCCCCCTCAATCCGGATTGCCTTGAGCCGGTAGTCTCGGATCCCTGAGGAGAGCTTGAGGTCGGCCACGGGATGGATGCCTGTCTCTCGCAAGAGGTCGATCATCCCCGAGGGGTAGTAGAGTAGGAGAGTCTGCGCTGAGGGAGCATAGGCAATATGGGCAGGCTGGGCTTCGCTTAGCCCGTCCTCTCGTCCATAGATGCGTTGGTTGGTGTGATCACTCTTCTGAATAGAAAGAAGCGTCCCCTCTTCGCTTAGTGAAAAGAGTTGGGACGCTGTCTCTGCTACCTCGACGGTAGCACCATAGCTAAGGTAAGTGCGCCAGCGCTCCTGGGCTACGAGGATCCCAGTAGCACTATAAATAAGGAGAAGGAGGAGGCTTAGGCTTCGTGTAAGGCGCATAGGTAGCTGGCCAGCTTCTGGATCGCTCTTCCGCGGTGGCTCATACTATTCTTCTCGCTCTCGGTGAGCTGGGCAAAGGTCTTCGTCTGACCCTCTGGTAGGAAGACCGGGTCATAGCCGAAGCCTTGTCCTCCTAATCGCTCTTCGGTAATCTCCCCAGCGATGCTTCCCTCGAAGAGATGGGTGCCGTACTCGTCGATCAGGGCGATGACCGTACGGAAGGCTGCTCGGCGAGGAGCAGGGACCCCCTTGAGGCGCTCAAGCAGTAGGGTGATATTGTCCTCAAAGGTCGCCTTCTCTCCAGCGAAGCGTGCGGAGTATACCCCTGGAGCTCCATCTAGAGCCTCGACCTCTAGTCCTGTATCATCAGCAAAGCAGTAGAGACTATAATGCTCCCAGATATGTCGAGCCTTGATGAGAGCATTCCCCTCTAGGGTGTCGGCAGTCTCAGGTATATCATCATGGCAATCAATGTCCGAAAGACTGACTACCTCTACTCGACCAGCGAGTATGCTACGGATCTCGGCGAGCTTGTGGGCGTTGTTACTCGCAAACACTAGTTTTTTCATACATTTGCTCTTGTTAGAACCTCTTAGGACCTTCCCTGCGTGGGATTGTCTATAGAGCAGGACAAAAATAAGGATAATCAGCCTAATAGATGGATCTAGAGACCCTTCGCTCCTATAGTCTTAGTCTGCCTCATGCTACCGAAGAGATGCCATTCGGAGAAGACATCCTCGTCTGTAAGGTAGCTGGGAAGATCTTCATCATTATCTGGCTCGGTGAGGGAGAGACTAGGATCTCCCTCAAGTGTGACCCGGATTATGCAGAAGAGCTAAGAGATCGCTACGAAGGGATCCAGCCTGGCTATCACTTGAATAAGCGCCACTGGAATAGTGTCTATGTGGATCAGCTCCCTGATCCTCTCGTGACGAAGCTGATTCGTCACTCGTGGAACCGAGTCATCGCTGGGCTCTCTCGCCGTCACAGGACGGAGCTCCAGCTAGAGCCCTTGCCCGAGTAGTCGTCATCGTCCTCTACCTTCGCTGTCATCTTCCCCTCATCCTTTCCTTATCTCACCCTTTCTCATGGACACTTCACTTCTCGAATTCATCGATCAGGTAGAGAGTACGAATACCTACCTGATGGAGCAGATCGCTTCTGGACGTACGCTTCCCCAGCTTCATACGGTCGTCACCCGTGAGCAGACGGCTGGACGTGGTATGCGTGGTAATACTTGGACGTCTCGCCCAGGTGACAGCCTGACCTTTTCCTTCCTCCTTCGCTCAGATCACCTGCAGGGTAAGCAGCAGTTTGCCGTCAGCGAACTAACCGCTTGGGCAGTGATGCGCACCTTCGCATCCTATATGACCGAAGAGCAGAAGAAGCTCCTGCATGTCAAATGGCCTAATGATATCTTCTATGGCGAACGCAAGCTCGCCGGTATCCTCATAGAGCATAGCCTGACGGGGACAAGGGTCGACTATTCGGTCATAGGTGTTGGCATGAACATCAACGACGAATCCTTCCCTCCCGAGCTACCTATCGCCATCTCGCTACGTATGATCACGGGTAGAGTCCTCATGCCTATCGAGGTGCTCATCCGCCTACACAGCGAGCTAGGTTTGCTTCTCCCAGACTTCTTGCTAGGGCGCTATCAGGATGTCCATCGCCATTATATGAAGCACCTCTACCGTAGAGAGGGCTTCCATCCCTTTACGGATGTGAATGGGCAGTTCCGTGCGCAGATCAAGGATGTCACTCCTGAGGGACGCCTCGTGCTCCAGCGTGAGGACGGCTGGGAGCGGGCTTATGCATTCAAGGAAGTTCGCTTCGATGCTAAGTAAGGCTGAGCTGAAAGAGCTCAAGGCGCTACAAGACGTCAAGGGACGTACGGCCGAGGGAGCCTTCCTCGCTGAAGGGATTAAGCTCACAGGTGAGCTCCTCGGAGCCTTTGATTGTCGTCAGCTCGTCGGTACCTCCGAGAGTCTACAGGCTCTCGCTCCACACCTTCGCCAGCTCCCTTCGGGCAAGCGACCTCAGCGGATCGAGGAAGTGGGGGAGAGCTTCGACTGGTCTCGGGTAAGCTCGCTTCGTCAGCCCCAGCCTCTT
The DNA here is from genome assembly GCA_905372565.1 of uncultured Porphyromonas sp. Classification (GTDB taxonomy): domain Bacteria; phylum Bacteroidota; class Bacteroidia; order Bacteroidales; family Porphyromonadaceae; genus Porphyromonas. The sequence goes on along the minus strand of CAJPPK010000027.1, from coordinate 13,221 downwards.
ATTGCGGTCTTTGCTCTACCAGAGTCCGCTTCAAACCAAGCTTTTCTCCCCCTGGAGGGCTCGCTTAGCCTCCTGCTAGATCGGGTACAGGATCCCGGGAATCTAGGTACGATCCTTCGGACGGCGGACTGGTTCGGCGTGAAGGATATTTACTTAGCTCCAGGGACGGCTGATCCCTTTGCTCCGAAGGTCGTACAAGCGACGATGGGAGCCTTGGCTCGAGTCCGACTTCATCGGCTGAGCGATACGGAGAGCTTCCTGGAGCAGTTCGAAGGCACAGTCATTGGCACCTTCCTAGGTGGGGAAGATCTCTACGAAGCCTCCTTCCCTGCTCCCCCAGAGCGACTCCTTCTGATCATGGGCAACGAGGGTCAGGGCATACATCCCTCCCTAGCTCCGCATATTGACCGCCGTGTGACGATCCCCCCTTACCCGCGGTCGCAGGAGCATACCGAGTCCCTCAATGTCGCTATCGCTACGGCCCTTCTCCTCGGAGAGCTTCGTCGGCGGGGCTAACTGACCGCTTGATTCATCCCCCTATCGTACGGCTAAGCAGGCTGACGATAGGGGGATCTTTTTATGCCTAAGGTCTTCGTCGTCGGAGCGCTTCGCCTGACGCTCGAGGGTAGATTAAGCTGGCTGGCTTGAGGGCTTGAGGAGAGGAGGGGAAAGGTAGGGCGTGGACTTGGGGAAGGCTAGCCTTTTCAGGAGTAAAGGTAGACCTTGGGTTGGGCGAAGATCTACCTTGGATTTTGGGAAGTATGGGTTTGCTCGGGGAGCAGTAGGCGGAGCCTGAGATAACCCTTGGTTTTTGTCCCACTTTTCCCTGAAGTGAAGCAGTCAGATGTAACGGATTTATTGTACATTTGCTACTACCTAATCAATGAGATCATTCACCCTTCAAAAACCACAAGACTGAGATGAAACTAAAGACAGCTCTTCTATCTGTCCTCTCGGTGCTATGCCTGGGTGTCGGAGCGTTTGTGCCTAACATCGCTTCCGCCCAAGTACCTGGTGGCTTCCCCACACTCCCTGTGGACACCGCCGTACGTATTGGTAAGCTGCCGAACGGACTCACCTACTTCATCCGTCATAATGAGGAGCCGAAAGGTCGTGCCGAGTTCTACATCGCACAAAAGGTCGGCTCCATGCAGGAAGAGGATTCCCAGCAGGGACTAGCACACTTCCTCGAGCACATTGCCTTCAACGGGACGAAGAACTTCCCTGGTAAGGGTATCATTAACTTCCTTGAGAGCGTCGGAGCTAGCTTCGGGGGGAATATCAATGCTTACACCTCGTTCGATCAGACGGTGTATACGCTGATGAAGATCCCCGTTCCTCGTCCCTCCGTCGTGGATAGCTGCCTGCTCGTGCTACACGACTGGAGTAGCTTCATTAGCCTTGAGGATAAGGAGATCGACGATGAGCGTGGCGTCATCCAAGAGGAATGGCGTACCCGTGATAGCGGTGACTCACGTAACCTCGAGCGTCTCCTCGCTATCGCTTACCCTAACAACAAGTACGGCCAGCGTATGCCCATCGGGAAGATGGACATCATCCGTAGCTTCCCCTATCAGGTGCTCCGCGACTACTACAAGAAGTGGTACCGCCCCGACCTCCAGGGGATCATCATCGTAGGGGACATCGATGTCGATCGTACGGAGGCTCAGCTCAAGAAGATCTTCGCTGACATCCCCGCTCCAGTAAATCCTGCTAAGCGAGTATATGTGCAGGTCGAGGACAACGAGAAGCCTATCGTCGGTATCGCCGTCGATAAGGAAGCTACGCAGAATGCGATCAGCATCACTCTCAAGAGCGATGTCACCCCTCCCGAGGTACGTGCTTCGATCATGGGGCCTCTGGAAGACTACGTGAACAAGATCATCACGAGCGTCCTCAACCAGCGTTTCAGCGACATCGTGAAGAAGCCTAACGCTCCTTTCCTTAGCGCTGATGCCTCGATCGGTGACTACCTCGTCGCTAAGACCAAGGATGCGATGGACTTCTCTGCTAGCTTCAAGGAAGGTCAGTGGGAGCCTACCCTCAAGGGACTCGCTGCCGAAATCCTCCGCATCAAGCAGTACGGGATCACTCCCGGGGAGTATGATCGTGCTAAGCAGGACTTCCTCGTCGGTCTCAAGAAGCTCTACAACGAGCGTGATAAGCGAAGCAGTGCTACATGGGCTAACGTCTACGTCGATTACTTCATCGACGGGGGCTATCTCCTAGACATCGCTTCCTACCACGAGCTTATGCAGGGGATGGTACCTCAGATCGATCTTCAGGAGATCAATGACGAGCTCAAGAAGCTAGATCTACAGAAGAACGTCCTAGTAGTCCTCATGGGAGTAGACAAGCCTGAGGCTAATATCCCCAGCGTCGAGACCCTCACCAAGGCATTCCATGCCGCTATGGCTCAGCAGGTCACTGCTCCTAAGAACGAAGTAAGCAATCAGAAGCTCCTCGATAAGCTCCCAGCGAAGGGACGCATCGTCAAGGAACAGAAGAATGCTCAGTTCGGCACGACGATCTGGACGCTATCTAATGGCACGAAGGTCTACATTAAGAAGACCGACTTCAAGGAAGACGAGATCCTACTCTCAGGTAAGCGCCCTGGTGGGTACTTCAACTTCTCTAAGCCTGCTACCCTGGATCTGAAGGTGCTCAATGAAGTCTCCGACCTCGGTGGGCTTGGCTCCTTCGATGATTCTGCCTTGGAGAAGGCACTCTCTGGCCGTATCGCTACGGTGAATACGCATGTCTCCGACGTACAGGATGCTGTCTCTGGAAGTACCACCAAGGATGACCTCGAGACGATGCTTCAGCTCCTCTATCTGAACTTCACCGCTCGCCGTGCAGACAAGGAGGCTTTCCAGGCTTGGCAGGAGCAGACGATCTCCGCACTACAAGCTGCGAAGGCCAATCCGCTCTCCTTCCTCGGAGACTCCATCGTCCGCTTCATGTACCCAGATAATCCTGAAGCCTACCCACTGACGGAGAAGGAAGTCAAGGAGGTCAACTATGAGCGCGTCCTCCAGCTCTATCGTAGCCGCTTCGCTAATGCTCGTGGCTTCGACTTCTACTTCGTTGGTAATATCGACGAGACGAAGTTCCGTCCACTCGTAGAGCAGTACATCGCTTCGCTCCCTGCTCAGAAGACCTACACTGATAAGGCTTACTACCAGCGTCAGAAGCTCGGTCGTCTCGGTACGCATACCAAGGAGTACTCTGCCGAGATGGCTACTCCGACCGGAATCGTGCTCGATGGTCTGTCTATCGGGGGGATTTATGAACTGCAGCCACTCCTTACGGCTGATGTCCTTTCGGGTATCCTTGATCAGCTCTATGTGAAGACCATTCGTGAAGAAGAGGGTGGTACCTATGGAGTCAGTGTCAATGTCTCGGTATCACGTTACCCTGTGGTGCGTCGTAACCTCCTTGTCCAGTTCCAGACTGATCCTACGAAGGCTGAAAAGCTCAACGGACTTGTCTTTAAGGGACTCGAAGGCATCGCCGCAGACGGTCCTAGCCAGGAGCATTTCAATAAGGCTATCGCTAATCTGAAGAAGTCTCACGCTGAGAACCTCCGTAAGAATAACTACTGGCTGACTAAGCTCTCTCAGTACTTCGCCGATGGTCTCGACTTCGTCACGCCTTACGATGCTACGCTGGAGCGTGTCCGTCCTCAGGATGTCCAGCAGCTCGTCAAGGAATTTACGGCGACGAAGGATCGCCGTGTGATCATCTTCCGCTCCAAGGAGGTCACGAAGAAGTAGGTAGCCCCTCACTCCTCCTAGCTATCTCACGCTAAGCTATCGTCCCCCTGCAAGTGTCGTAAGCCTTGCAGGGGGACGATATTTTATCCGGAAGCTTAGTAGCTTTCCCTAGAAGAAGGTATATCTATTGAAGTAAGAAGGTATATCTATTGGAGCAAAGAGTCTAGCCTATTCTCCTTATTTGATTGGGGTATAAAAAACTTCCCCCATAGTCTCTCCACGTGAGACTATGGGGGAAGTGCTTGAGTAGGCTAGGCTGATCGTCTGTATGAGCCTGCCGATGGAGAGCGAATGCTACTTCTGATACTTCGAGAAGTCTACATTACGCATGTCTCCCGATGTAGCGATCTCGTGGTGGAAAGCGAAGCAAGCCTCGAGATTCTGAGGGGTGTGTCCCTTGACGCCTAGTTCTAGATACTGACGAAGTAGAGGACGGTAGTCGGGGTGTGCACACTTCTCGATGATTTCCTCAGCACGCTGGCGAGGGCTCTTGCCACGAAGGTCAGCGATACCGTACTCGGTGATGATGATCTTCACAGAGTGCTCGCTGTGGTCAAGGTGTGAGACCATGGGGACAAAGGCAGAGATCTTGCCATCCTTAGCCGTAGAAGGCGTGGTGAAGATCGATAGGTATCCATTACGAGCGAAGTCGCCTGATCCTCCGATACCGTTCATCATGCGCGTGCCATTGACATGCGTTGAGTTGATATTGCCGAAGATATCCGCTTCGAGAGCTGTGTTGATGGTGATGACACCGAGGCGGCGTACGATCTCGGGGTTATTAGAATACTCCTGTGGACGTAGGAGGAGCTTGTCCTTATAGAAGTCGAGGTTAGCGTAGATGTCTTGGATCACGGGGCGAGTGACGGAGAGAGAGCACCCACTGGCGAACTTAACGCGTCCCTTCTTCATGAGGTCGATCACGGCATCCTGGATCACTTCGGTGTAAACATTGAAGGCTGGGATCTGCTTATTGTCACCCAAAGCTCCGAGGACGGCATTGGCCACGTTCCCCACACCACTCTGTAGGGGGAGGAATTCCTTAGGCAGACGTCCTGCTTCCATCTCGGATACGAGGAAGCGAGCTACATTGTCACCGATGGCTTTCGTTACATCATCTAGAGGGGCGAATGAACCTTCGTCATTGGGTTCGCTAGTGCGTACGACACCGACGATCTTCGCTGGATCGACTTTGACGAAAGGCTGACCGACACGATCGCTAGGTGAATAGATAGGCATGTCACGACGGTGAGGAGGATCGAGAGGCTCACAGAGGTCGTGAATGCCTCGGATTTCCTTAGGATGCTTGTCGTTTAGCTCTACGATGATCTTGTCTGCTAGACGGCAAATCGTAGGAAGGATACCGACACCAGAGGTGGGCACGATCTCACCGTCCTCGGTGACGTCTGCTGCCTCTACGATGGCTACGTTGATCTTGCCTAGGAAGCCATAGCGTAGCTCCTGTGCGAGCATCGAGAGGTGCATGTCGAAGTAGGGGTTCTCACTAGCGTTAATGCCAGCGCGCATATCCTTATTCGACTGGTAAGGGGTACGGAACTTGACAGCATGAGCACGAGAGAGCGCACCATCGAGGCGGTCTCCGGTACTAGCACCAGTAAACATACCGATCTTGAATGGACGTCCAGCGGCGTGCTCTGCTTCGGCACGGCGAGCGATAGCGCCTGGTACTACCTTCGGACACCCTGCGGGCGTGAAGCCACTGAAGCCTACGTTGTCATCGTGCTGCACTAGGGCAGCTGCTTCATCAGCAGTAATGAATTTGAGAGCCATAATTCTCTGTTTCTATGGGGTGTGTGCTATAAAAGAATAGCGGATTTCCTTTGCAGAAGCAAAATTAAGGAATATCTCGCTATTTCCCTTGGCTTTTACCTAGGTGCTTACGGTAGAGATCGGGGCGTAGGCGCTGGGTGCGCTCCAGGGCGCACTCCATCTTCCAAGCCTCGATACGGGCTGCATGTCCTGATAGGAGGACGTCGGGGACCTTCCAGCCCTTGTAGTCTGCGGGACGCGTATAGATCGGAGGAGCTAAAAGATCATCCTGGAAGGTGTCTGATAATGCACTCTCTGCATCACCGATGACGCCTGGTAGCAGGCGCACCGTGGCATCTACCATCATAGCCGCGGGTAGCTCTCCGCCGGTGAGTACATAGTCACCGACGGAGATCTCCCGTGTGATGAGGTGCTCTCGTATCCGCTGGTCTATCCCCTTGTAGTGTCCGCAGAGGATGATGAGGTTCTCCTGAAGGCTCATCTGGTTAGCGATGCCCTGATTGAAGGTCTCGCCATCGGGAGAGGTATAGATGACCTCGTCGTAGTGGCGCTGGCTTTTCAGTTCAGAGATCGCTCTGTCAATGGGCTCGATCTGGAGGATCATCCCCGCTTCGCCCCCGAAAGGATAATCATCGACACGGCGCCACTTATTCGTGGACCAGTCTCTGATATTATGTATATGTAGCTCGAGGAAGCCTTGCTCTTGGGCTCGGCCAACGATCGAGTGCTTCAAGGGGCTCTCTAGGAGCTCGGGGACAACGGTGAGGATATCGATGCGCACGTGGCTAGATGGGATGTGGAAGAAAGAAGATGGTAGGGTTACTTGCCCTTACCTTCAGGGAAGAGGCGGTAGGCGATGGTGCGAGATGTCGTAGACTTGACCTTCTTCAGACCCTTTGTCTCGGTGACTTCGCAGTGAGTGGGGAAGCCATTCTTGTCAGGGGTCGTGTATCGGTACTCGTAGATAAGGAGATCCGAGAGTTCAAGGTACGATTTGCGCTCAGGAGTAGCAGAGACTGCCTCGATGCCATCCTCGGAGCTGAGACTCTTCCCGGAGGGCTTGGAGGGGTTAGCATCCTTCCTTGGGGTGTAGGTAGATAGGCTGTACACCTCTTCATCTCCGTAGGCTGTATAGCGCCAGATCTGGAGCTCCAGACGGGTAGGCTTATTGAGGTCCTGCTTCTCGGGATCGACGCTGGTGTCGAAGTAGATCACTTCTCGCTGAATGGGACGGCCGTAGAGGTCACGACGCACCCACTCTTCTTGGAGGTAGCGTGGGCGATCGGGATCCTTAGGGTTAGCTCCCTTGACGCGTTCGTAGGATCGAGCGACTTCGAAGACGCCCTCCTGGCGGTACTGCGTATAGACGACTTGGGTGGTCGTTTGACCTGGGGAGGAGTTAGGGTAGGTCGTGGTGATGGAGCTCTCAGGACGAAGACCAAGGTAGGTATAGGTGGTTTCGGTGAGTTTGTTCTTGGCTCCGTCGTAGAGGGTCTGTGCTGTCAGCAGGCGGACGCCTTCGCCGTAGGGCTTGTAGGTAAAGGCTTCTTCCCGCTTTTCTTCGCCTGCGGTCGTGATACGGTGGGTGGCGATGGAGCTAAGGTAGCCTGTCTTGTCACGATGGTAGACCTTGCTAAAGCGAAGGGTTGGGGTCGTGCCATTGAGTTCGGAGCTATCTCGGCGGAGACGCTCGCCTTGTTTGCCGAAAGTCTCTTCGATACGACCGATTGCCTTGCTTGAGGCATCCAGTAGGGTAGTCGTTCGCATCTCTACCTTACCGGCTAGGAGGGAGCGAGGTGGGATCGAAGGGCGAGAAGGGCCGTCTCCGTTCTTGTTAAAGCAGCTGCTTAGGAGCAGGGCGCTAGCGCAAGCTAGGGCAAAGTGAGTTCGTTTCATAGGGCAAGTATCTTATAAGATTAGACATTACGCCAATGTGGTGCAAAGCTAAGGAAAATCCCGACACCGCCCGAGATCATAGATACTCGTTTCCCAGACTAATCTCTCTGAGTCACCCGATAGGAGGAGGGTGGTGTAATCCATAGCAAAGATGTCCTCGGATAGTGCTCGCGGGCACCAGAACGCCGAAGGGTGCGAAGGAGGAACAGTAAGCCTCTTGCTTTTGAAGAAAAAACGTTTGCCCGCTTCGCCTTAGTGTGTCCCCTCTCTAAGATTTTTTTAAGTCCGCTTTAGCCCTGTGTTTGTGTAGTCTTGTGGAGTGCTTGGTGTAGGGGCGGAGAAGTGTCTTGGAGGGCAGGCTTAAGGCTACCCTACAATTAAGGTATAGCTTCGTGGGGCAAGAGGTATATCTTCCCCCGAGGAGAGGTCTATCTTTCTTCGGACGAAGGTAGGGGTTGCTTCTGAAGCTAGTCGGTGAGCGGAGCATCGAAGGCTCTTTTTCTTGTGAACGGAGATGGTTAGTTGAAATAGCTTGATTTTGTGGATTTTGGGTCGGAGGTGGGGCGCTGAAGGGGGAGAGTACGCTCCTTCGGCAAGCCATGGTAGAGTTGATGCGATATGCGTGTTAATGTGATAGTTGCAAGTCTCATAAGTTCTTTGTACTTTTGTGTGCTTTTTGCCCTCGGTGGATACCTATGTCCGTACGTAGTGAGGCTAACCTAAGGCAGAGCACAAGCAGTATGTTTAAATATTGTCCGGGTGTCCGGATCAATTTAATTCTCAATCTTAATGACAGATCCTATTGCAGATTACCTGACGCGTCTGCGCAATGCAGTGAAGGCAGGCCACCGTGTGGTCGAGATCCCCGCGTCTAATCTAAAGAAAGAGATCACGAAGATCCTCTTCGACAAGGGGTACATCCTCAACTTCAAGTTTGTCGAAGACGGCCCTCAGGGGAGCATCAAGGTGGCTCTCAAGTACGACCGCTCAGGTAAGGTCAATGCCCTTAAGGCTCTGAAGCGTGTCTCTCGCCCTGGTCTTCGTAAGTATGTCGGCTATCGTGAGATGCCCCGCGTACTCAATGGTCTTGGTATCGCTATCCTCTCCACTTCTAAGGGTGTCATGACCGACAAGGAAGCTTCTCAGCTCAAGGTGGGCGGTGAAGTACTATGTTACATCTACTAAAGTAAGGAGGAATACAATGTCAAGAATAGGTAAGCACCCCATCAGCATCCCCGCAGGAGTTACCGTGTCCGTCAAGGATGGTGTCGTCACCGTCAAGGGCGCTAAGGGTGAACTCACGCAGAATGTAGATGCTCGTATCTCCGTCGCAGTAGAAGGCGATCAGGTACTCGTTAGCCGTAGCAGCGACGAGCGCCAGGAGCGCTCACTTCATGGCCTATATCGTGCCCTGATCCAGAATATGGTCACGGGTGTCTCTGAAGGCTTCTCGAAGACCCTCGAGCTCGTCGGTGTCGGTTATCGTGCCTCCAATCAGGGTCAGATCCTCGAGCTTAGCCTCGGCTTTACGCACAGCATCTTCCTCCAGCTCCCTAAGGAAATCAACCTGGAGACGAAGACCGAGCGTAACAAGAACCCACTTATCATCCTCTCTAGCGCTGACAAGCAGCTCCTAGGACAGGTTTGTGCTAAGATTCGCTCCTTCCGTATGCCTGAGCCTTACAAGGGTAAGGGTATCCGCTTCGAAGGCGAAGTTGTCCGTCGTAAGTCGGGTAAGAGCGCAGGTAAGTAACCGCTAAACACGTATAAAGCTATCATGCCACAGAAAGAAACAAGAAGACAGAAGATCAAGACGCGTGTACGTGCCAAGATCAGCGGTACGGCAGAGCGTCCTCGCCTGACGGTATTCCGAAGCAATAAGCAGATCTACGCTCAGGTGATCAATGATGTCGAAGGCATCACGATCGCTAGCGCTTCCTCCCTCAAGCTCGAAGCTACAGGGACGAAGAAGGAGATCGCTGCCCTCGTAGGTGCTGAAGTAGCTAAGGCTGCTCAGGCTGCAGGTGTCTCCTCCGTAGTATTCGACCGTAACGGCTACCTCTATCACGGCCGCGTGAAGGAGCTCGCAGATGCAGCACGTGCTGCAGGTCTTAACTTTTAATACCGCCAATAGCAATGTCAGATAATCGCTCCAGAACCCCACGCGACTCCGAACAGAAGGATAAGCTCGTCGAACGCCTCGTGGCCATCAACCGTGTAACTAAGGTTACTAAGGGTGGTCGTACCTTTACCTTCGCAGCTATCGTCGTCGTCGGTGATGAAGAAGGCCGTATCGGCTTCGGCCTCGGTAAGGCTGGTGAAGTCTCTGCCGCTATCCAGAAGGGTGGTGCAGCTGCTCGCCGTAATCTTAAGCAGATCCCCCTCCATAAGGGTACGATCCCTCACGAACAGGTCGCATCCTACGGTGGCGCTCGTGTATTCCTAAAGCCTGCTTCTGCCGGTACCGGTGTTAAGGCTGGTGGTGCTATGCGCGCTGTCCTCGAAAGCGTCGGTGTCACGGACGTCCTCGCTAAGAGCAAGGGCTCTTCTAACCCACACAACCTCGTTAAGGCTACGATCGAAGCATTGACTCAGATGCGCTCTCCTCTGATGGTAGCTCGTCAGCGTGGTGTCTCTGTCGAAAAGGTCTTCAAGGGCTAATCATCATCACTAGATTTGACAAGTACAATGGCACAGATTAAGATCCAACAAGTACGTAGTAAGATCAAGAGCCCTAAGGTCCAGAAGCTAACCCTTCAGGCACTCGGACTGAAGAAGCTCAACCAGATCGTCGAGCATAACGACACACCACAGATCCGTGGTATGGTCGAAGCCGTCAAGCACCTGGTACGCATCGTAGAGTAATCACCCTATAAGAAAGACAGAAAACAAAGATGAATCTATCAAGTTTGAAGCCCGCTGCGGGCTCAGTCAAGACGCGCAAGCGTATCGGTCGTGGTCCTGGCTCTGGTCTCGGTGGTACTTCTACGCGTGGTCATAAGGGGGCAAAGAGCCGCTCAGGTTATTCCAAGAAGCTCGGCTTCGAAGGTGGTCAGATGCCTATCCAGCGTCGTCTGCCTAAGTTCGGCTTCACGAATATCAACCGTGTGGAGTATGCTCCAGTAAATCTGGATACGCTCCAGCGTCTTGCTGAAGCTAAGGGGCTCTCTCGTATCGCTAAGGCTGACCTCATCGAGGCTGGTCTCGTCGGTAAGAATGACCTCGTGAAGATCCTTGGTAACGGTGCTTTGAGCCTCAAGCTCGACGTCGAAGCCAATGCATTCTCCAAGTCAGCTGAGGCAGCTATCATCGCTCAGGGTGGTAGTATTATCAAGCTCTAATTAAATCGCTCATGCGTTTTGTAGAGACACTGAAAAACATTTGGAAGGTTGAGGAGCTGCGTCAGCGGATCCTCACCACCTTGTTTTTCGTCCTGATCTATCGCTTGGGATCGTTTATTGTGATCCCAGGGATTGATCCAAACCAGCTCAGCGCTCTGCAGTCGCAGACGAGTGAGGGGCTGATGGCACTCCTAGATATGTTCTCCGGGGGAGCATTCTCGAATGCTTCGATCTTCGCTATGGGGATCATGCCTTATATCTCCGCCTCTATCGTTATGCAGCTCGCCGCCATCATTGTACCTTCTATCCAGAAGCTACAGCAGGAGGGCGAGAGTGGGCGCCGAAAGATCGACCAGTGGACACGCTATCTGACCGTACTCCTCCTGCTCGTACAGGGTTCGGCATACCTCGTCAACCTCAATGTACAGCTTCAGAGTGTAGGTGGCTCGATGCCCCATGGCCTCTGGTTTGATATCTATGCGATCGTGGTTATGGCAGCAGGTAGCATGTTCGTCCTCTGGCTTGGTGAGCGTATCACCGATAAGGGATTGGGCAATGGTGTCTCGCTGATCATCATGATCGGGATCATCGCCCGCCTCCCAGGGGCACTACTCTCCGAATGGGGAACTCGTGCAGCTGGTGGTGCAGGGGGACTTGTGTGGTTCCTCGGTGAGATCGTCTTCCTCCTCCTCGTTATGGCTGGAGCTATCCTCCTTGTTCAGGGTACGCGTCGTGTTCCTGTCCAATATGCTAAGCGTGTCGTAGGAAATAAGCAGTATGGTGGCGCACGTCAGTATATCCCCTTGAAGGTGAATGCTGCGAACGTAATGCCTATCATCTTTGCTCAGACGATTATGATGCTCCCTATTACGCTCATTAGCTGGGCGCAGGGGGATAATGCTAGTGGCTTCGTACGTGCCTTCATGGACAATACGGGCATCTGGTATAACCTCGTCTTCGCTATCTTGATCCTTCTCTTTACCTATTTCTATACAGCGATCACCATCAACCCAACGCAGATGGCTAACGACCTGAAGCGTAATAATGGGTTTATCCCTGGTGTGAAGCCTGGTAAGGCGACGAAGGATTATCTCGATACGATCATGGACCGCATTACGCTCCCAGGAGCATTCTTCCTGGCGATCGTAGCGATCATGCCCGCTTTTGCTCGCATCCTCGGTATCTCGGGGGGCTTTGCTCAGTTCTTTGGAGGTACGTCGCTCCTGATCCTTGTTGGGGTCGTGCTCGATACGCTCCAGCAGATCGAAAGCCACCTCTTGATGCGCCACTATGATGGGCTGCTAAAGAGCGGTCGTATCAAGGGACGCACAGGCTCTGTAGCTGCTTACTAAGATGATCTATCTCAAGACAGACGAAGAAATCGAACTCATGCGTGCGGCAAACCTGCTGGTAGGTCGTACTCTAGCCGAGGTGGCAAAGATCATCGCTCCTGGGGTCTCTACCCTGGATCTTGATCGTCGTGCAGAGGAGTTTATCCGTGATAACGGTGCTACTCCAGCTTTCCTTGGCTATAATGGTTTCCCTGGGAGTCTATGTACGTCGGTCAATGACCATGTCGTTCATGGTATCCCTTCGGCAAAGGTGATCCTCAAGGAAGGGGATATTGTCTCCGTAGACTGTGGCACGAAGCTCGCAGGTTTTACTGGTGACTCCGCTTATACCTTTGCTGTCGGTGAAATCGCTCCCGAAGTCCTTGCTCTACTCCGCACCACTAAGGAGTCTCTATATATAGGTATAGAGCAGGCGGTAGCGGGTAAGCGTGTCGGTGATATTAGCTCAGCTGTTCAGCAGTATTGCGAGAAGCGAGGCTATCACATCGTCCGTGAGCTCGAAGGACATGGTATCGGGAAGAATATGCATGAGGAGCCAGGTGTTCCAAACTTTGGCCGCCGTGGTACAGGTGCAGAGCTCCGCTCGGGGATGTGCATCTGCATCGAGCCTATGGTTAATCTAGGCTCGAAGAATGTGGTCTTTGACCGCAACGATGGTTGGACAGTTCGCACGAAGACCGGGAAGCCCTCGGCACACTTCGAGCACTGTGTAGCTATCCGTGACGGTAAGGCTGACATCCTATCTTCGTTTGACTTCATTAAGGAGGTCTTAGTAGACAGAGAGTTTTAAGACGTAATAAGCATATATGCCGAAGCAAGCAGCTATAGAACTCGACGGGTCTATCCTCGAAGCACTCTCGAACGCTATGTTCAAGGTGGAGCTGGAGAATGGTCACGTCATCACCGCCCACATCTCTGGGAAGATGCGTATGCATTATATCAAGATCCTCCCAGGGGACAAGGTCAAGGTAGAGATGTCTCCCTATGACTTGACTAAGGGGCGTATATCATTCAGATATAAATAACCCTACATAGATATGAAAGTAAGAGCATCACTCAAGAAGC
>CAJPPK010000026.1 GCA_905372565.1 uncultured Porphyromonas sp. | reverse complement strand
TAGCGCACCTGCTTTGGGAGCAGGGGGTCCCAGGTTCGAATCCTGGTATCCCGACCAACAAAATTCACACCTTAAGGGCTGGATAGACTTCTCTATCCAGCCCTTTTGCTTTACCCCTGCCGATCGTCTGTACCGACGTCTCGATCAGAGAGATAGGCACACCATTTGGCGGATAAAAATATTCTCCTTACCTTTGTGGCGCTCAAGCGAAGGAAAAGCTCGGGCAACCAAGAGATGGTGGTTGTAGCTCAGTTGGTTAGAGCACTGGATTGTGGTTCCAGGTGTCGCGGGTTCGAGTCCCGTCTTCCACCCCCGAAAGAGCGAAAGCACTTAGCCCCTCGTGAGCTAAGTGCTTTCTTCGTTTCAAGCCCCCTAGAAGCAATGCAAGAGAGACGACAGTATCTTTACTTCCTCGCCAGATCCTCTCAGTCGCCGAAGATGGTCGCTTGGTCAGCCAAGCTGGCGAAGGAGCTCGGCCTAACCTTCTTCAGCGAGAGCGTGACGAAGGGGCTATGCTTCATGAAGTACTCTACCGCCCTCCCTCTAGGAGAAGACGAAGAGACCGGACGCCTAGACCTCCTGAAGGCTCTCCTACCCCATCTCCGGCACAGTGACTACCTCCTTTACCTCCCTCGGGCAGAGGCCAGAGCAGACGAGCGATGGGCTTTTGACCTTGACGGCACGCTGATCCCCAACGAACTACTACCTCTGCTCGCAGAGAGCTACGACTGCCCTGCCCCGATGGCACGCCTCACCGAGGAAGCCATGGAGGGTCACGTCCCCTTCACCACGAACTTCCCCGAGCGCACTAGACTCCTCGCTGGCCTACCAGTCAGCACACTGCTCCAGCTAGCGACGAGCTTAGACCTCCCCGAGGGATCACTTCTCCTGCTGGATCAGCTACGTCAGCTGAGACGCCCCCTAGCTCTCGTATCAGGGAACTACGCCCCTCTCGTCCGTCAGTTAGCTGAGCGTCTCGCCCTACCCCACGCTATCGGGAGCGAAGTGCACCTCGATGAGGAAGGCAGGCTACTAGGTCTCCTCCCCGAAGCTATCGTAGACGAAGCTCGGAAGCGAGACTTTCTCCTCCACTGGGGTGACCCGCTCACCACCTGCTACGTAGGTGACGGTGCCAACGACCTACCTGCGCTCGCCATCGCTGGGCACGCCTTCCTCGTCGGGGCAGGCTTCGTTCATGCCGATGGCTTAGCCTATCTCGCTTCACTACCTACCGCCCTCACTCATTCCTCTTACCCATCCCGATGAACGTACGTATCGAAGCCAGCTGGCACAGTGCTCTAGCGTCCGAGTTTGACAAGTTCTACTTCGAGAAACTTACGGAGCGGGTACGCCTAGCCTACCACGGCGCAGCACCTATCTACCCTCCTGGAGGCAAGATCTTCCAGGCTTTCGACGCCTGTCCACTTGACCGAGTGCGGGTGGTGATCCTTGGTCAGGATCCCTATCATGGAGCTGGCCAAGCCGAAGGGCTCGCCTTCTCCGTACCACACGGCGTCCCCATCCCTCCCAGTCTTGAGAACATCAAGCAGGAGATCGCCTCCGACCTAGGCGTACCCTCGATCCTTCCCGACGGGCACCTACTCCCCTGGGCGGAGCAAGGCGTCCTGCTACTCAACACCACCCTAACAGTCGAGGCTGGCAAGGCAGGCTCTCACCAAGGCTGGGGCTGGGAGACCTTCACCGATGCTGTAATCGAAGTCGTCAATAAGCACTGCGATCATGTCGTCTTCCTCCTCTGGGGGACTCCAGCTAGACGTAAGGGAGCGATGATCGACCGCAGTCGTCACCTCGTCCTAGAGGCACCTCATCCCTCCCCTCTATCGGCCTATCGAGGCTTCTTCGAGTGTCGCCATTTTTCCCAAGCTAATGCCTTCCTCCAGCGATGGGGTAAGGAGCCTATTCGATGGTAGTCTCATCCTATTGAGTGAGTCTATGATTTGATATACTAGCCGAGGGGATTACGGACGAAATAGTCGTATCTTTGTAAAAAGAATTGAAGGCTGGCGCCTTGGACAAGGCCCCTCTCCCTTTGAGACTCCCCCAGTAAGATTCACCAGATAAGCTAACAGCTATGGATGCTCTCCAGATAAGAAAGGACCTGATAGGTATGCAGGACTATATGAAGAACTTCGCCCGTACTCTCACGGGGGACGAAGCTGACGCCGAGGACCTTATGCAGGACACGACGCTACGTGTGCTCAATAACACGGATAAGTTCGTCGACAACGTCAATTTCAAGGGCTGGGTGCTGAAGATCATGCGCAATATCTTCATCAATAACTATCATAAGCTCGTCCGTACGCAGAGCGTCATCGACCCCAACGTCGATGCTTACAACGTCCCACTCCTAAGCGAGGGAGGAGAGAACACGCCCGAAGGCTCCATGGACATCAAGGAGATCACCGGTGCCATCGCAGCTCTTCAGCCTTCACTCAAGGAGCCTTTCTCCATGTACGTCACCGGCTATAAGTACAATGAGATAGCTGAGACCCTCGGGATACCCCTCGGCACGGTCAAGAGCCGTATCTTCTTCGCTCGCCAAGAGCTCCAGAAGAAGCTCAAAGACATGCGCTAAGTAAGCGATACATTAACTTTTCACAAGAGAATAAACTATGAACAGAGAACATCGTCGCAACCTCATCATCGGCTCTGGCCCAGCTGGCTACACCGCTGCTATATACGCTTCACGCGCAAACCTCGCCCCCCTCTTGTACGAAGGACTACAGCCAGGCGGACAATTGACCCAGACTACGGAGGTAGAGAACTTCCCTGGCTACCCCGAAGGCGTGAAAGGCCCCGTCCTAATGCAGGATCTACGCAAGCAAGCAGAGCGCTTCGGTGCAGAAATCCGCTCCGGAGTCGCCACAAAGGTAGACTTCTCCCAGCGCCCATACCTAGTTACGTTCAGCGACGGGAAGGAGATCACGGCCGATACAGTCATCATTTCCACAGGAGGCTCAGCTAAGTACCTCGGATTGCCCGATGAGGAGAAGTACGCAGGGATGGGCGTCTCGACCTGCGCCACGTGCGATGGCTTCTTCTACCGTAAGAAGAAGGTCGCCGTAGTAGGAGGCGGAGATACCGCAGCCGAAGAGGCTATCTACCTCGCAGGTATAGCTGACCATGTCTATATGATCGTGCGTAAGGACTATCTACGTGCATCTGACATCATGCGTCGTCGTGTCGAGTCCAACCCCAAGATCACCATTCTCTACGAGCACAACACCCTTGGCCTCTACGGAGAAGACGGTGTCGAAGGAGCACATCTAGTCAAACGCCTTGGACAGCCTGACGAAGAGAAGGTAGACCTACCTATCGACGGCTTCTTCCTCGGGATCGGTCATCACCCAAACTCCGAGCTTTTCGCTGATTACCTTGACCGTGACGAAGCCGGCTACCTACTGACCGAGGGGGCAACACCTCGCACTAACCTCCCGGGCATCTATGCTGCCGGTGACGTCGCAGAACCTCTTTACCGCCAAGCTATCACCGCTGCAGGCTCTGGTGCCAAGGCTGCCATGGAGGCAGAGCGCTATCTCAGCGAACAAGGGCTCTAATCTATAGTCCATACCAAGCACTCCGCCCCAGCTACCCATGAGAGGTAGCTGGGGCGGAGTGCTTTTGTCGGGCACCGTTAGGGAGAGAGAAAGCAAGACGAAGGTCTAGCTCTCGAGTAGACGGATCTTCTCCTCGAGGCGCTGAAGCTCGTTGCGCAGACGGGCAGCCTCTAGGAAGTCTAGCTCCTTAGCCGCAGCCATCATCTCACTACGCTTACTCTCGGCGAGCTCACGGAGCTGGCTTGGGGAGAGGAACTGCTCGATCGGATCTTCGATAGGCGCATCCGGAGCGGACTCAATATAAGCCTGTGGCTCATCCGATCCCTTCTTATCAGGGAAGACAGACGAGCTATTCTTGACGATCTGCTGGGGCGTCAAGCCGTGTGCCTCATTATAAGCGATCTGCTTAGCTCGACGTCGGGCGGTCTCATCGATGGTCAGTCGCATGCTTTCCGTCACCTTATCGGCATAGAAGATCACACGTCCGTTCACATTACGAGCTGCTCGTCCGGCGGTCTGCGTCAGCGATCGGTGGGAGCGCAGGAAGCCCTCCTTGTCAGCATCGAGTACCGCCACGAGGGCGACCTCAGGCAAGTCCAGTCCCTCACGCAGGAGATTCACCCCGATAAGTACGTCATACACGCCTTTACGCAGATCCTCCATGATCTGGACACGTGTCAGCGTATCCACATCGCTATGGATATAGCTACAGGACACCCCATGTTTGAGGAGATACTCCGAGAGCTCCTCGGCCATGCGCTTGGTGAGCGTCGTCACGAGCACACGCTCCTTGCGCTCGATCGCTAGCTGGATCTCGTGCTCTAGGTCATCCACTTGGTGGAGTGTAGGACGCACTTCGATCGGCGGATCTAGGAGTCCCGTGGGGCGAATGAGCTGCTCTACCACGACTCCCTCGCTCTTGGTCAGCTCATACTCCGCAGGTGTCGCACTGATATATAGGATCCGGTCGGTCAAGCTATCAAACTCCTCGAAGGTCAAGGGACGGTTATCCAAGGCCGCAGGTAGACGGAAGCCATGCTCCACAAGGCTCAACTTGCGCGAACGGTCGCCCCCATACATCGCATGGATCTGCGGTACAGTGACGTGACTCTCGTCGATGATCAGCAAGAAGTCCTTCGGGAAGTAGTCTAAGAGGCAGAAAGGTCGCTCACCAGGCCGACGTCCATCGAAGTAGCGGGAGTAGTTCTCGATGCCGGAGCAATAGCCTAGCTCACGGATCATCTCTAGGTCATAGGTCGTACGTTCATAGAGACGCTTCGCTTCGTAGGGCTTATCCTCGGCCTCTAGCTCGGCGACTCTGGTGCCGAGGTCGACATCGATCTCCCCGACGGCGTGATTGACCTGCTCTTGGGTCGTGACGAAGAGGTTCGCAGGGTGTACGACCAGTCGGGTCATCGGCCCATATTCTCGTCCTGAAGTTGGATCGAAGGAGGCAATTCGCTCGATCTCGTCGTCCCAAAAGGTCACCCGATAGGCCACGCCCTCGAAGCCTTCGACGGCAGGGAATATATCTAACGTATCGCCCTTGACACGGAAATAGCCAGGAGCGAACGTAATTCGGTCATTGACGTAGTGATTCAGCACGAGCTCACGCTTGAGTTGCTCCTGCGTATAGCGTTGGCCTTCCTCCAGACGGATGATCTTTTCCTCGAACGCCTTCGGGTCTGCCATCCCGTAAAGGCATGAGACGGAGGAGATGACGATGACGTCTTCACGCCCCGAGAGTAGGGAAGCCGTGGCACGAAGGCGGAGCTTCTCGATCTCAGCATTGATCGCCATGTCCTTTTCGATGTAGGTATCGGAGGCTGCGATATAGGCTTCGGGCTGGTAATAGTCGTAGTAGGAGACGAAATACTCTACAGCATTGTCCGGAAAGAACGCCTTAAACTCCGCATAGAGCTGGGCTGCCAGCGTCTTATTATGGCTCAGCACCAAGGTCGGCTTACCTAGGCGGGCGATGACGTTAGCCGCCGTGAAGGTCTTCCCCGACCCCGTGACCCCGAGGAGCGTCTGAAAGGGCTGTCCAGCACGGAAGCCCGAGACCAATTCGTCTATTGCCTGAGGCTGATCACCCGTAGGTCGGAAGCGAGAAGTGAGCTTGAAAGACATCATTAAGTGAGATAAAAGAGGGAGCTACCGCATAAGCACAGCAGCCGAGAGCTAGAGGAGTCGATCGGGAGAGGTACACCTTCGCAGGGGAAGAGCTAGACCTCTCGGGTAATAAAGCTAGACCTTCCCCAAGGGAAGGCCTATACCTTTCCGCCTGAATCGGGCTTACTTGCCCTGATGGACGGTCATCTGTGGGAAGGGGAAAGAAATGCCTCGGCGGTTGAAGTCTGCATAGACACGCTCGTTGAAGTCCCAGAAGACATCCCACAGCACCCCAGACTCCACCCACACACGTATGAGGACATCCACCGAGGAGCTATTAAGACGATGCAGGACGATACAAGGCTCGGGAGTCGAAAGGATACGCTTGTCCTGCGCGATGAGTTCACTTAGCGCCGCCCGCACCCGATCAAAGTCTTCATCATACTCGATGCCTATGATCCACTCGACACGACGAAAATCTTCGTGAGAGAAGTTGGTCACGAGGTTACTGCTTAGGGTACCGTTGGGGATGAAGACGGCCTTGTTATCCGGAGTTAGGACTTCGGTATGGAAGAGCCTGACGGCACGTACCGTACCGTCGATACCTTGCGCCGAAATGAAGTCCCCAATCCCGAAGGGCTTCGTGACCATGATGATGACACCCCCAGCCAAGTTCTGGAGTTGGCCACTGAGCGCCATCCCTACGGCAAGCCCCATGGAGGCTAAGACTGCGGCAAATGACACCGACTTCACGCCTAAGATGCTCGCTAGCGTGATCCCTAAGGCCACATAGAGCAAGGCTGAGAAGAGTGAATCTAGGAGAGTCACCGCCACACCATCGAAGTTTCGCCGACGAAGGAACTTATCAAAGAGCTTCCTCACCCAACGAATGACGATCCTTCCCAACCAGAAAAGGAGGAGAACGAGCAGGACACGCACCCCGAAGTTGATCCCTCCGTTGAGCCACTCCTCAAGCTGTGCCCGACCGAACCAATGCTGATAGTCGAGATCAAGTGGCTGAGTAGCCGTAGAGAGCGCATCACGCACGCCCGAAGCCTGTACAGTGTCTGCAGGCAAGATGTTCGTAAGAAGAAGCATAGATGAGAGTAAGGATAGAAAAAGGATTATGAGGGGAGCGCTTCGGCCGTTCGCTCCGCCTTCGTCTGCCTACGCCAGCGCAGGAAGAAGTAGAGCATCGCTAGCCCTTTGAGCATCGAAGAGATGGAGATCGCCCACCAAACAGACTCGATACCCCAGCCCCACGTCGCAAAAAGAAGCACCATCGGGATACGTAGGTAGGTGCCCACGATGCTGACGACAGCAGGTAGGTACGTGCGCCCTAGACCATAGAAGAGCCCTTCGGCAGTGATCTCCAGCATCATGAAGGCCTGCGACAGCCCGACGATACGTAGATAGACCCCGCCCGCCCTATATGCGGCCTCCTCAGGTACGATGAAGGAGAAGATTTCCTCGCCGATAAAGACGAAGAGGAGCATCCCTACGATACCGATCCCAAGGGTAAAGGTTAGCCCACGCTTAAAGGCGGAGTAGACACGGCGGAGCTTGCCTGCGGCGAAGTTCTGCCCGACGATAGTCGTCAGTGCTTCGGTAACGCCCGAAGCCGTATTCCAAGTCAGCGATTCGATCTGCGCCCCCGTGGTCATCGTAGCGACGCCGATATGCCCACCGAGCGAGGATACCTGACGACCCATATAGATGCTGACGAAGGCAAATAGGACTTGGAGGGAGGCAGGAGGGATGCCTATCTTGAGAATGCGCTGGACATACGTCCACTTCAGCCTAACAAAGAAGGGGAAGCCCCCAAAGAGTCGATCACGCTTCACCTGCCATAGGAAAACCAGAAGCACCAGGATCTGGCTCGTGACGGTAGCCCATGCCGCCCCAGAGACACCTAGCCCGAAGGTGAAGATAAAGAGGGGATCGAGGAGCATGTTCATCCCTAGTCCCAGCACGGAGATACGGAAGGGCGTCCTACTATCACCTATTGCATTATAGATCCCCGTGAAAGAGGCCGCTAAGTACACCCCGGGGAAGCCGAGGAGCGAGAGATAGAGGTAGTGAAGGCCTTCGGCTCTTACAGCAGGAGCGAGGGCATAGAGATCAATGAACGTCCCCGCAAAGAGCGCATAGACACCTACGACGGCAAGAGAGAGGAGCAAACTCATGCAGACGTTCTGCGAGGCATAGGCCTTAGCTTCATCTCTCTGACCTGCACCGATACCCTGTGAGATCGTGACCTCACTGCCCAGCTTATTGATCAGCGCAAAGGAGACGGCGATCCACACAAAGACCGAGGCAGCACCCACAGCAGCTAGCGCCTGCGAACTTAGACGTCCGAGCCAAAGCATGTCGGTGAAGTTGTAAGCAATCTGTACGAAACTCGTCCCCATGATAGGCAGAGCGAGCCGGTAGAGATGCCCCGAGAGGTCACCACATGTGAGGTCTTGGATCTTATCCGTCATGCTGTATACTGATAGAGATAGATTAGCGGAGGATGCGGATGCCGATCCTATCTTGCAGACGGACGATCACCCACGCCACAGCCCATGACCCTAGGAAAACCAAGAGCGCCCCCCAGAGGTGGTAGAAGTCAGACAATCCCAGTGGGAAGAGCACTCGTGTGATGACCGTAGCTACCGCAATGTGGAAGTAATAGATGTTCCCCGAGTAGCGCTCTCCGATCTTAGCTGCTAGGCTCCCCTTACCAAAGTTCTTGTATTGAAGACCCGCGAGCACGAAGAGGGTCGCTGTCAGGTAGCTCCCGAAATAGGCTCCCGACGCATAGGTATAGCCTGCCTCTTGGAATAAGAAGAACTCCACATATGCTACGACAATCCCTGCCATAAGGATATACAACCAATGGCGACAACGTAGCAATCTCTCTTCATACTTGGCGATAAGATAACCACCCGCCATACACGGCAAGCCATAGCTAATCGCAGTATGCACATTATAGACATACTCTAACTTCTCCTGAGTCAACAGGAAACCATACTGACTACCAAGTAAGCCAAAGACAAAGAGCGGAGTGAGGCCCCAGATCATCCAAAGACGCCCCCAACGAAAAATGACAGCCATCACCAATAGAGACTCCACCATCGCAGCCAGATACCAAAGATGCTTAGAAAAAGCTCCTCCAACGGATATCCAAGCCCAAAAAGCCTCCCATGAATTCATGAGGTTACCATTGTTAGGTAGAAGCCACAACCAATAGAAAAAGGAAACTACAATAAAAATTATTACGCCATTTTTCAGTGATTTCAGAGCGCGTCGATAGCTTCCCTCTGAGCTAGGTGTATAGAGGAAATAGCCAGTGATTAGGAAAAAGGCCACAACACTTCCCTGAGCGAGAGTAAATAAATAGCCTCCTGCTACTCTAAAAGGTACATGACTAACGACGACAAGGAAGGCCATCAGGCACTTAAGCACGTAGAGTGAATAGATAGGCTCTGGGCGCTTAGGTTGGCTAGTAGATATATTGGCTTCAGACATGGAATAATAATGAAAGTCAAAACAACAAGCTATAGACTTGGCACCATAAATGAATGGCTACACGAAGTCTCAATGAATCGATCACCGAAGGATACGGATACCTAGTCGTTCCTGAAGGCGAACGATAACCCAGGCTAACGCCCACGAGGCAAAGAAGACAAAGACTGATCCAAGAGACCAATATACCTCTCGTAGACCAAGCAGAGAACAGGCGCGCTCAAGCACAGTCGCCACGATAATATGGAAATAATAGATGTTCCCCGAATAGCGCTCTCCGATCTTAGACATAACGCTACCCTGCCCTAAAGGTTTATGCTGAAGCGCCGTAAGGAAGAAGAGCACCGCACAAAGGAAGCTCCCAAAGTAGACTCCCATAGCGTAGTCATAGCCCGCACCTTCAAGTAAGGCACGCTCACCATAGAGGAGTCCGATCCCAGCGATCAAAGCATATCCCCAATAGCGAAAACGCATGAGCACCGTTTCATGCTTGGCTATGAGATATCCCCCTGCCATACATGGGAGACCATGACTAAAGACATTATGCACAGCATAAATCCCTAGCGCATAGGGGCTACGTTCGTCCGTATAGAGGAAGCTATACTGACTGCCGATAAGGGCTAGGAGGAAGAGTGGGGTCAATAGCCACAGCATCCAGCTACGTCCAAAGCGGAAGAGTAAAGCCAGTATGGCCAAAGCCTCCACCATAGCTACAAGGTACCACAAATGCCCAGAGAAGCCGGCCCCCATAGTAAGCCAAACGAAAAAGCGATACCATGAATTCATCAGGTTACCATTATTCGGCAGAAGCCAAGCCCAATAGATAAGGGAGACGACGAGATAGATCTTCGCAGCATTCTTTAGGGACTTCACCGCTCGACGGTAGCTGGTCTCTAGACTAGGGGCATAGAGGAAGTAACCAGAGATCAGGAAAAAGACGGGAACTGCCCCACGTGCAATCGGGGGAAGTAAATCTCCCGTAGCAAAAAAGGGTGTGTGACAAGTGACGACGAGGAAGGCCATCAGGCACTTAAGCACGTAGAGCGAATAGATAGGCTCTGGGCGATTCGACTGATTGGTCGGGATGTTGACTTGTGACATAGGGATTGAGGTAGCTAGCGTGACTAGTCCAGCTCACGCGTGTCGGTGAGTCGGTCAGTACGCATACGGTGAGCGTAGGATTGGAGGTAGGCCTTCAGGCGAAGGAGCATACGTACTTCGGGAGTCATCGGCTTACCTTGGAGATCATGACGTTGCTGTGGATCGGAGCGAAGGTCATAGAGTCCTAAGACCTTCTCCCCATCAAACTGGAGCAACCATCCATCTTCGATCAGTTGATAGAAGCCATCGAGATAATTCACCGCAAAGCGAGGCTTCGCAGCGTCGAAGACACTGCTCCCGAAGGCGATCATCGGGCGCTTATCTCCCACGAGATCAAGAAGGGTCGGATAGAGGTCCGCCTGCTGGACGGTCTGGCTCATGCGCCCGGTGAGCTTACCCTGTGGGTCGAAAAGTAAGATCGGGATACGGAAGAAGCCTGCACTCGTCTTGTACTCCTCCCGCTCTCCACGAACGGAATGGTCGGCTACGAGGACGAAGAGCGTATTCTGATACCACGGCTGAGTCTTAGCTGTGTCGAAGAACTTCCGCAGCGAGAGATCCGTGTAGGCAATGGCCTGCTGAATAGGGATCTTCCCCTTCGGTAGCTGACGCTGGTACTGCTGGGGCACTTGGTAGGGGTCATGCGAAGAGAGGGTGAACTCCGTAGCGAAGAACGGCTCACGGAGCTTGCCCAGCTCCCTTACCATATACTGCAGGAAGTGCTCATCCCAGATCCCCCAAAAGCCATCGAAGTCTCGGTCATCTCCATACTCCGTCTTCCCGAAGTAGTGGCGAATCCCCAGCTGTCGCACGAGGGCGTCAAAGCCCATAGAGCCGTTTGGCGCCCCGTGGAAGAAGGCTGTCGTGTAGCCCATCGAGTCTAAGCGAGCAGGAAGGGAAGGCAAACGATTGCTGGCATAGACCGAAGTAATCAGCGGGGAATTCGGTCGCAGGATCGATGATAGGATCGCCGGCATCGCATCCACAGACTGCTGAGCATTGGCATAGGCCTGCTCGAAGACATAAGACTCTCCTAGCAGACTATCGACAAAGGGGGTATAGCTCGTGTAGTTAGGCAAATCACGGTTAAGTCCTCCGACGAACTCCCGCCCTAGGCTCTCCCAAATGATGAGTACGATATTCCTCCCCTCGAACGTACCCGAGACGGAGGTCTGCCCAGGCTGGTAGATCTCATCGAAGTACCTACGTGCCTCCTGCGCTGGGAGGAAGCTCCAGTCGGGGAGCTCTGCCTTGCCCAGCGTACGAAGTAGGCAGAACGGGGTGTTCAGCACCAAGGCTCGCTGCTGGGGACGTTCGATATAGAGCGCAGCATTGCTCATCGAGATCGGACGGGTCGTTAGCCCGAAGCCTCCTCTTCCTCCGACGATCGAGAGGTAGAGTGCTCCCACTAGCAGACCTGCGCTGACCAAATAAGTCCACCAGCTAAGTCCCTCCTTCGCCAGAGGCTTTGGTCTCGGCAGGCTCCTATCTATCCATCCGAGCCCTAGGATCAAGGTGAGTCCTAGCAGGGTCACGCCCCAGTAGTCGGAGAAGAAGTGCAAAAACTGGAAAGGGTTCTCATTCGCAAACTCCCCCAGCACAGCCATCGTCGTGCGCTTGAGTGTGAAGCGGAAGTAAACCACATCCCCGAGGTTAAGCACAAGGCTTAGGCTCGTCACCACGAGGTAGAGCCAGCGGAGCAGCAACTGATAGCCTCGCCCATAAGCCCACCGAACGGGCAGGAGAGAAAGCAGTGTCAGCGGTAGCAACGTGTAGCACACTGCCGAGAGATCAAAGCGAAGTCCGCCGACGAACATGCCCCAGAGACTGCCCGCAGAGCTTACCTCCAGCAGATCCTGATTATATAGACAGAAGATCCCCCGGCACAGGCTATAGAGCAGCAAGGCTAGGAGAAAGCGGAGCACCAGCAGACGAATCTGCTGGAGCAGGGGGAGAAAGCGAGCACGCACAAGGGCTTGCGTCATAGCGGAGCTAAGTAGCTTGATTTGAGTGGACAGACCTACCCAGCGGAGAATAGGTACAATTCGATTTACAAAGGTACAACTTATCCCCTACCCGACCTTCTCTCTCCTGCCTCATCGGCCAGCCCAGCGAGAGACCAGCACCGCCTGATCTCGGCAGGATCAAGAACCTACAGAAAAACGAAGGTAGAGCTTCGCCAAGAGCAAGCTCTACCTCCATCCCGACGAAGGTCTACCTTCGCCGAGGCCAAGGTCTACCTAAAGGAACTGATCGTCCCGACGTACCTTAGGCGTGATGCTAGGCTGATTTCTGTCATCCTGCGTACGCTTGCCGAGGGAGACCGCTAGTACAGGGCGATACTTCGCCTGTCCGAGCAGACGATCATACTCGTCCAGCTGGATACCCTCCATCGCTGTACTGTCGATACCTAGGCTTGCCACACTCGTGAGGAGTACCCCGAGGGCAATGTAGGCCTGACGGCGCATCCAGTCTTGCACGCCCTCATCACCACGACTGAGGACTGCTGAGCGAAAGAAGGCCTGCGCCGATTCGCTCAAGCTAGCCGTTCGCTCCTTCATAAACACATCGACCTCCCGATAGACGTAGATAACGAGGAGATGGCTGGCATCCCTGACTCGATCCTTATTTATGAAGGAGACTTCGGCAAGGCGATCCTTCAGCTCACCTCGGCCAATGAGCTGGAAGGCCCAAGGCTGGCTATTGATCGAGCTAGGGCAGAGGCGAAGGATCTCACGGATCTGGGAGAGTTGCTCGTCACTTAGGTCGAAGGTCGGATCATAGGCCTTCGTCGTGTAGCGCTCACGGAGCGTTTGGAGAATTTCCATACTTCTATGCTGAATAAAGGGTAAGATGAAAGACAAGGGAAAGCCTATCCCTCGTCCATACATCGCTATAAATTAGCCACCCTCCCCCACACTGGCGAGGAAGGGTAGCTTAGACCTTAGGGATCGCTTGGCTATTCCTCATCGACCTGAGCGGCATACTTGCGCCAGCGATCGAGCAGGGCGGTGAGGTCTTCAGGGAGTTCGCTATCGAAGAGAAGCTCTTCCCCCGTGATCGGATGGACAAAGCCTAGCGTCTTGGCATGTAGTGCTTGGCGAGGGCAGAGCGAGAAGCAATTGGCGACAAACTGCTTGTATCTGGAGAATTGGTTACCCCATAGCACCCGATCACCTCCGTAGCGGGCATCCGCAAAGAGGGGGTGTCCCAAGTGCTTCATATGGGCTCGGATCTGATGTGTACGCCCCGTCTCCAGCCGACACTCGACCCAGCTGACGTAAGCCAGCTCTTCCAGCACAGTATAGTGTGTCACTGCATGCTTTCCCCTGGGGCTACCTTCGGGATAGACTGCCATCTGTAGGCGGTCACGCTCATCTCTGCCGATGTTACCGATGATCGTCCCCTCGTGCTCCTTCAGTCGTCCCCAGACTAGGGCTCGGTAAGTGCGCCGAGTGGTCTTATTGAAAAACTGTCGGGCCAGATGTGCCTTGACCTCCGCACGCTTAGCTACGACGAGCAGACCGCTCGTATCCTTGTCGATACGGTGCACTAGTCCGACATTGGGATCTGCAGGATCGTAGAGCGGATCATCCTTGAGATAGTAGGCTAAGGCATTGACAAGTGTCCCCGTATAGTTACCATGCCCAGGGTGAACGACCAGCCCTGCTGGCTTATTGACTACCAGTAGGTAGTCATCCTCATAGACGATGGAGAGAGGGATGTCCTCGGCGATGATCTCTAGCTCATGCTTCGGACGACGAAGCTGTAGGGTGACGACATCGAGAGGCTTGATCTTGTAGTTACTCTTGACGGGCTTATCCCCGACGAAGACATAGCCCCCATCGAGCGCCTGCTGGATGCGACTACGGGAAGAGCCGGTCATACGGGTAGCGAGGAACTTGTCTACCCGCATAGGGGTCTGCCCCTTGTCCGCTACCACACGGTAGTGCTCATACAGAGGGCTACTATCGGCATGCTGGAGGTAAGAGATCGCTTCCTCACTCGACTCAGCTTGGGCTTCAGAAGGATCTACGAGGAAGATATCTTCGTCCTCCCAAGTCTCGTCAAACTGCGGCTCTAGGG
Organism: uncultured Porphyromonas sp.; assembly: GCA_905372565.1. Classification (GTDB taxonomy): domain Bacteria; phylum Bacteroidota; class Bacteroidia; order Bacteroidales; family Porphyromonadaceae; genus Porphyromonas. Next base: position 9,455 of record CAJPPK010000026.1, on the reverse strand, counting down.
TTTCCTTCATCCCGTCTACCACCAGTCGTTGCTAATCCCTCCGTCATCCTTCTTATCAGGATTGGCGGGAGAAGCCGTACCCTTACCTGCTCCAGCTAGACTATCTCCACCCGTGCTATAGCCCTCGATATAGCGATCGAGGCCAAGGGTGTCGATGATTTGCCCTGCCACGAGGAGTACGAGACGGGTATCAATAGGGAGCTGAGCACCCTCCTGCACGGGTTTGCCGTCAGCTGTCTGAAGGCCTACGACCGAACCGATATAGCCACCAGGTACGACCTTCTGGTCCACTTGCTCGAAGCCCAGCCCCTTCAGCAGGGCGAGGATCTGACGAGCGGACTGATCCTTATAGCGAGGGATCGTCTGCTTACGCTGGTGAAAACCATTGATCGCCAAGAAGAGTAGACGTCCAGCCTTGACCTCGGAGCCTGGAGCTGGCACGACCTCACGTACCGTCCCAGGGACCGCTGTGCGTGAGAAAGTCGAGTCATTGACTTCGTACTCCAAGCCGACCTCGGCTAGTAGTCGCTCCGCCTCCTGTAGTGTCTTGCCACGAAGATCAGGCACCGTGACGGTACGCCCATGGCGCGTGTACAGATCAAGCCCATAGATCAGGAGAAAGACGAGGACGGCAGACGCACCGACCATGAGAAGGATATTCGACAGAAGCGATTCTTTCTTGAAGAGAGGCATAGGAAGAGAAATAGATATGATGGGGGCTAGAGGCGCCCAGCGTTGATGAAGTGGATCACACCCGTAGGCGTGTCAGGTGAGTCAATCGTAGCACTGCTCCCCTCCCACTCCTTCATACCGTTGTGAATGTAGACGATCTTGTCCCCGATAGAGCGTACCGAGTTCATGTCATGGGTATTGACAATGGTCGTGATATGATACTCCTTGGTGAGCTCATAGATCAGCTGGTCGATGACCATCGAAGTCTTTGGGTCAAGGCCAGAATTAGGTTCGTCGCAGAAAAGATACTTGGGATTGAGTGCTAAGGCACGGGCTATAGCCGTACGCTTCATCATACCACCGCTGATCTCTGCGGGGTATTTCTTAGCGGCCTCAGCGAGTCCGACTCGCTCAAGGAGCTCCATTGCGCGATGATAGCACTTGTCATAGCTATCCTGGGAGAACATCTCCATCGGGAAGAGCACATTCTCCACGACCGTCATACTATCGAAGAGAGCTGAACCCTGGAAGAGCATCCCCATCTCTCTACGGAGTCGGAGGAGTGTAGGCTTGTCCATGGTGATCAGATCACGCCCATCATAGAGCACCTCGCCTGTATCTGGTGTGATAAGCCCGATCATACACTTGACGAAGACAGACTTCCCTGCCCCACTTCGTCCGATGACCAGATTGGTCTTGCCCTCTTCGAAGGTGGCATCAATACCCTTGAGCACCTCCTTATCAGCAAATCGCTTGGATAAAGATTTGACTTGGATCATACGTACAGCTAGGTGAGGAGCAAGTTAGTGAGCAGTAGGTCGAAGAAGAGAATGAGAACACTACTATTGACCACAGCACGTGTACTCGAAGAGCCTACTTGGAGTGCTCCCCCCTTGACACAGTAGCCATAGTAAGAGGCTACCGAAGAGATGATGAATGCGTAGACGATGGACTTGATGATCGAGTAGCCTACATAGCGCGGAGTGAAGTAGAGCTGTAGCCCATAGATGAAGTCTTCGTGCGTCAGCGACTGTGCCAGGTCACAGGCGATATACCCCCCGACGATCCCCGTCACCATCGAGAAGATCGAGAGGACGGGGATAAAGAGGATGAAGCCCGTGATCTTCGGTAGGATCAAAAAGTTGGCGGAATTGACGCCCATGATCTCCATCGCATCGATCTGCTCGGTGACTCGCATCGTCCCTAGCTCAGAGGCGACACTAGAGCCGACCTTGCCCGAGAGGATGAGACACATCACCGTGGAGGAGAACTCGAGGATCATGATCTCTCGAGTGGAGTAGCCGATCGTAAAGCGTGGGATCAGGGGGCTGGTCATATTGATCGACAGCTGGATCGTGATCACCGCTCCGATAAAGAGAGAGATGATGAAAACAATCCAGAGTGAGCCCACTCCTAGACTATAGATCTCACGCACGACGGAGCGATAAAACATCCGCCAGCGCATAGGCCAAGTGAACGTCCGACCCATGAGCTGGGTATACTCTCCGATGGCGGCTAGGATTTTACTATCCATGTAGGGTAATGACTGAGAGAGCTTAGCGTAAATCCACGACTTCACAGCCGGGATAGTCTTTAGCTTCTAGCTGGAAGAAGCTAGACGGATAGGTCGCACGATACGTGACACGACCAATCTTCGCCGTGAGCTGACTCTTATCCTTAGCCAGGAAGACTAGCTGGGAGGGGAGCCCATTCGACTGCTGGAAGACTGCGATGATATTCGTGATACTCCCCTTAGTGTTCATTGGTGTGAAGAGTACAGTAGCATGCTGTGGAGTGGATCGACGCAGACTACTCTGATAGCCCTTAGCTCGTGAACGAAGGAAGTAAAGAGGATTGATCTGTAGGAGCTCTTCGGCAGAGGGGGTCGAGATCGTCAGCGTCTGCTCGGCACTGTCATAGTAGGTCAGTGTACCCGTAGTATAGACCGCAGTGATCGTCCCATACTCTAGGCGGAAAGCATCTCCCTGTAGATACATCTTACCCGAGATACCAGACTGGATACGTCCAGCCTTATCCTTCAGCTGGGTCGTAAAGTCGAGCATCGTAGCATCACTGCGATAGAGGGCACGCTCTGCTCGCTCTAGGAGTGAGGAGGGCGTGGGTTGAGAGGTAGCTGTCTGTGCTTGTATCCCCGTAAAGGAGAGTAGTACGACGAGCGCACTATATAGGAAGCATCGCATATTCATAAAAGCAAAGTTAGTAGTTCTCCAGCGAAAGGCACTGCTAGCCTAACTGCTGGAGGAGTTGATCGAGGCTCATCTGATCCTTGATATAGACCTCACGGGGCTTACTTCCCTCCTGAGGACCGACGATACCAGCCCCTTCGAGCTGATCCATCAGACGGCCTGCACGGTTGTAGCCGATATTAAACTTACGCTGGATGTTTGACGTAGATCCCACCTGGGTCTGCACGACCATGCGGGCGACTTCATCGAAGAGACTATCCTTCTCGGAGGCGCTGAATGTCTTCGTCCCTGTATCCTCTCCCTCGGGGATGTACTCGGGGAGCTCATAGGCTGCCCCCGTACTCTCCTGCTGAGAGATATGCTCCACGATCGCCTCGGTCTCGGGGCTGTCCATGAAGGCACACTGCACACGAATCATATCCTTCCCTTGGTAGAAGAGCATATCTCCTCGCCCGATGAGCTGATTTGCTCCAGGGGAATCAAGCACTGTACGTGAGTCGACCATGGAGAATACCTTGAAGGCAATACGTGCTGGGAAGTTCGCCTTGATAAGCCCCGTGATCACATCCGTCGAAGGACGCTGCGTGGCGATGACCATGTGAATACCTGCCGCACGGGCCTTCTGAGCCAAGCGAGCGATCGGTTGCTCGACTTCCTTGCCGACCGTCATCATCAGGTCAGCGAACTCATCCACAATAAGAACGATATAGGGGAGCAATTCGTGTCCATCGATACGGCGGAGCTCTCCTGAGCGAACCTGCTCATTGTACTCTCGGATATTACGAACAGTACGACCAGCACCCTGCAGGAGGCGGTAGCGATTATCCATCTCCACGCACAGCGAATTCAGCGTAGCCACGACCTTCGACATATCGGTGATAATCGCCCGATCTGCATCGGGGAGCTTCGCCAAGAAGTGGCGCTCGATCTCCTCATAAACCGCAAACTCCAGCATCTTCGGGTCGACCATGACGAATTTCAGCTCCTCGGGGCGCTTGCTATAAAGGAGAGAGGTGATCAAGGCATTGAGCCCGACACTCTTCCCCTGCCCTGTCGCACCTGCGACGAGAAGATGAGGCATCTTCGCTAGGTCAAAGATAAAGGGTTCATTGGTGATCGTCTTACCTATACCGATCGGGAGCTCCATCTTCTCCAGCTGTTCCTTGTACTTACGTGAAGCCAAGATACTACGCATCGACACCGTCTGAGGTGATGAATTAGGCACCTCGATACCGATCGTCCCTTGCCCAGGCATAGGAGCGATGATACGCACTCCCTCACTCTTGAGACTCATAGCGATGTCATCCTCCATCGTCTTGATACGGGAGACCTTGATACCCGAGTCAGGGATCACTTCGTAGAGAGTCACCGTAGGTCCAACAGTCGCCTTATGGGGCGTGACGTGCATCTTGAAGCTCGCCAGCGTATCGATGATCTTCTGTTTATTGTACTCGATCTCCTCGATGTCAATCTGCGAGCCTCCCAGCTCATAGTCTCGGAGAAGGTCTGTCGTAGGCTTCTGGTAGTGTGCCAGCAGGATCCCAGGGGCAAGGGGCTCATGCCCTCCCCCTTCATCCTCGACTAAGTCATCCTTCGGAGCCTCCTCGATGATCATCTCTGTACCCGTGGCAGATGTTGTGGGAGGAGTGGGCTGAAGCGGGCTCTGGACAGCCACGGACTCTTCCTTAGGGGAAAACGCTGGCTCCGAAGAGGCATAGGCAGGAGGTTCATCTCGCCAAGCATCTTCATCCTGGACTAGTCCCTGCTCATCATTCTCTTCCTCCGCCTCAGGAGCTTTCTCATCGTTTGATTTCTTGGAGAAGAGGCGTGAGAAGAAGCTCCCCAAGCGAGGCTTAGGCACCTTCGGATGGGGCAGACTCGGTGGCTCCTCTAGGAAGCGTAGAAAACGCGTACTAAAGAGCACCAAGAAGACTGCAAGGCTCCCCACGAGCACTAAGAGTAAGCCCGTCGATCCGACTCGCATCTGGATATAGCTATAGAGGTAGGCTCCTCGCTCTCCGCCCCATAGCAGGAAGCTATCTGAGGGGAAGAGCGCTTGGAGTGCGGCAGCCGTAGTAGCCGTCCAAATCGTCAAAAAGCTATCACGGATGAAGCGGATCAGGTAGTCGATCAAAGGGGTGCGCTCAGGATAGAAGCGCATCCGGTAAATCAAGAACGCTAGGAACATGAGGAGGAAAACACCTCCCCAGCCAAAGAGACCATTGAAGATATAATCAGCCAGACGTGCCCCAGGGATCCCCAGTACGTTCTTCGTCGATACCTTCTGTAGCTCTTCAGGAGTCAAGTGAACATCTGGAGCGATAAGGCTCTGGTCACTTCCTCCCGAGAAGAGAAAGCTAATGACCGAAATCAGAGCACAGATCAGCAGAAGTACCAGTACTAGAAGAATCGCCAGCGAGAAGCGACGACCAAGGCCACCACCGCCTAACTTATCTATAATAGCTTGATACTCTAGAGCCAAAAAGCCTCGCTGACGCTTTCCCTTCCGAGGGGAGCTTTCAGACCGCTTAGGCTGGGATTTGGTTGAGGTTTTCCCCATGAAACTGCACTCCTAAAGATGACGATATGATTTAGTCTACAAAGTTAACGAAAGAACACCAATTTCATTTTATTAGCACCCTCTCCAGCAAGTCCATAGGAGAGCCTTCTATCATCCCTCTATAGAGCATATATGCTAGATATCCTACAGCCCCTTCTCAATCCATCCGGAAAAGCCATCACTCCCTACTCTATCAAAGCCTACTTATCCTTATGCCGATGTCCCCATCTACCATTAAGTAAATGGGGACATCGGAGCTTCTGGATCTAAGAGCAAAGTCTACCTCTTCAACGCCTTGAGATCTCGATCAAGCTCACGGATGCTCTCGAGATGCTGTTTCTCACGCTCGTGCTCACAGTAAAGAGCATACTGCCCTTCAGCCGGATGAACAGCAAGCTCATGGTGGATTTTACCTGGGTGATCTAGGATGGTGTACTCATTCATCGTGAGGATAAGCCCAAGGCGATTGATCCAGTCCTTCATATACATCGGTCGCTGAGCATGAGCTTGAGCTTCGGCAAAGGCTAGGTATTGCTCGACGATAAACTTCAGCGCTTGGAGTTCCTCTTCAGTGAGATAGTTCTTCCCTGTCGTCACATCAGCCTTCCGTACCTTCCCAGGCACCTTCGTCGTAGTCAATCCCATCATCGGGAGTGAAGCATTAGCTCGGTAGTAGACTAGTTCGGCTGCCGTCTGACCACTGACCGCAAAGAGAAGCTTATTCTGCACCTCCTTATAGAAAGTCTGTGTCGCCTCACTCTTCGGATCGTAGTCAATGCTTGTAGCATAAATATCCTGAATCTGTTGATAGAAGATTCGTTCGGAGAGACGTATCTCACGGATGCGCTCAAGGAGCTCCTTGAAGTAGTTGTAGGAGGAGCCCGACTTTAGTCTTTCATCATCTAAGATAAAGCCCTTAATAAGGTATTCCCTTAGGCGCTGTGTCGCCCACTGGCGAAACCTAGTACCCTGCTCGGACTTCACCCGATAGCCTACGGAGATGATGACATCAAGATTGTAGAAGTTCGTAGGCTTGGTAGAAAAATCGAGATTTTCGATTTTCTTCTTTGTAGTCGCCTCAGGAAGCTCTCCTTCAGTATAGATATTAAGGACATGATAGTTGATGGTAGCCTTCGCCTTCCCAAAAAGCATTGCCATCTGGTCAAGCGAGAGCCATACGGTGTCACCGTCCATGCGAACATCAATCTTGATCCTGCCATCCTCTGACTGATAGAGCAGGAGACTATCTCCAAGAGAAGATTGTGTAGCCATAATCTGAAGTTTGTATGATCTATGACGCAAAGTTACAGCAGATATTAGTATTAGAGAAGCAGACTACTATCACCTTGTCTAGATACTATATCTACCCTATACAAGGAGAAGACATAGCTATTATTCATCTCCTCAGTCTCCCCAAATCGAGCATAAGGGAAAAGGAAGGACGGAGCCTCCCCCATTGTCAACGAATAGACCTCACACGACTAGCCAAGGAGCGTAAGGGTAGCATTATCCAAGTTGGATAATGACCTTACCCGGCGAGCGAGGTGAAGCGACTTCTCGCAAGGCTTCGCCAGCCTGCTCTAACGTATAGACACTGCCGATTTCGGGGCGTATCTCTTGAGCCTCGAGAATAGATGCTGCTCTCTGTAGCTGACTGCCATCAGCCGTCACGAAGATAAAGTGGTACTGCTGGTCTCGCTTCTTCGCTAGCCTTTCATTCTTCAGTCCGGCCAGCTTAAACAGCCACTGCTTCCAGAGAGGTAAACCAAATGACTTGGCAAAACGAGCCGTAGGCATCCCTCGCAGCGAGACCAATGTAGCTCCCTGCCGAAGGATGGAGAAGAGACGTGGTAGCTCTTTGTCTCCTAGAGAATCAATCGCTCCATCAATATCCTTCAGAGAGGTGGTGTAGTCCTCCGTCTTGTAATCGAAATATTGACTAGCCCCAAGTCGCATCGTGCGCTCCTTGGCTTGAGCCCCACCACTAGTGATAACCTTCAGACCACGAGCAGCAGCCAATGGGATAGCCATCATACCAAAACTACCTGATCCGCCAGAAATAAATAGACTACTGCCAGACTTTAGCTTCAGGAGATCAAGAGCCTGCTCTGCTGTCAATGCCGTAAGCGCAACCACTGCAGCCTCCACGTCTGAGAGGTAATCAGGGATCCTAGCCACAGCAGAAGCATCGACGGCAACGTACTCAGCAAATGCCCGATACGATCAATAGGAAGTCGTGCAAAGACCCGATCGCCTACCTTAAAGTCGCTGACCTCGGCACCGACTTGCTCGACCACGCCTGCCATTTCATTCCCCAGAGTCAATGGGAAACGATAGGGTACGACTAACTTCACATCTCCGTGCGCTATGAGCAGATCCAGTGGGTTGACAGCAGCCTTCACTCTCACTAGAAGATCACGAGCACCTACATGAGGCAGCTCTATCTCACGTAAGGCGACCTGTACTTCTCCTTGCTTATATCCGTCTATCTGTATTGCTTTCATATGCTTATTGTTTGAGAAAAGTTATTGCCTGGGAGACAAAATCCTCATGGTGCTGAAAGATGCTACCATGCCCCGAGGCCGGATAGATCGTCAGATCTGCATGGGGCAGTCTATCTGCTAGATCGTACGAATTAACTGTGGGAACCATTCTGTCTTGGTCTCCATTGACGACCCATACAGGGATTCTGATACTCGATAGATGATCCTTCTCTCGTTTAGCCCATGCACTGATAGCTTTGAGCTGTCGGCGAAAAGAGGAGAGCTTGATCTTATCATCCCTGTCTCCCTCACGCTTGATACGCTTTAGGAATTCCTTAGCAGCCTGATTGTCTTGAGCTGTCATGGGGAAGAAGAGATAGTACTTCGGGTCTCTGAATGTGACAGCAGCACGGAGCATATCCCAATAGGTGATCCTAGCCACATGACTTATACCTACACCACCTGCTCCACCTGTACCGGCAAGAATCGCCTTCTCTGTTAGTTCTGGAGCTCGGAGCAAGACTTGCTGTGCAACAAACCCTCCGAAGGACAAACCCAGCAGGAGGATCTTCTTAAGTCCATAGGCTCGTGCAAAATGAATGACATCGTCAGCGGTCTCCTCTATCGAAAGGCGGGCTTGACCAGCTGATTTGCCGACCCCCAAATAATCTATGGCGATCACATGAAAATGCGCTACCAACCCATTCATGACAGCAGGATCACAGTTATCTAATGTCGCAGCTAGATGGTTAAGGTAAAGCAGTGGAGGGTTCTTGGTATCCCCCAGCTCTCGGTATGCGACTCGTTCATTACCCACTTGTAGTAGCAGGGTCGTAGCGTGAGAATAATCCGTATTCGCCATATGTTCTGATTCCTGTTGATTATAATATTCCCCAGAGCCCTACCGAGAGTCGAGTCAATAGGATCTGCTAGATGGAGAAAACTGTCTTTTTTTGTTAACCCTCAGTATCCATACAAAGTTTTTCCTCCTTACTACGATTGGGACGCTTAATACGCTTGGATTCACCCGATGAGCTTATAGAAAACGGATCCCCTATGAGATAGCAGTTCTATAGGAATAGAAGCAATCTGCTCATTTAATCCCTCTGACCCGAAAACCATCATAAGGGTAAGCCAGAGCACACAAAAGACCTGAAGCAAGTGACGCAAAAGTCCCGATGAACGAAAAGCAACGTTGGGAAGGAGCGAAAGCAACGTTGCTTCCGAAGAATTCCAACGTTGCTTTTAACCCATTCCATAGGTACCAACTCGCCCGACGATAGCAACAAAGCATCACGACGAATAGGAACCCAAGGCTAAGATCAATCCGATACTAACCTGCCTCTTCTACTAATCATGCCCCAGCATCCCTCAAATACAGAGATCGCCTCTCTACACACGGTAAAGCTCAGTAAGAGCCAAGACCCCACTTCACACACCACGCCCCACCCGCCCCGATCTCCTAGCATAAAAAGCCCTGCCCGAAGAAGTCGATTGACTCCTTCGGGCAGGGCAGTTATTGGGAAGGGAAAG
>CAJPPK010000025.1 GCA_905372565.1 uncultured Porphyromonas sp. | reverse complement strand
CCTCCTTCAGACTCTTGGGCTGGGGGATGATGTTGATCCCTTGATTGTAGCTAGGAGTAGGTTTAGCAGAAGTAGCACCTAGCTGGTAGGTAGTGACTGCTAAAGCTACGAGACAGGTAAGGAAGGGTCTCATGCCAAAGTGGATTAGATGGAAGGAATATGCAGTGAATGGGTATTAGTAACGGAGAGAAAGTTGCTAGATAAGTCGGAAGCTCTTACGATGTATCGGAGAAGCACCTAACCGTCGGATAGCTTCCCGATGGGTGGGCGTCGGATAGCCCTTATGCTTCGCCAGATCATAACCTGGATATTCCATATCTAGCATACACATCAATTCATCTCGATAGGTCTTAGCTAGGATCGAAGCTGCTGCGATGGCCGTGTACTTAGCATCGCCCTTCACGATACAAGCATGCTCAATCCCAGGATAGGGATCAAAGCGATTGCCATCAATAAGTAGGAAGTCCGGGCGAAAAACCAACTGATCTATCGCCCGATGCATAGCTAGGAATGAAGCATGAAGGATATTGATCTGATCGATCTCTTGCGGAGAGACGACACCGATACCCCATGCGAGGGACTCCGCCTCAATGATAGGTCGAAGCTCCTCACGTTGATGTTCGGTGAGTTGCTTGGAGTCCGTCAGCAAGGGATGAAAGAAACTCTCCGGAAGGATCACTGCAGCAGCGACGACAGGACCCGCTAAGCACCCTCGACCGGCCTCATCACAGCCACACTCGAGGTCAGCACCTTGACGAAAGCGAGCAAGTAATGCTTCGTGAGTCTTCATACTCCTCGGTAGTTAGCGAAGCATAGCGACAGCCTTGCGAAGACCGACAAAGAAGCGCTCGACCTCAGCCTCCGTATTGTAAAGCCCAAAGGAGGCACGTGCCACAGCTGTTTGTCCGTAAGAGGCGAGCAAGGGCTCTGCACAATGATGCCCTGTACGTATGGCGATCCCTTGATGATCCAATAGCGTGCCAAGGTCAAAGGGATGCACCCCTGGAATGCTGAATGAGAGAATCCCTCCCTTGTGCTCTGCCTCGCCGAGGATCAAGCTATCGGGATAGTCAGCCTTGAGTCGCTCCGTAGCCAGCTTAAGCAAATGATCCTCATGGCTAGCGATTGCCTCCAACCCCAAAGACTCTACGTAGTCCAAGGCTACGGCAAAGGCCGTCGAACCTACGTAATCAGGTGTCCCAGCTTCGAACTTGAAGGGCAGCGTGTTATAGGTCGTCTTCTCAAAGGTCACCTTCTCAATCATCTCTCCTCCCCCCATATAAGGTGGCATCTTAGCCAACACCTCGGGTTTCCCATAGAGAGCACCGATCCCCGTCGGGCCATAGACCTTGTGAGCACTAAAGGCGTAGAAGTCGGCGTCCAACGTAGCGACATCAACAGGCGTATGTGCGATCGCTTGAGCTCCGTCCAAGAGTACCAAAGCCCCTACCTCATGCGCCAGACGTACGACCTCGGCCACTGGATTGATCGTACCCAACACATTACTAACATGAGCCACAGAAACGATACGGGTACGCGAGCTCAGGAGCGAACGATAAGCCTCCATATCTAGCTCACCCGTATGAGTTAGGGGGATGACACGAAGAGTCGCACCACGACGCTGGCAGAGGAGCTGCCAAGGGACAATGTTCGAATGATGCTCCATCGTGCTAATAAGGATCTCATCTCCCTCTTGCACGAAGGCTTCACCAGCACTGAAAGCAACTAAGTTAATGGCTTCAGTCGTCCCACGTGTGAAGATCAGCCCCTCAGCACTAGGCGCACCGATAAATCGGGCGACCCGACGACGGGCCTCCTCATGATGCTCTGTCGCCAATTGGCTAAGATAGTGGACGCCACGGTGGACGTTAGCATTAGCCGAACGATAAGCTCGCTCGATAGCTTCTAGAACCACTAGGGGCTTTTGCGTAGTGGCTGCATTATCTAGGTAAACGAGATCTTTCCCGTGAACCTGCTCCGTGAGGATCGGGAATGCTCGTCTTATATCTTCTACTGAATACATTGATCTATTTCTTGCGCCTAAGTGCGCAGACACAAAAATACGCAATAAGCCCCGTAAACGACCTATCCTTTCTCAGCAAATAGTAACCTACCTCTCCCCTAGCCCTCATGAGCATCTAGGTAAAGCTAGACCTTCCCCCTGACAGAGCCTAGCCTTTACCTTCACAAAGCTTAAGCTTTACTCATTCAACCGTCTACCTTCATCTCCCGCCCCCAATGACCATGCTCAGAGAGGTGCTAACACCTAACTCAACTCGCGAGACCGACTAAGTCTATATCCTCTACCTAGCCACATATAAAGAACAAGCTCCCCCAAGAAGCTGTAGCCTCTTGGGGGAGCTGAAGTCTTGCCTTGATAGGGCAAAGATTAGAGATTCGTGGTCGTCAGATTCGTAAAGCCAACCAGCGGATCTTGACCTACAGAGAAGCCATAGCCTGGGAGAGTGGCTGAAGTGAGAGCTGGCTTGTGGAGCTTATTGAGGAGCTCCTTAACAGCCTCCTTATCCAAGCCGACCAAACGCAAGCTCTTAACGGAAAGCACACCTCTAACACCGTTAAACACCTCGGGAGCCTTGACACCCTCAATGTTGAGACTAGTGATCGTGACATCCTGTGTGGTAAGATCCCTCAGCGCAGGGTTAGCCGTGAGCGTGAGGTCAAATGCCTGACCAGCCGTAGGACGGTTGATTCCCAAAACCTCAAGTTTTGGGCTGTTAGGGAACGACACCGATGTAAATCTCGGAGAATGGAAGACCGCATACTCCAGAGCTGGGAGCTTCGACAGGTCTAGGTCTTCATTGGAGAAGGGAGAGCGAGTAACAATACGGGCAATCTTATTGTCATCAGCAAGCTTCACCTTCTTAATATCAGAGTTTCTATTAGGATCCCCCAAGATAAGAGATGTCAACTCCTTCAGTGGTGTTAAGTCAAGGTCAGAGATGCTGTACCCAGAAAGAGTAAGACTCTTTAGTCCAGTGAGGCTAGATAGATTAACCTTCAAGGACTTGCTTGCTCCAGTAGCTGCACTAGCAAAAGTGAAAGTTTCCACCCAAGGCATAGCTCCCTTATTGATAAGGATCTCATCGACACCATTACTTAGGATAGCCAATGTAGCAGGTACTTCCTTCAGAGCAATAAAGCCATTACTCCCGACAGTATAGTTGACTTTATTGATTTTGACAATCGTTCCGGCAGTACTCTTTAGTAGAACGGGAGCATCACTCGCAGCCGTAGCATTGACATCCACCTGGAGAGGACCCGTAGGAGGAGTACCTGGATTAGGAGTAGGATTGACTGGATTAGAGGGATTGACTATGGGTGCATCACTCTTGCTCTTACAAGAGATAACAGAGAGAGAAAGGGTAGCTAGCAAAGCTAGCACAAGATGTTTCTTATTCATATACGATGATATTATTAATTCCAGTACTCATTCAATACTTATTAATACTTCAACACAAAGATAGATAAAAGCTTTCATTAGTATTGAATTACCTCGTTCACGGGGAAGATAAGGTACACGAATGAAGAGCAAGAACCTACAACTAAGAAAGGCTAGCCGTTTACTACAGCCAGCCTCCCTTATTTTTAACTTATAGTAACTAGAAATCTCCTAGCTAAAAGAGAACTTACTATCTCGTCTTTAGAACGAATGCAAGCTCAATATCATCATTGATGAAGTTATCTCCTAACCCTGAGAAGAAATTCTTCGAGCCATACTTAACATTCCAATCTGTTCGATTGATCGTGAAGACTTTACTTGTGATCGTATAAGCTCCAGTGGCCTCATCTCGTACAGCTGACTCAAGAGGAATAGTGATATTCTTTGTCACATTTTTGATCGTCAAGTTACCCTTGATTTCCTTAGCTGAAGCTAGCTCTAATCCACTAGCAGGAACATCCGTAAGCTCAAAGGTCACTTCAGGATACTTATCCGACTCAAAGAAATCCTCACCTAAGAGATGAGCACGTAGCTTATCTCCTCCCTCTTCGGGCTTGATATCCTCAACAACTAAGCCATCCAAGCGAATAGACACACGACCTGCATGGAGCACTCCATCCTTGAGGTCAAGAGTTCCGAAACTCACAGGAAGCTTCCCGAAATGTTCACCTCCAGGCTTAAATCCTTTCCAGGAAAGATAGGAGCTCGTACTATCTACAGACAGCATACGAGCGCTATCTAGCTGACTTACTTCAGCAGCGTCTGTTGCACTGACATTATTCTGACCTTGATTACCTGAGCAAGCGATAGTCATAAGGCTTAGCATACCGATGCTAGCCATAAGAAGACTCTTCTTCATACTATGTTTCTTTTGATTCTAATTTTAACTACTTAACATTAAAACGACAAAACGATCGTTTTAGTTCAATCTGCCTCTCGAGAGATAAAGTATATAGCAAAGAAAAGAGCAGACATTAGGCTCTTCAACCTAATGCCTGCTCTCTATGAGAATAGCGTACGAGCTAACTAGGAAATATCCTAGTGAGCAGAGGTGCTATCAGCAGCTGCTGGAGCGATGATGTCAAGAAGTTCGATTTCGAAGACAAGCGTGCTAAGAGGCTCGATCTTATCACCTGCATGGCGTGCACCATAGGCTAGCTCCTGAGGGATGACAACCTTAACCTTCTCGCCTACCTTCATTAGCTGGAGCATTTCTGTCCAACCCTTGATAACGCCGTCTACACGGAATTCAGCAGGGGTCTTGGATTCATCGAAGAGCGTGCCATCAACGAGTGTACCCTTATAGTTCACCTTAACCATATCGGTAGCCTTAGGCGTAGCCCCAGTACCCTCCTTGATGACCTGATAAGCAAGACCTGAAGCCGTAGTCTTTACACCTGCTTCCTTCTTGAAGTTAGCGATGAAGGCTTCACCCTTCTGTTTATTTTCCTTGTACTGCTCTGCCATCTGCTTCTGCATCTCAGCTTCTGCCTTCTCTTGCTGAGCTAGCTGCTGCTTCATGTAGTAGGCCTGAGCAATCTGCATAAGGCTATCTGCCTGCTTAGCACGACCAGCAGAGTCGAGCTTGAGAGCTTGCTTGAAGCCATCGAGGAAGATATTCTTCTTTAGGACGGTGTCATCCTTCATACGCATAGCAGCCTGGATACCCTGCATCTGACCTACGTAGTACCAGAGCTTAGCAGAGTCGCTATTGAAGCCCTCTTCAAAGCCCTTGAAGAAAGCAGCAGAGTCGATCTTCTCACCCTGAGCTTGGGCATTCTTGATAGCATTGATGATGTCGTTAGCCTGGGAAAAACCCGTAGCGAAGGATACAGAGTCTGCCTCAGACTTGAGGGCTGCACCGCCCTTAGAGCAAGAGTAGACACCGAAGGCTACGGCTGAAGCAGCCAGTAGCATAGCGAGCTTTTTCATTGTAATTCTCTTATTGTTATTGATTGATTGTGACTATTTCTTACGCTTAGCACTACCCTTCTTAGCGGGAGTAGACTTAGCGGATGTGGGAGAGGTAGACTTGGTCTCTTCGCGTGCAGGAGCTTCCTGATGAGGCTTAATATCGATCAGCTCGACTTCGAAGAGGAGTGGTGCCCCTGGAGGAATAACGCCCCCAACTCCGCGGTCACCATAAGCTAGACCAGCAGGGATGACAAACTCATACTTTGAGCCCTTTGTCATAAGACAAATCCCCTCCGTCCAGCCTGCGATGACCTGTGATAGCGGGAAGACAGCTGGTTCTCCACGCTTGTAGGAGCTATCAAACTCCTTACCATCGAGTAGGCGACCGACATAATTGACCACGACCGTATCCTGAGGAGTAGGACGTGCATCTAGCGTAGCCTTGAGGACGCGGTACTGTAGACCACTCTCTGTGACCTTCACGCCTTCTCGTTGGCGATTTTTAGCAAGTAGCGAATCAGCCTCAGCAGTGCGCTTGGCTTGCTCCTTCTGCTGCAGTGAGGAAGCGTAAGTCTCAAAGATACTGCGTGCTTGGCTAGAGCTAATCTTCCCCTTTCGCTGAAGGAAAGCATCCGAAAATCCAGCCAAGATTTGCTCTCGGCTCAAGCTATCCCCAGGGATAGAACTGACCACACGCTGGAAGGCTTCACTGTTAAGCACTCCGAACGAATAGGCTACAGAATCCTGAGCTGTCATCGCCACCGCCTTAGACTTTAGACGAGGAGAGCAAGAAGCGGAAGCAAGGAGTGCCAGCCCTCCCAGCGACAGAGTTAGGAGATGTATCTTCTTCACTACTTCCCTACGATAGCGATGAGTTCGATGATGAAGATCAGCGTGCTTCCAGGCTGGATCATCTCGCCAGCACCACGATCTCCATAAGCAAGGTCTGCGGGGATCGTCACCTTCCACTTAGAGCCTACGGGCATGAGCTGTAGGATCTCCGTCCAGCCCTTGATGACCCCCTGGAGAGGGAAGGTAGCTGTCTGTCCACGATCCATCGAGCTATCAAAGACCTGACCATTGATGAGCGTACCGTGATAGTGGCACTCTACCGTGTCCGTAAGACTAGGCTTCGGGCCATTACCCTCGCGTAAGATCTCGTACTGGAGTCCACTAGGTAGCGTGACGACACCCTTCTTAAGTCCATTGATCTTAAGGAACTCCTCACCAGCAGCTTGGTTCTGCTCGACAGCCTTACGACGAACTTCCTGGAAATACTCATTGATGACCACCTTGGCCTCTTCATAAGTCATCTTAGGCTCCCCTTCTTCAAGGACGTCACGTACGCCTGAGAGGAAGTCTTCTAGGTTGATTTCTTCGAAGCCCGATGCTCGAAAGTTCTGGCCGATACTAAGGCCGAGGGCATAACTTACTTTATTCATCTAGATTGATACTTATCATTCTCTTTGGAATGCTAACTCTACCGCTGACCACTGATACTAGAGCGTGGCAGAAGACGAGTAGCATATATCAAGGGACAAAGTTAAGTAATTTTTCACCTACCAAGCAATCTCTTTCCACAGAGGTAGAAGTCTCTGAATTAGCAAGCTCACAGAAGGTGAGAGTCTGCACTACGAAAAAGGATAAAAAGCCCAGGGATAGCCTTTACTTATCCCGTCTCTTCCAGCCCCAAAGGAAGTCCTCTCACTCCGCAAAGGATAGCTCATCAAGCACCGTATATAAAGGGAGGCATTCTCACATCCATCACTCTTCCAACAGGAAGATAGACCTCTCTCCTTGCTAAGATTAACCTCTTCTTAAGCAAAGGTTGACCTCCATCCAAGCCAAGGTAAACCTCTAAGCAACGAGTCCTCAATTCAACATTCCGTAGTTCCATTCTTAGCTTCCGTAAGAGATGCACGTAGTCTATGTCTAAGACCAACATCGATCTAATCCGAGATAAGGCATCCAGATCCATCTCATGTATCATCCTTCTCAAAGAGGCCTCAACTTGGGATCATAAAGAAACAGTTTTAATAAACATTTTCTATCTTTGAGCAGTCAAGGTGGTTGTTTTCCACCATAGTTCTAGCACTATTTATTAACAAAGCAGTATGTTCAAGAAAGTACTCGCAGTTGCTCTCCTCTTCGCCGGCATAGCAGGAGCAGCACAAGCACAGGAAGTCTTCGGCAAGGGAGACAAGGCACTTAACATCGGTATCGGTCTTGGTTCTACCATCTCTGGCACGACCATCCCCCCCATCACCGCAAGCCTTGACTTTGGTGTAGCAGACCGTCTTATCAATGGTAACAACGGATCTATCTCTGTCGGGGGTCTTCTCTGCTATACGGGATCGTTCAACGACTACGTTACGACGCACTATGGTATTATCGGTGCACGTGGTGCATTCCACTATCAGTTCGTAGACAAGCTCGACACTTATGCAGGTCTTCTCCTTGAGTATCGCCATGCACGCGTCAACTGGAAGAGCGACAACATCATCAGTGGCAGTGCAGGCTCTTCTGGAATCGCTCTCGGAGGTTACCTCGGGGCACGCTACTTCTTCACACCTAAGGTCGGTGCCTTCGCTGAGCTTGGCTTCTCCAATGCTTACGCTGACGTTGGTGTAACCTTCAAGCTCTAAGGCCTCCGTCCTCAGCGACGAAGTATCAAGCTAAGTGGCGAGATTTCCCTTGCGGGAGATCTCGCCACTACTTTTCTAGATAGTAGATAGATCTGGACAGCACCAAGGCTTAAGCAAGCTAGGAGATTGAGACAGCATCTGACTGCTAGCAGATAAACGAACGGAGGCGCAAGTGAAGAGCTTTCACTTGCGCCTCCTTAGCTTAAGTCGCTTGACTTAAAGCGGGCTTAGAGGTTAGGGTTCACCTTTGACCACTCAGCGACTGGTGGGATAACCCCTAGAGAGATGACCTCATCACGCATAACGACGAGGTGCTCATAGCTCTTCTTGAGTGCTGCGATCTCTGCTTCGGTACCCTTTAGTTCGTGGCTGTAGTGGACGCCATCCTTATCGAGGACGGTTTCCATACCCATCACTACGTGATCCATCCCTGGGAGGTTAACGTAGCACCCTGCAGGCCAACGGAAAGGAGCGCCTCCCATAGCTGCACGAATCATCTCGATCGAGACATAGGCTGGGCTCTGGAACGAAGAGCGACCACGAAGCTTAATGATATTCGCTCCACCCTTAGTTACACGGGTCTTGATCTCTTCCCATGTCGCTTCAGGAAGCTTGTCCGTGCCGATAAGTTCGGATAGAGGCTTGCCCGCAATCGTTGCTCCACTAGAGAAGACAGCCATAGCTTCACCATGACCACCATAAGTACGTGCTCCGACGACTTCACTCTGAGCGACACCAAAGTGCTTAGCTAGTTCGCTCTGCAGACGAGTAGAGTCAAGAGCAGCGAGCGTAGTTACCTGCTCAGGACGAAGCCCTGAATGCAGGAGAGTCACGAGTCCCGTGATGTCAGCAGGGTTGAAAATGATGACGACATGGCGAACATCTGGGCAATAAGCCTTGATGTCCTTACCTAGCTGAGCAGCGATCTCCGCGTTACCCTTAAGTAGATCCTCACGGGTCATACCATCCTTACGAGGTGCACCACCAGAGGATACGATGTACTTGGCTCCCGAAAGAGCTTCCTTGATGTCAGAGGTGAAGGTAAGGTTCAGACCTTCGAAACCACAGTGACGGATCTCTTCAGCGACACCTTCGAGCCCTGTTGGGAAGGGGTCATAGAGACAGATATTGGGGGTGAGTGCCATCATGGCAGCAGTCTGAGCCATGTTGGATCCGATCATACCAGCTGCGCCGATGATCGTTAGCTTGTCTTGAGTGAGAAAGCTCATACGTAACTTGTGTATTTGAGATTAGTGATGTGAATTCTCTGTAGCAAATGTACTCTTTTTCCGCTTACGCTGTGGAGTGAATAGCTCCTGTAGAGAGTCGAATCGGCGCTGGAACATGAATCCCAAGCCCTGAGTCGTCAGCGACTGGCGGAGGTACTGATACATATTATTGTAGTGGCTATAGCCCTTCAGACGTAGTGTCCCCGAGGCATTAAGCTTATACTCTAGATCAAACTCACCAATATATTTCCCCGATAGGAAGGGGTTATCATGGTAGCCAACGTTACCATTAATCAAGAGACGATCCCCCATCCAGCTACTAGAGAAGAGCAGTTCGATATCTGTATCCTCAAAGGCCGTATTATTTGTACGGAAGTTTGTCCCCAGCTGGACAGAGCGAGAAAGACTGCCGAGCACACGATTCAGCTGGTCAGAGAGCGTCGAGGCAGCGAAAGAGGTTAGGCTATTTGACACAGCGACCGTATTACGGCGATTCTCTGGTGTGTAGAATTTCCCCAATGCCATTAGGTAGAGGAACTGTCGATTACGCTCATCCTCTGTAGAGAGCAGGGATTGTACTCGACGCTCTAGCTCAGGCTCTGCTCCGGAGAGTTCGATACCCAGCGTAATATCAGGCTTCGAGATAACTCCACCTAGATGGATAAGGCAATTCACAGGCATCGTCGTCCGCTGAGCCAAAGTAGATAGCCCGGCATCTAGGTCAGCAATATTTGCTGTTAAGGCATGCACTGCTCTTAGATCAATAAGGGCTGCTAGCGGATCACCACGGAAGTCCAAACGTCCTCCCTCAAGTAGTGTGAAGCGTTTGCGAGTCAGCTCTTCGAAGTTGAAGATATAGGTTCCTTCTCGTAGCGATAGCGTCCCATAGGTCGTAGGAGCACCAAAGTGAGGGACGTCGATCGTGAGATTGCCCTCACAGCGAGCTGTCACCTCATTCGGGATCGTCTGTGAGCCCAAACGAAGAGCTAGGCGAGCATCCGGAGTAACACGCAAAGCGAGATGCATGGTTAGCTCTGTCTCGGCATCCTTGTGTACCTCGGAAGAGGATGAGACTGTCGTCACCAAGCTATCAGGCTGCTCATCACGAAGCGACTTGAAGGAGAAGAGACGCTCCTCCTTACGCACTCCCGTGGCATTGAAGTCCAGTGTCAGGTTAGTCCCTGCATCACTACGCAGATCGACATCAAAGAGCAGCTTCGGGAGCTTCCCCTTTAGCTTTGCAGTCCCTGAACCATAAGCCTTACCAAAGAAGGGTAAGCTCTGCTTCGTCGTAGTCTCGAGCACCTTCATTCCTCGAAGTTCGCTGGCCGTAATGTCTAGGTCGAACTGATCGAAGAAGCGATGACGGATCACGCCGTCCAGCACTCCCTGATGCCCTTCGTCATCCATCACGGGGATTTTGTCAAAGCGAATAGAAGTTGGGGTAAAGGATAAACGACGAGAGAAGCGGTAGCTCGTCCCCAGAAGCCTTACTCCGATAATGCCGTCACTGACGTCTGCATCTCCCTCGATCGTCACTCCCTCCTCGAAGACACCAAATAGACGTACCTTCCCGGTAGCTCGACCATCTACACGATCAAAGAGCGTATCCATAAAGGGCGCCACAAAGCCAGCCTGGAGCGTATCCGCATCGAAGAGAAGATCAATCCCAGCTCCATTGGCAGGGCGGATATAGCCCGAGACATCCGCATGTCCGCCTTGAGGCTGATCGACCTTGGCGGAGAGAAGGATGCGACCATCGCCACTATCAAAGCTAAGATCGGCCTGAAGATGCCCTGCATCTACCCCCTTAACGAAGAGGGAAGGAGAGGTTACCGCTGCTGATGCCAGGACCTTGCCTGCCAGAAGGCGAGCCTGACCTTGACCAGTAAGCTCTGTATCGACAAGGTCAAAGCCAACACCGATAGCACTTAGGATATAGCGAAGGTTAATCTTCTTCAGAGCTACATTAAGGTGATCTTCGGGACGAGGCGTGAGTGCACCACTGACGCTGACTCGTCGCTCTGCTGAGGCTAGATCTAAGCCTTGGACATGGAGTGCTCCACCGGCATAGGATACCTGTGCTGGAGCGATCTGCCAACGGTCATTGAGAATGCGAATCTCAGAGGGAGAGAGGTTCAAGACGACACCTACCCCCTTACGATGACCCGTCTCTGTGAAGTGAGGCGATAGGCGAGCTCCCAGACGTAGGTAGCCATTAGCACGATCCAAGCTATCTCGTCCTAGCCCAATCTCGGCATGGATACTATCGGGAGAGGTATGAGCCTGCAGGCTGAAGCCTCGCACCTCAGTACCGCTAGCTAGCTGGAGGTTACCACGCACCTGTAGCTCTCCATCCGAGAAGGCTAGCTGAGCCATATGCAAGCGATTGCCTTGGAGACGAAGACTGGGGGCATCAGCTTCTAGATGCAGTGCATGAGTGCTACCTATATAATTAGCACGTAGATCGACGCCCTGCTCCAGCCCCAAAGGAAGGTGTAGTACTTGCTGCCAAGACTCCGGCAGTCGATGGAGCTGGAGAGCTAGCTCCCAGTCCGATCGGGAATGCCCCTGCTCCTTGGTCATCGTAGCTGGCGCTAGCGAGGGATAGTGGTGATAGAGTGTTTTCTTTAGATCTGGGAGAAGTTGAGCTATGGTAAAATGTCCACTCAGCTGTGTCGTCACGTAGGGCGAGCGCAGGCTAAGGATTCGCCCAGTCTCAGGTGATCCAGAGAAACGCAGGGTGAGATTCTCCAGATTCAGCGAGCGATCGGCAGACTCCAAGGTAGCGTGATCCAAGACAAGCTCCCCCTGCCCTCGATCAATGTCAAACGAACTCAGACGAAGACGAGCACCTAAAGCTAAACGTTGGCTACCTAGCTGAGGAACAAAGCGCCACTGAGCACCATCTAAGTGACGAAGCTGCACCTCCAGAGCCATATCGGTAAGCCCCTTAGCCGAGAGGGAAGTCTGAGCGCGAGCCTGAAGCATCAAGCCTGGATCTCCGACTTCGAGCTCCAGCAGATGGCGCTTAGCGCCTACTGGGGTGAGCTTTGCCGAGAGATTACGTAGGCGAGCGCCATCATATTCGACCCAGGGAAGCTGGAGCGAAGCTGTCCCCTGCCAATCCTCAAGCTGACCTGTTGCATTTTTCAGATCGAGATCTAGCTGGGAGGAGAGATGCCCTAGAGGGAGATGACTCGCTGCGATCCAAGGGGAGACGTCAAAGTCCCGGGTTAAGAGCCTCCCCTGTACTCCAGAGAGACGATGCCCCTCGAGAGAGGCTCGTAGCTCATAGTCCCAGCGCCCCTGATCCATCGAGAGCTTACCCTGACTAGTAATTCCCGTAGCAGGTACGTAGTCGGCTTGCCCTTGGTAGGCGATCTTGCTTGAGCGCTGTAGCTCGGAGATGACAGAGGTAAGTGATGCGGGGAGGGCTGGCTGTAGTTCGGAGAGGAGAGTGCTCCTCAGAGCCACCTCCAGAGCTGGTACTTTCAGTTGCCTTACCTTGCCCAGACCATCCCAGACCACACGAGCCTGCCCCTCGACGAAGAGACGCTCTGGCTGACGAAGGCTTAGCTCCAGCTGAGCATCGTGCTTCCCCTCTCGGCAATAGCTAGCCTGTAGATGTAGCGGAACCTGCATCTTCCCAAGGGCGGGATGTAGGAAGGCTAGATCTTGAGGAGCGATGTCTGAAGCTCCGACCTCTAGCTCCTGAATGAGCTCTAGATCTTTTCCCTTCAGATTGAGCTTCGTCAGCGGAAGCGAGACAGAGCTCGAGGGTAAAGCCAGCTGGAGGTTGGAGAGAGTAAGCTGCTGCTCCATCAGCTCAACCTGTGCTGTCAGCGAGCTCAGACGAAGACCAAAACTGGAGTCAAAGCTAAGCTCATCGATCGCTCCGCCTATATACTTAGGAGCGAAGCGTAGGCGTCGGATACGGGTCGATAGCTGTGTCAGGGAGATAGGCTTGCGTCCAGGCTCTAGGAGGCTTAGGCGCATGTCTCGGATGATGATGCTATTGATATCTACTGGCAAGGATTTCTTCGAAGAAGACGGCTTGCTCAGGTGATCTATGGTATGCTGGATGTTGAGGCGTCCCGTCTTCGGATCCCGAATAAGCGTCAATTGCGCCTTGAAAAGTCGAGCTGAGGTGATACGAAGCTCTTGGTCCCAGAGTAGATCAAGCAGGGATAGCCCCCCGACCAAGCGGTCTGCGACGAGCATAGGCCGATGTAGGCTATCACGAACCAAGACCTGATGTACCTCGAGGTCAGTCCATCCCGTCAGATCGACACGCTTGAGCTCGACAGGTGTATCGAAGACTTGAGTTAGGAGATCAGCCGTCTTCCCGGCCGCCGTACGCTGTACCGCAGGAATACGAAAGAGCAAAAGAGGGAGGAGGTAGAAGAAGACGACGAACGTGGCTACGATCCATGCCACGATCTTCAAACTCCTCAGGAAGTATCGATTGGTCTGCCAATAGCGCATACGCTTGCTCTGCTTCTCTACCTTATATATAATGTGTCGGGAAGGGGGATCTTCCCCACACCTTAAGAACGCCGTTCTTCTTAAAAACGTACTTGCAAAGATACGACATATCTCCCTTCCTTCAAGGGAAGTGTTTACCTCTTCATCAAATGATTTATTCCTCCAGAATCATGATCCTAGCCTCCACTCCTAGGAGGCTCTAACCAAGGAAAAAATGAAGATCAACCTCTTCTCTCAAGAACGTCTACCTTAGATGAAGGAGAGGTAGATCTTAGCCGGAAGAAAGATAGGCCTTAGTCCAAGCCAAGGCCGATTTGCCCCTCCACCAAGGCAACTCCACCCTTCACATAAGCCCTATCAATGAAGGTCAAAAGCCCGCTGGCGAGCTGGACTGAGAAGAGTACTAAACGACCTATTTACGAGTCTCTTTTGGGCTATTCTGCTATGCTTCCTCATCCGATCAACTAGCTGGCGAACTAATGAGGCTTTCTGAAGAATTTGTATCTTTGAGGGGAATAAGATGTAAGTACAGCGTAAGTATCACCATAGATATACGTCCTAGTTCAGTCCACACATAGTTCGAAACGACATGCCGAAGCAACGGGGCTTCATGCCCTTTGTCTTTTACTTCCTTATGTTACTGCTCTCGGTAGCTGCCCTCTGGGGCATCCTCTCCCTAGGGGAGGAGCTTACCCCCGAAGCGCTCCGACCTGTCAGCCAAGGAGAGATCACCCTCCATACCGCATGGATTGACTTCCAGCAGAGTGTCTCTCACCATGTCCACTCGACCATCGGACTTCTACTCGTACAGATCCTCGTGATCTTGCTCGTAGCCCGCTTCATGGGCTGGCTCTTCCGTAAGCTTCGTCAGCCAGCAGTCATCGGAGAAATCATCGCAGGGATACTCCTTGGCCCCTCCCTCTTCGGTAAAATATCTCCTGAGCTATTCACCTCCCTCTTCCCCACGGAGAGCCTATCCAACATCCAGCTCTTAAGTAACTTCGGGCTTATCCTCTTCATGTTTGCCGTGGGGATGGAGCTCCGCCTAGGAGACATACAGAAGCGACTCAAGAGTAGCCTGATCATCAGCCATGCAGGGATATTTATTCCCTTTATCCTTTCCCTGCCGTTAAGCTACGCCATCTATACCGATCAGGCAGCTTCCTATACGGATTTCACCCCATTTGCCCTCTTCATCGGCATCGCGATGAGCATCACGGCCTTCCCCGTGCTCGCTCGTATCATCCAGGAAAATAACCTTCTTCGCACCAACCTCGGTAGGCTCTCCCTCTCGACAGCTGCAGCTGGCGACATATCAGCCTGGCTCATGCTCGCGGCGATCATCGCCATCTCTCAGAGTGGAAGCATACTGAGCACGGGGTATAATCTCCTCTTCCTCATCGGCTACCTACTGGTGATGTTCGGGATCATCCGTCCTCTCTTCCGAGTAGCAGGTAAGGTGTACAACAATACGGAGGTCATTAGCCACGGACTCGTCGGCGTCATCTTCATCCTACTCCTACTCTCCTCCTACATTACAGAGCTATTAAGCATGCATGCCCTCTTCGGTGCCTTCATGCTAGGCCTGGTCATGCCCGAGGATATCTCCTTTAGAAAGATCGTCACCGACAAGGTCGAGGACGTCTCTCTCCTACTCTTCCTCCCCCTCTTCTTTGTCTCTAGTGGACTTCAGACAGAGCTAGGGCTCATCGACAGCCCTGAGATGTGGAGCCTACTCGGGCTATTCACCCTCGTCGCTGTGGTCGGCAAGGTCGGAGGGACCTACTTTGCGGCTCGCATCTCTGGTGAAAGCCCTAAGTCGAGCATCTATCTAGGTGCCCTGATGAATACCCGAGGCCTCATGGAGCTAGTCGTCCTCGGAATCGGCTACGAGATGAAGATCCTACCTCCTACGATCTATACCGTACTAGTCCTCATGACTGTCATCACCACCGTCATGACGATGCCGATGATTCATGCGATCAATGCAATCATTCGCCTACATGAAAGTCGTCGTGATCGTATCGAAGGGCTTGACAAACAGACTGGGATAAAGGTGTTACTCTCCTTCGGTCGTCCCAGCTCAGGAGCAACCCTCCTTCGGATGACCAACCAGCTCCTTCGTCGTGGGGAAGCTCATCCCCAAGTGACCGCCCTACATATCACGACCGACAAGGATATCAATACGATCGAAGCCGATAGCTATTTCCAAGCAAGCTTCGCCCCCATTCTCCAAGAAGCAAACACCTTGGAGCAGCCTTTAACCACCGATTATCTCGTAGCCGATGAGGTCGAGGGGACGATCCTTAGCAAGCTCTCGGACGAACGCTATAATCTACTCATCGTAGGGACTGGTGTTCGCCTATCCTCCGAAGAAGAAGATCAGGCAGCACACGCAGCTCGTCAGCAGATTAGTCGTAGGATGGGAGCCTTCTCGGTACGCACGACTGAGAGCTTACTATCCATCCACAGTATGCTACGAGATAAGATGACCTACTTCGTGAAGCAAGCTCCTTGCTCGGTAGGTATCCTCCTTAGTCGTGCCTTTGACTCGCCGAAGCAGATCCTACTCTATGTAATGACCCAGGAAGAGCTTCGCCTCCTGCCCTACGCTCGTACGATGGCGGAGAATAACCAAGCGCACCTCCGCATCCTAGCACCTACCTCCATCACGAATGAAAGCCTTCGACTACATTCTGAAGAGGAACGTATCAGCGACTTATCCTCCTCTCTACCCGAGGGAGACGACTTAGTTATCGTCAGTTACAATCACTGGCTGGAGACATTCGACAAGCATGAAGAGCTCATCGCTCAGCTTCCCTCGACACTTATCCTTGCATTAAAATAGTACATACGTACTCCCGTATACACAGAAGACTATGACTAAACTAACCTCAAACGACCCCTGGCTTAAGCCCTACGAAGAGCGAATCCGTCGACGCATGGAGTTTACCTATGCACGAGAGCGATCAATCACCCAAGGGGGCGATGTGCCCCTCGAGCAGTTTGCAGATGGGCATCTCTACTATGGACTACATAAGGACAGCAAGGGATGCTGGGTGCTACGTGAATTCCTCCCTGGAGCACAGAGTGTACATCTCATTGGCTCTTTCAATAACTGGCAGACGATGTCAGTATGGAAGCTCAAGCGCATCGATGACTACGGGAATTGGGAGATCAAGATCTCAGAAAAGATGCTCCAGCATGGCGATCTCTACCGCCTCTTTGTTCACTGGGGACACGGAGGAGGTGAGCGTATCCCCGCTTGGGCTACACGTGTCGTACAAGACAGCTCTACCGGAATCTTTAGCGCACAAGTATGGGATCCCGAGCAATCCTATACCTTCCGTCATACTCGTCCAGCCAAGAAGGCCAATGAACCTCTACTTATCTACGAGTGTCATATCGGGATGTCTTCAGAGGAAGGACGTGTGAGTACCTATCGAGAGTTTCAGGAACAGATTCTTCCTCGCATCGTAGACCTGGGATACAATGCCATCCAGATCATGGCCGTCCAAGAGCACCCCTACTATGGTTCTTTTGGCTATCATGTATCTAGCTTCTTTGCTCCCAGTAGTCGCTTTGGCACTCCCGATGAATTAAAGGAGCTCATTGATACAGCGCATGAACTCGGACTCAAGGTCATCATGGATCTCGTACATAGTCATGCTGTTCGTAACGAAGTAGAGGGTCTAGCTCGCTACGATGGCTCTCGTACGCTCTTCTTCCATGAAGGGCCACGTGGGGATCATCCCGCGTGGGACTCGCTCTGCTTCGACTATGGGCGCAATAATGTCATGCACTTCCTTCTCTCCAACTGTAAGTACTGGCTAGAGAACTACAACTTCGATGGCTTCCGCTTCGATGGTGTGTCATCTATGCTCTACTACAATCATGGATTAGGGGAAAACTTCACTTGCTACGCTGACTACTTTAATGGTCTGCAGGATGCTGATGCTATGGCCTACCTAACCTTGGCAAACAAACTGATTCATCAGATCTACCCCGACGCGATCACCATCGCCGAAGAAGTCAGTGGTATGCCAGGGCTAGCTGCTCCGATTGAAGACGGAGGGTTTGGCTTTGACTATCGTCTAGCTATGAATATCCCTGACTTCTGGACAAAGCTGATTTCAGAGCGCCCTGATGAAGAATGGAGTCCTGGGGCTATTTGGCATGAGCTAACCAATCGTCGCGAAGAAGAGAAAACGATTAGCTACGTCGAAAGTCACGACCAAGCTCTCGTCGGAGATAAGACTGTCATCTTCCGATTGGCAGATGCAGCGATGTATTGGCACATGAGTCATTCAACACGCACCTTAGAGGTAGACCGAGCCATCGCCCTTCATAAGCTGATCCGCTTAGTTACGGCAAGCACCATCAATGGAGGCTACCTTACCTTCATGGGTAATGAGTTTGGCCATCCCGAATGGATTGACTTCCCTCGAGAAGGAAACGATTGGTCTTACCACTACGCTCGTCGCCAATGGAGTCTTGCAGATAACCCAGACCTGCTCTATCACGATCTACAAGCCTTCGACAAGGCCATGGTTCAGCTTCTTGAACATCAATCTGAATTTGTTGATCTCCCTCTCTCTCTACGTCATTGCCACGAAGATGAACAGGTGTTAGCATTCAGTCGTGGAGATCTCCTATTTGTCTTCAACTTCCATCCTACAGCTTCATATACAGACTATCGTATCACTGCTCCCAAGGGTAGTTATCACATCATCCTAGATAGTGACGAGACAACCTTTGGAGGATTCGGGCTTGTAGATGATAGCACCAAGCACCAGACACTCCCAGCTAATAGCGAGGAGGAACTTCCACAGGAGCTAGAGCATCTTTCGCTCTATCTCCCATCTCGTACCGCCCTCGTACTACGTCGCAAGTAAGCTTATGCATAGGAGACTCCCCTGCAGGAGAGCCGCCACTAATCCACATATCTAAGATGAGTATTGATACTAAGAACGTCGCCATCTTTGCGGGCTCAGCCTCGCTCGACTTGGCGACCAAGATCGCCGAAGGACTAGGTCTACGCCTCGGGGATATGCAAGTAGAGCACTTCGCTGATGGCGAGTTCTCCGTCTACTACAAGGATAGCATCCGTGGTAAGGATGTTTTTCTCGTTCAGTCAACTTATCCTTCGTCGGATAATATCATGGAGCTACTCCTGATGATCGATGCAGCGAAGCGTGCCTCAGCACACTATATCGCCGCTGTCATTCCCTATTTTGGTTGGGCTCGTCAAGATCGTAAGGATAAGCCTCGTGTCTCGATCGGAGCTAAGCTCATGGCTGACCTTCTAAGCACTGCAGGTGTCACTCGCTTAATCACTATGGATCTTCATGCTGATCAAATCCAAGGCTTCTTCAATGTCCCTGTAGACCACCTCTATGCTTCTACCGTCTTCGTTGACTACCTCCGCAAGACATCTAATCTTGATCGTACGGTGATCGCTACTCCTGACGTTGGTGGAGCAAAGCGTGCGAACTCTTATGCTAAGTTCCTCGGAGTCCCTATGGTCATCTGCCACAAGAGCCGTACCAAAGCTAACGAAGTCGCAGAGATGACTATCATCGGAGATGTCGAAGGCAAGGACGTCATCCTTGTAGATGATATCGTTGATACAGCCGGTACCATCTGTAAAGCTGCAGATCTGATGATGAAGAATGGTGCTCGAAGTGTACGAGCGATCGCCAGCCATGCAGTCCTCAGCGATCCAGCGACAGAACGCATTGATGCCTCTTCGCTCTCAGAGATCATCTTCACGGACTCCATCCCCCTACGCAAGCATTCAGACAAGATTCGCGTCGTCTCGACAGCCAGCGTCTTCGCAGAAGCTATCAAGCGTGTGATCAATCACGAATCTATCAGCATCCTTTACTCGCTCTAACAAGGAGGAAGCACTCCTCTTATCTCTTCGCCCCTGCCTTGATGGTTTCACGAAGGCAGGGGCGAAACTCTATCCTGTATACTCTCATCATCTCTCCTCATACTCACTCATGAAGAAGATCATCGTCTTGGTTGCTATTGCCTTGGGTATTGCTTACTGGCTGAAGCCTCAGCTAAAGCATTTCCTTTCCTCAGGCTCCCTCTCGGCATCCACACCCGATACAGTCCACCATAAGCAGGAGACATCTCCTAGCTACTATACAGACGGAGACATCGCTGATGAGATCATCAATGGAGACACTACCCTTCTTGAGTTACCTCGCCTAGCAGGAGGCAATAAGAACTATTTCCTCACTCACCGAGCTGGAGGGAGGGTGAACTATTCGATGGAGTATGATGTGACCAAGCTACATACCCGTTGGGTTGCCTTCTCCTTTGACCGAGAGACTGCCCAAGACCGTGTGCCTCGAACGGATGCTTGGGGATGGGATCCTAAGCTACCTGCAATCTATGATACTTCTAACTTCTTCCGTCGCAGTGGCTATAGCCGAGGGCATCTAGTAGCATCCGAAGACCGGACCTTCAGCAAGGAGGCAAATGAGCAGACCTTCTACTACAGTAACATGAGCCCTCAGCTACAGGCTCACAATGCAGGTATCTGGCATCGCTTAGAGAACCGTGTGCAGAGCTGGGGGAGAGATCGCTCTTTCTGTGACATCCTCTACGTGGCTAAGGGGGGAACGATCCGAGAGGATCAGATCCTGCCCGAGCGATTAAAAGGCAAGATGGTCATCCCTCGATACTACTGGATGGCACTCTTAATGAAGCGAGGTAAATCATACCATTCCCTAGCTTTCCTTACCGAGCATAAGGTCTACCCGAAAGGAGCAAGGATCGACGAGCTAACCCTCTCGGTACGTGAGCTAGAGCAATTCACGGGATTAGACTTCTACCATCATCTCCCTGATGAAATCGAGCAAGCAGTCGAGACGGAGTCCCCCCAGAGTCGTCAGTCTCGTCAGCTCTGGTGGAAGCAATAGCGAGCGACTTCTCCCCTACTCCTATTTTTATGGAGAAGGTAAGTCGATAAAAAGGTATAAGTTTTCCCTCTCAAACGTATATGCTCCATCCAGATTAGGTATAGCTCTCCTCCCCTGGGATTTGCTTAATACCTAGAGAGGTAGTACCTTTACATTGTACCTCCAATAAGGTACTGTACATCAGTCTAACTCTAATCTACTTCAACCCAATGATCGAACTCATAGGATCTAATGCGGGCTTAGTTTGGAACGCCCTCGATAAGCTCGGCAAGATGGATATTAAGGCGCTCAAGAAGGCTACGAAGCTGCGCTCTGACAAGGAACTCTATGCGGCTATCGGCTGGCTTGCCAAAGAAGGGAAGCTCCATTTTGATGAGTCGGGTGATGAAGTTGCCCTTGAGCTAATCTACTAGTAAGGACTTCTTCCTGCAGGTCACCGCTATGACAAACGTGATAGCGGTGACCTGTTTGTTTCTATTCCTTTCCTATGTCCGACACCTCTATTTCTACAGTCTCCTCTATCAAGGCACATCGCAACTCTAGTCTGGAGCTACTACGCATCCTATCGATGTTTCTAGTTCTGCTACTTCATGCGAACTTCACGACTTTTGGCTTCCCCTCGGTAGCAGAAGCAAGGGCAAATCCTCTCCCCTCTTTCCTCCAGCTCTCCGCCGAAGCTCTCTGTATCGTAGCAGTCAACACTTATATCCTCATATCAGGCTACTTCGGCATACGCATGCAGGGAAAGGGGTTAGCGAACCTACTCTTCCAGTCCTCGTTCTATAGTGCTTCGGCCTATCTACTTTTCCTTGTCATATCAGGATACTTTACGGCCTTCAAGCTCTCTACCTTACTCACGCAGTGCATGCCTCTTCTCAAGGCAGGTGGATGGTTCTTACCCTCCTATGTAGGGCTTATGCTCCTCAGCCCTCTCCTCGAGCGTGCCTTAGCTCAAATGAAGACGCGTGAACTAGGGCGCTACCTACTTCTCTATTACATCCTGCATACGATTTGGGTCTTCTTCTTCAAGACGATGGACGGGAATGATGGCTACTCGATCTTCTCTTTCATCGGGATCTATCTCCTCGGATCCTATCTCAAGCGAACAAAAGTCCACTGGAGCAAGATCCTTCGCTGGAAATTCCTCGCTGGCTATATTAGCATCAGTCTCTTCTCGGCGCTACTATTCCTTGGGATTAGCATCATCACGGGGATCACTCTAGAGCAGGCTGCTCTACCCTATTGGTTCATGAGCTATGCCTCTCCTTTAGTGATCGCTTCGGCAGTGTGCCTCTTCCTGTTTTTTGCAAGTCGGGACTTCCACTCCAAGTGGATCAATGCGATCGCAGGCTCGACACTAGCTGTCTATCTACTCCACTGCCATGATGGGCTCTTCTCTCTTTACCGAGAGTACATCTGGCAGCTCCACTTTGATAAGCCTATTTGGCTCTTCCTCCTTGAGCTCTTAGCTTTCATTGTAGCAGTCTTCGGGGTGAGCATCTTGATAGACCAACTACGTTTAGTGCTATGGAAGTATCAAGTTCTCCCTCTCTATCTCCGAATTGAAACTGCAGTCAAGCGACGCTTTTCATAAAAGAGACGCCATACCCACAACTTTCAGCTACCCACAAAAATCCCAGGGCTCTACCTCTGATGAAGGTAGAGCCCTGGGATTTTAATCAAGGCACTATATAGCTACTCAGGCTTAGTCACGGCCTCCACTACCCCGTCAGCAAAGCGGATCGAGATCGGTGTCTCTGCCGTAAGATGCGAGCGACGAGTGATGATCCCCTGCTTCGTAGAGACGATACTGAACCCACGCTGAAGGATGTTATCCGGATGAGCTAAGCGAATAGCTTGCTCTTGGTGTTCTAGATTCGACTGCTGGCGCTCCTGCTGGCGGGAGGTCGCTAGACGTAGAGGGAGAAGCAGATGAGAGAGCTCTAGTCTCCTACGCTGGAGCAAGTGCTGGCATAACAAGGGGAGTCGCTGCAGCGAAAGCGTAGTCCGATGACGAGCCTGCTCAAGATAAGTATGTACCGACAGAGTAAGTTGGCTTTGGTAAGCACGCTGGTTACGCTGAGCTTGCTCTAGTCGCGCACGCGCGACAAGAGGCAGGCGGGAGGCCAGCTGATGGAGCCAATGACTTCTCCCTAGGGAAAGGGATTGTAAAAGATGAGGGAGCGTACGTAAATGCTCTTCTACTAAGGCTAACTCCGAGGCTAACCCCTCGATGAGGTAGGTAGCGACGGCTGTCGGGGTCTTAAGTGAAGTATGAGCGATCATATCCAGGACTGATAGATCTCGCTCATGCCCAATACCTGTAATGACAGGGAGAGGATACTGTGCGACTCCTTCACAGAGAGCATAGTCGTCAAAGGCACGTAGCTCACTGACTGCTCCCCCGCCACGGATGATCACGACGGCATCGAAAGCCTCTTCATGCTGTAGAATACGCTCCAGAGCTGCAAGGATAGAAGACGTCGTTTGCTCCCCCTGCATCTGTGCTCGAAAGAGAGCGGTATAGCAGATGACTCCATAGGCATTGTGCTGAAGCTGACGCATGAAATCCTCGTAGCCCGCAGCCGTCGAAGAAGAGATGATCGCCAAGCGCTGTAAGGGTCGAGGTAGCTCATGCTCCTTGTTCAGAGACCAGAGACCAGCTCGCTTAAGCCGATTGATCGTCTCTTGTCTTAGCCGAGCGATCTCTCCTAGGGAATAGTTCGGATCAATATCAATAATATTGAGGCTCAGTCCATACTGCGGATGAAAGGTTACCGATACCAGACACAGGATACTCATCCCCGAGGTAAGCGCACCGACACCACTGCGTACGAAAGACTGCTCGATCGCTTGGTAGGTACTTGACCAGATCGTCGCCCGCACCCGAGCGGTGACCTCCCCCTGCTCTCCCTTCTCTAGGAGCTCGAGGTAGCCATGTCCTATCCCACCAGCACGACGCAGATCGCTAACCTCCGCCCTGACCCAATAGCGATCAGGGAAGGAATGCTCTAGGCATCGACGTACCGAGCCTAGCAGTTCGCTAAGTGAAAAGGAGCGCACCTCTGCCATCTTATCCTAAGCTATGGAGAAGATGGCGACTACTGAGGAATCTGGTCGGGAATATGAATGCTACGATCGAAACTGACATCGAGTGAGATGAGTGTCTCCGTAGCCGCTACCCCTGGGGTACTCTGGATGATCCCATTGACGATACGCATCAAGTCATTGTTATCGATGGCGTAGAGCTTAATGAGCATCGTATAAGGCCCTGTGGTGAAGTGGCACTCGACGATCTCTGGGACTTCAGCGAAGCGTGCAGCGACCTCCTTGTATAGGGAGCCACGCTCGAGCGTGACACCTACATAAGTACAAGTGCTGTAGCCGATCTTCTTGGGGTCTACATGGTAGCGTAGCGAAGTAAGTACACCATTCTCGATCATTCGGGTTAGACGCTGATTGACAGAGGAGCGAGAGCTATTCTCTCCCTCTGCCACATCTCGGAGTGGGACACGAGCGTTAGTCGTCAAGCGGCGAAGGATCTTGAGGTCAAGGTCGTTAAGTTTCTTCATATACACGAACTTACGTATGTTCTAAAATAACATTCTAGTACAAATTTACTAAAAATGCCCCGAACGCTTGGATCATCTACCCTTGGAATATGGCAGAATGTCAGCATCACTCTTCCCCCACCTTAACCAGTGTCCCAGGATGGATAATGCTAGCCTGTACTCCTAGGGGCATCAGTAGTAATACAAAAGGGGCATCAGTAGTAATACAAAAGGGGCATCAGTAGTAATACAAAAGGGGCATC
>CAJPPK010000024.1 GCA_905372565.1 uncultured Porphyromonas sp. | reverse complement strand
GAGCATCTGACTGTTAATCAGAGGGTCCTTGGTTCAAGCCCAAGAGGAAGAGCAGATTTCATAAACGACCTCACCGCTTAGTTGGTGAGGTCGTTTGGCATATATACACCTACTATTTCCTTGATAAGCCGTATCTTCGTGATGTGAAAAAGGCTCATCGATCCCTTCAGCAAGCATCCTTCCGCCCCCCACTTTTAGATCAGGATGCGAAGACGAGTTCGCTTCTTCAGCTTTCTCTTAAGCCAGGACAATGGCGGAAGCTAGCAGGACTCGCAGGCTCTGCCCGTAGCTTAATAGCTATTCCCCTACGTACACAAGCTCCACTCTGTATCCTCCTCCGAGACGAAGAGGAGGCTGGCTATGTCTATACCGATCTAGCGCAATACCTCGGTGAAGAGCAGGTGCTCTTCTTCCCTTCGGCTTACCGTCGAGCTATTCGCTATGGTCACCGAGATGAGACGCAGGTACTCCTCCGTTCTATGGTACTTAGCGCAATATCGAGCGGGCAACCCTTACCTATCCTAGTTACCTATCCGGAGGCGCTCATCGAAGGAGTACCTAAACATGAAGAGAGCACACCTAATACCCTCACCATTCGCCAAGGAGAAGAAGTCGATCGAGATCAGCTGCGAGATCAACTCCTAACCTGGGGATTTGAGCGTGTCGACTATGTCTATGAACCCGGACAATTTGCTCTACGAGGAAGTATCTTCGACATCTACTCCTTTGCGTCAGAGCTACCTCTACGTCTTGACTTCTTCGATGACGAGATCGAGAGCATCAGACGTTTCGAAGTCGATAGTCAGCTATCCATCGGACAACTAACAGAGGTCACACTTAGCCCAGATCTATCTGCTCGCTCCAGCGATCTCACCTCCCTCCTTACCCTCTTACCTCGGGACTCTCGCTTCTTAATCGCTAGCTACTCCTCCCTAGCCACTCGCCTAGCTATGACTTGGGAGGAAGCTCCACTCGTACAAGATGGAGAAGGGTTTGCTGATCTAGAAGAGCTACGTCAACTGTTAATCTCTCCGCAAGAGCTACTCCAAGTGCTTAGCACTTTCTCTGGCTATGAATACTCCTCGGACAGCGATAGCGCAGATCTCGTCTTCGCCACAGAGCGCCAACCTCTCTTTCATAAAGACTATGACGGGCTAGCTCAGCAAATCCATTCATGGCATAAGGCGGGCTATAGTCTCTGGCTCTCTGCAGGGAGTGATGCTGCCTATCAGCGTGTCGAAGAGCTACTCAGCACACGCTTGGCGCCAGAAGAACTTCCCCGACATACTTCAATCGTCTTGCATGAGGGATTCGTTGATCATACTCACCGCTGGGTACTGCTCACAGAGCATGAGCTCTTCGATCGATACCATAAGTATAGCCTACGGAGTGATAAAGCTACTTCAGGTAAAGTCACCCTTTCTCTCAAGGAACTACAGAGCTTTACTCGGGGAGACCTCGTCGTACATGCAGACCATGGGATAGGTCGCTTCGATGGTCTCGTAAGTATGCCTCAGGGGGATCATATGCAGGAGTTCGTCAAGCTCATTTACCGGAATAACGACACCATCTTCGTCAACCTGCACAGCCTACATAAGCTCTCACACTACCGTTCAGGAATCGAAGGAAGTGAGGTACGCTTGAGTGCTGTCGGATCAGGAGCTTGGCAGAAGATCAAGGATAAGACCAAGAAGCGCATCAAGGATATTGCCCGTGACCTCATACGTCTCTATGCACAGCGAAAAGAGACCGAGGGCTTTGCTTTCAGTCCTGACACCTATCTCCAGCAAGAACTCGAAGCCTCCTTCTCCTTCGAGGACACTCCTGACCAGGCTAGTGCCGTAGAGGCTGTCAAAGCAGATATGGAGCGTCCTTTCCCAATGGATCGTCTCCTCTGTGGCGATGTAGGCTTTGGCAAGACGGAGGTTGCTATCCGAGCTGCATTCAAAGCCGCTACTGATGGCAAGCAGGTCGCCGTACTCGTCCCAACTACCGTGCTCGCCTATCAGCACTACCGGACATTCAGCAAGCGACTCCAAGATTTCCCCATCCGAGTAGACTATATCTCTCGCGCTCGTACAACTAAGGAGCTAAGGGAGATCCTACGTGATCTCAAGGAGGGAAAGATCGACATCATCATCGGGACCCATCGCTTGACAAGTAAGGATGTTGCCTTCCATGATCTGGGACTTCTCATCATCGACGAGGAGCAGAAGTTCGGTGTAGCTGTTAAAGAGAAGCTTCGCCAGCTTCAGGTCAATGTCGACACACTCACGATGAGTGCGACTCCTATCCCTCGCACCCTCCAGTTCTCTCTCATGGGAGCGAGAGATCTATCCAACCTCAACACCCCACCAGCTAACCGTCGCCCTGTCGAGACCATTCTCACACAGATGTCTCCACAGATCATTCGTGAGGCGATTGGCTTTGAGATGAGTCGAAATGGACAGGTCTACTTCGTCAATAGCCGTATCAATAACATAGAGAATCTCGCAGCTCTTGTCCAGCGAGAAGTCCCTGATGCACGTATTGCCGTAGCTCATGGGCAGCTTGCGCCGAAAGAGATGGAGCAAATCCTCATCGACTTCGGCAACCACGAATACGATGTACTCGTAGCGACGAAAATCATCGAAAATGGGATCGACGTACCAAATGCTAATACGATCATAATTCATGATGCGCACCACTATGGACTAAGTGAGCTACACCAGCTCCGAGGTCGTGTAGGACGTAGTGATCGCAAAGCCTTCTGCTATCTCCTCACACCACCCTTTGAGGGGCTCAGCGAAGATGCTAAACGACGCCTACGAGCCATTGAGAGCTTCAGCGATCTCGGCAGTGGCATCCGCCTAGCACTCCAAGATCTCGATCAGCGTGGTGCAGGAAATGTATTAGGAGCAGAGCAAAGCGGATTCATCACTGATATGGGGTATGAGACCTACCAAAAGGTCTTCACTGAAGCTATACAAGAACTAAAAGCTAATGAGTTCGCCCATGTTTATGCAGACCAAGACCAATCGGAGCATGGTGAGCTTGCCGATCGCTTCGTCGTGGAGACACAGGTCGAGAGTGACCTAGAGCTAGCTCTACCTGATGACTATGTCCCTTCGGACTCAGAGCGCATACTGCTCTACCGTGAGCTAGATGGGCTAAGCGAAGATCGTGAACTAGATGAATTCACGTCTCGTCTCAGAGACCGCTTTGGGGTCTTACCTCAAGAGACCGAAGAGCTCATCCGTATCCCTCGACTCAGACGTATAGGCCATCATCTCGGTATCGAAAAAGTCGTGCTCAAAGGTGGATCAATGAGTCTCCATCTCATCGCTGATACGAAGAGTGCTTATTATAGCTCTGAGATCTTCGGGAAGCTACTGAGCTACGTTGCCCGCAATCAACGTCGCTGTGAGTTCGTCCAGCGTACGGGACGCCACATCATTCGCATTCACCACGTACCGAATGTCGAAGAGGCGATCAAGATCCTACGCTACATCCTCGAGATGCCAGTCTCTCCAGCTACCAGCCATTAGCCCCTATGACTTACATCCATCTCATCACAGGCGGAGAGCGCTCTGGTAAAAGCTCCTTTGCTGAGGCCGAAGCTCTCCGGCTATCATCCACCCCCATCTACCTAGCCACAGCTAGGGTCTGGGATGAGGAGTTCCGTCAGCGCATTCTACGACATCAAGAGCGAAGGGGTGCCGAGTGGATCAATATCGAAGAGGACCTCTATCCCTCAAGGCATGACT
Source organism: uncultured Porphyromonas sp. (assembly GCA_905372565.1). Classification (GTDB taxonomy): domain Bacteria; phylum Bacteroidota; class Bacteroidia; order Bacteroidales; family Porphyromonadaceae; genus Porphyromonas. Next base: position 21,517 of record CAJPPK010000024.1, on the reverse strand, counting down.
TCTCCGGTCAAGTCGTGCTCCTTGATTGTCTCACACTTTGGGCTACGAACTACTTCTTTGATCTGAAGGAAGATATTGATACCGCACTGACAGCTCTCAAGGAAGAGTTCGATCGTCTTATCAGCCAAGATGCTACCTTCCTCATTGTCACGAATGAACTCGGGATGGGAGGTGTCTCTACTTCTCGTACCCAGCGTCTCTTCACCCAGCTCCAAGGATGGATGAACCAATATGTCGCCTCACGAGCTGATCGAGTAACCCTGATGGTCAGTGGTATCCCCGTCACCATTAAGGGCGCAGACAGCACCACGCCTCTACCCGAGCCTTAGCCTTTCTCTCCTCTCATGCTTGACTTGACTATCCGCCCGATCTCGGAAGACGAAATCTTCCGAGCACAAGATTACATTGATCACATCGCTAAGCCTCTCGGCTCATTAGGGAAGCTGGAGCACATCGCTGCTCGCCTTGCCTCGATCCAAGACACACTACGCCCCGAGCTCTCTCCTCGAGAGCACTTTGTCTTCGCAGCCGATCATGGCATCAGTGCGGAGCCTGTGAGTAAGAGTCCACGAGAGGTCACACACCAAGTCGTTCACAGCATGCTACGTGGTGGCGCTGGGATTTGCTTTCTCTGTCGCCAGCATGACTTTCGTCTACACATCGTCGATGTTGGCGTCGACTATGACTTCGATGAAGGGCTCGGACTCATCAGTCACAAGATCAATCGAGGAACTCGATCCTTCCTCCACGAAGCTGCGATGACTAAGGACGAGATGAAGCAAGCCCTAGCCGTAGGGATCACTTGTGTCGATCAAGCTCTCGAACGAGGAGCCAAGCTCCTTTCCTTCGGAGAGATGGGTATCGGCAATACATCCGCCTCCGCTCTCTGGATGCACTATCTCACCGATCTCCCTCTTGAGGAATGTGTGGGTCGTGGTAGCGGGCTTGACGAAGCAGGCGTCAGACGTAAACTAGAGCTCCTACGCACAGCGACCCAGCACTACACGGGAGATAGATCTCCGCTAGACGTCATGCGCTACTTCGGTGGATATGAGCTCGTAGCCACTGTCGGAGCTATGCTTCGCTCCGCAGAGCGTGGATGCGCCTTCCTCGTGGATGGCTTCATCATGACAGCCTGTATCCTGATGGCTCGAGCAATCTACCCAGTGGTCACAGACTATGCTTTCTATGGACATGTCGGTGATGAAGCTGGGCACGCTCGGCTTCTACGTATCCTAGGGGCTGATCCTATTCTACATCTAGGCCTACGCTTAGGCGAAGGGACAGGAGCTATATGTGCCTTCCCTATTCTAGACTCTGCTGTACGTATGCTCCGAGAGATGGCCTCCTTCACCTCTTCGGGGGTCACAGACTACGTCCACGAAGACTAAAGTCCCTCCCTCTCTAATATGCACCCCAGGAGAACGCTATTCTCTTGGGGAGCATTGTATCTATCCTCAGGCTTCATCCCATCTAAGCTTTAAGGACGAGAGTAGATCCAAAGGAATCGATCAATTTATTAGGACAATTCGATTGATTCATTAGTAATGAACCGGCCTGTTCATTACTAATGAAATCAGATTTGAAAAGGCATAAAACTAAAGTTCATTCCTAACGAATGGATCCATTCATTCCTAATCCATATTGACCCCTCTTGACACTCCTCCAAGGTTTTACACCTTACTGACCGCCCATAGCCTTAGATCCATCCAGCTATTCCTTACTTTATCTTCATGAAATTCAAAGCAAATGCCCTCCTTTTACCGTATATTTGTAAGCCAATAGCTACTTATCACGTATGGATGTACAAGCCCTTATCTCTCCTTTGAAGGAGCGCATCGCACAGAAGAGTGGGATCGCTAATCCACGCATCGCTGTCCTCGTATCGGGTGGCGTAGATAGCTCTGTCGTCGTCCATCTATTATGCGAAGCAGGCTACCGTCCCACCCTCTTCTATATCCAGATCGGGATGGAAGAAAAGGGCTTTGCCGACTGCTCTTGGGAGGATGATTTGGAGATCGTACGTCATCTCGCTACTCGCTATGATTGTCCGCTTCAGGTAGTCTCCCTCCACGAGGAGTACTGGCAGAATGTCGTCCAATACACCATCGATACGGTACGTGCAGGTTTAACGCCCAATCCCGATATGATGTGTAATAAGCTCATCAAGTTCGGATGCTTCGAGGAGAAGTGGGGAAAGGACTTTGACTTCATCGCCACAGGACACTATGCGACCACACGCCTCGCCTTTGGCAAGCTCTACTTAGGTACAGCCCCCGATCCTGTAAAGGACCAGACCGACTTCCTCGCTCAGATCAACTTCCGACAAGTGACGAAGCTACTCTTCCCGACAGGCCACCTCCTCAAAAGCGAGGTGCGCCAGATCGCCGAAGAAGCACATCTCCTCAGTGCTAAGCGCAAAGACAGCCAAGGGATCTGCTTCCTCGGCAAGGTGAACTATAATGAATTCATCGAGCGAGCGCTTGGCAAGAAGGAGGGACTCATCATCGAGAAGGAAACGGGTAAAGTCCTCGGTAAGCATCAAGGCTATTGGTTCCACACGATCGGTCAGCGCAAAGGTCTTGGGCTAAGTGGTGGACCATGGTTTGTCGTCAAAAAGAACATCCGACGGAATATCCTCCTTGTCTCCCAAGGCTATGACCCTGCCGACCAATACGGCACAGAGATCGAGATGATCACTTGTGACTTCATCAGCGCTACACCCTGGGAATACGAGGCCGACAAGCAAGGAATCACTACTCCACTTGATCCCAAAGATCATCCTCTGCGAGTTGCCTTCAAGGTACGTCACACCCCAGACTTTACTCTCGGCACACTCTCTTACAGTCCAGAGAAAGGCTATCACCTCGTCAGTGACACTCCTATTCAGGGGATCGCACCAGGTCAGTATGCTGTACTCTATGACACAGAGGGGCAAGTATGCTTCGGTAGCGGTATGATCACGCACGGAAATTAATGATGCTCGAAGAGCGAGGTCTCAACCTCTCCTCTCATTCGACTCTCAACAACTACTATGGCTAAACCTAAAGAAGAAAAGAAACACAGTGGGCTGATCCCTGAGCCCACGCTACGACGCCTACCTTGGTATCTCTCCTTCGTGAAGCTACTACAGACCGAGGGGCATAAGTACGTCTCTTCCCCTCGTATCGCTGCAGGTGTAGGCGTGGATGCAGCCCTTGTAGCCAAGGACCTCTCCTATGTCGACCTACAGGGACGAACCCGTGTCGGCTATGAGACGGAGGCGATCATCAACTATCTAGAGGAGTTCCTCGGCTTCCGTCAGCAGCATAAGGCCTTCCTCATCGGTGTCGGTAGCCTTGGGTCAGGACTCCTTGCAGACAAGGGACTCCGTCAGTTTGGGCTGGATGTCATCGCAGGCTTCGATGTAGCTACGGAGATCATAGGCACTGAGGTCGCAGGTATCCCTGTCTATCATATCGACGAGCTTGCTACACGTATTCGTCAGGAAGATGTACACATTGCCATCCTCACCGTACCTATCTTGCAAGCCCAGCTCATGACCGATCGCTTGGTACGTGCTGGCATTCAAGCACTGTGGAACTTTACCCCCGTTCGCATCCAGACTCCCGAGCATGTCGTCGTACAGAACACGTCGATGTATGCGCACCTAGCCTTAATGTTCACTCGTATGAAGGTCGCTGCCATTAAGGGTGAAGGATCTAACTAACCTCTACGCTCCTCTCCTATGAAGATCCTCGGTGTCGGCTTCAACTACCATACGCATCTTGACGAGACGAGACAGCTGGATTTAGCCATCTCCTCGGAGACACCTTCCTCTCCCCTACTGTTTCATAAGGGCGATGCCCTGCTCAAACCACGCAGTCCCTTCTTCCTTCCCGATATGGGATCGGTGATCGAGTACGAAGCAGAGCTCGTCATTCAGATCAGCCGTGTAGGTAAGTGTATCGCTGAGCGCTTTGCTCACCGCTATTATGAGCGAGTGACTGTGGGCATTGACTTCACAGCTCGAGATCTGCAGCGTGAAGCGATACGACGAGGCGAACCTTGGCTAGCAGCGAAGGTCTTCGATGGCTCTGCTGTCGTAGGTGAATGGATTGACAAGACCGAGCTAGGCTTTCCCGAGCATCCTATCCCTTTCCACCTCGATGTCGATGGACAGACGGTACAGCGAGCAGATAGCTCCGAGATGATCCATAGCTTCGATGCGCTCATCGCACATATTAGTCGCTTCCAGACACTGCGTATGGGAGACTTGATCTTCACGGGCACACCTGCTGGTGTCGGCCCTGTAAAGATCGGGCAAATCCTCGAGGGCTTCATCGGAGAGAGAAAGGTGCTTCACCTACCGATCAAGTAAAGCACCTCTTCGATCCAAGCAAAACATACCTCCGATCCAAGCCTTTAGCTCCATCCTCTAAGACTTAAATAAAGCGCCCTGACTGCCATAGGAGCAGTCAGGGCGCTTGCTATCTTAGACAGATACGTCTAGATCAAAGCGATGAGCTGATAGACGATAGCCCCAGCGATATAGCCTGCTAGAGCAAGTAGACTAAAGCGCTTGAGGTAATAGCCAAAGCTAATCTTCTCTAAGCCCATCACTGTCACCCCAGTAGCCGAACCGATAATCAGGAGACTACCACCCGTGACAGCACAATAGGCTAGGAAGACCCAGAAGGATCCATTGGCGACGAAGGGCGTGACTGCTCCGCTCACATCCACGGGATACATCCCTAGGACAGCCGCCACGAGAGCTACGTTATCCAGCACAGCTGAGAGTACCCCGATGAGGACAGCTAGAATGCCCGTATTAGGGATAGCTTCAGAGACATGACCAGCAGCCATGAGGAGCTGACCGCCCTCGATAAGTGCTGCCACCGACATGAGGATCCCGAGGAAGTAGAAGATCGTCGTTAGGTCAGAGTGATTGAGGAGAGCCGTCATACGTAGGCTGGAGGCTTCACGTAGACGCTTCTTATGTGCAGAGAACATCAGCTCGGTATAGATCCACACCAGCACTAGCCCGAAGATCACCCCCATGAAAGCGGGGACATCAAAGAAGGTTTGCCAGATAGGCACGAGCATCAGTGAAGCAATACCTAGACCGAGGACGATGAAGCGAGCTCGCCAAGGAAGAATATCCACTAGTTCGTCTGTTGCCACATCCGAAGGCTTACGAAGCTTAGCTCCCTTCTTAAAGAGGAAGAAGTGCGCCAGCAGCGTCGGCACGAACATATTGAAGAAGGCAGGTAGTATCAGGTGGAAGATCTGATAGTATGGGGTAATACGACCGCTATTCCAGAGAAGAAGCGTCGTAACGTCTCCGATAGGTGACCAGGATCCCCCCGCATTACATGCGATGATACTTAGACAGGCATACTTCATTCGGTCTTTCTGGTCAGGGACAAGTCGGCGAAGTACCGCTATGATCACGATAGCTGCGGCCAAGTTATCTAGAAAGGCCGAGAAAAAGAACGATGCCAGAGCTACACGCCAGAGCAAGCTACGCTTATTCTCCGTGACGACAATCTCAGCCACAGACTTAAATCCCCCATAATTATCGATGGTATTGACGAGTGCCATCGAGCATAGGACGAAGAAGAGTGTGCTAGAGACATCCCCGAGGTGATGATTGAGCTTGAAAGAAAGATAGTCCGAGACAGCTAACCCATCAGGCTGTACCTGAGAAGCTGCCTTCAGCCAAGTCTGATAGCCCTCAGTCACGGAGGCAATGTCAGTATCGATAAGCAAGATCGACCAGAGCAAGACACAGGTCAGTAGTGCCGTCGCCGTCTTATTGATCTTGATCTGCTCCTCGAAAGCAATAGCCAAGATCCCCAAGATGAAGATCGCTGGCATGAGATAATACCAAGTCATAGGTTAGATCAATTAGATGAAATAAATCGTAAAGCTTAGAGGTAAACGGTCAGCGCCGTACCTACAGAGTAATGAAGATTAGGGAGACGTAGTGGCTCCATAGCTACACCCTCGAGATAATGATAGGTCGGAGTATAGCTGACAGAGAGCGGTAGACGCAGACCGACACGACTAGTCAGTCGCCAAGAGGGAGCTAAAGTGGCGCCAAGCCCAAGAGCGAAGCGACTCCCTCGAAGGGACACACTGGGAGAGAGCTGCTCTTCCTTCTCGTGACCTACCTTTCGTGAAAGTGTGCCATAGATCGATCCCTGGAGGATGAACTGTCCCCACAGGCACTGAGTCCTACCCACACCGAGAGATAGAGCTATCGTTCGGTACTCAGGCGTACCAGGGATGACTCCTGCCACCTTAGGGAGGGCATGGTAAATACCCATCTTGACCTGTCCCATGAGGTAGACTGGCCAAGCCTTAGGCGTATAGTGCAAGCCTAAACCAACTTGCCTCCCCTGAATAGACCATCCTCCTTCGCCGACAGCACGTGTCGCACTGATCGTGATCGGGAGATAGAGCTGTAGCTGGGAGGCCGGGAAGTTGAGCGGTCTATGAGGTCTCCTTCGGCTACCTCCTAGCAGTCGATCAGCCATCCAATAGCCTAGATGCCCCGAGAGAATGCCTAGTCCTGCCCCCGTGACGACATCTCCGATCCAGTGACGATTATTGAGCAAGCGTCCCACACCGACTGCTGATGCCACAGCATAGCCAGCAGCAGAGAGCAAGGGATAGCGCTGTCCATACTCCTCAGAGAGTAGCGTCGCAGCAGTAAAGGCCATCGCCGTATGCCCCGAGGGGAAGGAGTTGCGGGTGGAGCCGTCAGGGCGCTCGATCCGAGCGGTATACTTGATCGCCGACGTGATCGCGAGCATGGAGATCGAGGCGAAGGCATCTGCGGCGAAGGTCTGCCAGACATGAGGACTTGTCCCCTGAAGTCCACCCAAGCGAAGTCCTACCTGTGCGACCAGCGGGGCAAACTGCAGGTAATCATCAAAGTGATGTCGGAAGTTCGGATAGTACCCGAATCGTAGCTCTCGGACGTGCCTATTCTGCAGATTCTGCAGGAGTCCGATACCGACAAGGGGAGCCGACGTGATCGCTCCCTCTAGGAGTAAGCGATTGGTATAGCTCTTATCGTTTAAGCTATCCTGTGCAGTAAACTGTACAGAGGTCTGGCTAGCGAGCCTATTCCCCGAGAGGAAGCCCCAGCTCATACAGCTCACGAGAGTAATGAAGATAGATCGTAGGGAAAGCATCGTACGTCAGAAACGGCCAAGAGAAAGTACCTGCCAGCTAGCATCCGCCTCTCCTAGCAAGTCATGAGTTACCATCAAAAGCGTAGTTTCCGGGCGGAGTGCTCGCTGAAGGAGCGCTTCAAACTGCTCCTTATACGCTCGATCGAGGAAGCTCAGTGGTTCGTCTAAGATCAGAAGCTCGGGATCTGAAGCCAGCGAACGAGCAAGCAAGGTGCGCTGAAGCTGCCCTCCACTCAGACGACCTAAAGGCTGTCGGAGGAGCGTAGTGATACCGAAGACTTCAGCCAGACGCTCCACTTCAGCGAGCCGGCGGTGCTTCTCCAGTCCTTGAGGCAGACCAGAGGCGATGATCTCCTCTACGTGAATGGGGAAATGGCGGTCTATTTGATTGATCTGAGGTAGGTAGCTCATCACCAGACCCTGAGTCGGAGCTTCCTCACGGTCATAGCGTGTGATACGGCCAGCTCGTAGGGGGAGCAGACCAAGGAGTGTCCGCATGAGCGTAGTCTTACCACAACCATTAGGCCCCGTGATAGCCCAGCGCTCACCACGGCCAATCGTCCAGTTAAGTCCGTCAAGGACTAGCGTGTCCGAATACCCGATGCTGGCATCTTCGAGAGTAAGGATCTTCTTCGTCATAAGCAGGGGAAACTAACGTGAAGCACTAAGAGCGCTGGCGATACGAAGGAGTTGCCCCTTCCAATCTCCGTCCAATGGATTGATCTCCACCGTCTGAGCCCCCAGCTCGTTAGCTAGACTCTCGGTGAGTTTCGTATCAAACTCCTTCTGAATGAATACCACACGCACGCCTAACGCCTTGGCTCGCTGGAGCACACGCTCGAGATGCTGGGGAGTAGGATCTTTGCCATCTTCCTCGACGACGAGCTGCTCTAGCCCCCACTCACAGGCGAAGTCACTCAGCGAAGGGTGATAGATGAGGAAGGCACGTGAGGGCAGTTCGTTTAGCGTAGCACGCAGGGTCTGCTCCAGCTGGACCAAGGTATCGCTAAGCGCTTCGTAGCTGGCAGTATAGGCGGGGCTATTCACGCTATCGATCTGACAAAGGGATCGGTAAATCGTACGACTCATCGTGCGAAGACCTCGCATACTCGTCCAATAGTGCGGGTCATTCAGGTGATCACCTGAATGCTTGGAGGATCTCATCGTATCCAACCCGGCATCAAGACGTACCAATCGAAGCTCAGGGTGCAAGCTCTGGATACGCTCGACCCAGCTTCTCTCGAAGCCAAGGTCACCCATATAATAATAGGCACGGCTCGTAGCTAGCGCTTGGATAGTCTGTGGCGTCGGCTCATAGCTCTCTGGGCTATTCCCTTGAGGTAGGAGCGTCGTGGCATAGACGAGCGTATCGCCCAGACGACGGATAAGATCGGTCGCTGGAGCGATGGTCGCCGTGACATGCAGGCGCCCTCCATGGTCCGTCTGCCTCGTAGAGCAGGCACCGAAGAGGGTGATCATCATCGCCACGAGCACGGCTCTACTGGTCTTATATATTGTAGGAAAGATCTTCATTTGCTTGGATTCTTCTCCCTTTCTCCCTAGGATTAGGGATATCAAGGATTTGGTTACAAAGGTAATACTTGTCGGGTGAATGCCCCTGTCCTAAGGTCTCGCTATGCTCCTAGGTAGCGCTACCCCTCGCCGAAGACCAACCTTCGCAGATAGAAAGGTTGACCTTCATCCTAGGAAAGGTAGACCTTATCCGTCATGAAAGGTAAACCTTCACTTGCCCCCTCACCTGTGGCAGGGAAAGGAATAATTTGTATTTTTGTCGCCGATAGCCCATCTTGGGCCCTACTAACACGCTTACAAGCTAATAGATAGCCATTATGTACTGGACACTAGAACTTGCATCCAAACTCGAAGATGCCCCCTGGCCCGCTAGCCGCGACGAACTTATCGACTATGCACAGCGCTCTGGCGCTCCCATAGAGGTCATCGAGAACCTCCAAGAGATGGAGGATGAAGGTGAGCTCTATGAGTCTATCGAGGATATTTGGCCTGACTATCCAAGTAAAGAGGACTTCTTCTTCGACGAAGAAGAGTACTAAACCATCCGGGTACCAGCTACCCCTTATGAGCAAGAGCGCCCATACCGCAGGCAGAAAGATAGGCTGGTGGATAGGTGCTCTGGCTTGTTTTTCCCTGCTAGCATCGCCTCTACGGGCACAGCAGGAGCTCCCTCAGGTGCGCTCGTGGTACCTCCTACCCGAGTATGCTAATCCAGCCACCCTCGGAGACCAGCCGACCTACACAGCACTCTATGGCTCAGCTGGTACCGATCTACGCCATTACCTCCTCCAAGGAAGTATCCTCTGGAGCTTAGGTAATCATCCCTTACGCCTGGGGGCTACCCTAGAGCAAGGCAAGGGTCACTTTTGGCAAGCAGGAGACCTAACGGGTCGAATGAGTACCGACCTCTGGAAGAGTGCTAACTGGCACCTTCGCTCGGGGCTCCAGCTTAGTCTCCTCCGACGTACCTTTGACGGTGCTCGGGCTTTGAGCGAGGGAATCACCGACAGCCAGCTACCGACGACCCAAGTGGAGGGCAAGGCTTTTGACTTGGGACTCGGACTCTACCTCGAGGGAAGGCATCTCGAGCTTGGGCTAAGTGCTCAGCATATCCTCGCTTCGGAGCTAAGTCTAGGCGAGCGATTCTCGATAACTACGCCTCGTACCTTCCATGCTTTCGCTACCTACATTATAGGACAGCGATCCGCTTGGTCTCTCCGTCCATCGGCTTACCGTAGCTGGTCTCGCCAGCAAGGTGACCATCAGGAGATTGGACTCGGCATTCACTACCAAGACCGCTACCAGCTACGTGCAGGCTGGGAGTATGCTCACAGCTGGAGTCTCTCTGGAGCTATCGGACTAGGGCACTTCACCCTCGGCTATCGCTGGGAGCATAGCCTCCACGATCAGCCTACTCGTCATGAGATGCTCCTTAGCTATCGCCTCCCCCAGCTCGCTCGCTCCAGTCGCCCCACTAAGTATATGAGCATCCGTTTGCTCTAATCTCTGTTACCTCTCCACTATGTCCTCCACCCGCTCCCTTCATCTCTTCTCAGGGTTGGCCACGCTTGTCCTCCTAGCAAGTGCTTGCTCAGGACCCACACGCTCGATCGGTGGCGAAGTCACTCCCGCACGTCTAGCCTCATGGAATGAGCCCGCTCCCCACGGCATGGTACACATCCCTCGTGGGCACATCATGATGGGAGAGTCCCGACCCGATAGCCTCTGGGGAGATCCCGCACAGAGTCGTGGTGTCTCCGTCGAAGCCTTCTGGATGGATCGTACGGAGGTAACGAATGCACAGTACCGACAGTTTGTCTACTATGTAAGGGACTCGATCCTCCGAGAGCGCTTGGCTGATCCTGCTTACGGAGGCGATGAGAGCTACAAGATCACAGAGGATAAGTATGGCGACCCTATCCCTGCTCAGCTAGACTGGAGCCGTCCTCTCCCGACAGAGAAGCGTGCGACAGAGGAAGAGCTACGAGCTATCCAGAGTCTCTACTACACCAACCCCGTGACAGGAGAGCGTAAGCTCGACCCAGCACAGCTCAATTATCGCTACGAGCGCTACGATCACCGAGCAGCAGCTCTATGGCGTAACCAGCTACGCTCTGCCCAAGGCAATCCAAACTGGGAGAAAAAGCTCCCAGAGACCCGCCTAATCACGAAGGACACAGCCTATATCGACGCCTCAGGCAGGGTTATCCGAGAGACGATCACACGTCCGCTGACGAGTGAATATGACTTCCTTAACACCTACATCGTCCCTGTTCTTCCCGACGAGACATGCTGGGTAAACGACTTCCCTAACTCCACTAATGCTGTCTATACAGCTAAGTACTTCAATCACCCAGGCTACGATAATTATCCCGTAGTCGGTGTGACCTGGGAGCAAGCTGAAGCCTACTGCGCCTGGCGGACTGAGCGCTACAAACGAGGGCTCCGTCTCCCAGCAGGGCAGATCGTCGAGCCCTACAGACTACCGACTGAGGCGGAGTGGGAGTATGCTGCTCGCATGGGGAATAGTCGCATCGTCTACCCCTGGGGTACAGAAGAGATCCGCTCATGTGAGGGGTGCTTCTACGGGAACTTCAAGCCCGGCGACGGAGACTATACCGCCGACAAGCACCTAATCACTGCCCCCGTCTCATCTTACCCGCCCAATGACTTCGGACTCTTTGATATGGCCGGCAACGTAGCTGAATGGACGAGCACCGCTTGGTCTACCTCTGGGCTACGACACATCAACGATGTCAATCCCGAGCTTAACTATCGTGCTGACATACATGACTCCCGAGATCTGACACGTAAGGTGATCAAGGGGGGATCGTGGAAGGATATCGCTCGCTACGTCCGTGCTAACAACCGAGCACAAGCTCCGCAAAATGCAGCACATTCCTATATCGGCTTCCGCTGTGTACGCTCTGCAGTGGAGTTCTCTAAGTAATTAGCTTCTCCCACATGCCTCGTCTGACACATCGCCTAGAGACCTTCCTCGGGAGCCCCCGAGGTCAGCGCATCCTCAATCGCTTCTATTCCTGGGGAGCAGCCTTCGTGATCCTCGGAGCACTCTTCAAGCTCCTCCACATCCGCTACGGAGATGAGATCCTGCTTGTCAGTATGCTTACGGAGTTTGTCGTCTTCTTCATCTCCGGATTTGAGAAGCCTACCAGCACCTATGCTTGGGAGAAGGTCTTCCCTGAGCTAGCCTCTGCCCCAGCTATCTCTGCCGAAGAAGCTGAAGCCCAGCGTGCCCGCCTGAGCGAACGACTAGCTCACCTCGAGGAAGGTAAAGCCTCCCCCCTCTCCTCTACCTATATATGTCAAGGAGAAGGCGAGCTCAACCGCTTCAGCGAAGCGATCGATCGTCTGCAAGAAGCGATCCTCCAGCTCACACGCATAGGCTCTCTCTCCAGCGAAGCTAGTAGCACCTACCAGCAGTTAGCCCTCGATCCTAATGCGATGGCTAAGCATACCTCTGACTACGTCGAGCAGCTCGGGAGCCTAGCACGTAACGTCACTGGGCTCAATGCCCTCTACGAACTCCAGCTAAAGAGTATCAGTAGCCAGATCGACACGATCGATCGGATTAACTTAGGTCTACGTCAGCAGGCAGAGCTCTATGACGGGAGAGGAGGTGACCGCCCCTCCTTCCGTCAGGAGAACGAGCAACTCCTCCGCCAGCTACAAGAGCTGAACCAAGCGTACACACGTATGCTCCATGCCCTAAACGTACAGATTAGCTCGCCACAGGCCGAGTCTCCGGTACGCTAGTCCCTCCCTCCTCTCCACAAGAATACGTATGGCTATCGGCACGGGAGGTAATCCCAACCGGCAACGGATGATCAATCTGATGTACATCGTCTTCATAGCGATGATGGCGCTCAACATCTCCCCCGAGGTGCTGGACGGCTTCTCGCTCGTGGAGCGAGAGCTTCGGGAGACGACGAAAAGCCTAGAGGAGCAAAATCGCCTACGTACCGACCTACTCGCATCAGCCTACCGATCTAATCCGACCAAGGTCTCTCTATGGATCGAGCGGGCTGAGAAGCTACGTACGAAGACCCAAGCCCTCGACTCCCTACTCCAGCACCTCAAGGGAGAGATAGCGGCTGCAGCGGATCGATCAAGCTCCATCTCCAGTCACCCCGAGGCTCTCGAACGAAAGGATGACCTCTCGGCTTCCTCCGAGGTGCTTCTTGATCCCTTCCACCGAAGAGGCCGTCAGCTAAGAGAAGAGATCACGGCCTACCGAAAGTACGTTAGTAAGCTCTTAGGCCTAGGCGAAGATCAGCTACTCCAGCTGAAGCGTCTATCGACGACTAGCCCCACCTCGGGAAAGAGCTGGGAAGAAGCCTACTTCGAAGGCCAACCTGCCATTGCAGCTATCACGCTACTCACCCAGCTACAGAACAGTCTCCGCTATATCGAAGGCGAAACGCTCACCGATCTCCTTCGTCGGATCGACGAACACGACTATCGCTCGAACCGACTCACAGCCCAAGTCATCCCCGAAAGCCGTGTCGTCCTACAGGGAGAGCCCTTTCGCGCGGAGGTAGTACTAAGCAGTGTCGATACGACCCGTCATCCTCGGGTCTTCCTCGGTACGAGTAGCACGCCACTCTCCTCTAGCCTCGTGACACTCTCCAGCACACAAACGGGTACGCACCCTATCTCTGGGCACATCGAGACAGAGCTCCCTGATGGGACAGCGCTACGCCTTCCCTTCAGCTCCGAATATACCGTCGTCGCTCCGACGGCTAGCATCTCTCCCACGCTACTGAATGTCCTCTATGCAGGGATCGATAACCCGCTTCGTATCGCCGTCCCAGGGATCTCCCCCGAAGCTCTACGTGTCAGCGCTTCTGCTGGGACGCTAACGCAGAAAGAGGGGCTCTGGATCCTCCGAACGGCTAAGGCTGGAGGCGAGATCACGATCTCGGTCTCGGCTCATCGACCAGACGGCACGAGCCGTAGCATAGCTCAGCAAACCTTCCGAGTGCGTAGTCTCCCCGACCCACTGCCCTACCTTAGCTTGGCGGGGCATGGTGGTGCCCAGCGCTTCAAGGGAGGGAAGATCTCTCGAAGTGCCTTACTCTCGGCTGGAGAGGTCAAGGCTGCCCTCGATGACGCCTTCCTTGACATCCACTACACCGTGCTTCGCTTCCAGCTACTTGCCTTCGATGCTCTCGGCAACGCCTTACCAGAGAACTCCAATGGCCGTCTCTTCTCCGAGCGACAGCTACGTCTGATCCGCACGACACCGCTGGGTCGACGTCTTTTCATCACGGAGATCTATGCCCAAGGTCCAGATGGCATCGAGCGCCGACTACCCTCTCTGGAGCTACTCCTCTATTGATCCTCTCTCCTACCTCCTTCACTATGTCTACCACCCTTCGCCTCTTCCTGCTAGCAGGGCTTACTTGCTCGACTAGCCTCTATGCTCAAGTCACGACTCCGACCACCCCTGTCGTCCGCAAGGGTAGTGCTCCTCGCAGGGAAGCTCCACAGAGCACACCTAAGATCAGTGAGCGAGCTAAGACCTTCGCCGACCATAGCGATCTGGAGGACGAGGAGTATACCGCTTGGAGCCGTACCTACTTCCGACTTTTGGAGCGCCGAGAGAAGGCCAATACCCCACTTTTCTACCCCGAAGCCACGACTGAGAGGGAGGGCAATCTCTTCTCCCTCATCTTCCGACTCTATGCTGCGGGGAAAATACGTGTATATAGCTATCAGGATGGGCTAAGCTCTTGGAGAGGGGCGGAAACCTTAGCTTTCACAGACTTCCTCGATCGCTTCCACATCGCCTATACCAAGGATCAGCAGGGGCGCCCCGAAGTGGCACTAGCAGATATCCCCTCTGCCCTCATCGAGGGCTATTACCTCGAGGAAGAAAGTCGCTTCGACGAGCGAACGAGTACCTTCAGCACCCACACGCGAGCGCTATGCCCCCTGCTCACAGGCGTCGGAGACTACGGACAGCTACGTATGCCTCTCTTCTGGGTTAGCTTCGATGAGCTTCGCCCCTATCTCAGCCAGGAGCGCATCGCTCTAAGTACGGCCAATGGTGCACGTCGCTCGACCCTGGCGGATTTCTTCGCCCTCCAGGTCTATCGTGGCTCGATCCTACCGACCAGCTCTTCCTTAGATCAGAACCTAGACGATAAGGCCACCAGCCTAGAGCGACAGCAGGCCAGAAGCCAGCAAGAGGAGCGAGAACTCCAGCAGTTCCAAGCCAATCTCTTCGTCCCCGATAGCATCCTTCATCCTGCTCTCCCTCTGAAGAGCTCTAAGGGTAAAGCCAAGCAGGTCGCACCCAAAGCCTCCTCAAGCAGACCTAAGGGGAGAGACAAGCGTATCCGCCCTGCTACGACCACTAGCCCCAAATCCACCAGCTCTGCGACTCGGTCAGTACGTAACCGAAGCTAATCCGAAGCCAGCCTAGACCTTTGCACGGAGGAAGACTAGCCTTTCCTATCGAAAAGCTAGACCTTTCCCAGCAGAGAGATCTACCTTTTTCCACAGCTGGATTAAGGTTTTGAGAGGACGACTTCAACCCCTAGTCTTGCCTTCCTCTATCTGGCTCATCGCATAGGATGAACAAACAGAAAGCCCCGAGGGAGCTAACTCACCGTAATGAGTTAGCTCCCTCGGGACTTTTAAATAGCTATATCAGCGAAAAGCTTACTTCTTCGCCGTGCTGTCAGCAGAGGCCGTCTTACCGACGGTATAGTGTTCGTTGAGATACTTGATGAAGTCCTCAGTGATATCGAGTGCCTCTTCCTGATAGAGGATATTATCCCCGACCTTGGTCAGTATGAGCTTGTAGCGCCCATCCTTGTTGTACTCCTTCAGCTGGGTGCGGATTTCGTTCATTAAGTCCTCCATGAGCGACTGTTGCTTCAGCGCTAGCTGCTGCGTCAGCTGAGCATTGAGCCCCTCAGCCTCCTGCTGCATGCGGATTAACTTCTGCTGCTCGGCTTGCTGAGCTTCTGCGGAGACGAAGGCATTGATGCGCATACGGCGCTCGAAGTCAGCCGCAGCCTTCTGCAAGGCAGCTCCCTTCCCCTGAAGACGTGTCTGGTGTGCGGAGGCATCCTTCTCGAGTGCTTCTTTGATCTCTTGAGCAAACTTGTACTGGGAGGAGATGCTATCCATGTTGACGACAGCGATAGGGAGACCAGTGGCCTGCACTTCGGCGACCGTGGTAGGAGCAGACTTCGTCTCAGTCTTACCTGAGCAAGCAGGAAGAGCAAGACTAGCAGTGAAGGCGAGCGCTAGCAGAGAGCCAGCAGTCAGGGCTTTCATTTTCATACGTATGAAGTTATCGATTGTTTGTTATTAGCTAAGCTAGGTGTTAGAGCTCTCCGACACGATCGGCCAGCGTACGATGATGCTGTGCATCCTGATGCTGTGAGGTATGGCAGGATATGCCCTGTCGACGCAGAGCTTTGTTTCCCCCGACATGCGTGTTAGGGAAACGTCCCTTCTTCGATAGAAGAATACGCACCGAGAGCAGGACTACGGCGAGCCCTACGAAGAGGAGAGTTATGACAAATAGGGACATCCTTGGATATTTATCGTTATATTTGTTCGAAGCAAAGGTAGTAGTTTTCTATGAGTTCTAGCACTAAGGCTAACGACTCCGTGAAGCCTACCGATGCCATAATACATATCATTCATACCTTATAACCAGTAGCAGAACAATGGAAATAACCGAGCTGAACCCCAAGATCGTTTGGAAGTACTTCCACGAAATCACACAGGTACCTCGTCCCTCCAAGAAGGAAGAGAAGATCATCGCCTACCTTGAGAAGTTCGCACAGGAGCATGGCATCGCATATAAGAAAGACCACGTTGGGAACATCGTTATGCTTAAGCCCGCTACCCCTGGCTATGAAAATCGCGTTAAGCTCATCCTCCAGAGCCACGTCGACATGGTCTGCGAGAAGAACGCAGGTACCCAGCACGACTTCGACAACGACCCTATCCGCACGATCATCGATGGCGAATGGCTCCATGCTGATGGCACGACCCTCGGTGCCGACAATGGTATCGGCTGTGCAGCACAGCTAGCCGTCCTCGCATCTGATGACATCGAGCATGGTCCCCTCGAAGCTCTCTTCACCGTCGATGAAGAAACTGGGATGACAGGTGCCTTCGAGCTCAAGCCAGGCTTCCTCGAAGGAAAGATCCTCATCAACCTCGACAGCGAAGACGAAGGCGAACTCTTCATCGGATGTGCCGGTGGCAAGGGTCAGACAGCTACCTTCTCTCCTGAATGGAAGCCTGCTCCTGCTGATCTCGTCTGGCTCCGTGCCTCAGTCTCTGGTCTCAAGGGCGGTCACTCCGGTGGTGAGATCCACTGTGGGCTAGGTAATGCGAATAAGATCCTCACTCGCTATCTCTATGCACTCGAGAAGAACCTCGACTGGTCACTAGCAGAAATCGCCGGTGGGAACCTACATAATGCCATCCCACGTGAAGCTCATGCTATCATCGGAGTAAAGTCCGCAGACAAGGCCAAGGCAGAAGAGCTCCTGCGTCACCTACAGGCAGACGTACAGAATGAGCTCAAGGCTGTAGATCCTAAGGTACGTCTCGACCTCGAAGCTGCCTCTACACCTGCTCAGATCATGGACTGCAAGACGAAGCACGCTCTCGTCCGTGCACTCTATGCTTGTCCTCACGGTGTCCTCGGCATGAGCCACGAGATCGAAGACCTTGTAGAGACTTCAAACAACCTGGCTTCTGTCAAGCAGATCAATGGTAAGATCGTCATCGAAACGAGCCAGCGTAGCTCCACGACGAGTCTCCGTGACAGTGCCGCTGAGATGGTCTCTTCCGTCTTTGAGCTTGCTGGAGCAGAAGTCGTGATCAATGATTCTTATCCAGGCTGGAAGCCTAACCCAGACTCCGCTATCCTGAAGGCCTCGGCAGAAGCTTATCGTAAGCTCTTCCACAAGGAGCCCGCCGTTAAGGCTATCCACGCTGGTCTCGAATGTGGACTTATCCTGGACGTCTATCCAGATCTAGATATGGTATCCTTCGGTCCTACGCTTCGTGACGTACACTCTCCTGCAGAGCGTATCGAGATCAAGACGGTCGACCTTTGGTGGCAACACCTACTGCAGGTGCTCAAGGACATCCCCGTCGCTAAGTAGATCACATGCTTCCTTAGCCCTAGCACGAACTAGGCGCTAATCATCAGCCCCGACTAAGGCTCTCCTCTATGGGACCTTAGTCGGGGCTTCTCATATTCACCTTAAATCTAGTTCCGGTAGTACGAACATCACATAGCTAGCACCTCTTCACCCATCACACCAGCCTCCAGCACCCTATGATGACACAGCGTATATACACTCCTCAATGCACGAGCTCCCTCTAGAGACCCTAGACCTCTCCTATCTGTACAAGCACTCAGAGGTAAACGCAGGGGCTAGAAATCACCTTTTTTAATATTCTTAGAAAAGAACTGGAAACACTTCAGGAGCATCCCTTAAGCCTTAAAGAAGTAGCAGGATAAACTCATGAAAGCCAACCTTGCCAATTCATTCCATTGAAATACAGAGATCTAGACATGAAATCCTCCCTTGACGAGGCTCTTACTCACCTCAAGTATAATACTGTCTGTATGTCAATATATTCGTATATTTGGAAGCAAATACTCAAAATCGCTCCCAAAATAGGAACGTACAACAATGGAACAAACCCCACAGGTGCCTAATAAGGCAGGTCTCTCACCAGAGGCTTTTGAGGCTACCTTACCCGAAGGTACCTCCAAGCTTTATACCTTAACCAATCGGCAGGGAGCCGAAGCACACTTCATCAACCAAGGAGCTAAGCTCGTATCTCTCCTCGTCCCCTCCCGCACAGGCGACTTCGTCGATGTCATCCTTGGGCATGACAGTCTGCAGGAGTATATCGACAGTGAAGAAGCTTACTTCGGAGCAATCTGTGGACGCTATGCGAATCGTATTGCCCTCGGGAAGTTTGTCCTCGATGGGATAAACTATGAGCTCCCTATTAACAATGGTCCCAACAGCCTACATGGGGGGATACGAGGCTTCAATGCCGTGATATGGAAAGGTGAGCAAACTAAGGCTAACCAAGTCTCCTTCCGCTATGTCTCCCCCGATGGAGAAGAAGGCTACCCAGGTGAGCTCTCTGTAGAAGTCATCTACACGCTCACCGAAGAAAATGAGCTGACGATCGAGTACACGGCTTCTACTACAAAGCCTACAGTACTCAACCTGACCAATCATGCCTACTTTAACCTCTCTGGCGAAGGCGATCCCTCTGTACACGATCATACCCTCGTGATCGATGCCAAGGAATATCTCCCCACCGATGAGACAGCTATCCCCTACGGAGCTCCTGCTCCTGTCGAGGGGACACCTATGGACTTCACTACCCCTCATACCATCGGGGAGCGGGTGGATGCCGACTTCGATCAGCTCCGCTGGGCACGAGGCTATGACCATACCTATATATTAGACAAGGCGCTGGGTAAGCTCGGCCGTGCAGCCCGCTGCTCTTCACCTAAGACCGGCATCGTCATGGAGGTCTATACCGACCAGCCAGGCGTACAGCTCTACACGGGCAACTGGATGAGTGGTAATCTCCGTGGTAAGCACGACCATCGCTATCCTGCCCGTGCTGCCCTCTGTCTCGAGACCCAGCACTATCCCGACAGCCCCAACAAACCCGAGTATCCGACGACACGCCTTAACCCTGGCGAAGTCTTCCACTCGGTGACTGCCTTCCGCTTCACTGTAGAAGGATAAATGACGTAAACTAACAACTCTCTATTCAATAACCAAAGAAGTAATGACACAACAGAAACAGACGCAGAGCTATCTGGTGCCGTTCATCATCATGGTGGTGCTGATGGCCCTCGTAGGACTGATCACGAACCTGAACGGGCAGTTCCAGGCACCTATGCAGGCCGCCTTCCTACAGAAATCAGGCTCACTGACCAATGCGCTCACTACGCTGATCACCTTTGTCTTCTTTAGTGGCTACCTCGCTATGGGTATCCCTAGTGCCAAGTGCATCGAGAAGAAGGGCTATAAGAACACACTCATCACGGGGCTCTTTGGGCTGATCGCAGCCTTTGGTCTCTATGAGCTCTCCGCCTACATCTTCGAAGCGGTAGACCTAGAGAAGTTCCAAGCTGTAGCAGATTCTAATGTCGTCGTCATCCCTGTAGCCTACTACGTCTTCCTACTAGCAGGCTTCGTAGCAGGCTCAGCTATGACATTCCTTCAGGCAGTGCTCAATCCCTACATCGTCGCTTGTGACGTGAAGGGTACGACAGGTGTTACTCGTCAGTCTATCGCAGGTACGGCTAACTCGACGATGGCTACGATCGCTCCTATGCTCGTGGCTTCGGTGATCTTCGCAGGTAAGAGCGGTCTAGATATTGCGCTTAGCTCGCTCTATATCCCCTTCCTCGTGCTCATCGTCCTTGTCGGTGGCCTCATCGTCGCTCTGATGAACATACACCTTCCCTCGATCGCAAGCGCAGAGAAGAAGGAAGGCGAAGTGCTGGAGAAGAGCGTATGGAGTTTCTCGCATCTGGCTCTCGGTGTTGTGGCTATCTTCATGTATGTCGGTGTAGAAGTCTGTATCGGTAACAACATCAACCTCTACGGTAAGAGCCTTGGCTTTGAACCCTCACAGGCTGCTCTGATGGCTACCATCTACTGGGGGCTGATGCTCGTAGGCCGTTTCTGTGGTAGCTTCCTCAGCAGTATCAGCGCCAGCAAGCAGCTCCTCATCACCTCTCTGGGCGCAGGTATCCTCGTCCTCGGCGGTATGATCCTGAACAATCCTTACCTCCTCGCTGGTGCTGGTCTCTTCCACTCCGTCATGTGGGGTGCTATCTTCTCACTGGCTATCGACAAGCTCGGCAAGTACACCTCTGCTGGCTCGGGTGCCCTGATGATGGGTATCGTCGGTGGTGCTATCCTGCCTTTCGCTCAGGGTATCCTCGCTGACAGCTTTGGTGGATGGCAGTTCACCTGGATCATCGTCCTCATCGGTGAAGCTTACCTCCTCTACTATGCACTGGTAGGTCACAAGGTACGTCAGCTCCCTTAGTCTTCAGACTCTTTAGATCCTTCACAGTCCCCCTCTCGTACGACTATACGTCAGGGGGACTGCTTTTCAAACAAATATCTTCAAACCTCAGATGAATACACAAGCTATCCGCGACAAGTTCGCTTCCCTCTACGGCGAAGCTGGTACGCTCTACACCTCACCCGGCCGTATCAACCTCATCGGTGAACACACCGACTACAACGGCGCCTTCGTCTTCCCTGGCGCTATCGACAAGGCGATGGTCGCAGAGATCCGTCCCAACGGTACGGATCGTGTCCGTGCCTTCGCTCTAGACCTCAATGAGTCAGCAGAGTTCGGTCTCAAGGAAGAGGACGCACCTAGCCAGTCTTGGGCACGCTACATCTTCGGTGTCTGCCGTGAGATCCAGAAGCGTGGAGGCAAGATCGCTGGCTTCGACACGGTCTTCGCTGGTGATGTACCTCTCGGTGCAGGGATGTCTTCGTCAGCAGCGCTAGAGAGCACCTTCGCCTTCGCCCTCGATGATCTCTTCACCCTTGGCCTTTCTAAGTGGGATATGGCGAAGATCGGTCAGGCTACCGAGCACAATTACTGCGGAGTGAAGTGCGGTATCATGGACCAGTTCGCATCGGTCTTCGGTAAGGCAGGTAAGCTCCTTCGCCTCGACTGTAAGAGCTTCGAATACGAAGAGCACCCCTTCGATCCTAAGG
>CAJPPK010000023.1 GCA_905372565.1 uncultured Porphyromonas sp. | reverse complement strand
ACCCGCGACCCCCTGCGTGACAGGCAGGTATTCTAACCAGCTGAACTACCACACCCTCGTTGAGGTAGCCCTCGAATTTGACTTTGCAAAGATAGTGCATTCCCTCCGAACGTGCAAATCCTTTCCCTAGCGAAGCTCTTGGATCTGGGTAACTGATTAGGAGCTAGGAGATAAAGAATCTTCCTTTCTCCTCGGTTAAGGTGTGGTCGTCGTCCCGAGAAAGGTATACCTTCATGCTGTCGAAGGTATAGCTTTGCTCGGGGAAAGGTCTACCTTTCTCAGGCGAGAGGTTGACCTTGGTGAAGGGGCGCTCCTGAGCTAGTCGCCAGCGAGGGCGCTCTTCCTCCGCCCGAACGCTTGATTTGTCGTAGCTTTGTCAGACAGATTACTCCTATTTACCTAACGATTTTCAAGTATACACGATATGGCACTCATCCGCAAAGTCATCCTCTTCCTCCTCGTTATCGTCGTCGTGGCAGCCGTGGTCGCCCTACCCTTCGTCGGCGAAGCTCAACGTATGATCATCCTTATGGGTGCTGGTCTAGGAGTATTGAACCTCCTGGGGCTACTCTACTTCCTACGTAAGAATGACAACGGTCGTAGCCCCCGTCCCTAGAAGGTAGAAGAGCTCAACCAAAGCCGTAAATCTTAGGGACTTCCATCAATTATTTAAGATGTCGAGAAAATAGGTTTCTTCCTCGGAACTCACTACCTTTGAGTCGCAGTACAACTAACACCAACTAAGTAGAACGAGTCACTATGAAGACTACTCCATTTACCGACATCCACAAGGCGCTAGGAGCCAAGATGCACGAATTCGCAGGCTATGATATGCCGATCGAGTACCCTACGGGGATCATCGAGGAGCATATGACGGTCGTCAAGGGTGTCGGCGTCTTTGATGTGTCCCATATGGGTGAGTTCTGGGTCAAGGGTCCGAACGCCCTAAGGTTTATCCAGGACATCACGAGCAATGATGCTTCGAAGCTGGGCATCGGGGATATTCAGTACACCTGCTTCCCTAATGATCAGGGAGGTATCGTGGACGACCTCCTAGTCTATCACTACGAAGACGAGAAGTACATGCTTGTGGTCAATGCAGCTAATATTGAGAAGGACTGGGCCTGGTGCCAAGCACACAATCAGGTAGGTGCTGAGCTCGAGAACAGCTCGGACAATGTCGGCCAGCTAGCTATCCAGGGGCCACTAGCCCTGCAGGTACTCCAGCGTCTGACGGACGTTAACCTCAGCGACATCCCTTATTACACCTTCAAGGTCGGTACCTTCGCCGGCTGTCCCGATGTCATTCTCTCCAATACCGGCTACACCGGTGCTGGCGGATTCGAGATCTATTTCTACCCACAGTATGGGGAAAAGATCTGGAACGCCATCTTCGAGGCGGGTAAGCCCGAGGGTATCCGTCCTATCGGTCTAGGTGCCCGTGACACACTACGCCTCGAGGTGGGCTTCTGCCTCTATGGGAATGATATCACCGATACGACTTCGCCTCTAGAAGCAGGCTTGGGCTGGATCACGAAGCTCATCCCTGAGAAGAACTTCCCTAGCAAGGTGCTCTTCGAGAAGCAGAAGGCTGACGGGATCACCCGCAAGCTCATCGCCTTTAAGCTCAAGGATAAGGGCGTCCCTCGCTCACACTATGAGATCGCAGATGCCGAGGGGAATATCATCGGCGAGGTGACTTCAGGGACGATGTCCCCAACCCTCAAGACGGGTATCGGTATGGGCTACGTCACGAAGCCTAACGCTGCCGTAGGTACACCTATCTCGATCGTCGTCCGTGGACGTAAGCTGGCTGCCGAAGTGGTTAAGCCTCCTATGCGCTCCCTCGAATAGCTCTCTAGGCTAAGTCGAGCTATCGAAATAGCAACGCCCCGTGCTGGATGGATCTCCAGCACGGGGCGCTTGCTTTTGGGATAGATCGTCGGGGCTACTTGCCTAGATCGATCTTCTCGGCAGAGGGGGGCGGAGTGTTCGCTCCCCATGCCTTATTGGGACGAGGGCCCATGGTGAAGACGAGCTTACCCCCTCCGACGAGCTCGCTGTGGCGTATCCAGGGACGATCGAGGGTCTTGCCATTGAGGGTCGCAGACTGGATGTACTTGTTTCGGGGAGATGCTCCGGCAGCCTCGATGGTAAAGGTACGTCCAGAGGCTAGGCGTAGGGTCAGCTTGTCGAAGAAAGGTGTCCCGATGTTGTAGACCGGAAGTCCAGGGGTCACAGGGTAGAGCCCCATCATCGAGAAGACTACGAAGGCGCTGAGACCTCCTCCATCTTCGTCACCAGGGACACCCATCAGATCGTCACGGAACCACGTGTCGATGAGCTTACGCACGAGGCGCTGGGTGCGCCAGGGGGCACCTGCGTAGTTATAGAGGTAGGGGATGTGGAGGCTAGGCTCATTGGACATGGCGAACTGACCTACGTTACCCGTCTGATCAGGGAGCTTGCTATAGAACTCCCACTTAGACATACTCAGCGGGGTACGTAGCGTCTCGTCGAGACGAGCGATGAAGCGCTCCTTGCCACCCATTAGGTGAATCAGATCCGCAGGATTATGTAGGACATCCCAGCGGTAGGTGTAGGCGTTGTTTTCGTCATAGTAATCACGAGCGCCGAGCCCACCTGATAGCTCGTAATTGAAGGGTTCGATGAAGCGACCCTTGCTGTCCTTGGGGTGGAAGAAGCCCGTTTCGTAGTTGAAGAGCTTGCGATAGTCGTACGAACGTCGGAGATAGCCGGCCGCTTCCTCGTCGTGTCCGGAGAATTTGGCTAGCTGCGCTAGCGTCCAGTAGTCGTAAGCGGCGGCTAAGCTTACGGCTACGCTCTGGCGCTTCTCCCATAAAGTCACCTCGGGGTAGGTCTCCTTCGCACCAATGGGTAGCCCTGGGAAGTAGCCATGCTCATCGAGGTACTTGGAGAGCTCACCCTTTGGGCGACGAGTCCAGGGGAGATAGGACTTCTCCTCGAGGGTTTTCTTCGAGGCAGTATAGGCTGCACTGAGGTTGAAGCCTGTGACGCCCTTAGAGTAGGCATCGGCAAAGGGGGCGATCGTATGGGTGCCGTTCATACGATGGGTATCCCCTGTGACCTCAGGGAAGGTCGGTAGCCAGCCCTCGGGGCTTTGCTCCGCCATGCGAAGGTAGGAGGTGAGCATCTGTTGCTCCTTCACCGGGTCGAGAAGGATACGTAGTGGGTGGGCCGCACGGAAGGTGTCCCAGAGCCAATCGTCGGTGTAGAAGGGCACACCGCCGTCCTCATGTACCTTTTTGTCATACGCACTCCAGTAGGAACCTTCTTCTGAGAGGCAGATCATGCGTTCGTAGGTGCGGTAAAGGGAAGTGTAGAAGACACGACGCTCGGCCTCTGTACCACCTTCGAGCTGGATCTTGTCGAGTGCCTTACTCCATTCGTTGCGCCCGAACTTAGCTACGAGATCGACCTCGAAGGCCTGAATTTCCTTGAGGACATTCCTTTTTGCCTGCTCGATGCTGATGTAGGAGATGCCATAGCGCATGGCTACGTCAGATTGGGCAAAGGTAAAGGTCAGCGCCTTGCCCCTAGCTACGCCAGTGGCAGGTGTTACACGCCCCGTCTGCTGGTCACGCAGGCCAAGACGCTGGGGCTCGACATTGAATTCCCCATAGATATACACCTTCGTAGAGTCTTCGAGCTGCTGGTAGCCGAAGAGGCTTTTCCCCGAAGCGACTAGCTCTCCCTTGTCTGTAGAGAAGACGAGGTGGCGACCATCCTTCTCTCCCTCGAAGCGAAGGCGATAGATCGCACTGCGATAGGCGGGGGCAAAGTCGACAGAGATCTCGGGCTCGACGAGGAAAGCGCTATAATGGTAGGGGCGAACCTGCTCGTCGTCGTAGCTATAGGCGGTGACTTCGGGGATGGAGTCTCGCAGACTTCTGCGAGGACTGAGGTGGAAGGCCGAAACACCACGGTGCGAAGTCAGGATCAAGGGCAAGCCTGCGATCTGCTCGGTAGCATAGTCGGCACGCTGGGGGTGTACCCGCATCATCCCGTTAGGCAGGTGTACCGTAGGGAAGGTCGGCACGAGCAGGTGGCTAATGCCTCCCACGTGAGGATCAACGTAGTCTATCGGGTCTTGTGGAGGTCGGGTGCCACGAGCAGAGGCCGTACAGCTCCCTAGACCCAAGGCCAAGGTGAGGATACAGAGTGCTGGGCGGAAATGGTGAAGCATACGTAGGGTTGATAAAAGATAATATACTCAAAGATAAGGAAAAAGCGTTATCTGCGACTTGCTCTAGGACAGGCTCCCTGAGAGCAAAGCGAGGGTGTTGGCTATCATCACTTATACAGGATCGAAGCGAAAGGTATAGCTTCGTGGAGGTAAAGGTCTAGCTCTCTGTGAGCCAAGGTTAGCCTTCCAGGAGGGGAAGGCTAACCTTCGTGGTAGCTACGTGTCTCCTAAGCCGAAGTCTTCTCCTGCGAGAGTCGTAGCCTTGCTCAACGAAGAAGCCCCCTCTCTGCTAGCTTAGCGGAGAGGGGGCTTCTAGTGAGGTTATCTCGAGAGAGATGATTACTTGCGCAATTCGATATCTACTCGACGAGCGACGCTGTGCAGATCAGACTGATGGTCTACACCTCCTGCGACGACCTGTAGACGGTCTGCAGAGATACCGCAGGCCGTGAGGTAGTCGAGGACAGCCTGACTGCGAGCCTGTGAAAGGCGTGCATTCAGCTGAGCGTTACCTTCTGGTGAAGCATAGCCAGTCAAGAAGAGCTGAAGGGAAGGGTCTTCGCTGAGGATGCGATAGACTTCGTTGAGCGTTAGGCGTGCCTCGGGGAGGAGCTTGCTCTGTCCGACAGCGAAGAAGACTTGGCGCTTGAAGCCGATCGAGCGTACGACCGTATCCGTACGTACCTCGGGTGCTAGCTGCTGAGGCTGAGCCTGAGGGATCTGCTGGATGATCACCTGAGGCTGCTGGGTCTGCTGTGGCTGCTGTGCACGTAGAGCGATGAGCTCAGACTGGATCTCCTTGAGGAGGGAGTCGCTCGTGTTCTGAGCTACTACCTGCTGTGGCTGGAGATGGTTACGGCTAGCAGGCGTGGTGCTACGACCGGTCTTCCCAGGGAGTACGATAGCGTTGCGCTCAGCTTGGCGCTGCTGTACGAGGAGCATCATCAGCTGTTCCAGACGATCTACACGTGGGTCACGCAGAGGAGTCTGAGCCTGCTGAGGAAGGGGATAGGGGAGGTAGCTGTGCTGGACGCTAGTCTGCGCTCCGATTTGGGGCGCCTGACCAGGGATAAGACCAAGTGTCTGGAGAAGCATCTGTAGCTTGATGATACGGAGCATCTCGGCACTAATCCCTGAGTTGAGGTGCGTCGTCTGCTGCTGGCTCTGCAGTGTCACGGTGCTACGCTCTGCCGCAAGGCGAGCAGCGGCGACACGCTGGACAGCCTCAGCGAGCTCTCCTTCGGTCAGGGTGATGAGGGTGTCAGCACCGCTCATAGGCTGTCCCTGCCCAGCCTCCACACGCTGTGCGGAGGCTAGGGTAGCGACAGAAAAGAGAGCGCTGGCTAGAAGGATGGACTTCATCGTGTCTTACCTACTGCTTAGAAGTGGAAGCGATAGCCGACGGCTAGCTGGTTGTTACGGAAAGCTCCACGGACGGTGTAGTCTACGAAGATGCTTCCACCGAGGACCTTGTTTAGGCTCGTACCGACGACGTAGTTAGGCAGGAAGCGGTGCGTACCTCCGATGTTGTTGAAGCCAAGCCCTACACCGAGGTAAGGATTGACAGCGCCCGAGAAGAGCGTAGGGAGGTTGTAGAGCAGGTTGGCGTTGATGCCGAAAGCCGTCTTATCACCGAGGAAGCCAAAGTAAACGTCTGGAGCGAGGTCGAACTTGGAATCCTTGATCTGGAGGTAAGCTCTAGCACCGACATTGACGTTGAACTGATCACCGAAGTTAGGACCTACGAAGATCGCAGCACGGTTGAGGTGGAAGACTTCGTCAGCCTTCTTCACCTTGACCTCACGAGCTTCTACATCGCCACGTTCGTCTTGCTTGGCAGCGATGATGTACTGCTGGTCACGATTGTTCTGCTGGAGAGCCGTCGCGATCTGAGATTCGAGGAGGCGATTAGACTGCTGTGCGTTCTGTTGGCCAGCATTGATCGCATCGAGGCGGTCTACTACCTGATCCAGACGCTTAGCTAGTGCTAGCGTAGCGTCTGTCTGCTGTCCTTGCTGTGCCGATGCCTGAGGAGCGACCTGTACAGGTGCCTGTGCTGGAGCTAGGAGCTGACCAGCATAAGGGCTACGGTAAAGCGCATTGAGGAGCAGGATCTTGTCGAGATCAGATAGGCTGCTGCTGGTGACATCCGATACAGAGAGCGAAGAGCGCACCTGCTGTGGCTGTGCTACCTGCTGCTGCTTGAGGTCGAGGACGACACGATCTACGAGGGCGTCGAACTGAGCCTTGGTCAGCGTAACCTTCTTCTCTCCCTGAGGTTCGGCTACGGCGATCTGCGTCGTCTTAGCATCTACTGAAGAGATATGCTTGGTGACCTGGTCCTTTTCCTCGAGTACACGAGAGATCTTCTCGTTGTCTCTCTCAGCGACAGCGTCTGCGAGCTCCTGGTTGAGCTTCTTAATACGTGCGTCGTACTGTGCACGTAGGCGGTTGAGCTCTTCGAGGTTTGCTTCGTTGACGATAGCTACTTCGCTACGTACACGATCGTTGGCGTAGTTGTGATAGAGTGCACGACCGTCACGAGCAGAACGTCCGATGTTGAAGCGCACCCCAGCCTGATAGAACGTACCTACCTTGACAGACTCAGGATCGGTGACCTTGAGGACGTCAGGGTTATTCTGCTCCGTCAGCATAGCATTAACATTCCCGTAGATAGCTACGTACTTGTGGAGAGGAATCTCTAGACCAGCACCACCGAAGAGGAAGAGACCGCTCTTAGCATCCCCTGTCACACTGGGGCTCTTGGTAAACTTGCTCGTCGCTTCGAGGTAACCTGCACCGAGGTTGAGGTAAGGCGTTAGCCCGAGAGGCATATTGAGGCGAGCGAGGAAGTTACCACCGTACATGCGGAGGTCGTTATTGAGCTCGAGGTTGAGTGTACTTGGCTTTTCGGTAGCAGCGTAGTAGAAACCACGGATACCGAAGATGTTCGAGAGGTCAAGGCCTGCTGATCCCCCGACGAACCACTGGTCTTCGAAGCCAGAACCGTTAGCAAAGTCGACATAAGCGACGCCTGGCTCGACAGCAAACTTCAGCCCACGGAAGCCACCGGTATAGAGGTTCTTGTAGGCACGAGAGACTGCGTCAGCAGGACGGTTAGTGCTACCGCCAAAATAGATATCGAGTGAAGCCTGACCCGTCCAGTTATGGAGCTGCTTACCTCCAGAGGTGGGGTTAGCAAGGTAACGATTGTGCTCGTTAACGTTAAAGATAAGGTCCTTACCCTCGAGGGAAAGAGCGACACGCTGCCCAAGATTGAACTTCAGACCTACACCTCCGGCGCCATAAATCTGCTCTTCCTTGTAGTCCGTAGCTGCGCTTGAGCCAGCAGCGGTACCCGTATAGGTGAACTTCATGACACCACCACCAGCGGTGAGGTAAGGCGTGACGATCGTGTTAGACCAGAGATTCAGCTTGAGCTCCCCACCATAGCGGGTGATTTCAGCCTTGCTATCCTCGAGTTTGTCCGCCCAATCACGGAGCCAGTTAGGGTTGGCAGAGCTCTGGAGCTTACCCTTGAGGTCAAAGCTGCGCTCATAGAGACCACGAACCTCAAAGAGAGGGCCGAAACCGAAACCAGCACGAAGACCCCAATAGGGAGCATCGCCGAGGTTAAGCTTATTGTCCCAGCGGGTATACCCTGCTACGGGAGAGATGGTGAAGCTGACGTCCTGTACCTGCGCCAGCGCTTGGCTACTGATGCCTGCAAGCATCGTAGCACAGAGTACTAATGAGAATTTCTTCATGTGCATTGAGTCTATTTTGGGATTGCTAGTTAAACATCTAGACGAGCAACGAAGTTCGTTAGTCTAGGCTTGCTGAGAGTTTTCTGGTACACAGTCGGTTGGGGGATTGCCCTACGATGTGCCCTGGGTCAACAGCATAGCCACAGACACACTATTTCGTTACAAATATACAAAATATATGAGAATGAGCGAGGAGAAAACTTTATTCTTTTTCGTGCTGAGAGACGCTTAAATAGCGCCAAGGAGCGAGCTTGGAGGAAGGGAGCATTATTTACATTTCTATATTTCTTAAATGTTTGTCCTCTTTGAGGTTAGAGGGGCACTTGGTAAAGCGCTGTCTCAGCTTGTATAGAGGCTAAGCTTAGCGCGTGGGGAGGTAGACCTTTGAGGTGGTAGAGGTAGACCTTTTGTGACCTAAAGGTAGCTCTTTATTTCTATAGTGATGTGACAGACTGCTAGCTATTATTTACCTCCGTCGTCATTGGGTAGAAAGTCAGCGAGCCAGCACCCGAAGGAATGCTGGCTCGTCGTCTGGTGGGAGAGGGCGGAGGGCTTACTTCTCGCGGATGAAGATGTTGATCGGAGTGCCCGAGAAGTCCCAGTGCTTGCGGATCTGATTCTCGAGGAAGCGCTTGTAAGGCTCCTTGACCCACTGGGGGAGGTTCGCAAAGAAAGCGAAGCTAGGTACGGCGGTGGGGAGCTGCATGACGTACTTGATCTTGATGTACTTCCCCTTGATGGCGGGAGGAGGAGTAGCTTCGATGATCGGAAGCATGACCTCGTTGAGCTCGTGGGTAGGCACGCGTCGGCTGCGACGCTCGTAGACCTGCTGAACTTCCTCAAGTACCTTGAAGATACGCTGCTTGGTTAGGGCAGAAATGAAGATGATCGGGAAGTCAGTGAAGGGGGCTAGTCGCTCGCGGATCGCAGCTTCGAAGGTCTTAATGACGGCGTTGCTCTTGTCTTCGACGAGGTCCCACTTATTGACACATACGATGAGCCCCTTGCTATTCTTCTGGATGAGGGAGAAGATGTTGAGGTCTTGGCTCTCGATGCCACGTGTCGCATCCAGCATTAGTACGCAGACGTCGGAGTTCTCGATAGCCCGAATGGAGCGAATGACCGAGTAGTACTCCAGATCCTCATTGACCTTGCCACGCTTACGTATCCCTGCGGTGTCGACGAGGTAGAAGTTCATGCCGAACTTCGTATAGTGCGTGTAGATGGAGTCACGTGTCGTCCCAGCGATGTTGGTGACGATGTTACGCTCTTCGCCGATGAACGCATTGACGAGGGAGGACTTCCCTGCGTTCGGACGTCCAACGATGGCGATACGAGGAGCATCGAGTGGCTCATCTTCGTCAGCACCTTCGGGGAGATCCTTGATGATGGCGTCTAGGAGTTCGCCCGTCCCGCTTCCGCTGACGGCGGAGATAGGTAGAGGGTCGCCTAGCCCAAAGGCGTAGAACTCGGCAGCCTGGAAGTGCTGGGCGTAATTGTCAGCCTTGTTAGCGACCAGGATCACGGGCTTCTTGGTACGACGTAGCTTGGAGGCTACGTCGTCATCGAGGTCGGTGATGCCGTTCTCTACATCGACGACGAAGAGGATGACATCTGCTTCCTCCATAGCGATCTCGACCTGCTTGTTGATCTCTCCTTCGAAGATGTCCTCGCTACCGACGACCCAGCCCCCCGTATCTACGATGGAGAACTCTCGGTCGAGCCAGGATACCTTACCATACTGGCGGTCACGGGTCGTGCCAGCTTCTTCGCTGACGATGGCACCACGAGATTGGGTCAGGCGGTTGAAGAGAGTGGACTTACCTACATTCGGGCGTCCGACGATGGCTACAAGATGGCTCATATAGGGTAATTTGCTAGGCTAAATGTGATGGAGAGGGAGAGGGCTTGCTTCAGCATCTCGATGAGGCAAGGGAAGGGCTACCTTAGTCTAAGCGGTAGCCGTAGGCACGAAGGAGATTGTCACGGCTTCGCCAGTCTTTCTCGATCTTAACGAAGAGCTCGAGGTGGATCTTCTTATCGAAGAAGCGCTCCATATCTCTACGTGCCATGGTGCCGACCTTCTTGATCGCCACACCTTTGTGGCCGATGATGATCCCCTTCTGGCTGTCTCGCTCAGCGATGATCAGGGCTTGGATATGGATACGATCAGCCTCCTCCTGGAAGGACTCTACTACGACCTCCACAGAGTAGGGGATCTCCTTCTTATAGTAGAGAAGTATCTTCTCGCGAATGATCTCCGTCACGAAGAAGCGGGCAGGGCGATCAGTCAGCGCATCCTTCTCAAAGTAAGGGGGAGATAGAGGGATGAGGCTCTCGATGCGAGCCTTGAGGGGCTGGATGTTGAAGCGATTGAGGGCTGAGATCGGGATAATCTCGGCCTGAGGTAGCTCTTTGTGCCAGCGATCGACGAGCTTCTCTAGCTCTTCCTGGGTCGTGAGGTCGATCTTATTAATGAGAAGTAGGACGGGACACTTGACTCCACGGACGCGCTCTAGGAAGAATTCGTTCTTATCGGCCGTCTCGACGGTGTCCGTGACATAGAGGAGGACGTCCGCATCACCTAGTGCTGACTCCGAGAACTCGAGCATGCTCTCTTGGAGCTTATAGTTCGGGCGTAGGACACCAGGGGTGTCGCTATAGACGATCTGTAGCTCAGGGGTATTGACGATACCCATGATGCGGTGGCGAGTCGTCTGTGCCTTGGAGGTGATGATGGAGACTCGTTCGCCGACCAGCAGGTTCATCAGGGTGGACTTCCCGACATTGGGGTTGCCAACGATGTTGACGAAGCCGGAGCGGTGGGTCGAAGGGATCTCTTGGATCTCGGTCATAGGGTGATTGATCTTCCTCTGTTTATATAATACACGTAGTAGAAGTACGATCGCCGTACTCCTACTACGTGGTTTAGCTTAGGTGATTGGAAGGGGGAGGAGTTTGTCCGTTCCCTTAATTCTTAGGGTCATAGGCCCACTTGACATAGACCGCACCCCAAGTGAAGCCTGCCCCGAAGGAGGTTAGGATGAGATTATCTCCCTTCTTGAGCTTGTTCTCAAACTCCCATAGACAGATGGGGATGGTCGCAGAGCTCGTGTTGCCACGATACTCGATGTTGATCATTACTCGCTCGTGAGGTACTTGCATCTCGCGTGCGACAGCGTCGATGATGCGCAGGTTCGCCTGGTGAGGGACTACCCAAGCGATATCTTCGTAGGAGAGCCCATTGCGCTCCATGATAGTACGGCAGCTGGAAGACATCCCCTTGACAGCGTGCTTGAAGACTGCAGCGCCCTCTTGGTAGACGAAGTGCTGACGCTTGTCTACCGTTTCATGAGAGGGAGGGCAAGCAGAGCCACCGGCATGCATAATGAGGTTGGTGCGTCCGATCCCGTCGGTGTGGAAGGTGGAGTCTAGTACGCCGATCTCATCTGTCGTAGGCTCGAGGAGTACACAGGCAGCACCGTCACCAAAGAGAGGGCAAGTAGCGCGGTCTGTATAGTCCGTGATAGCAGACATCTTTTCAGCTGCTACGACGAGGATACGCTTGTAGCGTCCAGAGCGGATGTAGTTAGCACCTGCTTCGAGAGCGTAGATAAAGCCTGGGCAGGCGCTCTGTATATCGAAAGTGAGCGCATTCACACAGCCTGTGTCGTGGGCGATGATAGATGCGGTCGTGGGGAAGTGGTAGTCTGCGGTATTGGTTGAGACGATGATGCCATCGATGCTTGCAGGATCAATGTTGTTTCGAGAGAAGAGATCTTCTACAGCCTTGATCCCTAGGTGTGAGGCACCAAGGTTGGGATCTTTGAGAATACGACGTTCACGAATCCCAACACGGGTCATGATCCATTCGTCGTTGGTATCGACCATCTTCTCTAGGTCGGCATTGGTTAGTTTATCTTCGGGGAGGTATCCTCCGACAGCGGTAATAGCTGCGTTGATGACACTCATAAGGTGTAATATATGTAAATGGATAATGGAAGCAGGGATGTGCCTGCTCGCCACGAAGATACGAAAAAAGCCCCAAAGGTTTACCTTGGGGCTTTCTCGGTTGATTTGCTTAGCTACTAAGCCTGCTCGATAGCGAGCTTACCGCGGTAGTAGCCACATTCGCCACACACCGTGTGGTAGATGTGCCATGCGCCACAGTTTGCGCACTTAGCGAGGGTAGGCAGAGCGGCCTTGTCGTGTGAGCGACGCTTAGCGGTGCGTGTCTTCGACTGTCTTCTTTTAGGATGTGCCATAAATCTATTTTGTTTTAATTACTAATCTCTCTTGAGTTGCTTCAGGGCTGCCCATCGTTCGTCGATACCATCTTCATCTCGATTGATTGAGCTGGCATCTTCTTCGAGCTCTCGCACCTCGTCGGTAGTGATGTCTGTATAGATAGCCATCATTTCCGAGCTACACTCTCCGTCAGGATGCATATGCTGAAGAGGTAAGGCGAGCATGATGTCCTCATAGAGGAGCCATTCGAGGTCTAAAACACCATCCTGCTGATCGACGATGAGTATCTCATCTGTGGATTCATCAGCGTTATGACCGAACTTGACTACAAGCTCTCGCTCCTCTTCTAAAGAGAGGTCGGCAGGCTCTAAGCAACGGTCACAAGGTGTCGTGACATACCCTTCGTAGAATAAACGCAGGCTGAATACCTCTCCTGTACGACGGAGGTCTAAGTCTACAAAGACTTCTCCTCCAAGGATCGCTCCCTCAGAGAGGCGAGTGAAGTAGGCATCATCAAGCCTCCAGTCATACTGGTGATCTCCTTCGGAAAGGCTACGTAGCTTGATTTTGTAAATATCACTGTGCATAGGGAGGGAAGCTCTAGCTTATGCGTAAAATCTTCGCAAAGATACATAAAAGACCCCATACCTACAACGGGGAAGAGGACTTCTCCGCCCTCATTGTATCTGTCTGGTCTGGCCCGGTAAGCAAGAGAGGGTGAGATACGAGAAAGCCTCCCCACTCCGTAGAGTTAGGGAGGCTAGTGAAGATCCTATGATCGATCTAGAGACTAGTAGCGAGAAGCTACGACATCCCAGTCTACGATAGCCCAGAGATCCTTGACGTGGTCAGCACGGCGGTTTTGATAGCTGAGATAGTAGGCATGCTCCCAGACATCGACACCAAAGAGAGGATGTAGACCGTGTACGACAGGGTTGCTACCATTAGCTTCCTTGGTGATGACGAGGCTACCATCTTCCTTGGCAGAAAGCCATGCCCATCCTGAGCCGAAGAGCGTCGTGCAAGCGTTGAGGAACTCCTGCTGGAAGCCTTCGAAGCTACCGAATGCCTTGTTGATTGCTTCAAGTAGCTTTCCCTGAGGCTTGCTTCCCTTAGCTGGAGCAAACTGCGTGAAATAGAGATTGTGGTTCAGCGTCTGTCCTGCATTGTTGAAGGTAGGGCCTTCGCTCTTGCAGATAATTTCCTCGAGAGTGGCGTCTGCTAGAGGGGTTCCTTCGATGAGGCTATTCAGGGTATTGACATAGCCAGCGAGGTGCTTGCCATGGTGGAAGGAGAGCGTCTCAGCGCTGATAGCAGGCTCAAGGGCATCTGCTGCGTAGGGGAGTTGGATGAGTTCGAACTTCATACGAGTATACCGTTTTAAACTTGATGACAATAAGTCCTTAGTAGCCCGTTAATGGGTTTGCAAGGAGAGGGCTACCGAAGACTTAACTATATAAGAGGCGTTATTGTTTGCCCGAGGCAAGATAACTATTGTAATACCTTGGATCTCCTGTGACCTCCTCTCCGACCCAAGAGGGGAGAGGGAAGCTCGTGGTTGGGCTGTCTAGCTCGATTTCAGCAAGGATCAATCCCTCCAGTTCCCCATGGAAGACATCTACTTCCCACGTGTGTCCCTGATAGGGGACGAGGTGACGTGTCTTCGTTAGACGCCCCGCTGTGCAGAGTGTGAGTAAAGCCTTTGCATCCTCCAAAGGAATAGGGTACTCATACTCGGTGCGGATGAGCCCGGAGGGATCGCTAGCTCCCTTGATCGTGAGAAAGCCCTGCTCTCCTCGTGTGCGTACTCGCACCGTGGGGATCTCGGTGTGGAGATAGCCTTGATCGATAGAGTCACTAGCTATCGCTTCACGGAGGAAGGAGGTATCTCGGACGAGATACTTTCGCTCTATCTCTAGCCCTTTCATCCGATCGTCACTTGGGTCGCTCCATAGCCGTATTCTCGGAAGGAGGCATCTTGGAAGCGACAAGTCTTGTATTTGTGGCGTAGCTCCCGTTCGATGGATGAGCGAAGGATTCCGTCACCTTTACCATGGATGAAGATGAGCTTTCTCCCTCGAGCCTGGGTATGCTCCTTCATCGTTTTGTGGAAGAAGTCTAGTTGATACTCGAGAATGTCTCTTGAAGTAAGCCCAGCGGTTGTCTCCAGGATCTCGCTAGCATGGAGGTCGATGATGATAGGCTCATTAGGTTGTTGAGGGACCTTGACTGCTTCAGCTGGCTTCTTCTCTTGCTTGGATGCCTTCGGAGACTGAAGGGCGGTGGAGAGGGCTTCCACATTGACCTCTAGCTCTTCTTGGACTGCTCCTCGCTCGATGATGGGTAGGAGTAGGGCGTCGTCCATGAAATAATCGTTGGGACGGAAAGCATGTAGCTTGAAGAACTTGGTGATGTCGAGGCGTAGGCGTGCAGCGATTGGCTCTTCGAGCTTTGTCACTCGGTTGGGAGAGAAGGGGAGGAGTTGGAAGGCGAGTTGCTCAAGCTCATTAAGTGTAGCTGGTGCAAACTCCTCTAGGAGTATGTCCTCATTGGGCTCTAGAAGACCTGAGGAGCGAAGCTTGTAGCCGGTGCCGACTGCGCTGAGATAGGTGTAGTAGAGGGTGAAGTTACTATCGTTGATGAGATAGGCTTCATAGTTGGTGATACCGAGCTTGGTGCGATCGATGGGGAGGAAGGCCAGACGTACAGAGAGGGCATCCTTCTCTGGTCGGAGGGGGCGTGTTGGCGTAGCCTTGGGAGTGGGGCGAGGAGCTTCTTGGGGCGAGGGCATAGATCTACCCCGCTGGAGCTTTTCTTGGATGAGCTTCGGGGGGCGTATCTCCGGGATGAAGGTATCTCCAGCTTCGACGATGACACACTCCTTGATCGGGGTGGGGATCTCGAATCCATCTTCATCCTCGACCCAAGCGGTATCGCCCTGGATGCGTGCTACACGTCCACCTCCTGTGGCATTGAGGAAGCGTACTGTGGCGCCTACGTGTAGATTAGTCTTTGTATTCATAGTTGGTAGCTATCGTAAGAAAGAATTAGAAGAAGTACTTCATGGCGTAGTCGATGATCCCTAGTCGATAGAGGTAGCTAGCGAAGCAGGCTAGTAGAAGTAGGGATCGTAGGACACGCATCCAGCGTGGTGAGAGCCCGCTGAATCCGCGCGCCAAGAGGATACTCAAGGGAAAGAAGAGGAGAGGCAGAAGTAGCTGTCCCTCGGCGCCTAGGAGTGGGTAGGCGACTAGAAGGAGCAAAGGGTAGCGAAGTAGTGTAGCGAACATATCCCGATGACGCACGCTCTCCCGATAGTATCTCCCTCGATAGAGCACTACCCCGAGAAGGTAAAAGCCTAGGTAGAGCAGGTACGTGACCAGTGATAAGCTGGAGAGATGGATCCCCTCACGGAGGTTCGGCAGGGAACAGGTGGATATACTCCAGCTATAGGCTGTCTGGAGTACCTCTTCTCCCTGAAGTGCTAGGATGGGGAAGAGGATCCATAGCGGGAGGAATAACCCCATTAAAAGAGCTACTACGGAGCGTAGTGAGAGGGATCGTAGATGATAGCCTCCCCAGAGGAGGATCGGTAGTAGGGTGAGGTAGACAGGTGTCGTGAGGGCTAGTCCTCCGGTGAGTATACCGAGGAGGAGGTAGGTGTGTCGCTGGTGGGTATCTTGATAGGTGCCTAGCTGGAGGAAGAGGAGTAGCCAAGTCACGAGGACGGCTCCAGCGGTGAGGATGCTCAATGATGGAGTCGTCGTGAAGAAGGCGAGTAGGCAGAGAAGCATCGTCACACGCTCCCCCTTCTCGATGAGGAGGTAGCGCTCACCGAGCAATGCTCCTCCTGCTCCTAAGAGTAACATCCCGCCTAAACCGATCAGACGCACCATGGGGGTAGCTTCTGCGGGAAGCAGTGGCAGACGCACTCCGTCACCACCTGATACCTCCCCGAGTAAGGGGGCAAGGAAGTAGATCGAGAGGAATAGGAGCACCCAGAAGAGTGTCGCTAGAGGACTGGGGGGGCGTTGCTTGGAGGAGGCGATAGTCATAGATGCTTATGGGAGGATGAAGAATGCCTATGGAGACCTTTCCCTAGAGGGGAGAGGCTTCTCCATAGGCATTCCTTTAGGGGCAGGGGCTATTCGAGGGCTAGCAAGTCCTTACCAATATCTCGGCGGAGGGTCTTCCCGGTGAAGTGGACTTGATCGGCTAGCTTGTAGCATCGGGAGAGGGCCTCCTCGAGGGTATCTCCGAGACAGCTCGCTGTGAGTACACGCCCACCAGCGGTCACGAGATGGCCTTCATGATCTCGGCTCGTACCCGCATGGAAGAGGGCGGAGTCAAAGGTCGGCTCATGGGGATAGCTAATAGGGATCCCCTTGAGGTAGTCCCCAGGGTAGCCCTTTGAGACTAGGACAACTGTGGCAGCATACTTGGGGCTCTCGATCAGCTGATAGTCCTCTAGGTCACCAGAGGCCATGCGCTCGAGGAGCTCGACGAAGTCCGAGTCGATGCGGAGCATCACGGACTCAGTCTCCGGATCACCCATACGGCAGTTATACTCGATGACATAGGGATCTCCTCCGACATTCATCAGCCCGATGAAGAGGAATCCTCGGTAGGGAATACGCTCGGAGCGTAGCCCTTCTATCGTGGGACGGATGATACGCTTCTCGACCTTCGCCA
Source organism: uncultured Porphyromonas sp. (assembly GCA_905372565.1). Classification (GTDB taxonomy): domain Bacteria; phylum Bacteroidota; class Bacteroidia; order Bacteroidales; family Porphyromonadaceae; genus Porphyromonas. The sequence continues at coordinate 8,483 of CAJPPK010000023.1, read as the reverse complement.
TGAAGTCTTTGTCGGCAAAGCTCACGGGAGAGACTGAGCCCATACCTCCAGTATTGAGTCCTGTGTCCCCTTCGCCGATGCGCTTGTAGTCCTTGGCTACGGGAAGGACACGCCAGCTCTTGCCATCGGTCGCTACGAAGACGGAGCATTCGATACCATGGAGATATTCCTCGATCACGACGCGTGAGGAGGCATTGCCGAAGCGCCCTTGTAGTAGCTCCTTGAGTTCGGCCTCTGCTTCCTCAAGGGTCTCTGCGATGATGACCCCCTTGCCTGCTGCTAGTCCATCAGCCTTGAGGACATAGGGTGCCTCGAAGGTGCGGAGGAAGGCGCAGGCTTCCTCATAGGCTCCTAGCTCAAAGGTCTGGTAGTGAGCTGTCGGGATGCCATGGCGGAGCATAAACGCCTTGCTGAAGTCTTTACTCCCCTCCATCTGGGCTCCACGTGCATCGGGTCCTACGATGAGTAGCTCCTTGAGCCCCGCATCATAGCGTAGGTAGTCTACGAGTCCTTCGACGAGAGGTACCTCGGGTCCTACCACGAGGAGACCTATCTGCTCTCGGCGTATCACCTCGGCGATACCAGCGAAGTCAAGGACGGAGAGCTGAGGCAGACAAGTACCATAGAGCTCCATACCGGGGTTGCCAGGGGCGATGAAGAGATGGGAAAGACGGGATGAGCGGGCGATGCTCCAGGCTAGGGCGTGCTCACGCCCTCCAGAGCCTAAGAGGAGGATATTCATATAGCGTAGATAGGGAAGGATTTACTTGAGGTGATCGAAGAAATAGCGAGCCATGGTGTAGTTGAGATGTACCCGATCTACACCGAGGACATTGTGGCGATGCTCGGGATAGATCATGTAGTCGGGGTAGGTGCCTGCCTTGACGCAGGCCTCGACGAAGAGCTGGGTATGCTGCCAGACGACCACAGGGTCGATCGTGCCGTGGATGAGGAGCAGGCGACCGCGCAGATCCTTGGCACGGAGCGAGAGGTTGGACGCTTGGTACCCGTCGGGGTTATCCTGTGGACGATCCATGTAGCGCTCTCCGTACATGATCTCATAGCGTGCCCAGTCGGTGACGGCACCACCGGCTACCCCTACCTTGAATACCTCGGGGTAGGTCAGCATGAGGTTGATCGTCATGAAGCCACCAAAGCTCCAGCCAGCGACTCCCATACGGTCAGCATCGACATAGGGTAGGCTCTTGAGGAACTTCACCCCCTCCATCTGGTCAGCCATCTCGTGCTTACCTAGCTGGCGGTGGATGACCTGCTCGAAGGCGGCTCCACGGTGAGCGGATCCTCTCCCGTCGACCGTAAAGATGATATAGCCCTGAGTAGCCATGTAGAGATCCCAGCCTAGGCAGCCTGCCTGGAAGCGGTTCTGTACGAGCTGAGCATGGGGGCCATTATAGACATAGATGATCGTGGGGTACTTCTTCGTAGGGTCGAAGTTGGTGGGCTTCAGGAGGCGGTAGTGTAGATCCGTCGTCCCATCAGCCGCCTTGATCGTCCCGAAGGTAATCTCGGGATTGAGGTATCCTGCCTCTGGGTCTTTGGACTTGTAGAGGGTAGAGATGAGCTTGCTCGAAGCCGTGGAGAGAAGTCGGTTCTCTGTCGGGATATGGAGCGACTCAAAGCGATCAAGGAGGTGCTTGCCATCGAGAGAGAGCTGACCTACATGCCATCCTGATTGCTGAGTCAGGAGCTTCATCTTCTTCCCATCGAGACCAATGGTCGAGATAGCTCGGTCGATGGGGCTAAGCTGTGTCGAGGCGAAGACGAGCGTCTTACCTCCATCAGCGAAGCCTAGGAAGTCGGTCACTTCCCAGTCTCCCTGCGTGATCTGCCCGAGGAGCTTCCCCTCCGTATTGTAGTGATAGAGGTGGGTGAATCCATCTCGGCGTGTCTGCCAGACGAACTCGTTAGGGCGCCCCGGGATGAAGTAGAGAGGCCACTGGGGCTCGATGTACTTCTCGTTATGCTCTGAGAAGAGGGTTCTGAGGCGTGCCCCCGTGGAGGGATCATAGGCCTGTAGATCCATGTGGTTTTGCTCCCGATTGACTTCGGCGATATAAATCGTCCGACCATCGGGTGCCCAAGAGATATTGGTCAGGTATTTCTCCTTAGGCTCTCCGGTCTGTAGATAGGTCGTCTGACCGCTCTCCGTATCGAAGATGCCGACCGTGACCTGATGGGAGGGCATGCCAGCCATGGGATAATAGAGGTCTTCCCGAGTAGCCTCGCGTGTGTTCGTGTGTACGATCGGATAGGGAGTGACCATGTGCTGATCCATGCGGTAAAATGCAAGGCGCTTGCCATCGGGGCTCCAGAAGAGTCCCCCCTTGATGCCGAACTCATTCTGATGTACGGAGAGCCCGTAGACGAGTGATGGGGATCCATCCGTGGTGATCGCCTTGCTCGTGCCATCTAGGCTGAGGAGGTAGATATTGTGCCCATGTACACAGGCGGCATGGGTAGCCGTTGGGTCAAGAAGGAAGGCTTGCTCCCCTTGGGTATCACGCTCGAAGGCACCTAGGTGCTTCTTGGCTCTTGGGTCAATGAGGTGGTGCTTCTTGCCGAAGTCGATCGAGAGGAGGTGTCTATCTTTCCCGACGACGGTGAAGGGTGTGAAGAACTTCGCCGTGCGCCCCTTCGTGTCCTCACCGAGTAGATCGAGTAGCTGCGCCTGGGTTAGTAGGGTCTTCTCGCTACGCTTCCCACTAGGAGAGCCGAGGACGAGGCGGTCTTGGTCGATGTAGATGTAGTCATTGCCTAGCCACGTCAACGCTCGTAGGGAGGTGCGTCGGAGCTGGTTTGGGGAGCCGGAGGTGTATTGCTCGAGCGTGGGGGTGGGGAGTGGTTTCTCTTGGGCGGAGAGCTGGCTACTGCCTAGGGCGGTCGTGACCATGACAAGTAAAGCGAGGGTACGGATCTTCATTGTCCTATAGTTTAATGAGTATTTGCTTGTACAAAGATAGAGAATATCGCTGGCTGAGTAGGCGCCCTGACGGCTGGGAGTACGGCTTGTCACCCGATGGAGGATAGCGGAGCTGTCGGAGGCTTCTATTCCCTTCGTGAGATTACGTATATTCTGACTGATCGGTTAGGTATATCGTGACCTCTCGGGTGGGTATATAGTGGTCTGTCGGTTAGGTATATTGTGACTAAGAGGGAGTGATCTATAGTACCCAGAGTAGGTAAAAAAAAGAGGAGACCAGCCACATCGGATCTGGTCTCCTCTTCTCGAAGGGAGTGCGCTAGAGCGGTAGATAGACGACCTTCTTCGTCTTGAAGTATTCCTCGCTGAAGGTCGGCCAGAGATCTTGTACCTCGACGATCCGCTTGAAGGGGCGTATCTCGGCTTGGAGCTCTCCGCCCTTGAGGCAGATGAGTCCGTTCGGCATGCCATTACGGTGCTCTCCGTGGACGAGACGTCGTGTGAAGCCTACCAGCTCATCCAGGCGCATCACAGCACGACTGACGACGAAGTCAAACTGCTCCTTGACGTCTTCGCCTCGGCCGTGGAGTGTGCGGACGTTCTTGAGCCCTAGGGCTTCGGCTACGGCCCCAGCTACCCGCACCTTCTTGCCGATGCTGTCGACGAGGAGGAAGTCACACTCGGGGAAGAGGATCGCCAGAGGGATGCCAGGGAAGCCACCGCCCGTACCGAAGTCGATGATCCTCGTACCAGGCTTGAAGCGGATCATTTGGGCGATACCTAGCGAATGCAAGATATGGTGCTCGTAGAGCGAGTCAATATCCTTGCGAGAGATGACGTTGATCTTGGCATTCCACTCTCGATATAGAGCGTCCAAGGCTTCAAACTGGCTGCACTGCTCGGGGGTGAGGTGCGGGAAGTATTTCTTCAGTAGGTCGAGCGAAGCGGACATAGGGTAAATCTAGTTGGCAGGGAGATAGGCATAGAGGAGTGAGCCAGGGCGCAGGATCAGACGTAGCTCCTCATAGGGGACACGCACCTGAATGATACCTGCGACATAAGGGGCGATCTCATAGGGATTGAAGTAATAGATGAGACCATCGCGTGTGATGGCGAAGTTATTATTCGGTGGCATCTCGCTAGCGTCAATGCTCGTTTCGTTGAAGAGGTCTTCGATGGTCTTGGCCTGATAGTCTCGGAGGATACAGCGCTGGAGGATCTTGCTCAGAGGTGATGTGTAGCCCTCGATGAATAGATCCCCTTCGCTGATGAGACTATGTCTTCGGCGGTCGATATTGTGATAGGAGATCCCCTCCATACCATGGGCAGCTCCGTTGGAGTAGTTGGACTCTGTCTTCTCGATCGAGACTACGAGGGAGTCGGTGTAGCTGACCTTATTCTTCATAGCGAGCGTGCTCTGCATGGATGTGAGCTCCTCCTTTGAGAAACCCTCTTCGCCCTCTAGTGCGCCGAAGAGATACTCCTCTCGGATCTTCTGGACGAAGCGTGTCATCGTCTCACGAGGGCTAGTAGACCGGAACTCGTCACCGAAGAATGCGCGAGTGAAGAGAGCGACTAGCGTGCTGTCCCCTGAGGGATAGCGGAAGACTAGGTCTACAGCTACGGCAGAGCCACTGCGGGTAGCCTGCTGATCGTACAGGGTGTCCCGTACGACGACCGAGTCAAGAGCTAGCTCGAAGGAAGAGGAGGTCTGTGTGGAGTCACTACTCCCATGACTATGGGAAGAGCATGAGGTCCCGCTCCCGAGAAGGCAAGCACTAACGAAGATCCCTAAGGGAAGCAGGGTATGGAATGGTTTCATCTTCTATGTATGAATTCTTTAACACAAAGATACGTTACTTCTTAGATAGTAGGAAGCCAAAGACCGAGCTATGGTAGACCTTTCTGTCTCTCGGGATACCTTGTCGAGAGGGCATGCCTAGCTAGCGGATGCCTTGCTGATCTAATGCAGAGACCTTGGTCTTATCGTTGGTGAAAGGCCCTTTGGGCGATGTAGTGTAGCTCCATGGAGAGGTTGGGGATCTCCCGAGTCCAAACGGCTTCGTCATACACCCAGGCAAAGGGTGCGCTGTAGCTGTCCCATATAAACCTTGCTTGCTGATCTATGGCCTCGATGAGGGGGCGAATGCCGAGTACTTCACCGGCACGATCCATCATGAGGTGCCAGTTCTCCCCAGTGGACCCGTCGGTCTGGGGAGATCCCTTGCCGGAGAGGAAGCATACGAAGTCACTGGTGTCAAAGGGGAATAGCGTATGGCAGGTGGCTAGATTGTAAATGTCGTGGGCTAATACGTCTGGTAGCTGTTCGTCGCTGTAGCCGAAGGTGGAGATGGATAAGGAGTGACGTAAGATGCCCGCTAGATTTCTGCAGACGGGGGCGAAGGCATACTTCGAGACCGGATTAGTTAAGACTGCATTCCGGATGAAACTAATGGCGCTGTCGATCTCTCTACGTCTAGCCTTGACATAGGTTATCTGCTTCGATCGCCAGGCGGGTAGTAGGGTTATGGATTGCTCTATAGCTCTCAAGTGCTTGTCCCTGCGGTCTGTCGACGTGCCGGTCAGCTCTGCGATTCGGATCACCGCTTGCCTCCAAAATGGGATTAGGGTGCTTACCCAAGCATGATGTAGCTTAAATAGCTCATGGGGATCTTCTTTCTGGAGAGCATCTCTCACTTCTGTAATCGTCATTGTATTTGCCTTGGGGTCTTGATCTTGCGGTACAAAGATAGGGTAGAGAGATCAAGGTGTGTGCTAACCTAGAGCCAAGGCATGGCGGGCTCGGTGTGCGCCTTGGATCTGGTCGGGGGAGGTCGGAGTATGGGATCAGCGAGCTCGTATCTCAAGTCGACGCCACTTCATAAAAGAAAAGTGCCGTAACCTCGTTGGTTACGACACTCACTGCGGAGAGAGAGGGAAGTGTCATTCCCCTTTACCTCGTTTTATCACAGACGTCTATCTGATCTAGTCAAACGGTAGTGTAGCAAGTCGATCCCATTGCAGCACGGCATGGATGCTTGCGGGGGGCATGTGCATGGATAATGGGTTTATGTCGTGGTTTGGTTTGTTTATTCTTCTTAATTTTGCATCCGAAAAGAAGCAAATCCGATACCTCTGGTCTTATGTAGATGGGCTGGGAGGTGTTTTTTTTGCACCTGCTTCAATGGAGGATAGGGCTTGTCTTATGATGGGTCTGTCTACTCGCTAAGTTACTCCTTGTGTCTAGCTAATATATAGACTTGGAAGTCTTGGGAGGTTTGGAGAGGATGCTGGGTTTGCAAAGTGTTTATCAGTAACAATTAATTTTAGAGAATGAGAAAACTATTTATGCTGTTGGCTGTTGCGGGGATCTTTGCCTCCTGCTCGAAGGAGACGCCCGTTGTGTCAACTGAACCAAAGGTGCAGAATCAAGAAGCGCCTGTTGCCCTGACCGGTGAAGATTCCGGTGAGGAAGGTATTCGTCTGAGCCTCCGCTTGGATGTTGAGGATTTTGAAGAAGTGGCTGGTGGCTTTGATGCTACTCAGCAGCCGAGGGCCGTTTTCCCTACTATCAAGACTGGTGCCGCAGATAAGAAGCTGATCGACCTTCGTGCCTATGCCGATGGAGTGGGCCGGAGCGCGGATCGCCTGACTGGTATGATTTACATCTATGATGGAATCACGCACAAGTATGTTCCCTTCAATGCCCCCTTCCGTGTCTATAACGATGGTAAAAGCATCGGTTACGATGGTCTAGTGTCTGGCTTTGATGCAAACGGGGAGTATAGGAAAATCTTTGCTGAAATGGTGGGTAGAAATATGGATAACTGCTATGTCTCGGTCGTTATCGGCAATGATCTCGGGAACCTAAACTTCACCAATAAGGGTCCTCACGTCATTACGAGTTGGGACGATGGCGTGACGCTCCCCGGGAACTTCGTGATGCTTAAAAGTGAGGCTAACCCACTTGGGTGGCGCTATCATAAGAACGGGAAGGTTCATGAGATCAGCACGAAGAATAATGTTCGCATGAAGCTCAAGATGATGGGCTATCTCATGATGGTTCGTATCCACAATACCTTCCCTAAGTATATCACGAGGATCAATCCAGCGACAAATGCTCCGTATACTGATGCTAGTGGGAAGAAGGGCTATCGTGCTCTTCGTCCAGGTATGTATACTTATCTAGATGTGTCGCCTACGCTCTCTGTGGCTCAGTATCAGCAGCTCTCCTTCGATAATAAGACCGGGGCATTCTATATGAATCCCCAGTATGTCGATGAGACCAACTTCAACGGCAAGTATAAGGAGGTGAATATCGGTCAGCGTGATAGATACCGCTTCATGGAGTACAAGACGATGCTTCAGGTTCCTGTTTCGACTACTCCTGCAGGTGAACTGCCTGCTAAGGGTGATATGGTGATAGCTATGTACTTCCCTCAGGTTGATGACTATGGTTCGGTTGGTATCAGACGTGCTGCACAATTCTTCTATGATGGATCTGCATACTCGCTGGCTCCTGGCAGTGGCTATCAGAAGCTCGGAACTATTGCTGATAAGTTTGAGAAGTTTAAGCCTGCGGTTGGATCTACGACATCGTATCGGAAGGCCCTCGATAACAAGGTCTACTATCCTGTCTTTGAGGTAAGACCTACGCCTGTGAATCGTGCTGAATCAGTGGGTGGTGTTATCTTGAGCAACTACAAGAACTGGACTGGGGCTGCTCAATGGGAGGCTATTCCTTAATAATCACAACGAAAGACTAGAAACTAAGATGAATAAGATATATAAGGAATCCTATCAGGCACCTGAAGCTAAGACCTTCGTGCTTCCGCAGTCTCTCCACCTGCTCGTAGGGTTCTCTTTCGACGGAGATCTCGAGGATCCAGAGTTCGATGATAACTGGGGTCGTCCAGGTACTCGTGGTACTAACAACCTCTAGTAGCTTCCACGAGAAGTCACTATGCCCCTAACTCTAGGGGAATACAACAGGCGCCTCACGCTCCATGCAAGTCTTAGGCTTGGCAGAGCGTGAGGCGCTCTCTTTTATCTCTATAGTTTAGAGCCGAGATCCTCACACTACGGAGGGTCTCGGCTCTGCTCTTTCTTGAGGGGAGGAAGTAGCGTCTCCCTTCCCTTGCCTTGGTGGGTGGAAAAAGAACCCTGCGGTGGTTTTTTTGCGATCTACTGTCGGTCCCAAAATGGGGCTTCCGAGATGCCCTCTACAAGTAGGCTGGAGAGGGGTGAGAAAATGCTCAGGGAGGTGTGTCGGGAATTGGCGTGGAGGACAGAGGATTTCCTTGGCGAATGGGGTGGGGAGGTGTTTAGGCGGCTACGTCGGAAATTGGTGTGGAGGACGATGGTACCTGTCAGCTCGGTGTAGAGTAGCTCGTACTCAGGACTGCCGTCGAAGTCATCGTGGAGCTCGTACCCCCTGAGAAGACCGCTTGGATGGACTTGTTGCCCAGGAGGATGGGAGCGAGCCTACGATGAAGGCGCTGTTGGCCACTAGCTCGGGATGATGGTCTCTGAGGTAGCCTTC
>CAJPPK010000022.1 GCA_905372565.1 uncultured Porphyromonas sp. | reverse complement strand
AGATAATTGTAGTGCGATAAGCGTAACTACTGCTAGATACAGATCATTTAGATGAAAGATATATTTGTTTTGGTTCGCCGCTTCATAGCGCCTCATTACAAGAGGTTCTTGACGCTGGCGGTGGGCTTCAACATCCTGAGCGCTTTGCTCAACCTCGTCGCCTTCTCTCTGGTGATGCCGATCCTGAATATCCTCTTCCAAATCGAGGATAGGGTACATACTTACATCCCCTTCGCTGGCTTTGACCTCTGGACAAGGAGTGGCTGGGATGGACTATTCAAGGCGCTTGTCAATAACTTTGGTTACTGGGTCACCCAGCTGATCGAGCAGGAAGGGGCGTCGTATGCGCTCGTTGTCCTCGGCGTCTACCTCGTGGTGATGACCCTACTGAAGGTCAGTGCGACCTATTTGGCGGACTTCTTCCTGATACCGATACGTACGGGGGTCGTCAGAGATCTACGCAATCAGCTTAATCGTAAGATCCTTGCCCTCCCTTTGGGCTTCTTTAGCGACGAGCGCAAGGGGGATGTCCTAGCACGAATCACGGGCGATGTCGGGGAGGTAGAGAACTCTGTGATGAGTTCGCTAGACCTCCTGCTTAAGAATCCTATCCTGATCATCGTCTATCTCTCGACGATGCTGATGATCTCGTGGGAGCTAACGCTCTTCGTCTTCCTCGTTCTCCCGCTGGCAGGCTTCATCATGGGGCGTGTAGGTAAGACGCTCAAGCGCTCAAGCCTAGAGGCTCAGACGCAGTGGGGAGGCCTCATCAGTCAGGTCGAAGAGACGCTCGGCGGACTACGCATTGTCAAAGCCTTCACAGCCGAGGCCTATGTCGGAGATCGCTTCGAGCGATCCAACGAGAACTACCGCCGTACGACCATCCGAGTCGCACGTCGTCAGCAGCTAGCACACCCGATGAGTGAGTTCCTCGGTACGGCTACCATCGCCATCGTCCTATGGTACGGGGGCTCATTGATCCTCAATCAGAGTAGCCCGATCAGTGCTTCGACCTTCATCTACTACTTGGTGATCTTCTATAGCTTGATCAATCCGCTCAAGGAGCTTAGCCGTGGCATCTACAACGTTCGCCGAGGCATGGCGTCGATGGAGCGCGTTGACCGCATTCTGAAGGCGGAAAGTAACATCTTAGATCCAGCTCAGCCGAAGCCACTAACTTTCGAGGACAAGATCGAGCTACATGATGTCTCCTTCCGCTATGAGGAGGAGTGGGTGCTAAGGCATGTGAACCTCACCATTCGCAAGGGGCAGACCGTGGCGCTCGTCGGGCATTCGGGCTCGGGGAAGAGTACCCTCGTGGATCTGATCCCTCGCTTCTACGATGTCGTCGAGGGGAGTATCACCATCGATGGTACTGACGTCCGTGAGGTCACGCTCCACGATCTCCGTAGCCTCATGGGGAATGTGAACCAAGAGCCGATCCTCTTCAATGCCTCCGTGGCAGATAATATCGCCTTTGGTATCGATACTCCCGATCCGGAAGCTATCCGCCAGGCTGCTGTCGTCGCCCATGCGGATGAGTTCATCGACGAGCTTCCCCATGGCTATGCGACGAACATCGGGGACCGAGGGGGTAAGCTCTCCGGCGGACAGCGCCAGCGTCTCTCCATAGCCCGAGCGGTCTACAAGAATCCTCCGATCCTCATCCTCGACGAGGCGACTTCGGCTCTCGATACGAAGAGTGAGCGCCTCGTGCAGAGTGCGCTCGACCGCCTGATGACGGGGCGCACGACGATCGTCATCGCTCACCGCCTCTCTACCATCATCCACGCTGACCTCATTTGCGTCGTCGAGGGTGGCCAGATCGTGGAGCAAGGTACGCACGAAGAGCTGTTGGCTCGCGGTGATCGCTACGCCAAGCTCCATGCAGCCCAGGTGAAGGGCTAGTCTTCTCTCCCCTAGGTACGTCTTATCTCTATGAAGTACAATTATACAGACACCTTCCGCTCAGCCCTTGAGCTAGCATCTGAGTATGCTGGTCGTCTGGGAGCTCCAGAGCTGACTCTGGACTTCCTGCTCTGGGGGATCTTGGAGGAAGGGACGAGTCGAGCCATACGCTTCTTTACCGAGCGAGATCTCCCATGGGAGACGCTGAAGGCCGAGCTCGCCAGCCGTCTAGAGCAGACCGGTCAGGCCGAGCTCGTAGACCGTGTGCCCCCCTACAGCATAGAGGCGCACGATGTACTGACGCTCTCGGCACGCATCTCCCGCCTCGTCGGGGCTCAGGCGATCTCACCTCTGCATTTGCTCTATGCCCTCTGTCTAACGGATGGGTGGAATGTCCTCTCGGACTACCTCCGAGCTCAGGGGATCACACCTCAGACGGACGAAGAGATCGCTCGGATCATTCGCTTGGTACATGGAGATCCTTCTGCTAGCCGAGCTAAGGAGAAGGAGGACTTCGGCCGTGAGCTAGAGGAGACATCGGCATCAGAAGCCGAGGAGAAGCCACGATCACGGAGCCGTCGTAAGGGAGCTCGAGTTCTCCCGGTGGCAGCCTTCTCTCAAGGGAAAGATGGGAAGTTCGTACGCAATGATAGCCTGCTGAATGAGCTCAATGAGATGCTTGCTCGCATAGGATTACAGACCTCCACTGAGCTCTCCGAAGAGGAGCGAGCCCAGATCGAAGAGCAGGAACAGGGAGAGCCTCAGGCGGATCCTCGGGCCCACCTAGAGGAGCTCGGAGCCTTCGTCAGAGGAGGAAACCCCAAGCTCACGGACAAGGACGGACTTTTCGTCCGCGAGATGGATCGTCTCGTCGAGACACTCCTTCGTCAGCGAGCCCTCTCTCCTATCATCATTGCTGAGAATAAAGACTGTCCCCAGGAGCTGGTGCTGGCCTTTGCCCGTGCCTTGGAGCGCAGACACTTTGAGATCAACTATGGCTATCTACCGCCTAAGGGATTCCCTTATACGGAGCTCTTCCAGCTCAATGCCTCTAGGCTCATGGCCGGAGCTCAGACCTTTGGGGCGGAGATGGTGCTTCGTGTCCTCTTTGATCGTCTGAAGGCTGTCCCCCAAGCACTACTCTATATCGAGGATATTCACCTCCTCCGCTCCTCTTCCTCCAGGGGGCAGGGTGGGGAGTTTGCAGACCTTTTCTTTGCATCCCTAGCTCAGCATGGGATGCGACTCCTTGCTACGACTACGCCAGCAGGCTACACGCAGAGCATCGAGCGTAGTGAGATCATCTCCCGCTCTACGGTGAAGGTCTTGGTCGAGCCTATCGATCGGCGACATTGCTCGAAGATCTTCGCCCAGTATGGGCAGGAAACGTCGAAGTACTACGGGGCTCGGCTGGGCTTTGGATACATGGATGTCCTTACCTTGGCAGAGCGTTATCTACCACAGTATCCTTTCCTCTATGCTTGTAGGGAGCTCCTTGATCTGTCTGGTGCGCTAGCTCGCCAGCGTCGTGGCTACTCCTCCCAGCGATCCCCCAGGTACATCATCTCAGTGAAAGACCTTTGCCGTGCGGTGGCACGACTAGCGAATATCCCCGAGGAGCAGGTCTCTGGCTCTAGTGAGCTCAAGGAGCTTCAGAAGCTACCTAGCCTGCTGAAGGCACAGATCATCGGGCAGGACCATGCGATCGACCTCGTCAGTCGCTCCATCCAGCGAGCTAAGCTAGGCCTAAGAGATGAGCACCGTCCCATTGCCTCCTTCCTCTTCCTAGGACCCACTGGGGTAGGGAAGACCTATCTGGCTAAGGCGCTTGCTAAGGAGATCTTTGGTAGCGAGGAGGCGCTTGTGCGTATTGATATGAGCGAGCTGGCTGAGCGCTTCACGGTCACCCGACTGATTGGCTCGCCTCCTGGCTATATCGGCTATGGAGAAGGGGGCGAACTCACCGAGCCCGTACGTCTCAAGCCACACCGAGTCATTCTCCTCGATGAGATCGAGAAGGCACATCCCGATGTATACAATATCCTCCTCCAGCTCCTCGATGAGGGCCGTCTCACGGATGGTGAAGGTCGGACGGTGGACTTCCGCCACACGCTGATCATCCTCACGAGTAATGTCGGCTCAAGAGAGGCTAAGTCCTTCGCTCGCAGTGTAGGCTTCGCTGGACTAAGTGAGCCTGAGGAGCGCAGTGAAGGGATCGTGCGTAAGGCCTTGGAGCGAACGTTTAGTCCCGAGTTCCTCGGGCGCTTGGACGAGGTCATCGCCTTCAATAGCTTAGGCATAGAGGCGCTGGAGCAGATCGTCACCCTTGAGCTTCGTCCTATCCAGGAGCGACTGAGTCAAGCGGGCTATACGCTCCGTGTACAGCCACGAGCCCTGCATCTCTTGGCACAGGCTGATGAAGCCAAGACCAAGGGAGCTCGCTTCATTCGGAGAAGACTGCAGACGCTCGTGGAGGATCGCTGTGTCGAAGCTATCCTCGCTGGTCGTCTGACGAAGGAGCAAGTCCTGACGCTGGACGCCTCTAGCTCGGGCGAGCTCACCGAGCGTATCACGAAGAAGCCGGAACCACGACAGAAGAAGTCCGCACAAGACTAGGCCGATGGGTACCCCTGTGATGACCGAGGAAGAGCTCCAAGCGAGCCTCGCCGATCCGAAGCGTAGACGCAGTGCCTTTGCTCAGGTCGTACGTCTCTATAGCAAGCAGGTCTACTGGCAGATTCGCCGTATGGTCTACTGCCATGAGGATGCCGATGATCTGACGCAGAATGTCTTCATCAAGGCCTGGGAGGCGATCGAGGGATTTCGTGGGGAGGCTAAGGTGTCGACCTGGCTCTATCGTATCGCTCTCTATGAAGCTCTGAACTTCCTCAAGAAGCTACGACAAGAGCAGGAGTTCCGCCTACAGCCTAGCGAAGAGGCTGAGGCTAGCTACCTCTTGGAGCGACTGACGGCAGATGAGTACTTCGATGCCGATGCTACGGAGCTACGACTTCAGCAGGCGATCTTGAGTCTGCCGAAGAAGCAGCAACTCGTCTTTCGTCTACGCTACTACGATGAGATGCCCTATGATCAGATGTCGGCTCTGACGGGGACGTCGGAGGGCGCTCTGAAGGCCTCTTACCACCATGCGGTGAAGAAGGTAACTGACTTCCTTAACCAGCAAGATTAAACCTATACCTTTTCTCCTTGTCACATAGTCAAGTCCCCTAGGACTCTATCGCTACAAGTATGATTAAGCCCACACCCCTTCCCCCCGCCGAAGAGAGCGGACGTCACTATACTACCCCCGAAGGATACTTCGAGGGGCTGGAGGAGCGTCTACTCGCTCAGCTCCCTGACGAAGCTCCAGCAGAGGCGGTGACGCCTCGGCCTACGCTCTGGGTACGCCTACGTCCTATCCTCTATCTGGCGGCGATGTTTGTCTCCTTTAACCTGCTCTTCCGAGCCTTCCATACGCCCGAGAAGACCTCTACGACGACGGCTAGTGTCACGACGAAAACTCCCGATGAGGAGTATGCTGACTACTACGCCGACTACGGTGAGCGGATGCGAGCCGGAGAGGGCTACTCTTCCTACTATCAGGATCTCACGGGAGAGCCTGCACCTATTTATGCTTCGTATGAATAAGTCGCTTATTTATCCCCTAGCTCTCGTGCTGGGGTCGATCTGTCTTGCCCCTTCGTCTCTCTCGGCTCAGCAGCCGAAGAAGCCAGCGAAGTCGGAGTCGATACATCAGGAGCACCGAGAGCGTATCCGTGCTCAGAAGCAACTCTTTCTCATGAAGGAGCTTAGCTTGACGACTGCGGAGGCTGATGCGCTGATGCCCCTGCTGAATGAGCTGGATGACAAGCGCTTCGGTCTGTGGCGTGAGCTGGAGCCCATCGGGCGTCGCCTGCGTCAGGGTGACAAGACGCTGACGGTCGAGGAGATGTCCTCCTTCTATGACAAGACGCTGGACTTCCATGTCAAGGAGGCCGAGCTAGAGCGCACCTATTACCTGCGTGCCAAGACCATCCTCTCTGGAGATCGCCTCGTGCGTCTGCCTTGGGTGTGTAAGGAGTTCGCACGCCGCTACTTCGATCAGCATCGACAGAAGAAGCACTAGCTTCTCTTTCCTTGATTCGACCATCGCCCCACCTCGAAGACTACGCACGTAGTCGCTTCGAGGTGGGGCGCTTTTTATGGGTGTCGGAATTTCCAACTAGTAGGCACTACTGTTGCCTCTCCTGGGGCATCAGTAGTGCCACCTCAGGGGCAACAGTAGTGCCTCTGGAGAGGTAATACTGGAGAGGATGCACGGGGGTGCCTCTCCCGTAGTGGATTTCTTGCCTGAGAGGGGAGGTGTGGAAGTTCGTCAAAATGTAGGCTTTTGCGCTGGAAAGACGACAAAAGAGGCGTGCTCGGAGGGGAAGCCTGTTCTTTGTGTTAAGATGGTATTTCTACCTGCTGAAGCCCCCGCAGGAAGGGCTAGAGAGCGGGCAGGTAGCGAAGGAAAAAAATGTACCTTTGTGCTATTGATTTCAACACATCATCAATAGTAATCCCAGATACTATGGCAACTACAGCCAATGGCTTTCGCACTGAAAGCGATCTGATCGGCGCACGTCAGATCAGCAACGAACACCTCTACGGCGTCCAGACCCTACGCGGTATCGAGAACTTCCAGATCAGCGTCTTCCATCTCTCCGACTATCCTCTCTTCATCCATGGCTTAGCCTGGACGAAGGAAGCTGCGGCTATAGCTAATCATCGTCTAGGGCTGCTCTCGGACGAGCAGAAGGATGCTATCGTCCAGGCTTGTCACGAGCTCCTCGAGGGTAAGCACCACGAGCACTTCCCCGTGGATATGATCCAGGGCGGCGCAGGTACGACGACGAACATGAACGCTAACGAGGTCATCTGTAACCGTGCCCTCCAGATCATGGGGCATCAGCCAGGGGAATTCCAGTACCTCACGCCTAACGACCATGTCAATGGCTCGCAGTCGACGAACGATGCTTATCCTACGGCTATTCACCTAGGTCTCTATGCTTCGCACCTCAAGCTCCGTCCTCACTTCATCCAGCTCATCGATGCTCTCAAGGCTAAGTCTAAGGAGCTGTCTCATGTGGTGAAGATGGGTCGTACCCAGCTTCAGGATGCTGTGCCGATGACCCTCGGACAGACCTTCGGTGGCTTCGCTTCCATCCTCGAGGCAGAGGTGGCACATCTCGACTATGCTGCTCAGCAGTTCCTCGCTATCAACATGGGGGCTACGGCTATCGGTACGGGTATCTGCTCTGAACCCGAGTACGCAGACTACTGCACCGAAGCGATGGCGCAGGTCACGGGTTGGCCTATCACTCGCACCGAAGACTTCATCGGCGCTACGAGTGATACGAGCGAGATGATCGGCTATAGCTCTGCCCTTCGCCGTATCGCTGTCAAGGTCAATAAGATCTGTAACGACCTCCGTCTGCTCTCTAGTGGTCCACGCTGTGGTCTCGGGGAAATCAACCTGCCTGCTATGCAGCCAGGCTCCTCGATCATGCCAGGGAAGGTAAACCCTGTCATCCCTGAGGTCATGAGTCAGGTCTGCTACAAGGTCATGGGGAACGACCTCTGTGTCACCATGGCTGGCGACGCTTCGCAGATGGAGCTGAATGCTATGGAGCCTGTCATGGCACAGTGCTGCTTCGAGTCTATTGACCTCCTTGCGAATGGCTTTGATACCCTCCGCACCCTCTGTATCGACGGGATCACGGCTAACGAAGAGAAGTGCCAGAGCTATGTCCGTGAAAGTATCGGTATCGTCACAGCTCTGAACCCTATCATCGGCTATAAGAACTCGACCAAGATCGCTAAGGAAGCGCTAGAGACCGGTCGTGGTGTCTACGATCTGATCCTCGAGCATGGTATCCTGACGAAGGAAGATCTCGATAAGGTGCTCTCCCCAGAGAACCTCATCCGTCCCGTACGTCTCGGTATCCATCCGCTGAAGTAGCTGACTCTCTCCTCTAAGAGGGCTAGAAAAAGCGAAGCCCCTACACTCAAGTCTTGAGCGTAGGGGCTTCTTCATTCATAAAGGGGGTGTTAAAGATACTTCGTGATTTCTGAGGGGGTTGGATCGACGGCTACGATGACACCCTGCTGATCGATCAGGTAGGTGTGGAAGTTCGTAGTCAAGCCAGCACGAGAGGAGTATTCCTCCTGCTCACCTTGGGGCAAGCAGTGCTGGCGGTTAGGATCCACCTGGTCCCAGGTGATCGTTCGTGCCCATACAGCCTCCTCGGGGTCTACGGAGATACCTTCGTAGCGGATAGCGGTGTGGGGGTTAGCCTTGAAGAAGTGATCCCAGACCTGATTCATCGCTCTACTCTCGGCATTGTAAGCTGCCCAGAAGTGGATGAGGCGATAGGCTGGCGTCTTGTCGGCTGGTGTGCTGATGCGACCACCTACGTCCAGAGACTTCATTTTCGGTAGCACGTCACCCACGGTCAGCGCTTCAGCGCTAGTAGGGTGAGGGAGACTCGCTGAGGTAGCTCCGAGGAGCGTAGCGAATGCCCAGGCGCCGAAAAGAATTCCTTTCAACGTCATACATTTTTGTTTAAGTCAGACATACCTAGCGCCATCCATCTTGCATCCTCGTTTCTCCCATGAGGGGAGGGGTGTCAAGTCAGCTCAGGATCGAGCTAGGCTCCCGGCTTTCGGGGCTGTAGGTCTCGGGGTGGAGCCGCTTGCTCCCACCGTCGAAACCCTGCAAAGATAATGTAAATCTGCTTATTATCCTCTTTTGACTTGTCTACGGGATGCCGAGGGGAGGGCGAAGAGGGACTGGAAAAGGTGTCTCTATCGCTCCTGGAGAGGGGTAGGAAAGTGACCTCGGAGAGGGTGTTTTTATTTCCAACTAGTAGGTACTACTGATGCCCCATGAGGGGCACTACTGTTGCCTCTGGAGAGGCACTACTGTTGCCCCTTGGGGTTACTACTGATACCAGTTTGCTCGAAGGTGTCCTATCGCAGGACAAGAGGAGGGGTGGGGGAGTGTGAGGGCTCCTGCTCGACATTGGGTGGATATGCTGTACCTTTGCAGGCGTTATAATCATTAGCTGGAAGATACTTGTATGAACCAACTTGATCTTTTCCTCGGTGGCGTCCTGCTCCTCTTCGCTTTAGGAGGGCTCTTCGGTGGCGCTGTGAGAAGGGTGGTGCAGGTGGCGGCACTCATCATCGCCTTTCGTGAGGCTTGGCGAGTGGCTCCCTATATTGAGCAGGTGCTAGGCGGAGGGGATGGCTCTTCGCTGAGTGGGTGGGGCTTCATCTTACCCCTGCTTTCATTCGCTGTCGTGTACACCCTGATCCGTCTGGTAGGTGGCTGGTTTGGCTCGCTAGCTAAAGGCCCAGTGCTGGGAGTGCTGGATCGCCTCGTAGGCCTTGTCCTTGGTCTCCTGGTCGGGATCTATCTGCTAGGCTATGGATGTCTGCTTTACGAAGGCATCTTCCCTACCCAGCCTTATACTGAGGATAGCACTCAGCCCCCCTCGGCACGTCAGTCTTCGCTACTCTATCCTCGCCTATTGCACTCAGTAGAGGACATTCGCCAAGTAAGACAGCTCCTCTTCCCGTCTGATAGTACTGGACAGGAGGGTACTCAGCCCACCTCTCAGCCCGTCGAACCCTAGTCGCTCCCTACGCTCTCATGGATCCCCTAGCACTTATCAACCGATATTACACGGAGGGAAGCCCGCTCTATACGGTGCTTCTACAGCATAGTCTAGATGTCACAGGGCTAGCCCTTGAGCTAGTCGATGCACATCCTGAGCTCCCTCTTGATCGAGCCTTCGTCGAGGAGGCGGCTATGCTTCATGACATCGGGATCTTCCTCACAGAGGCTCCGACGATCCACTGTGAGGGGGATCAGCCCTACATCCTGCATGGGTATCTGGGGGCAGAGCTTCTTCGTCGAGAGGGCTACCCTCGCCATGCTCAGGTGGCTGAGCGTCATACGGGTAGTGGACTGCTGTGGTCAGAGATCCAGCAGCGGGGTATCGCCCTGCCCGAAGGGATCTATGTCCCCGTGACGCTTGAGGAAGAGCTGATCTGCTATGCGGATAAGTTCTTCTCAAAGACGAAGCTAGGACAGAGAAAGACGCTGGAGAAGGTGCGCTCTGGCTTCAGAAAGCATGGTGAGGCTGCGCTTGCACGTTTTGATTTCCTGCATGAGAAGTTCGGGCGCTGAGGTGATGTAGTCCTTCTCACCCTTCGTATTGGCTAGAAGCAAGGAGAGTCTCTCGGTCGAGAGGGCTCTCCTTGATCGTTTTAGTTGAAGATAAGGCTAGCGTAAGGGATAGATTAGGGTAGGATTATGCCTGATAACGAGGCGCTATGGATGGACAGGTGGGGTGGTCAGCTAAGGGGTATTAAAAATGCAATTATTTGTTTATCTTTGCTATCCTAGGTTCTTGTATCCCTACAAGACCTAGCTTTACTCAGTACATCGCTGCTCCTAGAGCGGGGGCATGACGATCCGAATCCTCACCTTACTCCAGCTCGGATGGTGGGGATTACTTAATTCAATGCATAGATGCATGACGGACCTGCTTGGTGTGTAGTCCTCGGCTGAATGAAGTCGAGACTATGTCAGAAGCACAGTGTTTAAACTAACAACAGAGGCCGAATGAGAGTATTAACGACATTACTAACGGGAGGATGGCTGATGAGCTTTATCCTCACGGCGCAGGCTGCCACACCGAGCCTGCCTCCAGCGCTTAGCGCTTTGAGCCAACAGCAGCAGCCCACGGGATCGACCCTACATACCTTCACGGGTACGATCGTGGATGAGAATGGTGACCCCGCTATGGGCGTAGCGATCCTCGTCGGGCAGACGAGTGGCTATATGACCAATGCTAAAGGTGTCTTTGAGTTCCGCACAAAGAATACGACTGAGCGAGTACGCATCTCTCTCATGGGCTATAAGACGCAGATCCTAACCCTACAGGCAGGTAAGCCCATCCGTGTCAAGCTCGAGCCAGAGAGTAGCACGCTATCGGATGTCGTCGTCACCGGCTTTACGAAGAAGGATAAGAAGAGCTACACGGGGTCGCAGACCACGATCCAGGCAAGAGATCTGCTGGCTGTCGGTACGAAGAATATTCTTCAGAGCTTGGAGGCCTTTGTCCCTGGTCTGAAGGCGGTCTCCTCGAACGACCTAGGGTCTAACCCCAATGAACGCCCGAACCTAAACATCCGTGGGCGTGCATCCTTCGATGGTGCTGCTAACCTACCTCTCTTCGTCGTCGACGGAGCCATCGTCGATGTGGACTACATCTATGATATGGATGTGAACACGATCGAGTCGGTGACGGTGCTTAAGGATGCTTCGGCCTCGGCGCTCTATGGAGCAAAGGCTGCTGCAGGGGTGATCGTCCTCACGACGAAGCCCATTAAAGAGGGGCGAATCCGTCTCAATTATAGTGGGACACTTCGTCTCTCGGTGCCAGACCTCACGGACTACCACCTGCTGAACCCTGAGCAGAAGTTCCAGTACGAAGAGCTGGCAGGTCGATTCAGTGCGGTCAGCCCAGACGGGAAACACATCTCGATGTCTAATCAGCAGGAGAAGGATAATCTCCGTAATCGTGTCCTCGGTATGGTGCGCCAAGGAACAAATATCGACTGGCTTGCCAAGCCCCTACGTACTGGAGTGTCGCACTCTCACAGCTTAGCTGCTGAGGGTGGAGATAGGTTCGTGCGCTATGGACTGACGCTCCGCTATGGGAATGATGATGGGGTGATGAAGCAGTCTAGTCGTGAGCGCGTCTCGGGCTCCTTCCGTCTGTCGTACAATCAGCCACAGAAGTTCTTCGTCTCCAATACGCTGACCCTGAACCGTATCTCCTCAGAGAACCCCTCCTACGGCTCCTTCTCGACCTTCGTGAAGCAGAACCCCTACCAGTCTCCCTACGGCAAGGATGGACATCTGCTGACCTCGCTGGATAAGGCGTCGAACCCCAACCCGCTCTATGAGATGACGCTGGGGAGCTTCAATAATCAGAACTCGATCGACTTCCTTAACAATACAAGTCTGCAGGTCTGGCTGGGTAAGTTCCGTATCGATGGTGACCTCTCGATCTCATCTCGCACGGATGCTAGTCGTCGCTTCCGCTCACCGCTCTCCTATGTCTTCCGGAGAGTAGCGGACTTGACTCAGCGAGGGGATATGTATGAGTCCTTCACCCGTGGGCTGAATATCACGGGGCGTCTGATGGTCTCGTATAACAGGACCTTCTTCCAGAAGCTCTTCGTCACGTCTATGCTGGGCTCTAGCTTAGAGTCGAATAAGTCCGATGCTAGCTCCTACACGAGCCTCGGCTACTACTCCGATGTGCTTGGTCACCCACACTTCGGGCTAGGCTACGGATCGGGTGCTCGTCCCTCGGGTCAGGAGAATCTATCGACGGCAGCAGGCTTCTTCTTCAACGGGAATGCGATCTACGATAACCGCTATTCTGTAGACGTCGTTTATCGCTATGAGGGTTCTTCGAAGTTTGGTAAGAATACACGCTTCGCACCCTTCTGGTCTCTCGGAGGAGCTTGGAACGTACATAACGAGAGCTTCTTCAAGGGGAATAAGAATATCCAGCTTCTCAAGCTCCGTGCAAGTATTGGGTATCTAGGGAATATGTCCTTCGAGCCTTATCAGGCACTGACGACCTATGACTACAACTCTGGACTCAACTATATCCTCGGTCCAGGGTCGATCCCCAAGAGCATCGGGAATCCTGACCTCAAGTGGGAGCGTGTCCTGAGTAAGAACGCCGGGGCAGACATCACTCTCTTCAAGAATCGCCTTGACTTGACAGCCGATGTCTACCAGAAGATCACCGATAACCTCCTCCTCGACGTGACGAAGGCTCCCTCCATCGGGATCTCCCAGGCGAAGGAGAACTTAGGTCAGGTAGAGAACCGCGGGATCGAGCTTCAGGCACGTGTCGTGGCTATACAGACTAAGGACTGGCAGTGGTCCATCTCAGCCAACTATACCTACAATCAGAATAAGATCCTCAAGATCAGCGATGCTCTCCGTGAGAGTAATCGACGCACCAATGAGGCTGAGAATGCCAAGCGCCCTACGCAGACGCCTGCTGGAGGGACGGTGCCTAGTACGACCGACACGAGTCGCCCGAACCTCACGGATGCCCAGCGCCGTAATGGGCTAGAGCTACCTCCTATCTACGAAGAGGGAGAGTCGCTCTCGGCACTCAAGGTCGTTCGCTCTGCGGGTATTGATCCTGCTACGGGGCGTGAGATCTTCATCAAGCGAGATGGGAGCTTCACCTACACCTACGATGCCAATGACAAGGTGATCGTCGGAGATTCGAATCCGTTAGGCTCAGGCTCGATCTCCTCTTACCTCTACTATAAGGGGTTCTCTCTGACGGCTTCCTTTGGCTATTCCTTCGGGGCTAAGGCTTACAACTCGACGTTAGTGACCCGCATCGAGGGGGCTAATAAGGAGTTCAATGCCGATGAGCGTGTCTTCACAGATCGCTGGAAGCGTCCAGGGGATATCACTCGTTTCCGTGACATCGCTACTGAGGAGACGAGCTATCAGACTAGCCGCTTCGTCGAGACGAACAACTACTTCACCCTCCGTAGCCTGTCGCTGGGGTATGACATCCCTCAGGCTTGGCTGAAGCAGTTCCGTTTCCGTCAGGCACGCCTTGAGCTACTGACCAATGACCTCTTCTACTGGTCGACGGTCAAGCGTGAGCGTGGACTCGACTATCCCTTTGCTCGTAGTGTGGAGATGTCTCTCCGCATAGGTTTCTAACCCTAAAGCTTAGGTAACTCAATGAATAAGACCATTCAATATATCTTGGTAGGAGCAGTCAGCCTTTCTGCGCTGAGCCTTACCTCTTGCAATAAGTTCCTTGATGTCCAGCCAAAGGGTACACTGACCGAAGACGTCCAGTTCAGTACCTATGAGGGCTATATCGATGCGCTCTATGGGGTCTATGGGACGATGGCGACATCGAGTCTCTATGGATCAACGATGACCTATGGGTATATGGATAAGCTGGGACAGCTCTTCCGTAAAACGAATACAGGGACAGAGGGCGAAGATCCCCAGTTCTCGTCGTTCAACTACAGCTACCCTTCGATCCGTCAGTCGGGCGATAATCTTTGGGCTTCGCTCTACAAGACGATCTCCTACGCCAATAATATCCTCCGTCACGTCGCAGCGCCTCAGTTCTCGGATCCACGCCTACAGCGTATCCAAGCGGAGGCTTATGGTCTGCGTGCCTTCCTGCACCTCGATGTTTATCGCCTCTTCGGACCTATGGACTATGCGGCGCACAAGTCCGAGCGCTTGCTCCCTTACTCGACGACCTTCAACCTCGAGAATAAGGATGTCTATACTCACGAGCAGTTCCTTGGCCTAATCCTTCAAGATCTACAGCAGGCCGAAGCGCTGATGGGTGAAGATGAGACGATCCGTCAGGATGACGTCACCGATACGGAGATCACGAAGAACCGAGTCGTGCACTTCAATAAGTATGCCCTCTATGCCCTCTATGCCCGTGTCTATAGCCTGATGGGCAATAATGAGAAGGCGAATGAATATGCTTCGAAGGTGATCGCTAAGTTCTCTCTTGTGGAGTCTACGAAGTTTGCTTCCGTGCGTCGCTTCCCTGCTCCTGGGGAAATGATCTTTGGGCTCTACGCTCCGAAGTTCTTAGGGGATGCTCAGGCTTACTTTGCTGTCTCGGAACTATACGGTCGGGCAGACCTAGAGGGGAAGATCTACGAAGCGGCGACGGCGACAGCTGGTAACCGAGACGAACGCTATCCTGCCTTCTACTCCAACCAAGCTCTCTTCGGACAGGGCGAGCAGAATAAACTCATTCGCTTTGGCGCTACGGCTGCAGAGATCGACCGTGTGCCGACCTCTCAGCGAGGGATCACGATCCTTCGTCTGCCAGAGATGTACTATATCCAGGCTGAGGCTCGCTTCCGCCTAGGTCAGACGGCTGAGGCGCTAGAGTCTCTCAATGCCGTACGTCGCTCCCGTGGCCTGCAGGGGCTCGAGGCTAGCAGTATCTCTTCGCTTAGCGATCTGAAGCAGCAGCTACTCCTAGAGTATATCAAGGAGTACCCTGGTGAGGGACAAGTCTTCTTCGCTATGAAGCGCCTGCAGATCCCCTTCACGAATTACGAGGGAGGTACGATGCAGCCATCAGAGACGATCTTTGTCCTCCCACGTCCCGAGGCTGAGCAAAACTACGGTAAGCAGTAGTGGTATCACTTACTAAGATTACAGCAGACAATGAAGTATCCTATTCATAAGCTCCTGCTTCTCGCAGGTAGCATTGCGCTCGCTCTTCCGTTCAGCTCCTGTCGTCAGCATATCGATGAGGTCGATGGTATGGCTAAGAAGGGCTTCTATAATGCTCCACGCCAAGTTTACTTCCAGCGAGCGACCTCCGAAGTCCCCGTGTCGGACTATCCTTATGGTAGTGCAGTCCTTCGTCCCTCGGGGGTCTTGATCTCGTCGGGCATACTGACGGCGGACTCTACTGTGGTGCGTGTCGATGTCCCCATTCGTCTAGCAGGGCCGACCTCTTCCTCTCGCCTAGAGGTGAAGGTCAAGGTAGGTACCCCAATAGACTATAGCAGTAGTATCGCTAATGAGAAAGACCGCCCTCAGCCTGCCATCGCAGGTACGGACTACGAGGCGCTAGCGTCTAGCTATTATATCCCAGCAGACTCTATTCGTGCGACGATCCCCGTGGTCTTCAAGCGAAGCGGTGTCGCTCAGGCAGGTGAAGCTGGTAAGGAGCTCATCCTTCAGCTAGAGCCTTCGGCAGATCTAGAGACCCGGTTTACGGCTAGCTTGACCTACCGTATCCGCATCGTCGATGATCTGCAGCAGCCTGTTTGGTGGATCGGATTTAGTAACGAGACCGGTGGTATGGGTATCCTAGGGGATTACTCACGGGTGAAGTTCCAGTACCTCCTCGCCAAGTTCCCTAAGGCTGCCTCCTTCCAAGGGTCACGTGCCATGGAGGCTTACACCCCAGCCAATATTGCCTATATCGCAGGGGCTGCACTCGAGATCGCCAAGGAGCATCCCGAGTTGGGGCTGAATGAAGCTCAGATTCGTCGCTTCCTTCCCTAGTTTCACTCATCTAGTATAGCTCATCATGATAAAGAAACATATCATCCACCTCTGTGCCTTGCTAGCGCTAGGGGGAGGCTTCTCCTCCTGCTACAAGGACGATAGCGTCGAGTCGACACGTCCGCTCTCTTCCATCACGCTAGCCGATGGGGCGACGATCGCTGACTCCTATACAGCCGACTTCGGGCAAGAGTTCGTGCTCAACGCTCCTGATGTCAAGCAGGCACATGAGACCTTCCCCCTTACCTACCGCTGGGAGATCTATCCTCCCACGACTAAGGAGTCGGAGGGAGCCCGCTCTCTGCCACAGATCCAGACGAATCGTGAACTCCGTCTGCCACTCAAAATCTATGGTACGTATGACGTCATTCTGCATATCTCCAACGCTGACAATACGTACATCAAGCGCTTTAAGGTCGTCGTGCCTACAGCCTACAGGGTAGGGCTCTACGCTCTACTGAATAGGAGTGACAAGCCTGAGATCGGCTATATCCCTGCGGCGGGCTACGACAGCTCGAAGGAGTCAGAGACCTACAAGGAGGGACTACAGCTGAATAACCCTGTAGCAGGCTCCTTCGCAGGCTTCCCCGCTGCACCTAGTTCGATCGCTTCCTTCCAGAGCCTACAGGATCGCTACATCACCCTGACGCTCGTGGATGGGAATACCTACCTGCTGAATGCAAACACGATGCAGGTGCTGCTGAGAGATCCATTCAAGGCGACCGAAGGTGAGGCAACCCTCGTCTCGCTGTATAGTGGTTCGTTCCGTGGTATCATTCGTAACGGGCAGTTCTATAGTTATCAGGCTTCCTCTTACTTCTATGCTCGTCGCCCGAGAGGTCAGTATTTGGTCGATCAGCGCTACCCTGGGACGCTCTTCTCAGCGCAGTCTGTGATCGCTACGACGGCTCTCGGTGATGCGGCCGTCCTCTATGATGAGACCAGAGGAGTCCTATTCTTGATGCAGGCAGCTAACTTCTTCCGCTACCAGCCCACCAGCTCTAATCTCGGTAGCGATGCTAGCTATCGCAAGTGGCAGGATGGCAAGCTCTCGGCGATGGCTTCTTATGGTGAGCGCAATCAAGTAGCTCTGCTGATGCAGTCGAAGACAAACGCTACGAATTTCTTCCTCGCACGCTTCTCCTTTGCCTCGGGTACACGTACCGAGCCGATAGCTTTTGCTGGACTTCAGGATATTCCCTCAACGCTGGGGGTAGATGCTAGCTCACGCATAGCCTCGCATCGTGACATCCTCTATCTATCTGCAGGTCATCAGATCTATGCCTACGTGGCAGGATCGATCTCTTTCCCGACTTCGCCACTTATCACGCTCCCTCAGGGACAGCGAGTCGTACAGATGCTGACCCGCGTCGATGGTAGCAATACTTACCTGTATATCGCTACGACCGATGGTACCACGAGCTCGATCTACTACTACGATGTCACCAGCGGTAACACGAGTTCGCAGGTCTGGGCTAAGACGGGTATCGTAGGCAAGATCCTGAATATCGACTTCCGACTTAGTTAAATCCAAAGGCAGGATCCAGGGGCTATAAGGCACATCCTCTAGGTAGAGACTGTGGTCCAAGATTGATCGGGCTAAGAAAGGTTAGCCTTTGCTCTGGCTAAGGTCTATGTCTCTTCTGGTCAAGGTTTACGTTTCTTCTACCGAAGGTTCGTCTCTCCCGTCAGCCTCCTCCCCGTCTTGCACTATTTCTATGGGTCAGCTTCGATCATTAGGTAGCTAGTTAGTCGCCTAAGTAGCGCTCCTCTCTGGGGTCGAGATCCGAGAGAGGAGCGCTTACACCGCCCGATAGCGATCCCATCGTCCTATAAGTAATCACCTAATCACTATAAGCGAATCCATGCATAAAAGACCCATGCGCTACCTCGCTCTTGCCCTCGTAGCAGGACTCACAGGTGGCACGCTGCTCGCAGCACCACTCGCTTCCCGAGCTCCCCAAGACACGAAGAAGGAGGAGAAGAAGGCTGAAGATAAGTACACCAAATTCTTTAAGGATAAGAAGGTAGAGACTGCCAAGGGTAAGTTCGTCACCCTACATAAGATAGATGAGGATATCTACCTTGAGCTACCCACCAAGTACCTTGGCAAGGAGCTCATGATGGGTGCTGTCATCACATCGACGACCGATCCTGACTATCTGGCAGTCGGTTCGATGAATTCTGCTCCGGTGATCTTCCGCCTAGAGCCTCAGGATAGTGTGCTTGTCCTCAAGACGCCTAACTCATTGGTCTACCAGCGTGGCGCTTCTCCCGAGCTTTCGGAGGCGCTGAAGCTGAACTACCGTGATGTCGTCTTGAACTCTTTCAAGCCCGAGGTCTATCGTCCCGACAGCTCAGCGGTAGTGATCAAGCTGAATAAGCTCGTCAAGGAGAGTAATTCGCTCTTCGAGATCATGCCCAAGCAGCAGGGGCCCTTCAAGATTACCTCATCGCGTAATGCGGGCTTGACGTTCGTTCGTGGACTAAAGAGCTTCGATAACAATGCCAGCGTCCGTGTCGAGATGAACTTCTCCGTGACGGCTTCGCTCCTTGGGATAATGACTGTCGCCAAGGACATGCCTCTGACGGCCGAGGTCACCTATACGATCATGCCCGTGCAGGAGTCCTCTGCGACACCTCGCTTTGCTGATGCACGTGTCGGCTACGAGACTTCCCGCAAGGTATCCTTCCCTGATTACCTCGACCAGAGCGAGCCTGTCTACCTCGCACATCGCTGGAACCTTGTGCCAAAGGATAAGTCCGCTTATGCCGCTGGCAAGCTCTCCGAGCCCGTCAAGAAGATTGTCTTCTACCTCGACAATACCCTCCCTGCGGGTTGGGCTAAGCCTGTGCGTGAGGGAGTCCTACGCTGGAACAAGGCATTCGAGGCCGCTGGCTTCAAGAACGTCCTTGAGGTACGTGACTTCCCTAAGAATGACAAGGACTTTGACCCAGACAATCTCGAGTATTCCTGCATTCGTTTCGTACCTAACACCGCCGAGTCGGTGACCTCTTCCTCATGGACTGATCCTCGTACGGGGGAGATCTTCGCAGCGAACATCACCATCTATAATAATGTAGAGCGTCAGCTCTATAAGGATCGCTTCATCGCTACGGGAGCAGTCGATCCCTCGATTCGCTCGGGTCGTCTGTCGCAGGCACAGTTTGAGCAGTCCCTCTCGCTCCTCGTCTCACAGGAAGTCGGGAGCGTCCTTGGGCTACTGCCTAACCATGCTTCGTCCTATGCTTACAGCGTCGAGGATCTTCGCTCCAGCAAGAGCCAGAGCCTTGGACTAGCCTCCTCGATCTTGGACGGCGTGTCCTATAACTTCCTTGCTCAGCCAACGGATAAGGGCGCTCGCCTGGTGAATGACCAACTCGGCCCCTATGACCTCTTTGCCATTGACTGGGGCTACCGCTACTTCCCCAAGACGGAGGGTGATCCTATCGCTGAGGCTAAGCTCCTCACGGACTTTGTCAATAAGAAGGCTGGGGATGCACGCTTCCGCTATGCTCCCGTACAGCGCTATGCCGTCGATCCTACGGTGCGAGAAGCGGATCTAGGG
Source organism: uncultured Porphyromonas sp. (assembly GCA_905372565.1). GTDB lineage: Bacteria > Bacteroidota > Bacteroidia > Bacteroidales > Porphyromonadaceae > Porphyromonas. The sequence goes on along the minus strand of CAJPPK010000022.1, from coordinate 6,209 downwards.
AATGACCCGATCAAGGCAAGCGACCTAGCCCTCAAGAACCTAGCCATCATCCGCAATGGCCTAGAGCAATGGGTGAAGGACGATCCCGATAGCCGAAAGAAGAACGCTCTCTACCTCGCTATCGCTCAGCAGTACTATCAGCAGTTTAAGAATGGTGCAAGCCTAGTCGGTGGGATCATCTGCAGTACGCCCCGTCTCTCCTCGGGTCAGCCTAGCTATCGTGTCGTGCCCAAGGCAAAGCAGCGTGAAGCCTTCCTCTGGGTGCTTGATCAAGCGAAGAAGTTCCAGGGCTATGCTGATCGTACCCTAGAGCGTAAGGGCTTTATGAACATCGGCTACTTCGATCAGATCCTTGAGTTCATCGTGGGAGATATCCTCAATCTTCGCTCACGTGTCATCCTCGCAGCTCAGATCGATAAGCAGAGCTACTCGCTCGAGGAATACTTCGAAGATCTCTATCAGGCGACCTTCTCCTCGACGATCGCAGGCAAGAGCCCGAACCACATGGAGCGTCTGATGCAGACCGCCTTCATCGATAAGTCGATCGCAGGGGCTAAGAACCCACGTAATGCTACGCCTTCCTTCCCTATAGGCTTTGCTTCACCTTCTTTCCAGCACAGCTTTGGTCAGCTCTCGGCACTGGATCAGCCAGCTACGGACTATGCGCAGGCTCTGCAGTCCAATAAGTCTGCCTTCCGCAGTGGCAATCCTTCGGCTAGCATCTATCCTATGGCTAATATCCCAGCCCTAGATACCTCTGACCGCTATATGTATGCCTACTTGGTGAAGCTCCGCCCTCTGCTGGAACAGCGTGCAGCTAGTACTACGGACAAGGTGCTACGTGCCCACTATCAGACGCTGGCCTTCAAGGTCGCTAAGCTCCTTGATGAAAAGAAATAGCCTATCTAGAAGATGACAAGAAATAAGATCACAGCACTCGTCCTGGCGGCAGCTTGCTTTGCGCTAGTCCCGTCAGCACAAGCCGGCATCTTCGACTTCCTTAAGAAGAAAAAGCCAGCTAAGACGGAGAAGGCTCCTGAGAAGACTCCCTACGAACGTATCCTGACCTCAGGTAAGATCGTCTCTGCTAAGGGCGACTTCCTGACGCTCCATAAGACGGATGAGAAGCTCTATATCGAGCTTCCTGTAAAGACCATTGGGGACGAAGTCCTCATCTCGGCGACACTCTCCTCGATCTCCAATCCTCAGCTGGGGATGGTGGGCTATAAGAATAGTAGCCCCGTGCACATGCGCTTCGCTCAGCGAGATAGTGCTATCGTGCTCGAGGCGGTGAACTCCAATCCCTACCTCTTCTCCGATAAGAAGAGCGAGGAGATCAAGGAGCGTCTAAGTCCTAGCTACAAGCATCTGCCACTGTATAAGTTCCCCATCAAGGCGTGGAACAAAGACAAGACGGCCGTTCTCATCGATGCTACGAGCCTCTTCACGGAGGATCAGAAGTACTTCCGCCTCATCTCTCGCAGTGCTTCGGGGATGTCGGTCACGGCCAATCAGCAGCGTGATCTCAGTGTGATCCGTGAGCTGAAGTCCTTCGAGGATAATGTCTCGGTCAAGGTCGATCGTAGCTACCGCATCACGCTCTCTTCGCAGCGTGGGACGGCTCTGCAGGACTATCCCGTGACCATTGGGGCGACCTTCACGATCCTTCGTCTACCGAAGGAGCAAATGGTCCCTCGTATCTCGGATACCCGAGTAGGACTCTTTCTCACGCCTAAGATCGTCCTCAATCCTGAGACGAACGAGATCGAGCAGACGAACTTCGTCAAGCGCTGGCGTATTGAGCCCTCGGACGTCGAAGCCTTCAAGCGTGGTGAGCTCGTCACGCCTAAGAAGCCTATCGTCTTCTATGTGGAGAATACCTTCCCTCCGCTATGGAAGGAAGCGATGAAGGAGGGGACACTCCGCTGGAATGCCGCCTTTGAGCGTATTGGCTTTAAGGATGCTATCCAGGTGCGTGACTTCCCTACGGATGATCCCAACTTCGACCCCGATAACCTCAAGTATAACTGTATTCGCTACGTCCCCATCCCCACGGAGAATGCGATGGGGCCCTCTTGGGCAGATCCTCGTACTGGGGAGATCATCAATGCTACGGTACTCGTATGGAGTGATGTCTCGAAGCTCAATAATAACTGGCGCTTCATCCAGACGGCACAGAATGACCCTGCGGTACGTGCGATGAAGCTCCCTGACTCGCTGATGTCGAAGTCACTTAAGTACGTCATCGCGCACGAAATCGGTCATACGCTGGGCTTCATGCACAACATGGGATCCTCTGCGGCTTACTCGGTCGATTCCTTGCGCTCGGCTACCTTCACCGCCACGCATGGTACGACTCCTTCGATCATGGACTATGCCCGCTTCAACTACGTCGTCCAGCCCGAGGATAAGGGTGTGACGCTAGACCCTCCTACGGTAGGTACGTATGACAAGTATGCCATCGAATGGACGTATAAGTACTTCCCAGATACGAATGGCGATGCGATCGAGGAATTCAAGCGTCTGTCAGCCTTTGTAGAGAAGCACGCACACGATCCCGAGTATCGCTATGGGATGCCTCAGGACGGAAGTCGTGCTTACGACCCTTCGGCTATCGAGGAAGACCTCTCCGGTGACCCTGTGGCAGCTAGTACGCTAGGGTTAAAGAACCTGAAGTATATCATCTCGCACCTCGGGGAGTGGTTCGCTAAGGATGAAGAAGCTGATCACCGCACCAAGCTCTATGAGGGGATCGCAGGCCAGGCTATGCGCTATGTCCATAATGTCTTCCTCAATGTGCCTGGTATCTACCTCAATCAGACGAGTGAGGCATCAGGACTTCCTCGCTACCGTGTCGTACCTAAGGCGAAGCAGCGTGAGTCTGCGCTCTGGCTCCTAGACCAAGCTGTCTCGATCGATAGCCTTCGCAATGAGAAGCTCGAGCAGTCGATGGGGGATGTCGCTGCAGATTCGCCCTTCGTACGTCTCGGGGCTTATACTCGTGCACAGGCGATCCGTAATATCATCTCGCTGAATCTCTCCTACTATCTTGACTCGACCTCCTATTCTCCTGCAGAGTATGCGGCAGATGTCTATGCCCGTGTCTTCGCTAAGACGGAGGCTGGCAAGGAGGATCTCACGCCTGCAGAGCGTCAGCTTCAGGAGTTCTATGTGCGTTACCTCACTTCGTACACGGAGGATCTTCTGCCTAAGTCTGGCGGTGGCTCTAAGTTGACCTCAGGAGGTCTGATCGGATCCGTTGGGCAGGATGCTACCTTCCGCCCCGAGGGGATGACGGATGATGAGTTCATCGCTACGCTTCCTCAGTCTCACCAGGATCACTTCTGCTCGCTACGTCACGAGGCAGAGGATGAGCAGGTCAAGCTCTATCAGCAGGGTACGGAGATCCTAGGCTTTGGTAAGAGCTACGGAGAGCCCGAAGATCTCTTCACGGGCTCCATCGGTAATGCGACGACCCTATTCCTCCCGCTCCAGTACCAAGCCGAGGCGCTGCTGAAGAAGGTGATCCCGACGACTCGATCCAAGGATCTGAAGCTCCACTATCAGACGCTACTCCGTCGCCTTGAGGTGATCACGAAGTAGTTCGTCCCACTCCTAAATGATTCTACCCGCCCTGCTGAGCCTCGACTCGGCAGGGCGGGTAGACGTTTATAGACCCTCGTGGTGCTGCGTGCGGTCAGGGGGATGGGATTGCCCCCGTTACGTTGGGTATATTGTGATCTTGAGGTTGGGTATATTGTGGTCGAGGGATTACGTATATCGTGATCGGTGGGTTAGGTATATTGTGATTGAGCCGTCAGATTTACGCTGATCGGAGGAGGCCGTTCTCCCTCTTTCGATGATGCGGTAGATGGAGGGACGGCGTACGCATCGTATTGTTTATTCGTAAATTATGTGTATCTTTGTGCATCCTGTAGAGTATGCCTAAGGCAGGTCTTTAGGAGTCTAAATTGTAGACAAGTTATTCAAACATAAGTAGAAACGAAGAAATGCCAACTATTCAACAATTGGTACGCAAGGGACGCGAGTCGCTCGTAGAGAAGGGTAAGAGCCCTGCTCTTGACTCCTGCCCTCAGCGCCGAGGAGTCTGTGTGCGTGTGTACACGACTACCCCTAAGAAGCCTAACTCTGCTATGCGTAAGGTTGCTCGTGTTCGCCTGACGAATGGTAAGGAGATCAACGCCTACATCCCAGGTGAAGGTCACAACCTCCAGGAGCACAGCATCGTCCTTGTCCGTGGTGGACGTGTGAAGGACCTTCCAGGGGTGCGTTATCACATCGTACGTGGTTCGCTGGATACGGCTGGTGTTAATGGACGTCTGCAGCGCCGCTCAAAGTATGGAGCTAAGCGTCCTAAGCCAGGTCAGGCTGCTCCAGCTAAGGGTAAGAAGTAGTCGCTCCGCGACCCACTGACCCGCCATCGAAGAGCGATCTGATGCGATCGCATGAGACTACGCCTTCGAGAACCCCTCGCTCCGAGGGATGCTAAGAAACAATAGAACCCAAGTTTTTGGTTCGTTGGATAGGCTAGCAAGGTTGAGTAAATACCCCAGCGGGGGTGTTGAAGAAGATCCAAGCACAACCAATCGACAGAAACGAAATCAACATTCAAGCAATGAGAAAAGCTAAGCCCAAAAAGAGACAGGTACTACCTGATCCCGTATTTGGTGACGTGAAGGTGACGAAGTTCGTGAATCACCTGATGTACGACGGTAAGAAGAGTATCGCTTTCGATATCTTCTACACCGCTCTCGAGATCGTAGGCAAGAAGATCCAGCAGGAAGACAAGTCTTCCCTCGAGATCTGGAAGGCTGCCCTCGACAACATCACTCCTCAGGTAGAAGTTAAGAGCCGCCGTATCGGTGGTGCTACCTTCCAGGTGCCAACGGAAATCCGTGCCGAGCGTAAAGAGTCTATCTCTATGAAGAACCTCATCCTCTATGCTCGCAAGCGTGGTGGCAAGACCATGGCCGATAAGCTCGCAGCAGAGATCGTGGATGCTTTCAATAGCCAGGGTGCTGCCTTCAAGCGTAAGGAAGATATGCACCGTATGGCTGAAGCCAACCGTGCATTTGCTCACTTCAGATTCTAAGAAAGGCAAAAGACAATGGCTGACCACAAACACCTAGAACTTACAAGAAATATCGGTATCATGGCCCACATCGATGCCGGTAAGACGACTACGTCCGAACGTATCCTCTTCTACACAGGTCTTACTCACAAGATCGGTGAAGTACACGATGGAGGTGCTACCATGGACTGGATGGAGCAGGAGCAGGAGCGTGGTATCACGATCACCTCTGCTGCTACGACAACGTTCTGGAACTACGATAACACAAAGTATAAGATCAACCTCATTGACACCCCAGGGCACGTTGACTTCACGGTAGAAGTTGAGCGTTCTCTCCGTATCCTTGATGGTGCTGTAGCTACCTTCTGTGCAGTAGGTGGTGTACAACCTCAGAGTGAGACGGTATGGCGTCAGGCTGATAAGTACCGTGTGCCACGTATCTGCTACGTGAATAAGATGGACCGCTCTGGTGCTAACTTCTTCGAAGTCGTCCGCCAGATCAAGGCTATCCTCGGTGCTACACCTTGTCCTATCCAGATCCCTGTCGGTCAGGAAGAGACTTTCCGTGGTGTCGTAGACCTCGTCACGATGAAGGCGCTTATTTGGGATGATGAGACGATGGGTGCTCACTATGAGACTATCGACATCCCTGCTGAACTCCAGGCTGAAGCTGAAGAGTGGCGCGACAAGATGCTTGAGGCGCTCGCAGACTGCGATGATGTCCTCATGGAAAAGTACTTCGAAGATCCCTCTACGATCACCGAGGCTGAGATCCGTGCAGCTCTCCGTAAGGGTACGCTTGCTATGCAGATCAATCCTATGCTCTGCGGTTCTTCCTTCAAGAATAAGGGTGTCCAGACTCTCCTCGATGCAGTCGCAGCTTACCTCCCCAGCCCAATGGACAACCCCGAGGTCATCGGTACCGACCCACGTGATCCTGAGAAGGAGATCGTCCGCAAGGTCGACCCTAGCTCTCCTCTGACCGCTCTTGCGTTCAAGATCGCTACTGACCCCTATGTAGGTCGCCTCTGCTTCTTCCGTGTCTATGCTGGTGAGCTCCCTGCAGGCTCCTACGTCTACAACTCTCGCTCAGAGAAGAAGGAGCGTATCTCACGCC
>CAJPPK010000021.1 GCA_905372565.1 uncultured Porphyromonas sp. | reverse complement strand
CATCACGGGACGCATGAGCTTGGTCTCGTGATCCCAATAGCGCTGGTAGTAGAGCGCCTTCTTGTCGTAGGCCTGACGGATGGAGTCTAGCCCTGCGGCTTCTGCTAGACGGGCGATACACCAGTCATCGTAGGCCATCTCGACTCCCCAGCTGACACTCTCGCGAATGGAGTCGGCAGGGACGAAGCCCAGCGTCTCCTTGTAGTACGGATGGCGAGTGATCAGGTCTAGCTCACGAGTGCCAGCAAACTTCTTCGCTAAATCCTCCCGATAGACCGAGCTGCTCACGGCGGCTTCTGTCCAGAGACGTAGATCCTCCTTCGTAGCTAGGCCCTTGGCGACGAGATCGGCTAGGATGCTGACGGAGTGGTAGCCGGGCATACATCCCGTATAGTTCGCAGCCAGAGGCCAGCGAGGAAGTATCGTGCCCTCTTGATAGTCTTGGATCAGGCTCTTACCATAGCGGAGCGCTTGGTCGGGGTCAATGATCGTGAGCAGTGGATGGAGCGCACGATAGGTATCCCAGATAGAGAAGACGGTGTAGTGCCCATCCTTCGGGTTCCCTTGATGGATCTGCTTGTCCATGCCCCGGAAAGCACCATCGACATCCTGATAGTTGAAGGGAGCGATATGGGCATGGTAGAGTGCCGTGTAGAAGTTCTTCAGGACGGCGGTGTCTTGGCTCTCGATCGTGATCTTGCTAAGTACATCAGCCCAGATGCGTCGGCTCTCCTGGTGTACGGCGTCAAAGTCCCAGTGGGGGAGCTCCTCAGCGAGGTTCTTCGCAGCTCCTTCGGGAGAGACAGCCGAGATACCGATCTTCACGAGGTAGGGTTGGCTGCCTGCAGGTAGATAGAGGTGTAGCTTGAGGTCTGCCGTGTCCTTCGTTACCGAGAATCCGGAGCGAATCTGCTGACGCTGACCATCACGATAGAGAGCGACACTATCTACTGGGCTTGCCAGGCGGATCGTATAGCTGAGCTGATGATGCTCTGCCCAGCCCTTGGTGTAGTATGTCCCTTGTAGGGTAGAGTCATTGACGAAGTGGAAGTCGTTACCCATGACCTTGTGCCCCCAGTTTGGCTGGAGAATATGGCCTAGGTCTAGTAGGAGCTTGCGGTCGGTGCTATCGGTATAGCTAGCACGAAGGAAACCTACACGATCGGTACTGGTAAGCTCTGCCTTTACTCCGAAGTTCTTGAGCTGGACGGCGTAGTAGCCTGGGGAAGCGACTTCGGTCGCTTTGTCGAAGGTAGCGATAGGACGTAGGCTGTCCTCTCCAGAGAAGGGAAGAAGAGCGACATCGCCGAGGTCACCGATCCCTGTCCCCGAGAGGTGGGTCAGGCTGAAAGCATGGATGACGCTATCCGAGTCGTGGTAGCCACTGCTAGCATCCCAGCCGATGAGATGGGTGTCAGGGCTGAACTGCACGAGGGCATTGGGGCGGGTAGCACCTGGGAAGGTGTGGCCGTGCTCTCCTGTGCCGATAAAAGGATCGACGAATGAGAGGAGGTCATCTCCGATGGTAGCCTGAGTGCGTGGAGAGCAAGCGGTCAGGAGTGTTGTCGCAGAGGCGACGACGAGAAGGCTTGTCTTGAGATAGGAGTGCATAGGATAAAGAGACGGTTAGCTTTGTTGAGCAAAGGTCGCAGCGAAGAGACGCATCTGTCGAAGCATCGATACGAGCCCATTAGAGCGGGTAGGGGAGAGGTGCTCGGCTAGGCCAATACGCTCGATGAAGTAAAGGTCGGAGGAGAGAATATCTTGGGGTGTCTGTGCATCCAAGACACGCAGGAGCAGGCTGACGATCCCCTTAACGATGAGGGCATCGCTCTCCCCTCGGAAGTGTACACGTTCGCCGTCAAAGGAGGCTGTGATCCAGACTCGGCTTTGGCATCCTTCGATGAGGTTCGTCGGGGTCTTATCACTTTCAGGAAGTGGATCGAGCGTATTCCCTAGATCGATGATGAGGGCATAGCGATCCATCCAATCATCGAGAGCGGAGAACTCTTCGATGATCTCGTCTTGTAGTTCGTTAATCGTGGGCATAGGTGATCTAATCTATGGTTAAAGCTCCTCGCGAAGCGTGGTTGCTACGGTCTGCCCTACAGCTCGTAGGGTCTCCGTAGAAATAATGGATAGCTCATCAGCGTGGGTGTGCCAATGGGTACCGAAGCCTGTCGATCGGGTCGGATCGTAGTTGATGATGTCTACGCTTGGGGTACCAAGATCATGGACTACGGCTACGTGGTCATCGGTCATCGTGCCCCCATCGGCTTGGACGAAGTAATGTCCCCAGCCGAGCTCTCCTGCGATCTGCCAGAGTGTGCTAAGGAGAGGACGAGCATAGGCCTTCGATAGTCCCTCCCAATAGAAGCGAGCCCCCTTGGCTCCGACCATATCGAGGAGGATGCCCCAGCGAGGCTTATAGCCTGAGCTATGTGGGTGCTTTGCCCAGTATTGTGAGCCTTGGCACCAAGAGCTATCATCGCCTGATGAACCTCCATCCTCAAGGTCAAAGAAGACAAAGTCGATCGCCTTGCCCGATGGATGCAGGGCTTCTTGGCGAGCAAGCTCTAGGAGTACAGCGACACCACTTCCCCCATCGTCAGCTCCGATGATCGGTTTATCCTGACTAGAGACGAGGGGATCTTGGTCGGCTACAGCACGTGTATCCCAGTGTGCCATGAGGAGGAGCCGATCGTTACCTTCGGGAGTGAGGGTAGCGATGATGTTCGTCCCTGTGACGGATCGTCCATGGTAGTCTTTACCCGGGAAGGTCTGCTCAGTGACGGTGTAGCCCCATGCCTTAAGCTTGTCGATGATCCATAGTCGGCATGCATCGTGCCCTGGAGCATCTGATGTGCGAGGGCCGAAGGCTACCTGCTTTTCTATATAGGTATAGGCTGAGTCCGCATCAAAGGCTGCGGGCTGGCGCTGAGTCGAGGGTGTTTGCTCCTCGGTAGCCTGTGCTTGACTCTTGCTACCACCACAGCTGGCGGAGGAGAGGATCAAGGCACTACCTAGGAGCATAGGGAGGATATACTTCATCGTGTGGGGAGATGGAAGAGGCGACGGGCATTGTCGCTGGTGATATGCATGAGCTTCTCATCGCTCATCTCATAGCAGGAGGCGAGGAAGCTCAGCGTGTAGGGAAGGAAGGAGGGTTCGTTACGCTTCCCTCGCTTAGGCACTGGTGCGAGATAGGGAGCATCTGTCTCGATGAGCAGTCTCTCCTGAGGGATGAGCGTGATGTAGTCCTTGAGGTTAGAGTTCTTGAAGGTCAAGACGCCGTTGATGCCTACGTAGAAGTTGGAGAAGGAGAGTGCTTCTTCTAACTCCTCTCGGGTGCCAGTGAAGCTATGGAAAACTCCCCGTAGCTTCGGGAGATTCAGCTCACGAAGTACTTTGAAGGCGTCGGCAAAGGCTTCCCGAATATGTAGTATCACGGGGAGATCGAGGGAGTCGGCTAAGCGTAACTGATGCTTGAAGGCTTCGATTTGCTCCGCTTGGAAGGTTGTATCCCAATAATAGTCGAGACCGATCTCGCCGATAGCATAGACTTGTGCCTGGGGAATTAGTGCTTCTAATGTGGTTAGCTGTTCCTTGTAGTCTTCCTTGACATAGGTCGGGTGTAGGCCGATCGTGGGAAAGAGGCGATTAGGATAGCGTTCGCATAGAGGAAGCATCCGATCCCAACTATCGACGTCGGTATTCGGAAGGACAAACTGTACGACACCCGCCTCTTCAGCTCGCTGGAGCATGGCTTCGAAGTCCTCATCGAACTCCTCCGCATAGATATGGGTGTGACTATCAATCAGCATGGTCGACTTACTTAGTGCGTCCGGATAGGGTGTCGAAGAGCTGAATGAGGAGCGCCTTACCCTCAGGACGTAGGCCGAGAGCCTCGATCTGCTGATAGGCCTTGGTCGTTAGTCGGGAGACTTCTCCCTCGGCGAAAGCTCGGGACCCTGCTTCGTCATAGAGTGCACGGACAGCATCTACCTGCTCCTTACGCTCCTCGGGAGTTAGGGAGAGGAGTGCCTCTAGCTTCTTAAGGGAAGCCCCCGTGAGTGTCTCGAGCGTATGAAGTAGGAGGAGCGTCTTCTTGGCATGGATGATATCGCCACCGATGGGCTTGCCGAAGGTCGCTTCTTCTCCGTAGACATCTAGGAGGTCATCTTGGATCTGGAAGGCGAGCCCAAGGGAAATCCCTGCTTCATAGAGCTTCTTAGCATCGACTTCGGAGGCACCACCTACGAGTGCTCCCAGCTCTAGGGCACAGCCTAGGAGGACGGAGGTCTTCAGGCGGATCATCTCCATGTATTCGGCCGAGGTCACATCGCTACGTGTCTCGAACTCCATATCTAGCTGCTGGCCGACACAGACCTCGAGTGCCATCTGACTAAAGCGCTGGAAGAGCCCCCCGATGAGCTCGGGTCGCTGTACTTCGCCTAGGGCGCCGTAGGCCTCGATGCTCATCGCATCTCCGGATAGGATGGCGGTATTGACGCTCCACTTACGATAGACCGTCTCCTGACCCCGACGTAGGGGAGAGGCATCCATGAGGTCATCATGTAGGAGGGTGAAGTTATGGAAGATCTCTAGCGCTACGGCTACGGGCAGAGCATCCTTCCAGCTAGGGGAGAAGGCTGAGGCTGCTACTGTGCACAGGAGGGGGCGAAGACGCTTACCACCAAGGGCAAGCGTGTAATCTATGGGGGCAAAGAGCCCCCGAGGGGTGCGCTGAGCGAAGCCACGAGAGGTGATACTCTCCGCAATGGCTTGGCGCATCTGCTCTAAGGTAGTCTGCATGGGGATCAATGGATGACGATCTCGTCGGTAAAGAGGAAGCCCTTGCATGGCTGACGCTTGGCTACGAGACGGACGTAGCGAGCCTGGGTCTGCATAGGTACTGAATAGGTCTGGAAATGGGTGATCATGTGGCTCTCGGGGACTTCGTTCGTCTGCTTGCCCATAGAGCGGAAGTCCTTCCCATCTATGCTGGTGAATACCTCAACTACTTCGGGTAGGACGACACCGTGCACACGCTCCTGCATGAACTTCGCTAGGACATGGTGGAGCTCCTTGACCTCTCCTAAGTCAATGGTCACATCTAGATCGGAGGTAAATCCCTGCCATAGCTTGTCGAGGTAAGTCGGTGTGCCACGTACGCCATCGAGTAGGGTGACTTCGCCTGCAGCTGGGTAGCGCTCATTCCACGTCATCCCGTTGTAGCTGATCTTGGCTCCGATGCCCTGATGGTAGTCTGCACGGTAGCGGAGCTCAGGGATGTCGAGCTTTTGCTCACCGTCGAAGAAGCGAGCGACTAGGAGAATGGAGTCAGAGGAGGTGATGGGCTGCCCCAGATAGCACTGGGAGCTTGCCGTAGGCTCACTACCATCGGTGGTGTAGCGAATATCCATGCTGGGACGCTCGCTCTCCAGCGTGATCGCTACCTGCTTCTTATTCGTGTCGACTAGGGTACGTGCTGCGATGCGCTTCAGTGGGTAAGCGTTGATACCGCGAGCCAGTAGGCGGGGGAGTTGCTTCTCCATACGCCCGATGAAGTCGCTGTATCGGCGCTCTTGCTGGGGTGTCCAGGTGACTTCAGCTAGAGCGATGATGCGAGGGAAGAGCATGTATTCGGCGTGCTTCTCATCGAGTACGTACTCTGTCCATAGGTTGGCCTGAGCGCCGAGGATGTGCTTTCCTTGCTCGGGGGTAAGCTCCTTGGGCATGGGGTTATAGCCATAGACCTTCTCAAGCGTGTTGAAGCCTCCATTTGCACGAGGCTCTCCGTTGGCTTCACGCTGGTAGAAGTCGAGATAGACAGGGTTTCCGGGCGTGAGGACTACGTCGTGACCGGCCTTAGCAGCTTCGATGCCTCCTTCTTCGCCACGCCAGCTCATCACCGTAGCATCGGGTGCGAGTCCGCCCATGAGTATCTCGTCCCAGCCAATGAGCTTGCGCCCCTTGCTGTTGAGGTACTTCTCGATGCGGTGGATCATATAGCTCTGGAGGGCATGCTCATCCTTGAGACCTTCCTTCTTCATGCGTTCCTGACACTTGGGGCACTTTCCCCAGTGCTTCATCGCAGCTTCGTCTCCGCCGATGTGGATGTACTTCGAGGGGAAGAGTGCCATGACTTCATCTAGGATCCCTTCGAAGAAGCGGAAGGTCGCTTCATTGCCGATACAGACGTCGGAGCTATCGAAGTCCCACTTACCTACACAACTCAGCTCAGGATAAGCGGCGAAGACCTCATTGCTATGCCCTGGCATCTCGATCTCTGGGATGACGGTGATGCCGAGGCTATCTGCATGGCGAAGGACACGCTGGATATCCTGCTTGGAGTAGTAGCCTCCGTAGGCACCAGGGGTACCTTCGTCGACGAAGCGGCGGTCATGCTGCCACCACTCGTCCCAGTCTTGCTTGGTGCGGAAGGCCGCCTTCTTCGTCAGGAGGGGATACTTCTCCGAGGGGAAGCGCCATCCTCCACCATCGACAAGGTGCCAGTGGAAGCGGTTAAGCTTGTAGCGAGCCATCTCATCCAAGAGACGTAGGATCATATCTGCACTCATGAAGTGACGGGAAACGTCAAGCATCACGCCACGATAGCTCAGGCGAGCAGAGTCGAGGATCGAGAGTTGGGGGAGCGTCGAGCCATATTGGTCGAGGAGCTGTAGGAGGGATTGGGAGGCTTGCTTGAGGGCTAGCTCATCCTTCCCTACGAGTTCGATACCACGGGGGCTAATGTTGAGACGGTAGGCCTCCTTGCCTGCTAGGCTGGCATCTAGGCGTGTCCGGAGGAAGGCGTTCTTCTTCGCCACTCTCAGGCTATGGCTCTTGCGGAGCCCCTGGCGTAGGAGTTCGGGCGTAGAGGGTGCTATGGTCAGCGTCTTAGATAGACGAGTCTGCCCCTGACCGTAAGTGATCGAAGCTGGACGAGGGATGAGTTCGATGCTGTCAAGGTGCTTCTTAGTCGGGCTAGCCAAGGCCGTCAGGGCGAAGCAGAGTGGGGTAGCCAGTACAAGAGTATGGCGAACTATCTGAGAAATCTTCATGTCGATGGATGTCGAGTGATGTGATGAGACGCCGGAAGACGTCTTCTTACAAAGATAAGCACATCCGCCCAATCCCAAGAGCTACTACCTTGGAGAGGGGATGGAGCTAGACGGTCGCTCCGAGAAGCTTTGGGTCTCTAGGACTGGGCTAGAGCTTGGGAGTATATCATATAGGTGGGGCCCCCCATGGACTACTAGGACTTAGCCATCGGAGGTATACCTTCGCTCATATAGAGGTTTACCTCTCTTTCGATGAAGGTCTATCTCTACTCGGGGAAAGGTAGACCTTCTCTCGGGGCTAGGCTTAGCAGGCGAGCCGAGTAGGGGTTGCTTCCTCTCAGGCTCTGTATAATTATGGTATTAGAGAGAGCATGAGCTCTCCCTGGAGAGGGCTGGGAGCTCTTCGGCTATCTTCGGGGCTTTTCGTACTTTTGTATCTGCGTTGCGCTGAGCGCCGCGCTCTCCAGCTATCTATATATCAGGACGAAGTAATGAATATATCCTACGATCTGCTACGCCAATACGTAGCCACAGACCTTACTCCCGAGGAGGTCGCCGAAGCTCTCACCTCCCTTGGCCTCGAAACCGGTGGGGTAGACGAAGTCGAGTCTATACCTGGTGGACTCAAAGGCTTAGTCCTCGGTAAGGTACTCACCTGCGAACCTCATGAGAATTCCGATCATCTGCATATCACGACCGTAGATGTAGGGGGCGAAGCTCCTCTACAGATCGTCTGTGGTGCGCCTAACGTCGCTGCAGGTAAGGGCGTCGTCGTGGCGACGATCGGTACTGTCTTGGGACACGGGGATGATACCTTCACGATCAAGAAGGGTAAGATCCGTGGGGTGGAGAGCTTCGGTATGCTCTGTAGCGAGAGTGAGATCGGCGTCGGTCAGGCTAACGATGGGATCATCCTCCTCGATGCTGACTCGATCCAGATCGGTACGCCTGCAGCGGAGTACTTCGGCGTCTCTTCAGATCACGTCCTAGAGGTGGACATCACACCTAACCGCGTCGATGCGACATCGCACTATGGGGTGGCTCGTGATCTAGCAGCCTATCTCACCCAGCAGGGTAAGCCTACACGTGCTGTGCTACCTGAGGTAATCGCTAAGCCTGAAGGTACCTGCCCGCTACCCGTCTCGGTAGAAGTCGATGAGACACGCTGTGCTCGCTTCCAGGGTCTTGTGATCCGTGGGCTGAAGGTGACCGAGAGTCCCGATTGGCTACGCAAGCGCTTGGAAATACTTGGGCTACGCCCGATCAATGTCGTCGTGGATGTCACGAACTTCGTATTGCATGAGTTCGGCCAGCCCCTACATGCCTATGACCTCGCTAAGACCGAAGGCGGGCTGAAGGTCAAGCTCGCTGGAGAAGAGAAGATGACTCTCCTCGATCAGAGCGAAGCAACGCTCTCCTCGCAAGACCTCGTGATCGCTTCGGCCAGCGGACGTCCACTGTGTGTCGCTGGTGTCATGGGTGGGGCAGACTCAGGCACGACACTGGAGACGACGGACGTCTTCCTCGAGTCAGCTAACTTCGGCGCGACGTCAGTGCGTAAGACTGCTCGACGTTTGGGCGTCAATAGCGACTCCTCCTTCCGCTTCGAGCGAGGGCTAGATCCTAACCGTACCACGTGGGCGCTCCTACGTGCCGCCTCCCTCATCCTAGAGCTTTGCCCAGGGAGCTATATCGATGGTGGTCTCTATGATCACTATCCCGTAGTCGCCGAGCCTTACACGATCGAGCTAAGCCTAGACTACCTCTACCGCTTGATGGGGAAGGTCATCCCCGAAGCTACCATCGCCACCATCCTACAGTCTCTCGAGATCGAGGTCACGAGCCAGGCTGGAGACCTCTGGACGCTACGTGTACCTCGCTATCGTATCGACGTCACCCGCCCAGCGGACGTCGTCGAGGAGGTCATGCGTGTCTATGGCTACAATAATATCGAGCTGAGTGGCTACATCCATGCTAACCTTAGCCCTCAGGGAGAGGTAGACCGCTCCTACCATCGTCGTATCTTGCTCTCAGAGCAGCTGACGGGTGCGGGCTTCAATGAGCTACTCAATAACTCCCTTTCCTCGGAGTCCTACTACGAAGGGCTTACCAGCTATCCAGCCGACAAGCTAGTTCAGCTGCTCAATCCCCTAAGCGGTGAGCTGAATGTCCTACGTCAGACGCTCCTCTTCGGCGGTCTAGCAAGCATCAGCCGTAACCTCTGCCGTCAGCAGAAGTCCTTCTACTACTATGAATGGGGGAACTGCTACGAGCTAGCGCCTGATCAAACGAAGGCTTCTCCTAAGGTACTCCCTGGCTATCGTGAGACGCAGA
The DNA here is from genome assembly GCA_905372565.1 of uncultured Porphyromonas sp. Lineage (GTDB taxonomy): Bacteria > Bacteroidota > Bacteroidia > Bacteroidales > Porphyromonadaceae > Porphyromonas. The sequence goes on along the minus strand of CAJPPK010000021.1, from coordinate 17,324 downwards.
CACTCGGTCTGTGGGTCGCTGGTCAGCGTATCGAGAATAGTTGGGCGCACGCTGATGAGCCTACCTCTCCATTTGAGCTAAAGGCACATGTCCTAAATATTTTTGCTCGTCTGGGTGTCCAAGAGTCTGGTCTGAAGGCATCCTTCGTCGAGTCGGATATCTTCGCAGGCCAAGGCTATGCCTATACTACGTATGATGGTAAGCCCGTAGCGATGCTTGGTCAGGTGCATCCAGCACTTCTCGGTAAGTGGGATATTGAGCTACCCGTTTATTTTGCTACGATCAACTGGGATACGCTGAATCGCCTTGCTGACCGTGCTAAGGTGACTATTAGCGAGCTACCGAAGTTCCCAGTTGTTCGCCGTGACCTTTCGCTTCTCTTAGATAAGGAGGTCACTTTCTCAGAGCTAGAGCAAGTAGCACGTAAGGCAGAGAAGAAGCTCCTCAAGAGTGTATCGCTCTTCGATGTTTACGAAGGCAAGAATCTCCCCGCAGGTAAGAAGAGCTATGCGCTCTCCTTCTTCCTACAGGACACAGAGCGTACGATGAGTGACAAGCAGATCGAGGCGATCATGGAGAAGATACAGAAGAGCCTGCTCGATACCTTCGCAGCCTCTCTCCGCTAAGATAGATCCAATAGTCAAACATAACCTAAGAATACATTTATGGGAAGAGCATTTGAATATCGTAAGGCTCGTAAGATGAAGCGCTGGGGGAATATGGCCCGCGTCTTCACCAAGCTAGGGAAAGAGATCACCATCGCAGTGAAGGCTGGTGGACCTGATCCCGAGACTAACCCTCGTCTGCGTGTCCTGATGCAGACAGCCAAGAAGGAGAACATGCCGAAGGATAACGTCGAGCGCGCTATCAAGAAGGCAACTTCTAAGGACTTCTCTGACTATAAGGAGATGAACTATGAGGGCTATGGTCCCTTTGGTATCGCGATCTTCGTCGAGACGGCTACCGATAATACTACACGTACGGTGGCTAACGTACGTAGCTACTTCAATAAGTTCGGAGGTAGCCTCGGTACGTCAGGCAGTCTCGAGTTCCTCTTCGAGCACAAGTGTATCTTCCACATCGTCAAGAAGGACGGCATGGATCTGGAAGAGCTCGAGCTGGAGCTGATCGACTACGGTGTAGATGAGCTGGAGGAGGATGAGAATGAGATCATCCTCTATGGTGCTTTCTCTGCTAATGCACAGATTCAGGCTTACCTCGAGAGTGCTGGCTACGAGATTACCTCAGCAGAGTTCGTACGTCTACCTAATGACACGAAGCCTGTCACAGCAGAGCAACGTGAGACCTTGGCTAAGCTCATCGAGAAGCTAGAGGATGACGAAGACGTGCAGAATGTCTTCACGAATATGCAAGAAGAGGAAGACGAAGAGTAATCACGCTTCATCGCTATATAGCAAGGGCGCAACGGATCAGATCCGTTGCGCCCTTGATGCTTTTAGCTAGGTGCTATCTCTTAGAAGACAAACCCGATCTTGAAGCCAGCTCTTAGTCCAGTATTGATACCACCAGCGCTTGAGGTCTGGGTGCCATCGACACTCGTTGAAGATCCACTCTTAGGGTTATTCGTTACATTTCCCTTGCCCGTGGAGGCATGGCGAAGCTCAAGTCCTGCTTCTGCACCTAGATAAAGGTGACGAGCGATGTAGTAGTCAGCCCCGAGGAGAAGGTCACCACCGATAAGGAAGCCCGAGGGAGTCTTCGTGGTAATTGTACGACTGGAAGAGACGTCCTTGTGTGATGAGGTGACAGATCCAAGGAAAACTTCTGCTCCGATGTAAGGAGAGAGGCGGTCGGTACCACTGAAATGATGTTCAGCACCAAAGCCTAAAGTGAACTCGTTGCTCTTCTTGACATCTTCAGTGTTGAGATTAGAGTCCTTGGTCGTAGTGCTTCCCGAAGCAAGTCCTAGTGATGCACGTAGAGCAAGACTTTCGTTGACGAAGTAGCGTCCCTTGAGAAGTCCGGCATTGATACCTTCGCGGTCTCCTAGCTTGATGGGAGAGGTTGTCTGATTGAAGATACCATTAGCGAATAGGCTGAAGTCTGCAGTGACGTGACCAGCCTGTGGCTTGTATTCGACCTGTGCTGTAGCAGAGGCGAAGGTGGTAGCAAGAAGAGCTACCGATAGAAGAATCTTCTTCATACTTATAGCTAGATTATAAATGTGAAGTGGGCTGCTAGTGCAGTACCACAGGAGTCAAAGTTAGGTAAAAAGACATAATAGACCAGCGATCTTGCTCTAAGGAGAATTAGGATTTAGCTCGGGAACCCTCTTTCCTCTTTTGAGGGACATGGATCATTCATAGAGATAATTTGAGGTAGATATCTGTTTTGAAAGCCGATTATATGAGGTAGATGTAGTAGTATTGGATGTGTAAAATGACTATTCTTGTCATTTTGACATGTTAGGTGTAGGCTAGGCTAAGGTAAACCTCTGGGGTTTCGTTCTTTTGTCTATCTTTGGAAGGCAATTCACCACGTGATAATCGTGATAGTATTCATAACATCAATGAAAAGCTTACTTACATCTACACGTACAGCCCTGCTTGCGCTAGGGCTTCTGACGGCTAGTGCTTCTCCGCTTCTTGGGCAGAAGGGTTATCAGCCAACCAAAGCGAACTTGGAAGCACGGGAGAAGTTCCGTGATCGTGGCTTCGGGATCTTCCTCCACTGGGGACTTTACAGCATGTTTGCTCAGGGAGAATGGTATATGACGAATGCCAATCTGAACCACGCAGAGTATGCTAAGGCTGCTGCTGCATTCTATCCTGCCCAGTTTGATGCAGCTAAGTGGGTCGCTGCGATTAAGGCTTCGGGAGCGGGATATCTAACGATCACTTCCCGTCATCATGAGGGCTTCTCTCTCTGGGATACGAAGCACAGTGACTACAATATTATCAAGGCAACTCCTTTCAAGCGTGATATCCTCGCCGAGCTACGAGATGAGTGCCGTAAGCAAGGTCTAGGCTTCCATATCTACTATTCGCTCCTTGACTGGACGCGTGATGACTACTATCCCATCGGACGTACCGGGCGTGGCACCGGACGTACAACACATGGTGAGTGGAAGACTTATGATGCTTTCATGAATGCTCAGCTCAAGGAGCTTGTCCAAGACTATGGTGCTGAAGCTATCTGGTTCGATGGTGAATGGGATCAGGATGAGAATCCTGGCTTTGACTGGCATTATGACAAGATGTACGCTGGTATCCATGCTTTGAACCCAGCCTGTCTCATCGGAAACAATCACCATGGTGAGGTACACGAGGGCGAAGACTTCCAGATGTTCGAGCGAGATGTCCCTGGAGCCAATACAGCAGGCCTTTCAGGACAGTCAATCAGCAAGCTTCCTATCGAAACCTGCCAGACGATGAATGGGATGTGGGGCTACAAGATTATCGATCAGAACTACAAGTCTGATACGACACTCATCCGTCTGCTCGTCGAGACTGCTGGGCGTAATGCTAACCTTCTCCTGAATATCGGCCCTGAAGCTTCGGGGATTCTTCCTGCTACCGCCGTAGATCGTCTAGAGAAGATCGGTCGCTGGATGAAGACCAATGGAGTGACTGTCAAGGATGGTGTGCGTGAAGGAATCATCCCTCCTCAGGAGTGGGGTGTGACGACACAGAAGGGGAAGACGCTCTATCTGCACATCCTTTCTTGGAAGAGCCGTATGCTTTCCCTCCCTCTGACCGAAAAGGTCAAGCGTGTTGTAGCCTTCGAATCACGTAAGGCAATCCCCTTCCAGCAGACTAAGGCAGGGTTGACCTTGACGTTCGATAAGGCTCCTTCTGAAGCCAATGCGATTGACTATATCGTCGAGGTAACTCTTCAGTAATTGTAATTACTACTCATGGAATACCGCATAGAAAACTGTGCAGGTAGTGCCGAAAGCGCCCGTCGAGCTCAGCTCGGCGGGGCTTATCGTATAGAGCTATGCGCAGGCCTACCTGAGGGTGGTACGACTCCTTCGTATGGAGAGATCGTCGCTGCACGCCGTGCTGTTGACATCAAGCTCAATGTGATCATTCGCCCCCGAGCAGGAGACTTCCTTTATAGCCCCCTTGAGGTAGAGGCTATGCTCGAGGATATCAAGATGGCTCGACAGCTAGGAGTCGATGGTATCGTCGTGGGTTGCCTGACTCCCGATGGCGAGGTCGATAAGGTGCTCTTGCGTCGCTTTGTCGAGGCTGCGGGGGATCTTCCTGTGACTTTCCATCGGGCTATTGACGTCTGTCGAGATCCATCTTTAGCTCTCGAGGATATTATCGAGGCTGGCTGTGCACGTGTCCTCACCTCGGGAGGTAAGGCGACGGCTCTCGAAGGTGCAGAGGTCATTGCTCAGCTAGTGAAGCAGGCCGGTGATCGGATCATCATCATGCCCGGAGCAGGTGTGACGCCTGAGAATATTGCCCAGCTTGCTCGTATCACGGGTGCGAGGGAGTTTCACTTCACCGGACGAGTGCCTGAGCCTAGCCCTATGCGTTATCGTCACGAAGGTGTCTCCATGGGAGGGACGGTGACGATCGATGAATATGCTTACCTCTTTACAGATCCCAAGAAGATCTCTGGATCCCTCGAAGCTCTAGCTTCTTTAGATGAACACTAACTTTTCTAATCAATGAATATACGTATCCTGACGCTTGCTTTGACGCTCTCTGCAGGGGCTCTTGCTCCTTGTTTTGCTCAGCAAGCTAAAGCTGTCAAGCAGACTTCTGCAAAGAGCCAGCTTCAGCAAGACTTCCTTCGTAAGAAGCAGGCCTTCCCTCGTGGAGACCTCTTCCGTATCTTCGACTCTTCGCTCTCTGCCGAGGAGCGTGATGCACTGACTTTCCTCTATGCTTACATGCCGACCAATGACCTCATTGATCGAGATGGAGCTTACTTCCTAGAGAATGTTCGTAGCTCGCTCCAAGCACGCCAAGAGATGCCTTGGGGCAAGCAGATCCCTGAGCGTGAGTGGCGTCACTTTGTCTTGCCTATCCGTGTCAATAATGAGGCGCTGGATGCTTCTCGTCCTTTCCTGTTTAATGCGCTTAAGGAGCGTGTCAAGGGCTTGACACTAGAGCAAGCAGTCCTTGAGGTCAATCACTGGTGCCATGAGCACGTCGTCTATACACCGAGTGACTCACGTACCTCTTCTCCTCTAGCTACTCTGCGTACGGCCTATGGTCGATGTGGGGAAGAGTCTACACTCCTTGTAGCAGCTCTTCGTGCCGTTGGTATCCCTGCTCGTCAGGTTTATACCCCTCGCTGGGCGCATACGGATGATAACCACGCTTGGGTCGAAGCCTGGATAGGTGGTAAGTGGGCTTACCTGGGTGCTTGTGAGCCAGAGCCCGTGCTCAACTTGGCTTGGTTCAATGCTCCCGTCTCTCGAGCCATGCTCGTCCACACGAAGGCTTTCGGTCGCTATGACGGTCCTGAGGAAGTCATCGGTCGCACACCTACCTACACCGAGATCAATGTGATCGATAACTATGCCCACACGGGTAAGGTCGATGTGCAGGTCGTCGATGCCGCAGGTCGTCCTCAGGCAGGTGTTCCCGTCGAGTTCAAGGTTTACAACTACGGCGAGTTCTATACGGTAGCTACCAAGCTAACGGACAGCCGAGGTCGTGCATTCCTCACCGCTGGTCAGGGGGATATGCTCATCTATGCAAGTAAGCCTAATGGTCAGGGATCCTATACCTTTGGTTTCCTAAAGGCACACTTTGGTCAGGACAAACAAGTACGTCTCCAGCTGAAGTATCGCCCGACGGACAAGATCAATGAGGACCTTCTCATCACACCTCCTCGTGAGGATGCTAAGTATCCCGAGGTCTCCGATGCTCAGCGTGCGGAGAATAACCGTCGTATGGCAGTCGAAGATTCGATCCGTGGACGCTATGTATCTACTTTCCTTGATAAGCAGTTCGAAGGACTTGATGCTCGAGGCAACTGGACGGCTGTCCGTACCTTCGTCGAAGAATCCAAGGATCAAGAGGCCGCTAAGTCCCTTCTTCGTGCTATCTCTGCGAAGGATCTTCGTGATGTGACGCTCGAGGTACTGCGTGATCACCTCGACTATACGCAGCCCCTCCCTCAGTTTGCTTCGGATAAGGAGCTAGCCATGCGCTATATCTTCAATCCTCGTGTGGCGAATGAACCACTTGTCCCTTACAGGCATTTCTTCCAGCAGCATGTCTCAGCTGATCTACAGCGTAGATTCAAATCTTCACTGGAAGCTCTTCGTCAGTGGTGTCAGAAGGAGATTGAGCTCGATAAGGACTACAATCCGCTGGATTATCCTATTGAGCCAATCGGTGTATGGAAGGCTCGTAAGGCAGATAGCTATTCCCGAGGGATCTTCTTCGTTTCGCTAGCTCGTGCCATGGGCTGGCCTGCTCGTATCGATGGCGTTACGGGCAAGGTGCAGGCCTATCAAGATGGTCGCTGGCAGGATATCCTCCTAGATGTAGCACGTCCGGCTTCGGCTCCTCAGCAGGGGACGCTTCGCCTAAGCTACCAAGACAATGGAATCATCGACAATCCGAAGTATTACTACCAGTTCACACTCTCTAAGTTCGATAAGCAGGGGCAGCTTCAGAAGCTCTCCTATGACGAAGGAGATAATGGTCTAGAGCAGGGTACCTCGTGGGCTAAGACCTTTAAGAATGGTGCACCCATGGATGCTGGACATTATATGCTCATCACAGGCTCGCGTCTAGCTAGTGGTAGCGTACTAGTCAATATGCGTACCCTAGATATTCGTCCAGGTAAGACGACTGACGAAGAGCTCGTCATGCGTCGTGATACGACTGCAGTGGCCGTGCTTGGTAGCTTCGATGCAGAGAATCGCTTCGCTTACCTAGGTGAAGCTAAGGATCTGACCAAGGCAGAGCAATTCGTAGCTCCTAGCGAGAAGGAGCAGTCAGTCCTCGCCACTACAGGGCGTGGCTACTACATCCTCGGCGTCCTCGGTGCTGGGGAAGAGCCTACGAACCATGCTTTGAAGGACATTATCGCTGAGCAGGAGACCTTCGACCACTGGGATCGTAGTCTCGTACTTCTCTTCAAGGACAAGACAAGCCAAAGCCGCTATCGTCCAGAGGACTTCGTTGGACTTCCTAAGAAGACGGTCTTCGGTCGTGATGAATCGGGTAAGATCCTCAGTGAACTGGTTACTTCTCTCAAGCTACGAGCTGGTAACCTGCCCGTCTTCATCATCGCCGATACGTTCAATCGTGTCGTCTTCTATTCTCAGGGTTATACGATCGGTCTAGGTCGCCAGCTTCATCAAGTGATTACCGCACTTGAGAAGGAGCAGTGTACTGCACCTACCCAGACCTGCACGGTGCCCTAAGTGAGGGGTGAATCTCCCTCCTCTTTTGAGGTTAATCTGCCCCACGAGTTGGCTCAATAGAGAGTCACTCGTGGGGCAGTCTTTTTTATTTTGCTGTTCCTGTACCTTACGCATCTTCTGGTGTGATTGCTATCAAGTCGAGAGTTTGATTAGGGAAGACACGGTCAACTGATTACAAACGACTCGATCTATTGGTTAAGAATAAATTTCTAAGGTGTTAGTAATGAACTTTTGTTTCGTTAGCTATAAAAGTTTGCTTTGTTAGGAACTAAATTGGGAGAGAGGAGGTCATGCCGTCACAGACGGATCGGAATGACTTGGGGAAGAGCTTCGGTTGTTTCGTTCGCTGGATTGCGAGGTGGGGTGGGGAGATGAAAAGCTCCCTATACTGATCGAAGGGAAATGAGGCTAAAGGCTAATTCTTAGTTGTCTGATGGGGTATAAGTAGCCTTAATTTCCTATCTTTGCCTTACCTCTGACTAAAGCCTTAAAGTCTCTTGTTTTGAATGAGGTGAGGTAGAGGTATGCGAAGAAAGCCTATATGGATCAAGATGATCACTGTGTAGGCAGCTACGCAGTATCATCACAAGATCAGTTCATCCGATGAAACACCCACTATCGATCTACAATACACTGCACCGCCGTAAGGAGCAGTTTATCCCTTTGCATGAGCCTCATGTAGGTCTCTATGTCTGTGGTCCTACCGTCTATGGTGATGCTCACCTCGGGCATGCTCGTCCAGCGATTACCTTTGATATTCTCTTCCGCTACCTCACTCATTTAGGCTATAAGGTGCGCTATGTACGTAATATTACGGACGTCGGTCACCTCGAGCACGATGCAGACGAAGGAGAGGATAAGATCGCTAAGAAGGCTCGACTAGAGCAGTTAGAGCCCATGGAGGTCGTACAGCACTACCTCACCCGCTACCATCAGGCCATGGAGAAGCTCGGAGTACTGCCGCCAAGTATTGAGCCGATGGCCTCTGGGCATATCATTGAGCAGATAGCGCTGACGCAGCGTATCCTAGATGCTGGCTTGGCGTATGAGAGTGGAGGATCAGTCTACTTCGATGTGGAGAAGTATGACAAGAGCTTCAACTATGGTGAGCTTAGCGGTCGCCGTATTGAGGATATGCTAAGCAATACACGTGAGCTGGATGGTCAGAGCGAGAAGCGAGGTGCATTAGACTTCGCTCTTTGGAAGAAGGCACAGCCTGAGCATATCATGCGTTGGCCTAGCCCTTGGGGAGATGGCTTCCCAGGCTGGCATGCGGAGTGCACCGCTATGGGACGGAAGTACCTAGGTGAGCAGTTCGATATCCATGGTGGAGGGATGGATCTCGTCTTCCCCCACCACGAGTGTGAGATCGCTCAGGCTAGAGCTTCGCAGGACGGTAGAGAGATGGTTCGCTACTGGATGCATAATAATATGATCACCATCAACGGACAGAAGATGGGGAAGTCCTTGGGGAACTTCATTACACTCGATGAATTCTTCTCGGGGGATAATACTCAGCTGGATCAGGCCTATAGTCCGATGACGATCCGCTTCTTCATCTTGGGGGCACATTATCGTGGTACAGTGGACTTCAGTAATGAAGCGCTTAAGGCTGCCGAGAAGGGGCTCCAGCGTCTTCTAGATGCGGATGCACTACTCGATGGACTACCAGCGTCTTCAGCGACGAGTGTGTCTGAGGTACGTGGTCTAGGTGAGCGTGCCTATGCTGCACTGAATGATGACTTGAATACTCCGATCGTCATCGCAGAGCTTTTTGATGCAGCACGTATCATCAATTCTGTTCATTATCAGCAAGCGACCCTTTCTGCGGAGGATCTTCAGGAACTGAAGAGGACCTATCGTCTCTTCCTTCGTGACCTCTTAGGTCTGCGTGATGAGCGTCTAAGTGAAGGAGCTTCGACAGATGCCTTCAAGGGAGCTATAGACTTGCTCTTATCTCTTCGTCAGGAGGCCAAGAGCCGTAAGGACTGGGCTACCTCAGATAAGATCCGTGATGAACTGACTGCTCTAGGCTTTGTTATCAAGGATACGAAGGAGGGCACAGAGTGGTCGCTAGCCTAAATCCCATGCGCTATAGCTTCATCATCCCCCTTTATAATCGCCCCGAAGAGCTACAAGAGCTCCTTGGGAGCTTGGTGTGTCAGTCGGTACAAGACTATGAGGTGATTATCGTCGAGGATGGATCGACCATCTCTTCGGAGGTGATCGTTGAGTCCTATGGGGAGGCATTTGGAGAACGTTTACGCTATATCGTCACACCTAACGGTGGTCCTTCGAAGGCGCGTAACCGAGGAGCCCGAGAGGCGCAAGGGGAATACTTGCTCATCCTAGACTCTGATGTCGTCTTGCCTGCGGGATACCTGCGAGCTGTGGATGATTTCCTTTTGATTAGACCTGTCGATGCCTTTGGGGGGCCAGATGCAGCGGCACCTGACTTCTCTGTCGTACAGAAGGCTATCAATTATGCGATGACCTCCCCCTTGACGACAGGAGGTATTCGTGGTGGAAGTGCTAGTGCTCTGGAGCAGTTTAAGCCACGAAGCTTTAATCTTGGCTGTCGTCGGAGTGTCTATGAGGATTTAGGGGGATTTGACGAAGGGATGCGCTTTGGAGAAGATATTGACTTTAGCCTGCGCTTGATCGAGCAGGGAAAGGTCACGGCACTGATCCCCGAGGCCTTCGTTTACCATAAGCGCCGTGTGGACTTCAAGAAGTTCTTCAAGCAGGTGCATAACTCGGGTATAGCACGCATTCATCTGGAGTCACGTCATCCGGGCAGTACTCGTCTGGTACATCTGCTTCCAGCACTCTTTACTATTTGCTCCTTCGTCGCTCTTTTCCTTGGTGTAGGACGCTGGGGATTATGTGCTTTGGCTCTCCTCTTTTTCGTCGATGCTTACTTTCGGACGGGACGTAGCCTGGAGGTCGCTCTGCTAGCTGTACCCGCTTGCTTCATTCAGCTGTGGGGCTATGGTACGGGCTTCCTGCGAGCTTGGTGGGGAAAGTATGTCTTGAGGAAGAAGGAGTTTATCGCCTTCCGAGATAACTTCTATGAATAAGTCTGGAGCTCTCTTCTCCTGCTGGGGGGTGGTCATCGCCTTACTCTCCCTTGCATTGGGAGTAGCCTGCCGTCCTCAGGTCACTAAGCGTACATCAGCAGAGGTAGCTCTACCGGAGCATTTGACAGAGCCTCGTGAGCAGCGAGCTTATCTGGTCGCTCACTACTGGGATAAGCTCTTGGTATGGCCAGAGGAGGCACCTCAGCGTCTAAGCCGAGAGACGGAGGACTTCTGTAGCTTCATCGTAGGACTATCTCCTCAGGAGGTGCGTCCGTCGCTCTATCAAGGGTTAGAAGCGCTCTCTCCTCGGTCGCTAGCGTTGGTTCTCCCGATCTATAAGCGGTGTCTATATACAGCAGGCAGTCCTAGTTATGACGAGGCGATCTATGCTGAAGTGCTACGCTGGCAGTCTCAGTCAGAGAAGATCGATTCGTTGGGGCGTGTGGAGGCCGTGCTTGAGCTGGCACGCTTGAGGCATAATGCTTTGGGAAGGGTCGCTCAAGACTTTCGTTTCCATGAGCGAGATAGCCTTAGCAGTAGACTGCTGAATTTTCGAGCACCTTACACTTTGCTCCTACTCCTTCGTGATAGCACAGCTCAACTCCAAGGGTGGAGTCGGGAGCTCTCTAAGATCCCTAGTCTGACGAAGCTCATCGAGCAGGAGAAGCTCCGTCCCCTTGTCATCTATACAGGGAGTAGTCGTCCAGATAGTTTAGCTCGTACGTATCTACCCAAGGGGACGACGTGGGCTTATGACTCAGCTGGACTCATCGCTAGCGAACGTCGCTATGATCTACAGCATGGCTCGGGGCTCTATCTCCTGGATGATCAGAAGCGCATCCTCCTACGTAACGGTACCCTTCCCCAAGTAAACCAGATCCTAACACTAAGATGAAGAGTAAGCGTCTGCTCACCGAACTCATCGAATATATCGCTCTCTTCGAGCAGGCCTTCCCAGAGGAGGAAGAGCTAAGTCTCATGAGTTTCCTCGTCTTCACGGGGAGTATGCTTCAGGGACGAGAAGCTCTGGAGCATCTCTCGGGAAGCGCTCAGCCGGTCAGCCAAAGCCGTGAAGTGTCCATCGCTCGACATCTAAGCCTACTTCATCGCTACTCTAAGGGCTATATCAAGCGTGCTCTCACTGCTTCGGATCTATTACAGACTGAAGAGGAGTATTCCTATCTGGCCAGTCTGATGCACGGTCGTCCTCTGACCAAGACAGAGCTTCATACACTTAATGCTATGGAGAAGACGTCTGGGGCGGAGATTATTCGTCGTCTCGTCAATAAAGGACTTATCCAAGAGCAACCAGCCGAACGAGATCGCCGTAGCATCCTGGTCAGTATCACCACTCAGGGTCGAGCGGAACTTATGAAGGTCTTCCCTCAACTTCATACTGCCGCTCTGCTGATCTCGGCACCTCTTCAAGAGCATCAGCAGGCTTCCCTAGACTATCTCCTGAATTACCTTTGCTCGACCTTAAGCGAATTGCCACCGGCCAGAGGCGAGCAAGATCTCGAAGAGCTCCTTAAGCTAGCTCAAGCTCAAGGCTTGGCTCGAGTCTTGCCTTCCTCTTAGCTGAGTGGAGAGACGCCTTCCTACCCATGATGATCATCTAAGCGCTACACCTACCTCCGTTGAGGCTGTGTGTAGCGCTTCCCTTTTCTTCGATTAGGAGCCTAGTAGGGCTCGAAAAGGATTGAGTGAATGCACCGAAAGACTACGACTTACGGGAGATAGTCCTTAATTGTACCTCTTTCATAGAGCGACTTCTCTTGCTCGATGGGTTATGCTATGTTGATCTGATTTCGTTGTCGCTTGAGAGGAGAGTCGGAGGTGGCTGGAGTGAAGGATAAGCTTAGGTTGGATAGAGGTTATGCTTTAGTTGCAAAAAGGTATAGCTCTTGTCCCTGAAAGATTTACCTCTGTCGGAGCGTCTGTCTAAGGGTGTCACGGCATGGGTTTGTGTTTAGGGGTAGCTTTTTACGCCGCACTCGTCACGAAATGACTATCTTTGTACACCTATGCTATTCTTAGAGTTCTTCCTAACCCTAGCTAAGGGCATACTAATAGGTGTGCTGGTGTCCGCTCCGATGGGGCCTGCAGGTCTGCTTTGTCTACGAGAGACTATGCGAGGTCGTCGTCGGGATGGGATGCTCGTAGGTCTTGGTGCCACCTTAAGCGATCTTGTCTATGGGCTGATAGCTTACTGGGGTGTCGGGATCATACTTAATCTCCTTGATGAGTATAGTAGCTCCCTGCGCTTGGGGGGTAGCGTCTTTATCTTGATCTTCTGTGCCGTCCTCTTGACACGACGTATCTCTCCAGAAGCGGAGGAAGAAGCTCCACCTCAGCATAGACTTAAATCTACTTACAGCCTGAAGAAGGTTTCGGGAGCTTTCGCTCTAACTCTCTCCAATCCTTTTATTATCCTTCTTTTCCTGCCCCTCTATGCTCGGTTAGAGTTCGTGCGGGCTGTGAAGCTCCAGTTTATTGAGTTCTTCATGGCGATGGCAGGGATCGCTTTAGGATGTCTCCTTTGGTGGTTCTGCTTGACCTACCTCGTCAAGAAGCTCTCCTCACGCTTTGGAGTCCAGAGCCTTGAATGGATCAACCGTATTGTAGCCATCGTCCTGATCATCATCGCCCTACTGGGGATCTACTCCGTCATCTGGGAGTAAGACGAAGGATATTCGGATCACACCTCTTTTCTTAACCCATCTTATGAAGCAAGCCTATATCCCTCGCCTAGATCGTGCGGGACTATCTCTCGAAGCCTTCTCTGTGCGTCTACGTGAGCAGGGGGCTCCTATCTATATCGATACCCTTAACTGGGCAAAAGACTTCCCTCATCGCCCCCTCGTCTGTGCCTATCTCGGCTATGATACAGAGGCTCTCTATATCGACTATGTCGTCGTAGGCGAAGACCTCCGTACGCTCTCTCCAGGAGACGGTAACTACGTGCACGAAGATAGCTGTGTCGAGTTCTTCATGCAGCGTGAGGTCGGTGATGCTTATATCAACTTTGAGTTCAATGCCGCTGGTGTTTGCTACGCAGCACACCATGCTTCGCCCGCAGAGAGTGTCTTGCTCTCACCAGAAGAGTTTGCTAGCATCGAGCGCTGGGGTACGCTCTTAGGACAGTGTGGACTGGAGGAAACTGGAAGAAAGAGCTGGGAACTAGCCGTAGCCATACCCTGGACGACGATGGGATACCAAGCTGGTGTGCTCCCAAGATCACTCCGAGCTAATCTGTACAAGTGCGGTGACAAGACCGCTCATCCTCATTTCGTCAGTTGGTCACCGATCGTGGAAGTGCAGCCTGCCTTCCATCGTCCTCTCTTCTTTGGAGAACTTACGCTACTCTCTTAGGTACTATGCTGGCTAAGCTTCTACGTTCGGCGAGTTTCGGACTTTTCTTTTTGAGCTCTTGGGGTATGGCGCATGCTCAGGAGACGGTTAGCCTGTCTTCTAGTCAGAGAGATTCCTTAGATCGCTTACGTCAGACCTTGCTAGCTCCTAGTGAGGCTCGCCCGAAGTATGGCTATGCGGATATCGATCGATTGTTCAGATACGAGCCACCTACGCCCTACAATGTGAATCGGGGATACGACTTCCTTCGAGCCTTCGCAGCTAGCCAAGTACGCTCACGTGAGACTTCGGGAGGTCAACGAAGCTCAATGGCTAAGGTCATAGACCTTGCCGTAGGGAAGAACTTTGACTTTGGGAAGTGGCAACTAGGGATCGACGGCGTGGCTAACATCATACCCGCCCATAACAAGGTAGATGGACAGTGGCTGGGCTATGAGCTACAGCTTATTCGCTTTTTAGGAGAAGGGCGAAGCATCCGCTTACGTACCTCGAATAACTATGCGCTAAGGACTCAGCGCTGGTACACCGAGAATAATCTCCTGCTCTACTATGCCCCCCAGCTGAATGGACTCTTCCTGCTCTCAGGTGGACATACCTCTCGGCAGACGGCACATACTACGCCCGAAGAGATCTACCGTGGATATTTCGGGGAGCTACAGCCAGGCAATAGTCCCGTACGAGACTATGCGAAGACTTACCTAGCTATGCGTCATCGCTTGAGTCTGAGTACTCAGCTAGATCTTTCGGCGTCCCTGCTTTTTGAGGATCGTAGACCTCAGGCAGGATTCCCACTGAGCCATCATCGAGCTTTGATAGCCTCGGGGCAAGTGCTTTGGGCGCCTTCCTTCCTCAATCGTAGTGCTACGGGGATTCCCATCCCTATTGGCTTCCGTAGGGAGCTTGGGCTGAGCTATCGGGAGGCTTTTCATCCGGGGAACTGGGATACTTCTGCTACACCCTATATGCACTACCGTCAGCTGGACGGCTTCGTACGAGGCGCTCTGCCTTTTGATGCCGATAATAAGCTGCACTTCAAGCTAAGCTACGGGCGTTTCCTAGATCGTACGGCGATAGATGCTTCGGATGAGAAGTATTTCCCCCACCTTGCTTGGGCGGGACGTGAACTCTTCCGAGATAGTTGGTCTACGCTCCCTGCTTTCTTTACTGGAGGGAAGAGCTGGACAACACAAGAGTTTACCTTCTCTTCGAATAATCTGGCTCTTGCTCGTACCAAGGGGTTTGGAGAAGTGCTACGTATGGATGAAGCGATACATGCTAGGCAACTCTTTACCCAAGATGGACGAGCCTTCTCAGAGCTTGGTTATTCTCTTGGTTGGGGAGAGCTTGCTCGCTTTGGTCTCTTTGGAGGCTACGACTGGCGAGCCGAGCGAGTGCATGTTGCCTTCCGTATGAGCCTGCCTATCCTAACGCTCACCTCTAGCTGGAGCGAACGACGTTAAACTCTGTGCTTTTACTAAAGGAAGTCCGTGTAGCTCTACGGTGGAGAGACTACACGGACTTCCTTTTTCTTCAATAGTGTCATGGAGAGGTTGGCTACAAGAATAAGCTACCTTTACTTCACCTATATAAGTCATCGTCACCTTATGGATAAGAAAGTCATTCTACTCACTGGGGCTAGTAGCGGTATTGGGCACCGGACGGCTAAGGATTTGGCTCAATTAGGGCATACGGTCTATGCCGTAGCACGACGTCTTGAGCAGATGGAGCCTCTGAAGGAGTATGGTGTACTTCCTCTTCGATTGGATATTACAGATGCGGAGGCTTGCCGAGAAGTCGTAGATGATCTCATCCGGTGGGAGGGTCGTCTTGATGTCTTGATCAATAATGCAGGTTGCGGTTTGTATGGAGCTGTCGAAGATGTTTCGCTACAGGATGCTCGACAAGTCTTTGAGGTGAATGTCTTTGCTCTCAGTCGACTGACTCAGCTAGTCCTTCCACAGATGCGTCAGCAGGGTGGGGGACGTATCATCAATCTCTCCTCGATAGCAGGGAGGGTGGCGACGCCTTTTGGAGCATGGTATCACGCTACGAAGTTTGCTGTCGAAGGGTTGAGTGATGCCTTGCGTTTAGAGCTTGCTCCCCATGGGATTGATGTCGTGCTGATCGAGCCTGGGGGTATTAAGACAGATTTCGGAGATCTGACAGCAGATGAGCTAGAGGCTGTCTCTCGTGGCGGTGCTTACGAGGCAGAGGCAGGTCGTATGGCTGGTCTTATTCGTCGACTATACCATGGAGGACTGTTCTCATCGCCTGAGATCGTAAGTCGTGCTATCGTTAGTGCTTTACAGGCAAGGCGTCCGAGGGCTCGTTACCTTATTGGTTTTGGTGCTCGACCTCTCTTCTGCCTGCATCGCCTGCTCCCAGCTCGCTGGTATGATCGTCTTATTCGTTGGGCTAGCCTAAGGTGAGTCGTTTGAGGGTGCTGGGTTTGCTTAGGGTATGATAAATGTATACATTGTGATTATTTGTATCTTTGTCCCAGTTAATAGACCCTATTCATCAAATTAAGTTAATAACAATGGGAAAATTTATCCAGGAGTTTAAGGACTTTGCCCTCAAGGGTAACGTCATGGACATGGCAGTCGGTATCATCATCGGTGGTGCTTTTGGTAAGATCATTACTTCGCTGGTCAATGATATCATCATGCCTCCGATTGGACTGATCACGGGTAGCAGCTTCACCGACGCTAAGCTGACACTCCGTCCTGCTGAGCTTGATGCTGCGGGTGAGACTGTCAAGGAAGCTATCGAGCTAAACTGGGGTAACTTCGTGCAGACTACGGTTGACTTCTTCATCATCGCCCTCTGTATCTTCCTTCTCATTAAGGCTATGAACTCCTTCCGTAAGAAAGAAGAAGAGCAGCCAGCTGAGCCAGCTCCTACTCCCGAGGATATCCAGCTCCTTCGTGAGATCCGTGACTCTCTGAAGAAGTAAGCACGCGAGTAATCTCTCTTAAAGTCTCCTTCTATCTAGGAGACTAATGGCTATGGACGGCCACTTCCCTTGATCTAAAGGGTAGTGGCCGTCGTTGTATTGGATTATTTGTGTGTCTTCGGGTAGTGTATTTATAATCAACCATTCGTTTGATTACGAATGAAGTTTTCGTTGGTTAGTAATGCTGTTTTATTTGAATAGTAATGAAGAGCCCCATTCGTTAGTAATAAATCTATAGTCTTATTCCTAGTACTTGTTCCCAGTAATAGGGAAGAGGGTGGGGGGCCTGAGGAGAAGTGCTGGGTGATGAATGCTACCACTCTTTGCTAATGACAAGAGATCCAGCAGTAGGAATAAGAGTCGATCTCTGTATATGAATATGGTGTAGGCTATGATTGGGATCCACTACTCATGGATGCCTAAAGGTCTTAGGGAGATCTGTATAGAGGTATAGGTAGAATGGGCTAAAGGTATGGTTATTCCGTCCATTTGCCTTACCTTTGTGGATATAAGTAATCAATTCACTAAATTGAACTATTATGGCAAC
>CAJPPK010000020.1 GCA_905372565.1 uncultured Porphyromonas sp. | reverse complement strand
CGCAATGACTTCTATGGCACCGACGCTGGGCTTGCTCCCGTCATGGATGATGACATGTACCGTGTGAGTGATGGTAAGCTCTTCCTCAAGAAGGGCGAGGTGCTCCCAGGCCTCAAGCGTCACTGGCGCTACAATGATGCTTCCGATGCTATGTACAACCGTGCCTACAACGGTAGCCTCAAGTACACCCTCTTGCTCTCCCCTTCGTGGAAGCTCTCTGACTACGTCTCCTATGCCTATGACGATATCGACTACTTCAGCACAGAGGAGCTCTCCTATCCTACGAGTCCTAACCCTGGCCCTAACTACGGAGCCTACACGGAGGATGCGACAGGGAATAGAACGTACTACGACCTAGACCACGTCCAGTTCACCTTCCCACTCCGCTTCGAGCACATAGCCAAGACGCTACAGAACACCCTTGATCTCTCGGGCAACTTCTACCTCGGAGCTGTGAAGAACAACCTGCGCTTCGCCTACAGCACGACCCTGCTCAATCGTACCACCTACACGGGCTACAATCCGACGGACGTACAGGCCGACGGCCGTACCTTCGATGCGGATAGCGAGACCCTCACCTACTCACAGAATACGACCTACAACCCCAGCTTCAACGGTCACGCTAAGACTAAGTTCTCCAAAGCCAGTCCACAGCAAGTCTGGGTGCACGGCTTCGCCCTCTCCAATGTCTTCGAGCTCTCGGAGCAGATCAAGGCGATGGCAGCGATCCGCTACGACCACTACAGCTACCGCCATACCTCTGGGCTAGCGATCAAGGACGGGAAGCACAGCTACGATGATATCGCTCGCAGTGATTATGAGAAGAGCTCTGACGGAGCGATTAGCTACCGTCTAGGTCTTGTCTATCAGCCAGTAGAAGCGCTCTCCTTCTATGCTTCACTAGGTAGCTTCTATATCCCCGATAAGACTACTAGCCTCGACAAGAACCGTGAGCGATTCTACGACAAGAACGGTAATCAGATCACGGAGCGCCGTGGCGGTGCTTACTTTGCTCCTCAGTCAGGCTATCAGTTCGAAGTCGGTGCCAAGTACACGCTCTCCCATGTCCTACAGCTGAACCTCTCTGCCTACCACATCCGTCGCAACAATGAGATCGCAGGTACCTCAGTGACGGAGCAGGAGAATGGCAAGCCTAAGCACTACAACATTAGTGCGCAGGTAGGTGCTACGGAGGGAAGTGGCTTCGAGACAGATCTGACCTATCGTCCCCTCCCTGGTCTTGAGCTGGTGGCAGGCTACAGCTACACGGACATCCACGTAGCCGACGCTAAGGAGACTCCTATCACGAAGATGCTGAACCTCCGTGAGGGTACCCCTATGAGCTGGGTACCTCGCAAGCAGTTCTTCACCTACGGGAGCTATGACTTCCAGCGTGGGGCACTACGTCATCTCTCGCTGAACTATAGCCTCAGCTACCGTGATGCGATGTATTATAGTGTAGGACAGCAACTAGCGTTCGATCCTTATACGCAGCTTGATCTCGGTGCTAGCTATCGCTTGCCCGCAGGCTTTGGGCTGGCCGTACAGGTGCGCAATGTCCTCAATGCAAAGAACTACACCTCGGTATTGAATGGCTCACAGCTCTTCCCCAATGAGCCTACGAATGCACTCGTTACCCTAAGCTACTCGCTCTAAGGGCTACGACGAGTAGACAAACGAGATCGCCCCGACAAGTCTAGGCTTGTCGGGGCGATCTCGTTTTAAGCTATGGAGGAGGTGGGTTAGAGGTGGATGGAGCGGACGACGAGCGTGCTTGTCACCCCACTGATCGCGACGTCGTTGGCTCCCGTAAGCTCTAGCTCTATGGTTACGGTAGCAGCCTGTCTATCGAAATGTGCAGACTTGATCTCGAAGCGTGTATCCTTGAGATAAATGTCACGGGTATCATGTCCTCCAGAGTAGTCTCCAGCAAGATCGCTCCCATCCCGCTCCCATACCAGGTCAGCTAGCTGTGTAGCAGAGAGGCGAAGACCTGGGCTAGAGAGCTTGAGCCAAGCGTAAGGATTCTTCTGGAGCAGATCGAGGATGGCGGCATCATTCAGCGTCTTCTTCTTCGAGAGTCTATTTCGTAGCCATTCGTTGAGTGGTCCGGTCGTGGAGAAGGTTAGATTGTCCTTCAGAGCCGACAGAGGTTTGAAGCCCGAGGCTTGGAAGTCAAGTTTGAAGACGTTCTCCTTTTTGTAGCGACGCAGGTTCACTATACCTTCGAAGTGAAGGACGTTGTTGTGATGGTCTAAACGTGTAGCCGAGAGTTCTACAGCGTACTTATCTCGGTCATACTCCTTTAGGAGTCCAGATAGAAGGGCTACACCTTTATGCTCCAGACCTCCGAGGTAATGCTGTGAAGCAAACTCCTCATTCACTTGGAACTTCTGGAGGAAGTAGTCACGGCGAGAAATAGGGATACTCAAGGTCTCTTTACCAGCTACTCCATTGTAGCGAACCTTAAAGGTAAGGTGGTCACTACCACCGGCACCTTCCTGATAGCGCATGTCGACTAGCTCGAGGAGCTTCAGATCATCAGCTGTCAGGGTATAAGGAGTCCCATCCGTCTCCGAGGAGGAGAAGGTCACGAAGGGTAAGAGGTCAGCGAGCGTGATCGCTCCCTTCTCTCCGCCCCAAGCCAGCTCCTCGATCTTGAGCGTACGGAGGAGCTCGGCCTGTTTATTCTCGTTAACCTTGACGGCCATACGTGTGGCGATGTGATAGTCCGATGGCTTCTTTCCCGCAGGAGGCGTGGGAGGCTTAGGTTGGTTGGGCTCATCGGGCTTCTGTGGTTGCTCCGTGCCAGGCTTGGTCTTAGGGGAGTCGTCCTTAGATCGGCAGGACGTAGCCAGCCCGAGAGATAGGATCGTGGCGAAGATCAAGGTCTTCTTCATTATAGTCAAATCGTTTGTTAATGAGTAGAGCGGAGGACTAGCGGTAGCGTCGATATTCCTTAGCAATCGCTAGGGCATTATAGGTATCGACTTCTCCTCCGAGGGTGAATAGATCGATCAGCAGGCCAATACCAAAGAAGCCTGCCGTGAATAGATAGAGGATCCCCATCCCGATCTTGCCGAGATAGAACTTATGTACTCCAAAAACACCGAGGAAGAACCAGAGGAGATAAGCTGTCGTCTTAGATTTCATTACCGTAGTTAAAGTATAGGGAGATGGGTCAGTGAGAGAGGGGGTAACGTCGGCTTGCTAGGGACGTTTAACCTCGTTTTATGGTAAATGTCTGTCACAAAGATAGGTTTTTATTCTTTTTTGTTGGGATGAGGCGTTCGCTAGCTCCCTGTGATGGAGGAGGAAGAGGTGGGGCTATTCCCTTCGGGAAGTTACAATATACGTAACCAAGGGAGAGCAATATACCCAACTGGTGGGTCACAATATATGTAACCATCCCATCGGGATATACCCAGTATCGTGTCCAACTCAAGAGGTGTGCTCGTGTCGCCTTGGGAGGGGAGTTTCTCGGGGTCAAATCCCGAAGCGAAGAAGCCCCGTAGCTGACCTTGGGGAAGGTCTGCTACGGGGCTTCTTCGCTAGATCGTGAGGGGCTACTTGCCCCGAAGGATTAGGGAGTCACTCGTGTGAAGCGAAGTAGGAGCGGAGCCTCAGCCGAGGTGATGCCATAGCTGTAGCTATCCTGCCACGAAGGTGCCGAGGTCTTGTAGTCATTGATGAGTACCTCGAGCTCAACGCCAGAGTCAGTCGTGACGAGTCGGAAGTAGCACTTAGCCGTCTTTCGCTCGGGCTTAGCTGGATCGAAGTTCACCAAGGTGCCTGGGATGGAGAGCTCGCCGTAGGGGACTGCTCCAGCAGGATTACCATTGGCCGATAGGCTGGCCTCACCGGTGACGGTCGTCTCTGCCTGAGCGGGGAAGTAGTTCTTGAGGTTGCTCTGGAAGGAGGCTACCAGATGGTATCCCGTGCTCGTCTTCGTCAGCTGAAGTCGGTCAGCGGGATCGACGGTGAAGAGCTGTTTAGGGTTGATGCTGTAGCCCTCTAGATCGCTAGCGTTCTCTAGGGCTCTTAGTTTCCACTGACCCGTGAAGTCTTCGGGCCCTGAGATGTCAATGCTCAGCGAGGCGTAGCGCCCATCAGCGAATCCGTCGATTTCGGCTAGGCGGAGGACGAGCTTGTCATGCCCAGCCTCCTTCTTGAGGAAACGGAGCTTGAAGGGAGCAGAGTTCTGTCGCTTCAGGACGGTGACCTGCTTCCCTTGGGGGAAGGTGAAGTGTACCCCTTCGACTGCCGTCGAGCTAGGATCGACCTCGAGTGTGAGGTGCGTATCCTCGTTGACACGATAGCGCCCCGAGGGGTTGAGCGTCAGAGCGACAGCATAGGAGGTCTCGCTAAGGAGCTTGGCGGAGGACTGAGAGAAGCCCTGACGATAGGCAGCCTTGCTGAGTACCTGTACGATAGAGAAGTTCTTAAGGCTTAGCTCATAGCTCTTGTCCGAGGCGGGGAGTAGAGCGAGCTGGAAGCTCCGGCTATGATCCCCCTCCTGTAGACGTGTCAGCCGGATCGACGCCTCGGTAGCTCCAGCAGGGAGCGTAAAGACGGAGTCGGAGAGCTGGAAGTCTACGCCACGGATCGCTTCGCCCGAGATGCGGTAGGCGATACTTCGTACGGCATCGCTAGCGTGGTTGGTACGTAGGGTGATCGTCGTGCCTCGTGCTCCGAGGTTGTAGTTCAGTCGGTCGAGGTAGACAAAGGACTTACTGGAGTTATCGGGGAGCTGCTCCTTCCGGCACGAGGTGAAGAGAGGGAGCGCCAGTAGGGCTAGGGAGAGAAGGATAGGACGCATAGGACTACTGGGCATTTTGCTTATACTCATCTTGGATCTGTTTGAGACGAGCTAGGTCTTCCTCGCTCATCGGCTTGCTCTCCTCGAGGCGATAGACCCGAGAAGAGACATCTTCCCGACCGACCTTAGGGAGCTCATTGTAGCGCTTGCACGCGGAGAGAGCGAGGAGCGAGCCTAGCCCTACGCACAGGAGCTTACTGATTGATATAGTCTTCATAGTGATCGTTCTGCTTGAGGTGAGAGAGGGTGATGTCGATAGGAGGGATGGGGAGGGTGTACATATAGCTCGCCGTGATATAGGTACGTCCATCGGCCAGCGTGCTCCAGCTGGGACTACCATTGCGCTTCAGCTCGAAAAAGCGATCGCCCTCTAGCAAGAGCTCCTTACGACGCTCACGTAAGATAGTCGCTAGGAGGGTAGTGAGCGCCTTGCCCGTCGCATCGACCGTGATGATCTCTTGGCTACTCTTGCCTGGGAGTGTAGCTAGGGTCAGAGGAGTGTCGGTCGTGAGGCGGTGAGCACGTAGCTGGTTGATCAGAGCGAGTGCTTCTGCATCCTGCCCTAGGTGAGCACGACATTCGGCAGCGATGAGCAAGAGCTCTGCCGAGCGTAGACCAGCGAAGAACTCCTTCTTGACTGCTCGCTTCTTGCCTACCCAGTTGAGATAGCGCTGATCCAGCGTACGCTCTGCTTCGGGGAATGCATCAATATAGCGGAGGCTGATCGGGCGACGAGCGATGTTGGTCTTGGCATTGGTATAAGCCTGATCATTGCTTGCGATGATACGACCACTCTTGAGGAGCTGATTTCCCTGAAGCGTGCCAGAGCGCTCGGTGGTCATCTTGACGAAGGTCTCTCCGGAGGTCAATGGGTGCTTCTGCAGGAGCGCTTCGGCTAGAGGAGCTGCCTTCGCCCACTGCTCGCTCCAGAAGTAGAGGCGAGCTAGGTAGCCCTGTGCCACCTCCTGCGTGAAGCGGAAGATGGACTGATCATTCTGCAGGGTGATCGAGGCTAGGAGATCACGCTCCGCTTGGTCAAGCGTCTCCTGCAGGCTACTACGCTGCGGGTGTGCCTCGATATCGACCTCGGTCACGAGGGGTACTCCGAGTTGGTCGGAGAGCTTCCCTGCCTGAGGAGCGGGAGCATAAAGACGGATGAGCTGGTAATAGGCTGCCCCACGTAGCGCATAGGCCGTAGCCAGAGCCCTACGCCCGGTCTTATCGGTCGAGCTGTCGGGGATACCGGCGATACAGATATTGCAGTCACGGATGAGCTGGTATAGCTGAGTCCAGGGCGTGTAGGCACGTGTAGTCCCTACGAGGTCACCAAGGTAGACCGGGAGATTGGTCGGGAAGAGGGCTGTCTCGAAGTCATCACCATAGCCACCATCCCAGTCGGCTAGTCGGTCAGCATTGCCGAGGAGCCAATCCTCACTGCGGGCTTCGTCGATAGCTCCGAGACGATCATGGAGTAGGGAGGCAAACTCCTCAGGGGTCTTAGGGATGATCTTCCCATAGGGACGTATATCGAGGTACTTCTTGCATGACGGAGTGGTCGCCAGCGTTAGGCTGAGAAGACTCAGCAGGAAGAGCTTCTTCATAGTCTACTAATGTATAAACGTGAGAGGAGAAGTTTAGAGCCCTACGGACAGACCGAGGGAATAGGTGCGAGGCTGTGGATAGATCGCTCCAGGAGTCTCAGGGTCAAGGCCACGATAGCTAGAGAGGACGAAGAGGTTCGTCATCGAGAAGGAGGCCGAGAGACTATTGACGTGTAGTGTCTTGCGTAGCCAATCGCTAGGGAGACTATAGTTCAGCGTCATCGATCCGAGACGTAGGAAGGAGACGGACTGCAGGCGTGAGCTACGTGTGATGAGTTCGCTATTCGTGCTGTAGTTCGTCAGCCCTAGGTAGTCTCCGTAGGCGTCGATGATACGGGGATGTGCATCGGTACGAGGATTGCTCTCAGTCCAGCGGTCTCGTACATCTCGACGGCCATTGAGGTGATGGATGTAGAGGTCATTCTCGATCGAGGGGATACGCTCCACGACACGCTTGCCGAGGGTGCTATAGGTGACGGGGTAGTTGAGGTCATCCATAGACTTCCCACCGATTGAGTAGGATCCAGCTAGGCTTAGGGAGAAAGCTTTGTAGCCTAGGGTGAAGCTGTAGCCACCTGTCCAAGGGGCTCTTCTCAGACCTGCATAATAGAGGTAGTGGTCACTGAGGGCACGGTCAGCAGCATTATCCATACGTGCATCGGGGCGGGTCTCATAGCGATAGATCCCGAGGATAGGATCGATGCCTTGGGGGCGTCCTGTGAAGAGCGCTCCGAGAGGGTAGCCCTCTTGGAGGCCAGTAGATAGACCACTGACGGGGGGATCATAGCGAAGGAGGATGTTGTGGTTGTAGGCTACGTTGGCCATCGCAGTGAGTGTCCAGTCATGGAGCTTCAGTAGGCGTCCATAGAGCTGGAGCTCGATCCCCTGGTTTCGGAGGGTTGAGGTGTTGTAGGTTTGGTAGGCGAAGCCGGTCGTGCGTGGCACCAGCGCTGAGGAGACGGCATCCGTCGTGTAGCGGTCATAGAGCTCTGCCGTCAGGCGGAAGCGCTCCTTGAGGAAGCCAGCTTCGATAGCGATCTTAGCATCACGAGTCTTCTCCCAGCGTAGGTGCGGATTGGGAGTATCCTTGATGTAGCCCATGCGATAGTAGGCATCGTCGGCTACACGCTGGGAGTTACGATAGTTGATGATCAGCTGTGGGTAGACGCTCTTGTTGATGTTCCCCGTGTAACCAATAGCCGTACGCACGGTCAGACTGCTTAAGACGGGGCGTAGGGATTCGAAGAAGGTCTCTCTGTCCACGTTCCATCCTAGACCGAGGGAGCCTGTAGGATTAAACTGCTCCTTGCTACCGAAGTTGCTTGATCCGTCGATACGAGCGGTCAGCGAAGCGATATACTTCGAGTGATAGCTGTAGGTAGAGGAGAAGTAGAAGGAGGCGAAGGCTTCCTGCGTGATGCCACGACCTGCGAGCTGGTCACGATCGTTGGCGTAGGCCTGTAGACGAGCGTAGTCGATCTTCGTCCCTTCAGGATAGATAGGGGTCGTGTAGCTACCCGTCTCAGGGTCGTAGCCATAGAGCTTAGCGAACGTGCTCTTAGCAGTGAGGCCACGAAGCTCTGCTCCGGCTAGGGCTTGTAGGGAGTGTACATCCCCGAAGCGTGGAGACCAGTTGATCTGAGCTCGTAGGTTGTAGTTCGTATTGGATGCTTCAGAGAGTGCAAGTGATCCGTAGGTGCGGTTCGTGCCACTATCGGCAAAGCGTCGGTCGAGCCAAGCGGAGTAGGTATTGCTGCCATTGAAGTTCTCCGAGTTATTGCCCACATAGCCGAAAGAGGCCATCCCTGCGAGGTTAAGGTCATCACGGAGCTTGACCGTGAGGTTGGCGGTCGTGGTAGCTGTGAGGTTACGTACCTTATTGTACGTATCTCTTAGCTCACGGAGCATGTCGAAGCCTAGGGTTGGGTACTCTGGGTCTGGCTGTCCGTTGGCTCGTAGGATGCTTCGGTAGGTCTCATCGTTTGTCCCAGGACGCTCATAGGGGTTGGCGAAGTAGGCGTAGCTATAAGGGTCGATGTAGGCCGATGGTGCCTTGGCATCTTGGAGAGAGAGGTCGAGGTTGAGACCGATCTGTACTCGCTTGGAGGGAGAGAGGTCTAGCTTGCTATTGAGGTTGTAGCGATTGTAACCGTCGCCCTGTAGTAGCCCCTTGTTATCGAGGTAGCCTAGGGAGACATAGTAGCGACTCTTCTCGGATCCACCACTGAGGGAGAGGTAATGGCTGTGCGAGAAGCTAGGATGGAAGAGCTCCTTGAACCAGTCCGTCGAGTGCTCTCCTAGGCGGGCGATCTCGGCATCCTGCTGAGCGGTAGTCCAGCCGGCATACTTGCCGAAGCCTGAGCGGATCTGACCTACTGCTCCGAGGACGGGGTAGGTAAGTCCCTGTGCCTTGCGGGGTGCGGAGAATTCATCCCATAGCTCCTGCTCCCAGGTGAGCTTCTCACGCGAAGTCATCAGATCATAGGTGCGGCTGGGGCGATCGACGAGGGCTAGGTTCGTCGAGTAGTTGACGGTGAGTTGTCCAGCCTTACCTCGCTTGGTCGTGACGACGATCACACCGCCAGCGGCACGAGAGCCATAGATGGCAGCAGCGGCAGCATCCTTGAGGATCGTCACCGACTCAATGTCGTTGGGGTTGATACCTGCGATCCCGTCCGAGAAGATGTCTCGGAAGTCTTTCGATAGGAAGCGTGCTTGGTCGATCTTAGAGATGTCTCGCTGGAGAGGTACCCCATCGACGACCCAGAGCGGGCTAATGCTTGCAGAGAGCGAGTTTACCCCACGGATGACGATCTCGCTACTGGAGCCAGGGCGACCCGATAGGGTGCGGACGCTGACCCCTGCGAGCTTCCCCTGGAGCAATCCATCCACCCCCGTCAGAGGCTGGGAGAGGAGTTCCTTGCTGGAGATCGTCGAGACGGAGCCTGCACTACGACGCGTGGAGGTACGTGTGTAGCCCGTGATGACTACTTGATCGAGTGTACCCGTCTCACTCTGGAGGGTGATTTTCCCGACTAAGGGCTTCGTGACGACTAGGGTCTTGGTCTTCATCCCCACGAAAGAGATGATGAGGGTATCGCCCTGAGTGACGGATAGGGAGACCTCACCCTTGAGGGACGAGACCGCTCCACGGTTGGTCCCCTGAATACGGACGGAGACACCTGGGAGGACTTCGCCGGCTTCGTCTACGATCGTGACCTTGACGGGGATGAGATTCGTGTGAACCTCGTCCTGCTTCGTCTGCGCCTGAAGAGGTATCTGGGGTGCACCCAAGGTCAGGAGGGCTAGGAGGAGGGTAGTTGTCTTGTTCATAAGCATGGGTAGAGCAAAATGAATGGATCAGTCTGGCTACTGACTAGCGATGCTGGATGATATCCACATCGGACGTCTGGAGGCCGAGCAAATGACGAGCGAAGTAGTAACGAATGAGGTTCGTGTAGTACGGACTATCGAGATCGTGCCGAGCCTCTGGGAAGAGGAAGAAGTCAAAGGCCTTGCCTGCCTGGATGAGAGCTTGAGCCAGGCGGTAGGTCGAGGCGGGGGGGACGTTGTTATCCATACCGCCGACGGCTAGCATGAGCTTGCCTTTAAGCTGGGGAACAAGCTCCATGGTCGTGGGGATCTTAGGGCTTCCGTGGAAGACCTCGCCCCACCAATTGATATAGATGTTATTGTCGTGGTTGCCCGAAGCCGCAAAGCCAACCTTGTAAAACTCAGGGTACGTACACATCGCAGCTACGGTCTGGAAGCCTCCTCCCGAATGTCCGTAGATCCCGACACGATCGAGATCTACCGCTGGGTAGAGCCGTGCGACTTGCTCGACAGAGGCCTTGTCATCAGCGAGAGGGTAGTCTCGGAGTCGCCCCGTACTGAAGTTATAGAAGTCACGTCCTCGGTAGGGGCTACTACCCCGAGGCGATACGTTCATGACCACACAGCCTAGCTCGGCGAGACTCTGGTTTCCGTTGTCATCGAGCGAGAAGGATCTCGGGACAAGGTCTGCCTGTGGGCCAGGATAGACATTCGTAATGATCGGGTACTTCTTTGTCGGGTCGAAGTCGGATGGCAGATAGAGCACGCCATAGAGGTTCGTCCCTCCATCGGCGGACTTCAGCTGGAGGAGCTGAGGTGCCTGCCAGCCTGCCTGGACGAGTAGGGAGCGGGGCACGCTGTCTAGCTGATGTAGGGCAAACTTCTGCTCCTTCCAGCCCCCAGCGCTCCAGCGAGGAGGGAGATCCATGCGGGAGCTCTTGAGGACGAAGTGCTCCTTGTCGGGGGCAAGCTCTAGCTCGTGGTCGGCTTCGTCGGGGGTCAGACAGCGCTGACCCTTACCTTGGAGGCTGACACGATAGTACTTCCGGTAATAAGGGTTGCCCTTGCCTCCCCCATAGCCTTCGAAGAGCATCTCTCCACGCTTAGCATCGATGGCGTGGATCTGTCCCGCTACCAAGCTATCCCCCGAGGTGACCTGCCCGAGGAGCTTACCTGTCGTGGTGTAGCGGTAGTAGTGCCCGTAGCCAGAGCGTTCGCTCCACCAGAGTAACTCTCGTCCACCTGGCAGGAGACGATAGCCTGAGAGGAGGAGATTGATATGCGGGCGTCCCACTTCGGTGATCAATGTGCTGACGACGCCGGTATTCACCTCCAGCTTACATAGCTCTAGGGTGTCAGCCGTGCGGGTGCGACGGGTGAAGTAGACGATACCCTCCTCGGGAAGAGGCTGGTAGGAGACGACCCCGCCAGCGAACTTATTCGCCTCCTCGACGAAGCCCCCCTGCCCCGTCCGGCTATCATAGCGATAGAGACGGCTCTGCGGTGTGGCCTGATCGAAGGGCAGTGGCATCTTGAAGGTCTTGACCTTGGGGCGGGGCTTGCTTAGCGGATTGACCAAGGTCATCGTACCTACGCCCGACTCATCTCGGATTTGGGCGAGGAAGACCTGCCCCCACCAAGCGCCACGGGCATTCCCTCGGACGGTGTCGGGCGAAGCTTGCTTCGTGAAGCTCGCATCCTCGCTCCCCGTCGTCGTGAGCCGTGTCATCTGGCCCGTCGTCTCGTCCTTGAGGTAAAGGTCAAGGTTTTTCCCGTAAATGGTATACCTCCCGTCGGACGAAGTTATACGTTCGTCCAGCTTAGGGTAGGTGGTCTTCTCGGGAGAGAAAGCTCGTAGGGAGAGCTTGCCCGTCTGGCGGTCATAGTGGAAGCTCTTCCCCTTGTATCGCCAATAGAAGCCTTGGGTGCCCTCTTGGCTGGTGAAGTGTAGCCCAGAGAGGGGTAGACTGTCGGCTTTTAAGCTACCATCGCCCGAGAGCTGGCGGTACTGCGTGACGAAGTCCTCTGCTGATCGTAGCAGGGGAGACTTCGTGTGACTGCGCCCATCGTAGAGTGTATGCTGGATCTTCCCCTCAGGTGTGCGGAAGTGATAGTAGAAGGCTTCCCCCTGACCGATCCAGCTGGGGAAGATCTGACGCCCCTGAAGCAAGGGGCGAAGGTGCTGCTCGCTACTGCGCTCGACACGTGCCCAGTCGATCTGAGCTGAGCCGAACCAAGGGAAGGCCAAGGCTCCAAGTAGCGAAAGAATATGAAGTCTATTCATCGAGAGAGATATGCTACTTTTTCTGAAGGGCCGCCTGGCAGGCGGCTAAGGCGTCGACAATGGGCACTTCGCCCTGCCTAGCCGTCTTAAAGAGAAGCTCTACGACCTCGGGAGCTGTGAGACGAGGGAAGAAGGCGCGGATCATCGCAGCGATACCCGCTACGATAGGGGCAGCGATGCTGGTGCCATCCTCCGCCGTGATCTGACCTCCGGGCATAGTACCCCAGATCTTTTCGCCAGGAGCGTAGAGGTGTACGTGCTTTCCATAGTTAGAGAAGGAGGCTCTTGCCCCTGTCGCCGTGCTTGCGCCGACATAGAGGAAGTTGGGGAAAGGCTTCCCCGAGGAGGTTAATCCCGTCGGATAGATCGGCTGTTGATCGAGGTCTCGGCCATTATTCCCCGAGGATTGCACGACGAGCACATCATGCTTCTGGGCGTAGCGTAGGGCCTCCTTTACCAAGTACTCCGAGGGTGAGAGGTCTTTACCAAGGCTCATATTGATGACTTTGGCACCATGATCGACGGCATAGACGATAGCCGCTGCGACATCCTTGTCATACTCATCGCCTCGGTCAGGTACAGCACGTAGCGTGAGGAGCTTGGCAGGAGTGTAGACTCCCTTTACTGTGGGGTCGATGGTACCTCCACCGACTAGGACGGAGGAGACAAACGTCCCATGCTCCTGCCCGACGCCAGAGACACGACCATTGCCATAGCTACGGGAGCTGAGGCGGTGCATGTCGTCCCCTAGGAGTGTCCGTTTGTCGGGGTCACGCTCGATGCTAGCTAGGCGATGGTTGATCTGCTTGAGCTTCTGCTCCTCTTGCTGGACGAGCTGATGCCAAGCTGTGGTGGAGTCAGCCTTGATGATCTCGGGAGCGATGAGCTCTCCTGCCGCTTCGATCTCCTTGCCTGAGAGGTCGAGCTGGACGAGCTGTCCGAGAGTCAAGCTATCTCGGTGAACATTCGGAAGCTGGCGTAGGACGCTGTCAAGGAGGTGGAAGGCCTTGACCTTGCTCGTCGTCACGGCTTGGAGACGCTCGTAGCGCTCTATCCCAGCCATCTTCGCTACTCGACGGAAGTAGGTGAACTCCTCTTCCTTCCCTTGAGGAGCCTCCTTCATCCCCTTGTAGTAGGGGAGGAGGCGCTTATATTCACGGAAGGCCGTAGTCCCGACGCTCGTTAGCTCAATCTCGCCGTTGGGTGAGCCTAGGAAGTTCCATCCATAGCGATTGTCCACATAGCCGTCTCGGTCATCATCTCGCCCGTTGGGGAGCTCCCGTGGACTTAGGTAGAGGGCAGGGCGTATCTCTAGTAGCGTGGTGTCTGCCCCTGTGTCGATGACCCCGATACGTATGGGGCGTGGTTGCTTCCCCTTACGTAAGAGGAAGCGAAGAGCTTCGTCAGAGCGAGTGCCTTGGGCTCCTTCCTGCCAGCTACGATGCCAATCCTTCGGGAGCTGTACTGCCTTGCTCTGTTCCTGCCCGAAGAGGGAGAGTGGGCAGAGGCTAACCAAGCAGTAGGCTATGATTTGTTTGAGATAACTGCGCATAGATTTCGAATTTTCACTAGCTGTATGAGACTTGTTCCCTTGCTCGTGGATGGGTGAACCATTAAGCTGTCTGTGGAACAAGTTATTAGGGCAAAATTAGTCATTACATCCCGAAAATCAGTGAATTCAGTGCTAATTTATCTCTGAGTCAGAGGTGAAAGTCAAGGAAGCCTACTCTACAAAGAGACCAACCTCAGGGACTACAAGGTGCTATGAACGAGGAACTAATAGCTTCCTCAGGACTTATGTGTCGGCGAAAATAGCTCGATCCCCGCCACAAGATGACCTTGTAGCGGGGATCGAGCTATCTGGATGAATAGGTAGGGCTACCTACAAAGGATTACTTACGAGCACCAGAGCGAGCAGGTGTCGTGGATGCAGGCTTCGCAGCACCAGCCTTGATGCCGAGTTCGTCCTTGACAGCCTGAGTCAGGTCAAGCGCAGAGCTACCCATAGCGAGGAGTGCACCAGCTTCAAAGATATAGGCGCAGCCCTGAGCTTCGCATACCTTGTTGATCGCATTGATGACCTTCGTGCGGATAGGAGCCATGTGCTTCTCCTGCTCCTTCTGGATCTCTTCCTGCATCATCTGGTAGCTATTCTGCGTACGAGCTTCCATTTCCTGGAGCTCTTGCTGACGACGCTTCTTGATGACGTCGGTCATCGTAGCTTCTTCCTTCTGGTAAGCCTCTAGCTTAGCCTTCAGTTCGTCCTGCATACGCTTGATCTCTCCATCATACTGCTTAGCGAGCTCTTGTACCTTGGTCGTAGCAGCCTTGACGTCAGAGAGCTCTTCCATGATCGCATTCGTATTGACTACGCCGATCTTTTGTTGAGCTTGTGCCCCTAGAGCGAAGGGGAGAGCAAGGAGGAGGGCAAAAAGGAACTTCTTCATTCGTTGTTTTCTAGTTTACGTTATATAAAATTCTATTCTTTGCTTAGCGGTCGAGACCGAGTGCGGCGATGATACCTTCGCTGACATCGAGTGCGGGGTCAGCATAGACGATCTTCGACGTGGTACGGTCGATGATGAGCTGATAGCCTGAGCGACGAGCTAGCTCCTTCATCGCAGCCCATACTCGATCTTGAATGGGCTTCATGAGAGCTTCACGACGCTTGAAGAGGTCTCCCTCGGGGCCGAAGTACTTACGCTTTAGGTCGTAAGCCTGCTTCTCGAGGGCGACGATGGATTCTTCTCGTGTCTTCTTCTGATCAGCTGAGAGGAAGGCTACTTCGTTTTGGTAGGCCTTGTAGGCTTTCTCTGCCCGAGACTCGAGGTTGGTGACCTCGCTCTGCCAGCGTGTGGAGAGCTCTTCGATCTGTCGAGTCATCACACCGTAAGAGGGATCTTTCTTTAGGATGAACTCCATATCTACCAGCGCTACACGCTGGGCAAAAGCTGTACCCAGTGGCAGAAGCATTAGGGCAAGCCATAGCAGGATCTTCTTCATAATGGGAAATCGCTTGAGAGGTGAAACCTTGGCTCATCTCTAGTAAGCATACTAGAGACGAAGCCATCGAAACTAAAGATCTCGTCCGAGGACGAAGTGAATATTGCTACCTCCTCGCTCCTGGTAACCATTGGGACGGTCGAAGCCATAGCCCCAGTCAAGCCCTAGAAGCCCGATCATAGGCATCATCACACGGACACCTATACCAGCAGAGCGCTTGAGGTCAAAGGGATTGTAGCGACTGATGTCAGACCAGGCATTCCCAGCTTCAGCGAAGCCAAGTAGCCAGACCGTCGTCGACTGCTCAAAGATCAGCGGGTAGCGAAGCTCTAAGGCTGCCTTCATATAGGAGTAGGCGAAGTCATAGTTCCCCCCAGCGATGGAGCCGTTCTTATAGCCACGAAGGCCGATCGTCTCATTCTGGTAGGTGCTGACAGCCGAGGACATCATATCCCCACCCATATAATAGGTGCCGAAGGGAGAGCGCTTGTACTTGTTATAGCTATTGATGATCCCGCCTTCGACACGAGCCATCAAGACAGGCGTACGCTTGACTGTCACGGGATTCATCAGCGGTAGGTAGACCTTACCAGAGTACTTCCACTTATTATACTCGATGAAGCGGTAGCGATCTGCAGAGGGGAGAGCTGGATCGGAGTAGTCCTTCTTATCAAAGAGGGAGTACGGAGGAGTCAAGCTCACCGAGACGCTGAACTCTGATCCGCGACGTGTATAGACAGGATTGTCTGTAGAGTTGCGGTCGAGGCGTAGCTCTAGGTTGATGTCATTAGCGCTACCGTGGTGGAAGTTCCCGAACATATTATATGTCCAGTTATTCAGTCGATAGTGCGTATAGTTAAGTGATGCCGTTAGCTGGAACCAGTTGTCCGGCCAGTTCAGACGGCGTCCGTTAGCTATCGATACACCGATGACGCTGAGTGAGCGGTCGGAGTCGTAGGAGTCTTCATACAGACCACCGCGACCAGCTCCATACTGATCATAGTAGTTATTGTATCCTCCTCCATAGCCGTAGTAGGGATTATAACCCCCGTAGTACCCACCATAGTTACGTACTTGACCAGAGTAGTAGCGCTGGTCGATAGCAGTCTGACGAGAGTAGAAGGCACTTACAGAAAGGAGATTGGGACGCTTCCCTCCAAACCAAGGATCTGTAAAGGAAAGGCTGATCTGATTGTAGTATCGGGCATTCGTCTGTCCATTGATCGAGAGCTTCTGTCCATCACCTTGGGGGATGATGCCCTTGTACATACTAGGGTTGAAGAGGTTCTTGATCGAGAAGTTCGTGAAGGTAAACCCAATGGATCCGATAATCCCCGTCTGGCTCCAACCGATGGATAGGTTCAGCTGGTCGTTGCTCTTCGGCGTGAGATCATACTCGATGTCTACGGTCCCACTCTGGGGGTTAGGTACAGGCTTGGGGATGGACTTCTCGGCGTCGAAGTGCCCTAGCTGATTGAGGATACGGAAGGAGTTCATCAGATCTTCCTTACTGAAGAGCATCCCTGGCTTGGTATAGAGCTCACGACGGACGACCTCTTCGT
Organism: uncultured Porphyromonas sp.; assembly: GCA_905372565.1. Taxonomy (GTDB): domain Bacteria; phylum Bacteroidota; class Bacteroidia; order Bacteroidales; family Porphyromonadaceae; genus Porphyromonas. The sequence continues at coordinate 14,367 of CAJPPK010000020.1, read as the reverse complement.
AGACGATGTCGTTACCTCGGATCTTTACCTTGTCGATCGTCGCTTGTGGGCCTTCGGTGACACGTACCTCGAGAGAGACCGAGTCGCCGACGATGTTGGTCTCCACGGGATCTACTCCTGCGAAGATGTAGCCATTGTTGTAGTAGAGGTTGCTGACGGCATCCTCGTCTACGGTGAGGCGGTTCTCGAGACGTTTCTGGTCATAGACATCGCCAGGGCGTATCGCTAGGAGCTGAGAAAGGACGTCAGAGGAGTACTTGGTATTCCCGACGAAGCGGATATCCTTGATAAAGTACTTCTGCCCCTCATTGAGGCGAAGGTAGATGTCCACCTTTCTCGTGCCAGGTACGGGTACGATGCTATCTCGGAGAAGCTCAGCGTCACGATAGCCGGCAGCGTAGTAGCGCTTGATGAGGTTCTGCAAGTCTTCTTTATAGTCAGCGTCGACGAACTTCTTTTGCTTGAAGATCTTCAGCAGGGAGGAGAGCGCTCGCCCTCGAGCTAGAGAGAAGCCTTCGTTGGTCTTTCCCATCGCCATACGTAGCTGGTGAGGGGTCAGCGCTTCGTTGCCGATGAAGTAGATGTTACGTACACCAGTCTTACCACTCTTGTCGATGTCGATTGCTAGATTGACGTAGCCAGCTTGCCCAGCAGCGTCTGTCTGCTGGATGGACATCTTCATATCTCGGAAGCCCTTCTCGTCGTAGTATTTTTTGATCAGCTGGCGTGTGCGATCTAGACTATTGGGAGAGATCAGGGCTCCCTTGCGAAGGCCGGTCTTCTTCTCTAGCTCTTCACGATCACTCTTGGAGACCCCACTGAAGGTGACCTCGGAGAGGCGAGGGCGTTCGGTAAGTGCTATCTCGAGGAAGACCTTGTCCCCTTCGTAGCGATTGACCAAGATGCGGACATTCGAGAAGTAGCCAGACTGCAGGAAGCGATTGACCGCAGAGGTCAAGGCTGCCCCTGGGATCTGGATCTCATCTCCGACGTTGAGCCCCGAGAGGCTCTCTAGGACCTGGTCGTCATAGCTGGTAGAGCCAGTGATCTTCACCTCGGCGACAGTCTTGGTGACAGGGTGCTCGTAGCTGATAGAGGGAGCGACGACGATCGAGGATTTGGTGATCGTCGAGTCCACCTGAGCGGAGCGCATGCTTAGCTGGGAGGCGGAGGCGGATCCTGTCGCCAAGAGCGAGGCAAGGAGTAGAAGGGCGGGTATTCTCTGCATAGGGTAATGTCTCTCGAAGTAGCTGGAAGGAGGGAAAGGATGGATCGGAGGATCCCGAGTGGGTTAGTCTTCCAGAAGGATTTGTTCGCTCGTCTTGCCGAAGCGACGCTCACGAGCTGAATAAGCCTCGATGGCCTCTAGGAGGGCTTCTTTGCCGAAATCAGGCCAGTAGGTCGAGGAGAAGAAGAGCTCTGCATAGGCGATCTGCCAGAGGAGGAAGTTGCTGATACGCTCTTCTCCTCCAGTGCGGATCAAGAGGTCGGGCTCTGGGAGATCCGCTGTGTCGAGGGTCGCTGAGAGGCGCTCCTCGGTGATGTCCTCTGGGCGTAGTCGCCCAGCCTGAACGTCTGAAGCTAGCTGACGGGTAGCACGCACGAGCTCATCTCGGGAAGAGTAACTAAGCGCTAGGACTAATGTCGTGCGCTGGTTGTCCTTCGTTTGCTCGATACACTCGGCGAGGGCTTGCTGTGCAGTCTTGGGTAGTCTGCTGAGATCGCCGATAGCACGGATACGTACACCCTCCTTCATCAGCTCGGGCGTCTCCGCATGGATCGCACGCACGAGGAGCTCCATGAGGGCGTCGACCTCCTCTTGGGGACGAGACCAGTTCTCTGTGCTGAAGGCGTAGACCGTGAGGTAGCTTATGCCTAGCTCGGCGGCTGCTCGGAGGGTAGCGCGTAGGGCTTCCTGTCCCTGGAGATGTCCGTCGGTACGAGGGAGTCCACGCTGCTTCGCCCAGCGCCCGTTCCCATCCATGATGATGGCTACATGCTCAGGGATACGGAGTGTCGTGCTCGAGTCAGCCTGTGGCGAATGCGTCGTCATAAGTGCTTGTCGTCTTCTTCTATTGGGTTTGTCATCGGGCGCTTAGCCTTATACAAATATAACTATAATCTTCACTTACAGAGGAGTGATTGGCGTGGGGATAGGCTGTAGGATATTCCGATGCTCCATACTCCGTAGCTGTCGTTCCCTTTCCATCCGGATGAGCCTGTGAGGCCCAAGGGCTGACTCAGCTGTCGCTCCTCTTTCCCTAAGCCCTCGAGGTGATCTGTGCTGGTGCGTCTGAGTGTCCAGCCTGCATGCATCGTCCAGCGAGGGGCAAGGAGGAGCTTCACCCCTAGACGGAGGTAGAGGGCAGGGATCACTTGGAGGTGTCTGTCGCTCATCCCGCTAGCTAGGCTGAGTCCAGCTCCTAGGACAGGCGTCCAAGAGCGTGTGCCTAGGTAGCGTTCGCCTTCGCTGTAGGGGAAGAAGTGAAATTCACCCCCCGTAGAGAGGTCAAGAAGATAGCGAGAGAAGCTCCTGGTCGTGACGGCATCTGGGTAAGATGTCGCAGCATATCGGTAACTCCCGCGAAGTCCACGGAGGGCGAGTTCGCTCGCTAGTGTCCAGCGCAGGTTGATATTCCTCCTTAGCTCTAACGCAAGACCAAGCCTTTGTGGTGCAATCACCCCCTTCCGACCTAAATCTCCGAGATAATAGGAGGACTGGATCGCACCTCCTACCTCATAGCGGTAGGTCTGTCCTGCGGCCTGCTCAAGCGTAAGCCCGAAGCAGGCGATAGCTAGGAGGGGGGCAAGGCTCAGGCGTGGCACGATAGCCTTTACTCAGTCGTCGTGCGCAGGCCTCCGAACTGCCCCACATAGAGGCGGGAGCTTTCGGTGGCATTTCTCCCTCCACGGAGGAGGTAGACCTGTGTGCCGTCTGCCGAGGTGATGGCAAAGACGGGATAGCCTGCGAAGTCACTCGTCGTAAGTCCCGATAGGGCTGTGCTTCGGGCATCTTCCCAAGAGTGCCCTCCATCACGAGAGAGCGTGAAGAGGAGGCCTGACTGGGTCGTGGCGAAGCGATAGAGGCGCTGTGCGCCGTGGGAGTGGGCGATGGTCTGATGGAGTGCGTCTGTAGCCACTACGGAGCGACCATCGACGACGAGCCAGTCGGTGCCGTTGGTTGTCGACCAGAGGGTCGAGGCTACCTTGCCCGAAGCGGTACGTCCGCCAGCGAGGTAGAGTGAAGCACCCTGATAGGGGGCAGAGCTCCCTTGGTAGGGGATACCTCCAGTGATGGGGAAGTCCGTCTGTGGGCGGTGACCCTGGCTGGACACTGTGCCAGCGGTGAGGTCGTAGCGGGCGAAGGCTAGAGCTCCCGAGCTTGTCTGGCCGACCAAACAGAGCTGACTGCCTAGCATGGCCAGTACGGAGACTGGTGCTGGACTTCCTGAGGGAAGTGCTACCTCGGTGAAGGAGCCTTGGCTACCTCGGTAGAGCTTGTGAGCAGAGGTCGTCACGTAGAGTTTCCCCTCGTGCTGAAGGAGGGAAACTAGCTTCTCGCCGGCGGGGATCCCCGAGAGAGCTACAGGGCTCCATGTCCCCGTAGCGCTGGTGAAGGTGCTGGCGGCATTCGCCCCATTGTGCTGGAGGTAGTAGACGATGGTCGCTCCTCCCGCTCCCTGCTCGGTGCCGATGACTGACGCAAAGGCGGGAAGTCCCGTAGCACTGCCTGCTGACCAAGAGAAGGTCTGGGGATCAGCGGCATAGCGCTTGAAGGTCACCCGATAGGTGTAGGAGGTGCCTGCTCCCGAGTCGCCCCCATTGTCCTGGCTCACACGTAGGCGGATACCATGTAGGAGTTTCTCGCTAGAGAAGGTCTGCGTGCTGGACGTCCAGCGAGTCGTCTGCCCGTCAGCAGTGATGATGTCCACGTGGGCGCCTCGGGTGGCTACCTGGATGTTCAGCTTCACCTTGTAGTCGGTAGCACGATAGGGGAGCGCCTGTGGATTGGTGATCTGCCCCGTCTCACTATGGCGTATCGTGAAGATGGTCTTTGCCAAAGGCTCCTTGAGGAGGGAGTCATCAGTCAGCAGGGCAAAGCCCGTGATCTGATTGTCGATGGTCTGGACATTCTCCAGAGGGGTCGAGTTCTGCTTGTTACAGCTAGTGGTGAGCCCTGCACTAGTGAGCAGAGCTAAGGCACCAAAGATCGCCAGAGGGGTACGTCTCATATGAATGAATAAGGATGAGTCTTCTTTCTCGGGTAGGAAGTGCCCTGCCTGTCTCAAGGCACTTTGACTTACAAAAGTAGGAATAATCCCCGACTACCCCATCCCGAGACTCGGCGAGAGGAAGGTGGCAGGAGCGGGCATGGGCTGAGGGGGGCATCAGGCTTAACACAAAAGGGGCAACAGTAGTGCCCCTCGGGAGGCAATACTGTTGCCCCTCGAGAGGCACTACTGTTGCCTACTAGTTGTTTTCTGTGGTGTCGTCGGTCGGGAGCGCTAGGGCTAACCTTTGGGCTGACGGAGGAGCTTCAGTTGCGCCTTGGTCTCTGGGCTAATGCGATAGGACTCGCAGCGAGATTCTAGGGTGATGGAAGTCCCCATGTGGTAAGGAGGATGGCTCTGGTTTGGCTGAGAGGTTTGTGTGTATATGTAAGGAGTTGATTAGATTTGTCGGTGAAACTGAACCCTTATCAAGTAGGGCGAAGTAGCTCGTCGCGACTTTTGTCTTGGTCTCCACACGCTCCTTAGGTCGGTTGCTCACAGCCTGTTCTAGGGAGAATGCTTGTGAGAAGAAGCAGGTTTTGGCTGATGAGCTGCAGTGTATCAGTCTATCTCTTGGGAGGCTGGCTAGTCCCTCCCCGATGATGCTGAATGAATATAGTTAGTATCCTTATCGTGTAAATGCTCATGCTATCCCTTACTAATCTCCTCAACCTTTTAGTGCTCTCTGTACCTCTCGTGACTGCTTATCTACATGGGAGGCAAGTCTTGCTCAAGCTCCAGAGGAAGGAGCCCGTTGCTGCCTATTGGTTTAATGCTTTGGTCAGCCTAGCAGCTATCCTTTTCGCTCTGTGGCTATATAGACGAATGCAAGGCTAGTATCTCCTAGATAAAACGATGGTGCCTATGTCTCGTGAGAAACATAGGCACCATCGTTTGTATACAGAGAGCGGGCTAGAGAAGGCGACTACGACGACTAGCGGTCGGTTGTCATGGTATCAGCAGGGAGAGCCCGAGTTAGCCTTGGGGCTGACGGAGGAGCTTCAGCTGTGCCTTGGTCTCTGGGCTAATGCGATAGGACTCGCAGATCTTTTGGATGGCCTTGTTGTGCACCCAGGGGACAAAGCGCTTAGCAGTGAAGTAGAGATGTGTGGCCTCGGGATGGTGGATGTAGCACTCGGCGAGAGCCCAGGCTAGTGCCATGCGTACATAGTAGCCTTCGTGCTTGACCTCTAGATACTGCTTGAGAAGCTCCTCGATGTGCTCTTCGTCGATGAAGTACTGCATGAGGGCGACGACGCCAAAGCGCACCTCATACTCCTCCAGTCGCTGTAGGTGATCGAGGAAGAAGTGCCACAGGGTATCGCTGTGCTGACTGAGGAGCTTCTTCGCTTGAGGTAGGCTGAAGCAGTCACAGACAGACCACGAGTTGATCCTACTGACCCAGCGCTCTAGGTGGAGGAGATATTCCTCGAGGGAGGTCACGGGGGCAAGGCCGAGGACGATCCCGTGGAGCGTGCGTGCCTCCATGAAGTCTTCCTCGGGAGAGCTAGCGCCTTGCTCAGCTTCATGGAGATAGCGAGCTAGGTCTCCCTGCTTGATGATGCTCTTAGCGAGCCGACGGAGGTCGGGTAGACGTACCCCGAGGACGCCTGGGATGCCTGGATGAAGGTGCTCGGTGAAGGGGCGATTCCCTCGCTGGGCTAGCTGGAGGAGATGCTCGGGGATGGTTAGCCCTTGGATGCGGTAAGCCATAGAGGGTAGTAGTGAGGTGGTGACAGGAGCGAAAGAGAAAAAGCCCTCGAGAAGTGTGTATCAATACTTCTCGAGGGCTTACTTGTCGTGGGCAGAGTCGCTGCGCTAGGTGCGTCGACCGCCGGCGTGCTGTGGGCTACTTGGCGTAGCTGACGGAGCGGGTCTCACGGATGACGGTGATCTTCACCTGTCCTGGGTAGGTCATCTCGTCCTGGATGCGCTGGGCGATCTCGGCAGAGAGTGTGGCGATGCTGTTATCATCTGTGTTCTCTGCCCCGACGATGACACGCAGTTCACGACCAGCCTGGATGGCGTAAGTCTTGACTACCCCTGGGTAGGATAAGGCGAGCTGCTCAAGATCGTTCAATCGCTTGATGTAGGCCTCGACGATCTCACGGCGTGCCCCTGGACGTGCTCCGCTGATAGCGTCGCATACCTGGACGATGGGCGCTATCAAGCTCTCCATCTCTACCTCGTCATGGTGGGCACCGACAGCATTGCAGATGTTGGGCTTTTCCTTGTACTTCTCACAGAGTTTCATCCCTAGGAGGGCGTGTGGGAGCTCAGGTTCGTCATCGGGCACCTTGCCTATATCGTGGAGTAGACCTGCACGCTTGGCATGCTTGGGATTCAAGCCAAGCTCGGAGGCCATGACAGCGCAGAGATTGGCGGTCTCACGGGAGTGCTGGAGGAGGTTCTGCCCATAGGAAGAGCGATACTTCATCTTCCCGATCAGTCGGATGAGCTCGGGATGCATGCCGTGGATACCGAGGTCGATGACCGTGCGCTTCCCTGTCTCGATGATTTCTTCCTCTATTTGCTTGCGTACCTTGGAGACGACTTCTTCGATACGTGCTGGATGGATGCGCCCATCCTGGACGAGCTGGTGAAGGGCTAGACGAGCGACCTCACGGCGTACGGGGTCAAAGGAGGAGAGGACGATCGCCTCTGGCGTGTCATCCACGATGATCTCGATACCGGTAGCGGACTCGAGTGCACGGATGTTACGTCCCTCACGTCCGATGATGCGTCCCTTGATCTCATCGCTCTCGATGTGGAAGACGGTCACGGAGTTCTCGATAGCCGTCTCTGTAGCTACACGCTGGATGGACTGGATGACGATCTTCTTGGCTTCCTTGTTGGCTGTCATCTTAGCTTCCTCTACGATCTCATTGATGTAGCCTTGGGCTTGGTCCTTGGCTTCAGCTCGTAGGCTGTCGATGAGGCGCTCGCGTGCTTCGTCTGCGGAGAGATTGCCGATGGCCTCGAGGCGCTTCTGTTCACTCTGTCGGAGGAGTTCTAGTTCGGACTTCTTCTCTTCGTACTCTTGACGCTTGACTTCGTACTCTTCCTTCTTCAGCTCGATGCCTTCGGCTTGGAGGGCGAGACGCTCCTTCTGGAGGTCGATCTCTTGGTTACGCTTGTCGAGGTCGCCACTGCGCTTGTCGAGCTCTTGCTCACGGCTCTTGAGTCGCCCTTCTATTTGCTTGAGCTTATTGTTACGCTCTTTGACCTGCTGCTCGAGGTCGTTCTTGAGCTGGAGGAATTTCTCTTTGACCTCTTGGAGCTTACGCTGCTTGAGTGCGTCGGCTTCTCGTTCGGCCTCGGTGATGATCCCCTTGGCTTCCTGGAGTGCTTGCTCCTTTTGCTTGGGGATGTAAGATAGGAAGAGCCAGCCCAGGGCAGCGAAGCTGATCAGGGCGAGGAGTCCTAAGATGATGAGGATAGATGTTCCCATTCCTTGTCAATAGTCTATGTCGATAATGTGGCTTGACAAGGCTTGGCGACGGGCTGGATGCGGCTGGTCTCAGTCGATGAGCTTGCGGGCAGAAGTGATGAGGTCGTCCAGGGCGTCATTGAGCTGGTGCAGGCGTGGTGCCAGATTCTGGATACGCATAGCGAGATCCTGCTGGGTCTGCTGGTGGCGTACGGCCAGGTCAATGGCAGCCATCGCTAGATAGCCCTCGGAGGGTACCTCGGAGGTATTGGGATACTTGTGTCGGTAGCTGCGTAGGGTGCTACTGAGCTCATCACCGGCCTCGCGATAGAGTTGCTCTTGGGAGCGAGGTACACGTAGCGATAGGCGCATGGGGTCGACATAGAGGGTGATCCGCTGTGTCACCTCCTTGGGGGTATCCATTGGTGCTCTGTGATAGGACTAAGCTCTAGAGAGTGCTCACTCTATAGAGGTCACTTATGCTTCTTCTGCGGAGAGCTGGCGTATGCAGCGATCCACTTCACTAATGATCTCATCGAGGAGGGCGCGCGCATCGTCTCGGCTTCTCTCGGGATCAAGTCCCTGGAGGGCGGAGGCGAGGGAGTGAGTCGCTTCCTGCTGGCGGGCTAGCTGTAGCTCGCTGCGTAGGATGCTGATCTCCTCCTCCCGAGATCGAAGGTCTGCTCGTAGCTTCTGGAGGGTGCCTCCTAGATCTGAGATGATGCCGACGAGACGTCGGGCATTGACCTCAAGGCGCTCGAGTTCTAGGCTTTCTTCTTCGGTCATAGCGTCGTCAATCCTTGTTCCTACAAAGTTACGACAATTCAAGGGATTTTCCGACGGCTTGGATTTTCTTCTCTTAGAAGAAGAGGGAGCTGTCGAGGGGCTCCCAAGGGGGTGAAATCGGCTCCTTACAGAAACCAACTAGTAGGCAACAGTAGTGCCCCTCAAGAGGCACTACTGTTGCCTGTCGAGGGGCACTACTGTTGCCTCTTTGGTGTTACTACTGCAAACGCCAGAGAGGGAGCCTAGGGTGCGACGTGAAGAAGGAAAGGGGAGGGGAGTGAAGTGAAGGAGTGGGCTAAAGCTCCTTGCGCAGGCGAGCGATGGGGAGACGAAGCTGCTCGCGGTACTTTGCCACGGTGCGCCGAGCGATGGGGTAGCCATGCTCTGCTAGTAGGGACGTGAGCTGCTCGTCAGAGAGGGGATGGCGCTTGTCCTCCTCCTTGATGAGACGAGCGAGGACTTCACGTACCTCACGCGTCGATATACTCTCACCTTCGTCATTGGTGATCCCTTCGCCGAAGAAGAACTTCAGCATGTAGACACCGAAGTCTGTCTGCACGGACTTGCTATTGCTCACACGGGAGATGGTACTGATGTCGAGACCTGTGACTTCGGCGATGTCCTTCAGGATCATCGGGCGTAGGGAGGCGATCTCGCCCGTGAGGAAGAACTCCCGCTGGTGCGCTACGATAGCCAGCATCGTACGCTTGAGGGTCTGCTGACGCTGCTGAATAGCGTCGATGAACCAGCGAGCTTGCTCGACCTTATGGCGCAGGAAGGTCAGCGTCTCCTTGCCCTGCCGTGAATCCTTCTTCCGTCCTCGCTGTTCCTCCAGGAGGCTGAGATAGGTGGGGCTGAGGCGAAGAGGTGGTAGATCCTGCTCCCCAACTAAGATCACCTGAAGCTCTCCATCCTGCTCGGTGACGATGAAGTCAGGGGCGAAGTGGGCTAGGCGTGCCGAGGCATCTTCTCCATAGCTCCCTGCGGGCTTGGGGTTGAGGTGGGCGATGAAGCTGTATAGCTCACTCAGGCGATCCTCCGTGATGCCGAGAGCGGAACAGAGACGATCGAAGCGTTTGTTGACGAAGTCGTCATAATGCTTGCGTATCAGGCGCTCGGCTTGTGCTCGGGTCTCATCCGCAGGGAGACGATCGAGCTGGAGAAGGAGGCACTCTCGAAGGTCACTAGCGCCGATGCCAGCAGGGTCTAGGGTCTTGATCAGCTGGATGAATTCGGAGATAAGTCCTGTAGGAGGGGTGATGCCCGCCTTGAAGAGGAGGTCATCCTCGATCTCTAGCTCTGAGCGTGTGAGGTAGCCATCAGCGTCGATGTTACCGATGATGTAGCGTGCTATCTCCTCACGGTCACCCTCGAGAGGGGTGACCATGCTGAGTTGCTCCAGGAGGTATTCGTCGAGGGAGGGTGCTCCTGCGGCGAAGGGGATCTCCTCACGTACTGCTTGGCGCTCCTGTAGCTCACGGAGCTTGTATTCGGGGATGTCGTCCTCGGTGGCATATTCCCCTAGCTCCCAGTCTTGATCCGAAGTCTCTCCCTCGCTGTGCTCTAGCTCGCTATCGGGGCTGTCGCTCTCGCCTTCGTCATAGTTCTCCTCGAGGGCTGGGTTCTCTTCCAGCTCGTGCTCGATACGGCTCTCTAGCTCGAGCCCAGTGAGCTCAAGCATCTTGATCGCTTGTATCTGTGCAGGGGTGAGGCTAAGGCTTTGGTCGAGCTTCTGCTCTTGGGTCAGCTTCGTACTCATCGAGGGCGATGGGTTAGAGGTCTTCGTGATCGTAGGTCCAGACGATCTCTTCTCCGTTGATGCGGAAGACCTCCTTGCGTGCGAGGGCAAAGAAGTAGTCGCTCAGGCGGTTGACGAAGCGTAGGACATTGGGGTCAAGCGGAGTCTCACTGTGAAGGCGGTAGATCACACGCTCTGCACGACGGCATACTGTCCGACAGACGTGGGCAGCGGCGGTGATAGCTCCTCCAGAGGGGAGGATGAAGGCCTTGATCGGTGGTACCATCTCATCGAGGCGGTCGATCTCTCGCTCCACACGTGCTACGGCTGACTCGGTGACAGCGGTGACGGCATGGATCTCATCCTGTGTGGTGTCGGTGGCGAGATAACCGCCGACGGAGAAGAGCTTGTGCTGTAGCCAGAAGAGGAACTTACTGTCGATCTCCTCCAGCTCATAGGCTAGCAGGACTCCGACGAAGGAGTTCAGCTCATCGATCGTGCCATAGCTCTCGATACGAAGGTCATACTTGGGGACACGCTGTCCTCCTACGAGGGAGGTGCGACCCTTGTCGCCACCTTTGGTGTATAGTTTATACTTCTCGGTATCCATGGGGAGTAGTGTTGCTTATGAGGTTAGTCCTCTAGTGTATACATGGGGGAGGGAGTCGTGCGTCTCAGCGCTGTCAAGGAGAGATCCTTCCCTACGCGGATGCCTTCTAGGAAGAGGCGTGCCTCGACGGTCTTCCAGCAGAGGTCGGGGTGATTGTTGTCCTTGCTGAGATGGCAGAGCCATACGTTCTGCATACCTGGGTGATAGATTTGACTGAGGAGCTCGGCTGCCTCATCATTCGATAAGTGCCCTTGGGGGCTGGCGACACGTGCCTTGAGGAAGTCGGGGTAATTCCCTGTCCTGAGCATCTCTCGGTCGTAGTTCGCCTCGATGACCAGATGGGTGGCTCGTGAGGCAAAGTCCTCGAGGGTGGGAGTCACATGCCCTACGTCGGTAGCGAGGGTGAAGCGGAAGTCTCCCTTGGTGATGTGATAGCCGACATTCTCTGCGCTGTCGTGAGGGATCGGGAAGGCTTCGATGGTGAAGCCTGCGATCTCGAAGGGGGTATGGATAGCGATGTCACGACGAGAGGCTCCTATGGGATCTTGGACGAAGCGACTCTGGGCAATGCTGTTGTGAACTAAGGTCGTGGCATATACGGGGACGTGGTAGACCCCACCCACGACACCGATCGTGCGGATGTGGTCGGCATGGTCGTGCGTGACTAGCGTCCCGAGGATGTGTCCACCATCGAGTGTGATCCCCTCGGCCTTGAGGGTCTTCGTGATCGTACGTATCGGGATCCCTGCGTCGATGAGGATCCCTCCTTCGTCGTCTCCGAGGTAGTAGCAGTTGCCACTGCTCCCACTGGAGAGGCACATAAATCTTACCATATAGTATATAAGCGGTATCGACTCCAGTTGGTTGTCTGCGAGGTCGTCCTCGTCAGCCGATAGCCAGGAGTGTCGCCAGCTTGGGGCGGTCGAATATACGCGTGTGAGGGTGTTGCCTTGGGGAAGTGCTTACCTGCGATAGAGGCTTAGCTCTCGGGTGAAGCCTTCGATCTCCTGGTCGAGGCTGAGCTCTCCACGGAGAGGAATGGTCATAAGGCGCTTGACCTCCTCCGAGGGAAGTCCTTGGCCGAAGAGGTACATCAGCTTCGTGAGGGTCGCCTCTGTCGTGGCATCTCGGCCACTGACGAGTCCTAGGCGCTGGAGGAGGATCCCCGTCTCGTAGCGCCCCATATCTACGTAGCCCGTGACGCACTGGGTGACATTGACGATCACGACTCCTCGCTCGACCGCGTTACGGAGTGCGTCGAGGAACCACCCCACCATCGGAGCATTCCCGCTACCGAAGGTCTCGAGGACTACGCCTCGTAGACTCGGGAGTGTGAGTATCGCTTCGACGACTTCTCGGGTGATGCCAGGGAAGAGCTTGAGTACGGCTACATTCGGGTCAAAGGCTGGGCGAGCGACGAAGGGTTTCTCCTGCTGTGGGTGAGCTATTGCTCCCTCATGGTAGCGGATCTCAATGCCTGCATACGCTAGGTGAGGATAATTGTAGGACTCGAAGGCATGGAACTGATCCGCACTGATCTTGCTCGTGCGATTGCCTCGCATGAGGTAGTTCTCGAAGAAGAGTGCCACCTCGGGTACACGGGGGCGTCCGTGGGCGTCACGGGCTGCCGCGATCTCAAGAGCTGTGATGAGGTTCTCCTTGCCGTCGGTGCGGAGCTTGCCCACGGGGAGCTGAGAGCCCGTGAAGATGATCGGCTTGTCTAGCCCCTCGAAGACGAAGCTGATGGCCGAGGCGGTGTAGGCCATCGTGTCGGTACCATGGAGTACGACGAAGCCGTCATACTTGGTATAGTTAGATGCTATGAGCTGTGCGAGCTCCACCCAGTGCTCGGGGGAGATGGCCGAGGAGTCGAGGGGAGGGCGAAACTCTACGCTCTCGATGTCACAGCCGAGGTGTCGTAGCTCGGGGACATTATCTTGTAGGTAGTTGAAGTCTAGGGGTTCGAGGGCTCCAGTCTCGGGGTTCTCGAGCATGCCTATCGTACCTCCAGTGTAGATCACTAGGATGCTGGGTAGGGATGTGGGCATAGTCATCGTGCTGTAGGGCTTGCGTGGGGATGGAGTAGGGTGTCTGGAGGATAGCTCGAAGGGGTAGATGTCGTGGCTCCCGGGGGGCTTCCTCCTGGACAAAGATAAGCATCCCTGCTGGGATTTGGGGGCTATGAACCTTGGGGCTGTCCTCCTGCTGGCGAGGCTTCGTCGGTCTCTTCGTCAGCTCTACCAACTAGTAGGCAACAGTAGTGCCTCTCAGGTGGCACTACTGTTGCCTCTGGAGAGGCACTACTGATGCCCCTTAGGTGTTACTACTGATGCCTACTAGTTGGTCGTCTCCGTGCCCTGCTAGGGGAGGTGGTTGGTCTTGCTCGAGGTGGAGCGTGCTTTTTGATGCTGTTTTCCCCGAAAAGGAGCCGTTCTCGTCCCCTTTCTGGGCTCGTTTTGTGGCGTTGGTCTCTCCTATGGATAAATTTCCGTAAATTTGTCGTGCCTAAGGAATAGCCCCTCGTGGATGATCCTAGGTAACCAAACAAAGTCAATCAGTTTAATAACGTATAAGTAACTAAGATGATTAAAGTAGGTATCAACGGCTTCGGACGTATCGGCCGTTTCGTATTCCGTGCTGCGCAGAAGCGTAGCGACATCGAGATCGTAGGTATCAATGACCTCCTCGACGCTGAGTACATGGCGTACATGCTCAAGTATGACACCATGCACGGTCGCTTCGATGGTACGGTAGAAGTTAAGGACGGTAACCTCGTCGTTAACGGTAAGACCATCCGTATCACCGCAGAGAAGAACCCTGCAGATCTTAAGTGGAACGAAATCGGCGCTGAGTATGTCGTCGAATCTACGGGTCTCTTCCTCTCTAAGGACAAGGCTCAGGGTCATATCGACGCTGGTGCTAAGTATGTCGTGATGTCTGCTCCTTCTAAGGACGACACCCCTATGTTCGTTTGCGGTGTAAACACCGACAAGTACGTCAAGGGTACGCAGTTCGTTTCTAACGCTTCTTGCACGACGAACTGTCTTGCTCCTCTTGCTAAGGTTCTTCACGACAACTTCGGTATCACCGACGGTCTTATGACTACGGTTCACGCTACGACTGCTACGCAGAAGACCGTCGACGGTCCTAGCGCTAAGGACTGGCGTGGTGGCCGTGCTGCTGCTGGGAACATCATCCCTTCTAGCACCGGTGCTGCTAAGGCTGTAGGTAAGGTCATCCCTGAACTCAATGGTAAGCTCACCGGTATGAGCTTCCGCGTACCTACCCTCGATGTATCTGTCGTTGACCTCACGGTTAACCTCGCTAAGCCTGCTAGCTACGCAGAAATCTGCGAAGCTATCAAGAAGGCTTCTGAAGGTGAACTCAAGGGTATCCTCGGCTACACGGATGAAGACGTCGTATCTAGCGACTTCCTCGGCGACACTCGTACGTCTATCTTCGACGCTAAGGCTGGTATCGCTCTGACCGACAAGTTCGTTAAGCTCGTTAGCTGGTACGACAACGAAATCGG
>CAJPPK010000019.1 GCA_905372565.1 uncultured Porphyromonas sp. | reverse complement strand
GCTATCGAGACGGGCGTTGCCCGCCACGTGATCACGGACTGGGAAGCGTATCAGGCGCATCTCCGTTCGCTCATCGGCTAAGGAGCTTTTGAGCTTTCCCTGCCTAGCCTGCTAGGCTAAGGGTCGAGGCATCCCTCATCACTCTTCGGAGTGTACGGGGGATGCCTCGGCGTTTGCTAGGGGGAGGGCTGGAGAAGCCAGACCCTTGCTTCGGGAAAGGTAGAGCTTCGTCGGAGTAAAGGTAAGGCTGTGCAGGAGGGAAGGTAGAGCTCTCTCGGGGGAAAGATGGATGTTTCTTGTGCGCTTGAGCTTCGTCTATGGGGGATAAGAGCTGTGAAATACTCTCGGGATCTACTTATCCACCGTGGTTATCCACTATTTTGGGGATAGATAACAGGGTTTATCCTCGGTGAGCCCGTCGAGCTTCGTGTGCCGTGGGCACGTACGGAGCGATCTGATGGCTAAGCGAAGAGGTCGAGCGAGGTCACAATCTGGGATCGGATGGGGGTATCTTCGTGCTCGCTACTGACTGAGAATGCGTATTTTTGTCTTTACTGAGGGGAGTGCGGGCTAGTACCTTGGTTCCCCTGACGCTATTACTCCCATTATCTGTAGTATAAGATGCACCCTAACCATCACCTACTCGCCGAGGGCGAGGGACTATTGAATGAAATGAAGCAGTTAGGTGAGGAGCTCATCCAAGAGAGCGATACCCCAGCCTTACTCCCAGCTATACATAGCCGACGCTCCGTGCGTAAGTTTGTAGACACCCCACTGACGGGTGAAGAAGTACAGATTCTCCTGGAGGCAGGACTGCGTGCTCCTTCGTCGAAGAACCGCCACACGACCCAGTTTATCCTGATCGAAGATCGGGAGAAGCTTGATGCGCTGAGCTATATGCGTGAGGCTGGTGCAGGCTTCCTTAGGCAGGTGCCTCTGGGGATCGTGATCTTGGGCTCCCCGATGGAGTGTGAGCGCTGGATCGCTGATGCCTCGCTGGCGGCAGGATATATCCAGCTCCAGGCCGAGGCGCTAGGTCTAGGCTCTTGCTGGGCGGATGTTTACGGATGCTATACGGGTAATGGGCAGGAGTCTGCCGAGTACGTGCGCAATCTCCTAGATATCCCCTACCAGCTCGAGGTGCTATGTATCCTCGCCATTGGGCATAAGGCGGCGCCGTCTGAACCACGACCTACCGAGAGCCTCAAGTGGGAGAAGATCCACATCGGGAAGTATGTCCTGCCCGAGGAACCCGCACACGAGGCCTAGATGACGGAGGAGTCTGTCGTGGGAGAGCGTCTTGTCTTGATCGGCGCTGGTGGGCTGGCTACGTCCTTAGCCTTTGGCTTGCAGCGCTATTGGCTGGAGGGTCGGCTGGTGCAGATCTATAGCCCTGGCGGAGCGTCTGCACGAGAGCTCGCTCGCCAGCTGGGAGGATCAGTTAGCGTAGCCGGTACCTTAGATGAGGTCGAGACCGAGGCTACGGGCTATATCCTAGCGGTGCCCGATGATGCACTGGCGGAGGTCGCCGAGGCTTTGTCTGCACGTGTGAGCGGCTATCTCCTGCATTGCTCTGGGGCGACACCTCTGGAGGTGATCTCATCCCATCATCCTCGATCAGGGGTACTCTATCCTCTCTCGACCTTCTCCCGAGGGCGTGTCGTGGATACGAAGGAGGTTCCCTTCTACCTCGAGGCGGCCCAGGAGGCTCTTACTCCGAGTTTAACGGGGCTGGCTCAAGCCTTAGCCGAGGAGATCCATTGGGCTTCTAGTGAGCAACGCCTGATCCTGCACCTAGGAGCGGTCATCGCATGCAACTTCTCCAACCACCTTATCGCTATCTCAGAGCACCTTCTCCAGCAGTATGACCTACCTCCCAAGGCACTACTTCCGCTCCTTGATGAGATGATCGATAAGCTTCACCGCCTCCCAGCCCAAGCTGCACAGTCTGGACCCGCTCGGCGAGGGGACGTCAAGACCATCGATCGC
Source organism: uncultured Porphyromonas sp. (assembly GCA_905372565.1). Lineage (GTDB taxonomy): Bacteria > Bacteroidota > Bacteroidia > Bacteroidales > Porphyromonadaceae > Porphyromonas. The sequence continues at coordinate 29,299 of CAJPPK010000019.1, read as the reverse complement.
CACCGAGCTGTGCTGGCTGACCAAGAGGAGCTACTCAGGGTCTATGACCTCTTCACCGAGCGTATTCGTCGCTCTCACTAACCAACCCCGTATCGTATGATCGCCTATCTCCGTGGTACCTATACCGAGCTGACCCCGACGACCCTCCTCGTGGAGTGCGCAGGTGTGGGCTATGCCGTCGCTATCTCGCTCACGACCTACACGACCCTACAGGGACAGACCGAGGGCAAGATACTTATCACCGAAGTCATCCGTGAGGATGCTCACCTACTCTATGGCTTCGCCACGAGGGAAGAGCAGGAGCTCTTCCGCCATCTGCTGACCGTCTCCGGGGTCGGGGCTAATACGGCGCGGATCATACTCTCCTCCTATCCCCCGCATGAGCTTAATGCGATCATCACGCTTGGTCAGATCGAGCCCCTGAAGGCCATTAAGGGTATCGGGCTGAAGACCGCTCAGCGTATCCTCGTAGACCTACGAGGCAAGCTTCCACCTATGGAGGAGGGAGACCAACCGACGACCTCCATCCCGACGACGACCAAGCGTGGGGCGAAGATACAGCCCATCGATCAGGCCACACCGAGTGAGGCTGTGGCGGCCTTGAAGATGCTTGGCTATCCCGAAGCTGCGGTGCAGAAGGTCGTACGTCAGCTGATCGCCTCCGATCCGACGGTCACTGTGGAGGAACTCATCCGTCAGGGGCTCAAGCTCCTCTAGCCTTATGGCTCGGTGGAGGGGTAGCCATCGTAGCTTTTCCTATGGACTAGGGGTCATCCTCCTAGTCCTTCTCTTGATGAACGAAGGTAGAGGCCAGATGCGGTCGCTACCTTCGCTCGTTCCTACCCCCGTCCTTTTTCCTGCGAAGGCTCAGGATCCTCTTCGCTCCCAGCTGGCTTCCCGCTTTCGAGTCGACTCTTTAGGGAAGCGACTACTGCCCCTAGAGGGAGACTACTGGTACCTCTTCCGAGGACTGACACGTACGCCTTCGGAGGAACTGCTTGTACCTCTCTCCTACGAGGAGTACCTACGCCTCTGGAGTGAGCGAAGTATGGGGAGCTATTGGGATGCCCTTTTTGAGCGAAGCCGAGAGGAAAGCCAGCGACCACGCCCGAAGGTGACGGATCGACAGGAGGACGGATTCCTCGATCAGCTCTTCGGTCATGGAGGGCTCAAGCTGCGTCTGCAGGGGACAGCCGAGCTCTCTGCAGGGCTTAAGAGCACCCGTACCGACAATCCCGCCTTGCCTGAGCGAGCTAGACGTGTGACTTACTTCGACTTTGACGAGAAGATTCAAGCCAATGTGCAGGCCACCTTGGGCTCGAAGCTCCACTTCGGGATGAACTACAATACGGCAGCGACCTTCGATACCGATGCCAAGAAGCTCAAACTCTCCTTCGAAGGCGAGGAGGACGATATCATCAAGCTCATCGAGGTGGGTAACGTGAGTCTCACGCCCCGCAATAGTCTGATCAGCGGAGGTGGACAGCTCTTCGGGCTACATAGTAGGCTACAGATCGGAGCGCTAGATGTCGACCTCTTGGTCAGCCAGCAGCAGACGCAGAGTAGGCAGGTCGCTAGCCGAGGAGGGGAGCAGACCGAGAGCTTTGAGCTATCCGCTGTCCAGTACGATGCTTCACGTCACTATTTCCTAAGCTCCTACTTCAGGGATCACTACGAGACAGCTTTGCGAAGCCTTCCCGAGGTGCGCTCTGCGGTACAGGTCACACGTGTCGAGGTCTGGGTGACGAATCGCCGAGGACGATTTGATGACGCTCGTGACGTCGTGGGCTTCGTTGATCTAGGTGAACCTACCCAGCGCTATAACCCAAGCATTGGAGGCTCTGGAGCTACCCTCCCCGCGAATGGGAGTAATGCGCTCTATGCCACGCTGAATACGCTCCCCGGACTAAGGAATAGCTCGGGCGTGACGGCGGCGCTGGCGCTCTATCCGGGCGCTACGCTTCGCCCTGGGAGGGACTATGAGAAGGTCGAGCGTGCTCGACGGTTAGCACCTAATGAATACACGCTACAGCCCACCCTCGGCTATCTTAGCCTAGGGACGCCACTAGCTCCAGACGAAGTCCTCGCTGTGGCCTATGAATACACCTACGGGGGGCAGGTCTATCGTGTGGGAGAGTTTACCTCTGATCAGCCAGATAGAGCCGAAGAAGTCCTTTTTGTTAAGCTCTTGGAGAGCACCGATCGTACAGCCCAGTCTTCTACTTGGTCTTTGATGCTTCGTAATGTCTATCGTCTTGGCAATGCCGTACGGGATGTGCAGCGTGAGGGGTTCCGCCTTCAGGTGAACTACCGAGATGATGCCACGGGGATAGCACTACCTTATCTGACTGAGGGGACGCTCAAAGACAAGCGTCTCCTTGAGGTAACCGGCCTCGACCGGCTAGATCTACAGGGAGAGGCGCACCCCGATGGTCGCTTTGACTTCTACGAGGGCTACACGATACGTTCGGCTGAGGGGCTGATTATCTTCCCGACTTTGGAGCCTTTTGGTCGGACTCTGACGGAGGCACTTGGGGCGGGCGTATGGGCAGACCGCTACGCTTTCCCCGAGCTATACCGAGAGACGCCGACCCAAGCCTTGCAGCTCGTGAATAAGAACAAGTACACGCTCCGAGGTGAGTACCGAGCTAGCCATGATGATGAGATCTCTCTCGGGGCAGTGGGGGTAGCTCCTGGCTCGGTGCGGGTAACGGCTGGCGGACAGGCACTCACCGAGGGGACGGACTATACGGTAGACTATCTGGCTGGGAAGGTCAAGATCCTCAACAGACAGCTCATCGAATCCAAGACGCCCATCGAGGTATCCCTTCAGGGAGGAGAGGGCTTAGGTCTACAGCGGAAGACGCTCCTTGGGTTAGACCTTAATTATCGCTTGAGCAAGGAGCTTCGTCTAGGAGCCACCGTCATGCATCTCTCGGAGCTTCCCCTGACGACCAAAACGACCTTCGGGCAGGAAAGCATGCGAAACACCATGTGGGGAGCTAACCTAAGCTACTCTGCCCAGCTTCCTAGCCTCACCCGCCTGCTGAATAAGCTCCCTTTTCTCGATCTTGATGCTCCCTCTTCACTCAGCGTGTCAGCAGAGGTCGCTCAGCTTTTGCCAGGGCATTACGAGAGTCGCTACACGAGTGGAGCGAGCTATCTCGATGACTTCGAAGGGTCACGCTCTACGATAGATCTCTTGAGCCCATATGCTTGGGTACTCTCCTCGACGCCCGAAGGGAGTCTGACGGCTGGCCTCTCTCCTGCAGATCACCTGCGCTATGGCGAGCGCCGAGCCTTGCTATCGTGGTTTACTATCGATCCTCTTTTTACCCGAGAGCGGAGTAGGCTAACTCCCGCCTATATCCGTAATGACCCGAACCTCGTCAGTCTACATCAGGTACGTGAGATCCCGACGGGAGAGCTCTATCCCTACCGAGATCAGCACGCTAGCCAGCCGAGCTATCTACAGACCTTGTCTCTGAGCTTTTACCCCGAGGAGCTGGGGCCTTATAACCTGAATGCTTCGTCCCTATCGGCTACGGGGCGTATTCAGAATCCTCGGGCTAGCTGGGGTGGGATCATGCGTAAGATCGATGCATCTGACTTCGAGTCGGCAAATGTGGAATACCTGGAGTTCTGGCTCATGGATCCTTGGGCGGATCACCCCCAAGGCAGAGTGCAGGGTGGGGGAGACCTCTACTTCAACTTAGGTGATATCTCGGAGGATATTCTCCGTGATGAGAAGAAGGCCTTCGAGAGCGGTCTGCCAGTCGTAGCCGGTAGTCCTCCCGCTGTCGAGACCGTCTGGGGTAAGGTGCCAGCCCAGCAGCGTGTGGGCTATGCCTTCGATAATAGCACGGGAGCCAGAGAGAAGCAGGATGTCGGACTCAATGGGCTATCTACCGAGGAGGAGAAGACTTATCCAGCCTATATGACTTTCCTCTCCCAGCTACAGGGTGTGCTCTCTCCAGCTACACGAGCTAGCTGGCAGGCAGATCCGCTGAGTCCACTGAATGACCCTGGGAGGGATGACTTCAGACATTACCGCAGCTCGCTCTACGATAGCCAGCGATCGCCCATTCTAGAGCGATACAAGTATTATAATGGTACGGAGGGAAACTCCTCCACGGCTACCGGTGAAGATGGCTATGCGCTAGCCTCTACGCTAAGCCCTGATGCGGAGGATGTCAATGGAGACTATACCCTCAACGAGGTCAATCGCTACTTCGAGTACCGTGTCTCCCTGCGTCCACAAGACTTAGTCGAGGGGCGCAACTTTGTCGTCGGGGAGCGTCGTGTCCCTGTGACCTTCCGTAATGGAGAGACCTCTCAGGTCACTTGGTATCTCTTTCGGATCCCATTAAGTCAGCCTACGGATCGTATCGGAGGCATGACGGATCTGAGACGAGTGCGCTTCATGCGTCTTTATTTGACAGACTTTGCTGAGGAGACCCACCTACGCTTCGGGGCGCTTCGTCTGGTGCGAGGTGACTGGCGCACTTATGCGGGGAGTTTAGAGGAGGGATCAGTTCCTACTCCGTCCTCGGGGGAGCTGACGGTCAGTGCTGTCAGTATCGAAGAGCACGCTGACCGTCAGCCGGTGAGCTACGTCCTACCGCCAGGAGTCTCTCGCTCGCTAGATGCTCAGCAGGGGCAAAGCCTCCAGCAGAATGAGCAGGCACTATCCCTACGTCTCAAGGATCTACCTGCTGGCGAGGGGAAAGCGGTCTATCGCCAAGGGACATATGATCTGCGTCGCTATCGTCGTCTCCAGCTTTTCGCTCATGCCGAGGAGCTCCTACAGGATCCTATCGGTGTGCAGGATGGGGACTTTGAGCTCTTCCTAAGGCTTGGGTCAGACTACACGCATAACTACTATGAGTATGCTTTACCTCTTCGTCTCACTCCAGCAGGTACGTATCGTAGTGATCTGCCAGGAGACCGCCGTGTAGTCTGGCCTGATGCGAACTATATTGACCTGGCCTTGGAGTCGCTCGTGGAGCTCAAGCGTCAGCGCAATGCGCTCCTCACACGAGGTGGGGGAGGAGCCTCTCTCTATCAGCGCTATACTCAGCAGGAGACGAACGATCCCACACGTAGGCTGACCGTCCTAGGCTCCCCTTCGCTCTCGCACATCCGCACCTTGATGATCGGGGTGCGCAATGCCTCGGGGATGACTCGCAGTGTCGAGGTGTGGATCAATGAGCTACGGCTAGGTGACTATCATGAGGAGGCTGGCTGGGCAGGGAATGCACAGCTGGCTCTTCAGCTCAGTTCCCTCGGATCGGTAAACCTCCGTGGGCAGTATACCTCGGCGGGCTTTGGTGCGATCGATGCGCCACTGGCTGCCCGTACACTCGCCTCACGCTCTCAGATCTATCTCAATACGCAGACGGATTTAGGGCGACTCTTCCCCCCGAAGGCAAAGCTCTCTATCCCCCTTTACTACTCGCTCAGTGAGGACGAAGAGCGCCCTGACTACCTACCTACCGACGAGGATGTCCACTTCAAGGATGCCCTCCGTGAGCTCCCTAAGACAGAGCAGAAAGCCCTAGAGAAGCGAAGTATCACGCACCGCCGAAATGAAGGTCTTGCCCTCACCGGTGTCAATCTTGGTATCCGATCGAAGGAGCCTATGCCCTATGATCCCGCTAACGTCTCCTTCTCCTACTCACGTAGTCTCTCTGAGGAATCAAGCCCTACGCTAGACTACCGACGACGTCTGAACTGGCAGGGGAATGTCAGCTACGACTTCTCGCCTACGTGGCGTCCTGTTCGTCCCTTTGCGAAGCTCTCCGGAGAGAGCCCGTGGGCGGACTTCCTGCGCCAATATAGCTTGACCCTCTGGCCCTCACGACTGCGCCTAGAGACTACGATGCTTCGCAACTATGAAGAGGAGCAGCTACGTCCGCAGGAAGAGGGTAGACTGAATGCCCTCCCTGCTACCTTCGCTCAGCAGTTCCTCTGGAATAGGCGTCTCGAGCTGGCGTGGACACCCATCCCCACGCTCTCCCTAACGCTCTCTGCTGGTACAGATGCTCGTATCGAGGAGCCCCATGAGCAAGTCAACCGCCGGCTCAATCCGGATGGCTGGGTAGCGTGGCAGGACTCCGTCATGCAGAGCATTCGCCAGGGAGGGACTCCACAGCACTATGGGCAGCAGGTGTCTCTAACCTACCAGCTTCCCACGAGCCAGATCAAGCCACTCTCCTTCGTCTCTGCTCAGCTAGCCTATACCAGTGCCTATACATGGGATCGAGGGGCTAGGCTTGCTGATCCCGCACAGCCCCTAGCACACCAGCTGTCGAGCCAAGGGAACTTGGATCTCTCGTCCGCTATACAGCTCCGTCAGCTCTATGCGAAGGTGCCCTATCTCGCTAAGCTAGAGAAGCGCTATGCTAGTAGCCCTTCGCCTAGCACCTCTAAGGCGAAAGGACGCTCTCGGGGGGAAGAGGAGGAGGGCTTCTTCCATAGCTTGCTTGATCGCTTAGTTTATACGCTGATGTCGGCCAAGGAGGTACAGCTCTCTTACCGCTCGACACGTCAGACCCTACTCTCGGGCTTTCTCCCCTCGATCGGTTGGGCAGGAGGTCAAGGGCATCTAGGGAGTAGTCTCTCCCCTGGGATCCCCTTCTCTCTAGGGCTCACGGATGTCGGATGGATAGATAAGCTTGCTGACGAAGGAGCCCTGCTGATGGATCCTGAGCGAGCGAGGGCGGGCGTCTTTACCCGAACCCGTACGCTCGATGTGCGGGCTACACTCCAGCCGTGGAGAGATCTCACCATTACCCTAACGGCTAATCATAGTCGGACGGATCGTACCGATGTGCAGTACATGCAGGCTGGGCATCCGAGACTCTATGGTGGGGACTTCACGATGACGGGGGTGGGGCTACGAGGGTTCTTTGCCCCTCTGCGTGCAGAGTCAGGCTATCCATCGAAGGCCTTCGATGAGTTTCTGCTTGCTCGAAGTACTATTGCTCAGCGTTGGCGAGAGCTGGGTCTGGTAGGGGCATCCACGCTCAGTCCGCAGTCCTCGGCACTGATGATCCCCGCCTTCCGTGCCGTCTATATGCGTAGCGGAGGGGCAAGGGGCGTATCGCTCTCTTCCCTCCCCTCGCTTAGCTCTGTCCTGCCCAACTGGTCCCTGACCTACACAGGGCTATCTCGCTGGGAGTGGCTCAAGAAGTACTTCCGCTCGGTCTCCCTAAGGCACGCTTATCGGGGGATCTATACTGTAGGGAGCTTCTCCTCCTTCGCAGGTTGGTCGGGGGCTGATCCCGATGGCTTGGGGATGATCCGTCGGCAGGCCTTGGATGGATCGGGTGCACTCAGCTCTGAGGCTAGCTATGCCTATGACTTCACCTCGGTAGCTTTCCAAGAGAGCTTCTATCCCCTCATCGGTATTGATATGACCTGGCATAGCGGTATCGGGATGACAGCGCAGTGGCGAGAGAGCCGAGGGCGCGTACTGAATCTAGCTGCTTATAGTCTGATCGAATCGATGACTAAGGAGGTTAATGTCGGGCTAAGCTACAAGGTCGCTGACCTTACTCAGCTCTTCCGACCACGTCCTAGGGGAGGTAGACGCTCTCGCCAGCGTGCGGAGCAGGCCAAGAAGGGGGTGGTCTCTTCGCCCAAGGGGCTCACCCTCCGCACGGACTATAGCCTGCGCAATACGGCGACACTGATTCGCTCGATCCAGACCGGTACTGCTGAGGCGACCGCAGGCCAGCTAGAGCATCGCCTGCGTGTGACGCTCGACTACGACTTGAGCCGTCTGCTGGGGCTGAAGGTCTACTATGACTACAGCCGTCAGCGCCCCTTGGTAAGTACCTATGCTTACCCCATGGCGACCTCGTCCTTTGGGGTGTCGCTCCGCATCAGCTTGATGAACTAGACTGTTCGTTCGTCCTCATGCTTCCCAGCCAGAGGGAGCTTGGCATGTCCGAGTTGGATTCGTCTTGTCGGGCATGCTCGCTCTAGATCTAGGGTGTCGATTCGTCACGATATACCTAACCGATGGATCACTATATACCTAATCCTATAGTCACAATATACCTAATCGCTGGGTCGGAATATACCTAACTGAAGGCGCGCCATAGTTCCTCCTCCTTTGACTTAGCTCTATCAGTACGGATGAGGAGGATCAGCCTAATTGCTCGCTCTCTTCCTTTCGTCGGTGTCGATCGTGTGACTCTCGCTGCAGGATAAGCCCTAAACAAGAGAATTCGGTATCTTTGCAGGAATAAAATAAGTAACTAGGAATACTCTTTCCCGAAAAAGTATAGACACATGTCCAACCTCCCCCATACCCCCGAGGTAACTCCCTCCGCAGAGGAGGAAAAGAAGAGCTTGAACTTCATCGAGCAGATCGTAGAGAACGACCTGCGTGAAGGTAAGCATGACGGTCGTATCCAAACACGCTTCCCGCCAGAGCCTAATGGCTATCTCCATATCGGCCATGCCAAGGCTATCTGCATGGACTTCGGTATCGCACAGAAGTATGGCGGTGTCTGTAACCTCCGCTTCGATGACACGAATCCCACGAAGGAGGATGTCGAGTATGTCGATGCGATCCGCGAGGATATCGAGTGGCTGGGCTTCCATTGGGGAGATATTTACTACGCCTCAGATTACTTCGAGCGTCTGTATCGCTTTGCGGAGGAGCTGATCCTAGCAGGCCATGCCTATGTCGATGAGCAGACGGCCGAGGAGATCGCTCAGCAGAAGGGGACTCCTACGACACCAGGGATCGCTAGCCCCTATCGTGATCGTCCAGCCGAGGAGAGCCTAGACCTCTTCCGCCGGATGAATGCAGGGGAATTCCCCGAGGGGGCTATGATCCTTCGTGCGAAGATCGATATGGCGTCACCCAATATGCACTTCCGTGATCCGATCATCTATCGTATCATCAAGGTGCCCCATCATCGCACGGGGACGAAGTGGAACGTCTATCCGATGTATGACTTCGCCCATGGACAGAGCGACTACTTCGAGGGGGTGACCCACTCGATCTGTACCCTAGAGTTCGTCGTACACCGCCCACTCTATGACTACTTCATCGATCTGCTCAAGCAGGTAGAGCCAGGACAGGATGGTCCCTATCGTCCTAGACAGTATGAATTCAATCGTCTGAACCTGACCTACACGATGATGAGTAAGCGCAAGCTTCTCCAGCTCGTACAGGAGGGACATGTGAGTGGCTGGGATGACCCCCGTATGCCTACCGTATGTGGTCTGCGTCGCCGAGGCTATACGCCCGAGTCGATCCGTAGCTTCATCGATAAGATCGGATATACGAAGTACGATGGGATCATCGATATGGCGCTGCTAGAGCATGCCGTACGCGAGGATCTCAATCGCCATGCTCTGCGAGGCTCTGCCGTGCTGGATCCGGTGAAGCTCGTGATCACGAACTACCCCGAGGGTCAGACCGAAGCCATGAGCTTCCTCAACAACCCCGAGGATCCTGAGTCTGATAGCCACGTGATCAACTTCTCCCGTGAGCTCTACATCGAGCGTGAAGACTTCATAGAGGATGCTCCGAAGAAGTACTTCCGTATGACTCCAGGACAAGAGGTGCGTCTGAAGAGTGCCTACATCGTCCGCTGTACGGGATGTAAGAAGGATGAGTCTGGGAATGTAGTCGAGGTGTACGCCGAGTACGACCCCGAGACCCTGAGTGGTCGCCCCGAAAGTAACCGTAAGGTCAAGGGTACGATCCACTGGGTATCTGCCTCCGACAGTGTCGAGGCAGAGGTGCGTCTGTACGATCGTCTATTCCTCGATGAGAATCCCGCAGAGGCTGCGAAGGATAAGGAGCTAGCAGAGCTACTGAACCCCGAGTCTCTTCAGGTCGTCCAGCATGCACGTATCGAGCCCTTCCTCGCAGGAGCTAAGCTCGGAGAGTACTACCAGTTCCAGCGTGTCGGCTACTTCTGTGTCGACCCCGACAGTCGTCCTGGGCATCTCGTCTTCAATCGTACGGTATCACTCAAGGATACTTGGAAGAAGGTGAACAAGTAGTTCCTTCTTCTGCCTCTCCTAGTAATACTCCATAGATCTAATTGTATAAGGTATGCTTGAGTCCTTTGGTTTCATCCAAGATATCCTCCATCATCTGAACTACTTCTGGGTGGCGGTGCTGATGGCGATCGAATCGTCCTTCATCCCTTTCCCCTCGGAGGTCGTCGTACCACCTGCGGCTTATAAGGCAGCTACGGGTGAGATGGATCTCTTCCTCGTCGTTCTCTTCGCTACCATTGGATCGGACATCGGTGCGCTGGTGAACTATTACCTAGCGAAGTACCTTGGACGCCCGATCGTGTATAAGTTCGCGGCCTCCCGACTCGGTCGCCTATGCCTACTCTCTCCTGAGAAGGTGGAGAAGGCCGAGGGCTACTTCGTCAAGAATGGAGTGACTTCGACTCTCGTGGGGCGCCTTGTTCCTGGTATCCGTCAGCTGATCTCGATCCCAGCAGGCCTGTCGGGTATGCCCGTGGGTCGCTTCCTGCTCTATACGACCATCGGGGCAGGAGCATGGAATGTCGTCCTTGCCCTCCTAGGCTGGTTCATCGGTAAGACGGTACCCCCTGAGCTCTTCGCTGAGACGATCAAGAGCTACAGCTCGGCTATCGGTCTTGGGATCGTAGCCGTACTCGTCGTGGGAGGACTAGCCTACTATCTCCTTCATCGCCGTAAGAAGTAGACGACCGTGACGACCCTGAGCCTCACCCTCACACCTCAGCAGGCAGCTACCGATGCTCTCCTTCGGGCTGCTGTGGCACGTGAACTAAGTCTTCCCGTCGACGAGATTAGCTCGATCCAGATCCGCCGACGTAATATCGATGCACGCCAGCGTAAAGTCTTAGTCAATCTCTCGCTAGATGTCTATCTGGATGGGGAGATGCCCGCAGAGGATGACTTCTCTGATCTCGTCTACTCAGACGTCTCTAGTGCCCCCTCGGTGGTGGTCGTGGGGGCAGGTCCCTGCGGTCTCTTTGCCGCCCTTCGTCTCATTGAGCTAGGGCTTCGGCCGATCATCCTAGAGCGAGGTCAAGAGGTGACGCAGCGACGTCGAGACTTGGCACAGCTAGAGCGTACAGGGATCCTAGATCCGGAGTCTAACTATAGCTATGGAGAGGGTGGTGCAGGAGCTTTCTCTGATGGGAAGCTCTATACCCGAAGCAAGAAGCGGGGGAGTGTAGAGAAGATCCTGCGTGTCTTCTGTCGCTTCGGAGCAGACCCGAAGATCTTGGTCGATGCCCATCCACATATCGGCACCGATAAGCTCCCCGTGATCATCCGACGGATGAGAGAGCAGATCCTCGCATCGGGAGGTGAAGTACACTTCGCGACACGCATGACTGAGCTACTCATCGAGGGCGGTCAGGTACGTGGGGCGATAGCTCATACAGGTGAGGTCTATCTAGGCCCCGTAATCCTCGCTACGGGACACTCGGCCCGAGATGTCTACCGCTATCTACATCATGCGGGGATCTTGGTAGAAGCTAAGCCCATCGCTGTGGGGGTACGCCTAGAGCACCCTCAAGCACTGATTGACCAGCTTCGCTACCATAGTCCCGAAGGTCGAGGCAAGTATCTCCCAGCTGCGGAGTATGTCTATAAGGCACAGGTCGAGGGGCGTGGTGTCTATAGCTTCTGCATGTGTCCCGGTGGATTCATCGTGCCTGCCTCTACAGCACACGAAGAGACCGTAGTCAATGGGATGTCTCCTGCCAACCGGGGCTCTCGTTGGGCAAACTCCGGTATGGTCGTAGAGCTTCATCCGGAGGATATCCCTCAGACGGGGATCTCAGTCGAGGATCTTTCCTCACCATTAGCGCTGATGCACTGGTGTGAGGAACTAGAGCGTAGGAGCTATCGTGCTGCTAACTGCTCTTTGAAGGCTCCAGCACAGCGGATGACGGACTTTCTCAATAGACGCCTCTCTTCCTCCCTGCCGTCTACATCCTATAGTCTGGGCTTGACCTCGAGTGAGCTTCACGAATGGATGCCTGACTTCATCACGAAGCGCTTAGCTGGAGGCTTCCAAGCCTTTGATCGGTCGACACGAGGGTTTATCACGGAGGAAGCACAGCTCATTGCCTTGGAGAGTCGCACCTCATCACCTGTTCGTATTCCCCGAGGTAGAGAGGACTATGCCCATCCTATCCTTGTGGGGCTCTACCCAGCAGGTGAGGGTGCTGGATTCGCAGGAGGGATCGTCTCCGCAGCTATTGATGGAGAGAATGTAGCCTCTGCTCTCGCACCTCGCTATCAAAGAGCAAAATAGCTAACTTTGTATGGGGCTTCCCCAGTTACACTACTAGTACAGCTCACTATGTCTCAACATCCCTTTCGTGGTATGGGCGTGGCTCTTGTCACCCCCTTTACCGAAGCTAATGAGGTCGATTATAAAAGTCTCGAGCGTCTCCTGGAGCATCTACTTCGTGGACAAGCTACGGACTTCATCGTCATCCATGGTACTACGGGCGAATCTCCCTGCTTGACCAGGGAGGAGCGAAACCAAGTGACTCGCCATGTCGTTGATCAGGTCGATGGGCGCTGTCCTCTGATGATCGGGCTGGGAGGGAATGATACTCGTGAGACGGCTAACCGTCTCCGAGAGCTAGATACAAGAGGCCTATCAGGGGTGCTCTCGGTGGTGCCCTACTATAATAAGCCTTCGCAGGAGGGTATGTATCAGCATTTCAAGACGCTGGCTACACATAGCTCTCTTCCCTTGATTCTTTATAATGTGCCTGGTCGTGTCGGAGTCAATATGACTCCTGATACGGTGATCCGTTTGGCTCAAACGTGTGATAATATCATCGGGATCAAGGAGGCTTCGGGCTTCCCTCAGCAGGCTAGTCAGATCACAGCAGGTGATCTCCCCGAAGGCTTTGTTGTCCTATCGGGAGATGATAGCCTCACGGTGCCATTTATCCAGAATGGAGCCGAGGGTGTCATCTCTGTCCTTGGTAATGCCTATCCTCAGGCTGCCTCTCGTCTGACACACCTTGCGATGGATGGCCATGTCAATGAAGCTGACATGCTTCAGACAGCCTTGCGTCAGATCAATGCCCAGCTCTTCCAGGAGGGAAACCCTGTTGGGATCAAGGCACTACTTTGGTTGATGCGCCTGATCGATAGTCAGACTCTGCGTCTTCCCCTTGTACCTGCTTCTTCAGAGCTTGTAGAGCGTTTAGATCAGACTCGTAAGGAGCTAGATCATACGCTAGCTCATTGGGGCACTTTGTAGACTTTACTGATGTCTCTAGCAGAAGAACAGACGAAAGATAGCTATTGGACACTTGCCGGGCCTGCAGAAGGGATCTTCTCAGAGAAGCGCAGTAAGTTCCTTGCCTTTGCTTACCCAGTCACTACGGAGGAAGAGGCCTTAGCCTATGTCTCCGAGGTGCGGGCGAAGTACTACGATGCTCGTCATGTTTGCTGGGCCTATCGCCTAGGGCCTGCAGGTGATCTCTATCGCTCTAACGATGATGGTGAGCCCTCTGGTACTGCAGGCAAGCCTATTCTGGGGATACTACAGTCACAGGAGCTTACCGAGGTCATCGTATTAGTCGTTCGCTACTTTGGTGGAGTGAAGCTAGGTACGAGTGGCCTGATCGAAGCCTACCGAGAAGCTACGCTCGAAGCTCTTGCTCATGCCGAACGCAGAGAGTGCGTTCTGGAGGCTCGCTTTGAGGTCTCCTTCAACTATGATCTTATGGGGATCGTTATGCGCCAAGTGAAAGAAATGGAGGCTACGATCCTAGCTCAAGATTTTCGGGAGACTTGTAGTCTCATCCTACAGATTCGTTTAGGGCGAGCAGGTGAGCTTCATTCTCGTCTCGATCGTCTCTATGGTGTCACTGCCAAACAACTCTAAATTAAACTTCTCCTCTCCTTATGTCAGAAATAGAAGGGTCTCAGCAGCAGGAACCCGAGTTAGAAGCTATCGGTCAGCTCACGGATGATCCTCACGAGCTTAAAGCGAAGACAGTGTCTAGCTTTGGCTGGGCAACGATTCAGCAGATCTTTGGTCGTGTGATGTCCTTTGGGGTCAATCTCGCTTTGGCTCGTCTCCTGATCCCCGAAGACTTTGGAATTATCGCTACTCTGGGGATCTTTATGGCCATAGCTACTCAGCTAGCGGATGTTGGCTTTGGTAGCTCCCTTGCTCGCTCGCATAAGGTGGATGATGCCGACCTCTCTACGGTCTTCTATTACAACGTAGGGATGAGTATTGTGCTTTACTTCATCTTCTTCCTTATAGCTCCTTTTGTCGCGGATTATTTCCGTAATCCTGTCTTGACTCCTGTCCTGCGAGTGATGATGCTGAGTCTAGTGATCAATTCCCTAGGAGGTATCCATGGTATCTTGATATATCGACAGATGTTCTTCCGTCAAGAGCTATATATCCAGATGATCTCCTCGATTATCTCCGCTCTGGTGGGGATTGGGATGGCCTATTTGGGCTACAAGTACTGGGCGCTTGTAGGAATGACGCTGACGCAAGCCGTAGCACGAAATGTGATGCTCTGGTTCATCGTTCATTGGCATCCCAAGCTCCTATTTGTCAAGGAGCGACTGAAGCGTCATTTTGCTTATGGCTCTCGACTGGTCGTGGTGGGGATCTTGAATTCTCTCTACAATAACTTGACGACTATCCTTATTGGGCGTTACTTCGATATGCGTACGCAGGGTCTCTATGGTAATGCGAATGCACTACAACAGGTACCCGTATCTGCATTAGCTGATCCGATCACGAAGGTGACTACTCCAGTGCTGGTACGTGTACAGAATGATCCTGATCGTCTGCGCTCAGGTTACCAGCGGGTCATGCGTCTTCTCTTCCAGCTATCTACCCCGATCATGGTTAGTCTAGTGGTGCTAGCTCATCCGTTCTACCACTTCTTCTATGGAGATAAGTGGATGGAGGCTGCTCCTTACTTCCAGGTGCTCTGTATTTACGGTATTCTTTTCCCTATTAACTCCTATAATATCAATCTGCTCCAAGTCACCGGACGCAGTGATCTATATCTTCGTCTTGATGTCGTGCGTAAGATCATTGGGGTCATAGCTCTCGCTATAGGGCTCTTCTATGGGATTTATGGTCTTCTCTGGAGTATGGCTATCTCGCAAGTGATTTATCTCTTTGTCAATAGCTACTATTCAGGTAGGCTGATCAACTATACGCTGAAGCAGCAGCTCTCGGAGCTCTTCCCCTTTGCGCTCATGAGCCTCGCTAGTGGAGCGATCTTGTGGCTGGCAGATACCTATCTCTTTGCAGGCCTAGGAGACCTCCTTCGTTTGGCTTTGGGGGGGATTACGATGAGCTTGTCGTATTTGGCACTAGGGTGGATCTTTGCTCCTAAGGATGTCAGCTATGTGTGGGGCTTAGTCAATCACTATATCCTGCGTAGAGGCTAGGAGCTAGCTTCTTCGTCAGATCCCGATACGAGCGTACCTCTTGAGACTCAGGTCTCAAGAGGTACGCTTTTTTATGTCTCCCGAGAAGGAGAAAAATGGTTTACAGTATAAACCCTCAAGAGGCACTACTGTTGCCCCATCAGAGGCAACAGTAGTGCCTCTGATGGGGCAACAGTAGTAACACTTGAGGGTCTGCGAGGGCGTGATGTAACTGTCTGTGTTCTAGTTCTTCCAGGGTGGTGATTTTGGTGGTGAAAATAGCGGTGGTCTAAGCGGCTTTTAGCCTGTACTGAGGGGCACACATGAAGCTCCGTTAGGAAGAGGACTAAGTAGACCTTATAGGGAAGTGTTAAAAGGCTGGGAAAAACGATTATCTTTGTCCTTATAACAGAAGTAAGTATTTACTCAATCAGTACAATCAACACAATGGAAAAGCCCTACGTAATCGGCGTCGACCTTGGAGGCACCAATACTGTCTTTGGGGTCGTAGACGCTCGTGGTAATGTCGTTGTCAATGCCTCGATCAAGACGGGAACGCACAATGACATTGAGCTCTATCTCAATGACCTAGTCTCAGGACTTAATATGCTCATCGACCAAGTCGGTGGTAAGGATAAGATCCATGGTATCGGTGTCGGAGCTCCTAATGGGAACTACTTCAACGGATCGATCGAGTTCGCTCCTAACCTCCCTTGGAAGGGCAAGATCCCCTTGGCTCAGATGATCCAGGATCGTATAGGTATCCCCGTAGCCTTGACCAATGATGCTAATGCGGCCGCTATCGGTGAAATGACCTACGGCGCAGCACGTGGGATGAAGGACTTCATCGTCATCACGCTCGGTACAGGAGTAGGTAGTGGTATCGTCGTCGGTGGACAGCTCGTCTACGGGCATGATGGTTTCGCTGGTGAGCTTGGTCACATGATCGTACGCCGTAATGGTCGTATGTGTGGCTGTGGTCGTCAGGGCTGTCTAGAGACTTATACTTCCGCCACGGGTGTAGCACGCACGGCACGTGAGTACCTCACCATCCGCTCGGATGAGAGCAAGCTCCGTGATCTAGATATTGACCAAATCACCTCGAAGGATGTCTTCGATGCTGCTTCCGTAGGAGACCCACTCGCGCTCGAGATCTTCGAGAGCACGGGGGCTATCCTTGGTGAGGCTTGTGCAGACTTCGTGACCTTCTCCTCTCCTGAGGCGATCATCTTCTTCGGTGGTCTGACGAAGGCTGGAGATCTCCTGATGAACCCTATTCGCCACCACATGGAGAAGAACATCCTGCAGATCTACAAGGGCAAGACCCGTCTACTCGTTTCTCAGCTCAAGGAGAGCGATGCTGCCGTGCTTGGTGCAAGTGCGCTTGGCTGGGAAGCTAAGGAACTCTAGTCTTAGGATCTTCCTCCCATTACCCCAGCGGTGCCAGTGGATCTCTCCGCTAGCACCGCTGGCTTTTTTATTGATTTCTCCCTATCAAAGCTTATGTTGACACATCCTTTAGTAGACTTTAACTTTTGTCCCCGCTGTGGGCGTGCAGGGCTGGAGCATGTCCATGGGCGTGCTATCCATTGCCCAGGCTGTGACCTGACCTACTTCCATAATGTCGCTTCGGCGGTAGCGTGCTTTGTGCTGGATCACGAAGATCGCTTCCTCCTCGTACGGCGTGCTCGTGATCCAGCCAAGGGAACCCTTGACCTCCCTGGGGGCTTTGTTGATCCCGAGGAGACCGTCGAAGAAGCCGTAGCACGGGAACTGAAGGAAGAGACGGGACTTAGCCCCGAGTCGATGCATCTCTGCTTCTCTCTGCCCAATGTCTATCCTTATTCGGGGATCACGGTCTATACGGCGGATCTCTTCTACTGTGTCCGTGTCGCTAGCTTCGATGGAGCGGTAGCGATGGATGATGCCGGAGAGCTCCTCGTGCGTCCACTGAGTGAGCTGAATGCAGAGGAATTTGGCTTGCGCTCGGTACGTCAAGGGGTGGAGAAGCTCCTTGCTGATCCCGCTCTCCTCAAGTAGTCCTAACGGATGAGACTAAACCTCCAGCGCCTCAAAGGGTATGCCCCGCTGTGCTTTATCACTACGGGGATCTTGTGTTGGCAGTGGACGGCGCCCTATGCAGCTGTCTTGCCGTGGATCATCGCCTCCATGCTTTTCTTTGCGGTGCTGAACTTGTCCCCAAGGCAGGCACTACCACGCCCGAAGCACTTCCTGCTGTATCTCCTCCAGCTAGGTCTTGGGGCGAGCCTCTATGCGCTACTTAGTCTATGGAATAGGGAGATTGCTTTGAGTCTAGGGATGTGCTTCCTCGCTCCAGCGGCTACGGCTGCAGGGGCGATGACTAGCTTGATGAATGGAGATACGGGCTTTGCTACGGGCTATACCCTCCTGACACATGGCTTACTGTGTCTAGTGGCTCCCTTGCTACTCCCTCTGCTGCAAGCGGAGGGAGTAGAAGTGCCCTTCTGGGAGCTATCGGGGCAGGTCGCCCTCCTGGTCGGTAAGATGGTACTCCTACCGATTGCCTTGGCTTGGTTAGTCCGAGGGATTATGCACTGGCGAGGCAAGACGCCTCAGCCACAGCGCAAGCTGACCTATTGGCTATGGCTCTCGTCACTGATCTTTATCCTAGGGAAGGCGGTATCCTTTGTGGTAGAAGAAGGGAAGATTGGGGGAGGGCTCTTGATCGCTTCTTTTGCGGTGGGCTTCATCGCCTGTGCGGTGCAGTTTACCTTGGGGCGCTGCCTAGCATCGCGTATTGGCATCGAGGAGGTTTCCTGCCGACAGGCCTTGGGGCAGAAGAATACAGCGCTTACTCTTTGGCTTTGTATCTCCTTTTTGCATCCCTTGGTGGCTCCAGGGATCGCAGGCTATATCGCTTGGCAAAACTTCTTCCTAACCTACTATATGAGTCGTTCGGTACGAGCAAAGAGTTAGTGCTCCTCGTACAAGCTAGATGGAAACAGCGACCGCCTAGTATCCGTCACGGATGCTAGGCGGTCGCTGTTTCGTGTGAAGGGAGATCAATCTATCGGAGGGCTACTCCGCAGGATCCTCTACTTTCCGGAGGAGATAGCGCTGATAGATGACGCAGAGTGCCAAGTAGGCCAAGGCCTGGATCCAGAGTGTCAGATACTGAGGTAGGATCTCATGAAGACTAGCTCCCATGCTGTTGATAGCTACGAAGGCTTGTACCCCAGGTGTCGAAGGGATCAGGTAGCCGAGAGCCTTCAATGGGGCAGGGATGGCAGAGAGAGGCCAAGAGAGTCCCGTGAGGAAGAGGAAAGGAACAGACGTCCAAACCCACACCAGCATTGAGGTCTCTCTACTACGAGCAAAGAGCCCCCAGAAGCAGGCGAAGAACGTCATACTCAGGAGCAGTGGCAGGAGGAGAGCTAGGTAGCTCACGAAGTCTGTCAGCTGGGGTAGGCCAAAGATCTGAGGTGCTAGTACCAAGACAAAGCAGGAGACGACCCCATAGATCGTCAGGTAGCATAGCGCTCGCCCCAGGAAGAGGCGCATCAGGCTGACATAGTGTCCACCGACCCTTGGGTAGTAGAAGTGACGTGCTCCTTTCTCCCACTCGGTACCTCGTAGCATCGAGACTCCTAGGAGTAGCGTCTGCTGTAGGATGAGCACCAAGATGCCTGGTAGGAGGAAGCCCTGGAAGCCACTCTGGGGGTTATAGGGAGTGATCCACTCACTCTCGATAGGTCGAACGGCTATTTGTGTGGCTTCGGTCGAAGCATTGGGGTGGCGACGCGCTTCTATTTCCCTCCCCATCGTTAGGGCGACTTCAGCTGTGGCAAGAGAATAGGCCTTATAGTAAAGTGCGGCAGCGAAGGTGGTGTGAAGGTTCACCTGTGCTTGTCGCCCTTGCTCCAAGTGCTTACTGAAGTCCTCGGGGATAACGAGGATGCCATATGCCTTCTCTGATGCGACCAGCGAATAGGCCTCACTCTCCGTCGAGACGTGCGCTACTACAGCTACGTCAGGACTAGCATCGACACGGCGAGCGAACTCCCGAGAGAGCGCCGAGGAGCTTTTATCTACGACGACTAGAGGAGACTCTCGTACCCCTTCGTTCCCATACAGCGCTGAGTAAAGGAAGGGATAGATGAAGGGCACAACAAAGAAGAAGAGCATCACGCCTTTATCAGCCAAGATCGCTCGCCACTCCCGACAGTAGGTCACCCACAGATCTGTGAGGCGTAGCTTCATCGATTGAAGAATAGTCATACGTCAGGGGCTTAGGGGAGATAGGGGACTTCGATCAGGTAGCGCTTCAGCCGAGGAAGTAAGAGGATCGGGAGCAGGAGGAAGGCTGTGAGTCCGAGGTAGTAGGGGAGAGCCTCCAGCCATGGAGCCCCGAGTAGAGCCTGACTGATACCTATATTATAATAGTAGCGGAGAGGGAAGATAAATGATAGCGCTTGCATAGGCGCTATCATCGAGCTAACGGGGACACTCATCCCCGAGATGGAGAAGGAGAGCATCCCTAGCAGGCTACTTAGACTCATCGCCATTCTGACGGTGGGGATGAGAGCGAAGAAGAAGATCGCCAAAGCCTGAGCCGATAGGACGAGTAGGAGCATAGCCAGAGCCATCGTCCATCCTCCCGCTTGTAGAGGGTAGCCCATGCCTATGTAGAGGATGAGCTGAATACCCCAGCCTACCATAAGGAAGCATGCTGTCTGCGGTAGGAGCTTCGTCAGCAGGGAGCGAGCGATAGATCCATCATTCCGCTGTAGCCACTGCTGGGCTGTACCTCGCTTCACTTCTCTGCCGATGGAGTAGGCGGTATAGAGGAAGATCATCAGCTGGAGTAAGCCTGGCAGGATCGTCGTCGTCAGGTAGGCTGCGTAGTTGAGCCAAGGGTTACTCATCACCTCGGAGCGTACAGCGATGGGCTGGATAGTAGCGAGGATCTCCTCCTCCGTCTTACCTCGTGCTTGGCCTGTGAGGAGTCCCACCTTCGCAGAGACTAGCTCGGAGAGCATCTTCATGTCACGGAAGACAAAGCTCCCTGCCATGAGGTAGGCACTATTGGTGTAATAGTGGATCTTGGGCTGGCGACTAGAGCCAGCCTTGGCTTGGAGACCGGGAGGGATATGGTAGATCCCGTAGACTTCCCCACGACGCATCGCAGCGAGTGCCTCGGGCATGCTGTTAGCTTCGAGTGCGACGTGCGTGCTCTGGAAGGCATCGAGGGTGCGTACGATAGCTCGGGAGCTAGCGGAGTGATCCTCGTTCACGACAGCTACCGGCATATCTGTAGGTAGCCCACGCTCCATCATGTAGAGGAGCAGGAAGGAGGACAGGAGTGGCACTAAGAAGATCGAGAAGAGTGCGAGGGGCTGACGAAAGAGCTCTCGCCATCGATGTCTTAGCTCCGCTCCAAAGCTAGTTGCGGAGGCTTTCATTAGATCTGTCCCTTATCCAAGACGATGGTCATCCCTGGGAGAAGCCCTTCGATAGCTTTCTCGGGGCGGGCTGTGACCTCGAAGGTACGTAGGTCATGTGTGTCTCGGGGCTTCGTAGCCTTCCAAGTAGCATAGCTACCCATATCCTTGATCTTGGAGACCTGTACGGTGATAGCCTTACCACCTAGAGCGGGTATTGTGGCGGTGAGCTTACTCCCTAGGCGGAGGGTGGCTAGGCGATCCTCACGGATCGAGAAGATGACACGTGCTGCACGGTCATCTGCGATGCTGAGGATCGGTGCCCCAGTGCCAATGAGCTCCCCACGATGGGGGAAGATCTCGGAGATGCGTCCGTCGATGGGGGCTACGAGTGCTCCCTCTTTCAGGTAAGCATTCACTTCGCTCACGGCACCTGAAGCACGCTCTACGAGAGCCTGGGCAGCCCATTTATCTTCACGCTGAGCGCCATTGATCGCCATATCATATTGGCTACGAGCGGCACGCTCGGTGGCTTGCATAGCACGTAGCTGGGCGGTAGCCTCATCGTACTTCTGTGCGGGGAGAACACCCTCCTTATAGAGGCGCTCGACACGGGCGAAGCTCTTCTCTGCTACTTCTAACCCAGCCTTAGCCTTCTGCCACAGCTCATAGGCACCCTCCTTCTGCTCCTTGCGTGCGCCGACCTGTGCCTTTTGACTCTGTGCCTCGGCAGCACTACGTGCGGCCTGTGCCTGCTCGAGCTTGGCTAGCACCTCGGGGGAGTAGATGCGGACGAGGGTGTCGCCAGCATGCACCAGCTGTCCCTCCTCTACGAGGAACTCGGTGATGCGTCCTGGTACTTTCCCAGCGATACGGATCTCATCGACCTCGACTTGCCCCGTCACGGGATCTTCCTTCGGGGAGAAGAAGACGTAGCCCGAGAGAGCTAGGAGGATCATCGCTACGACCACAAGTCCGACACCGAGCAGGATGCTCTTGCGGGCGGAGGGGGAGACCTCTGGGGCTACTGTGGTCTTCTTTTCTTCAGTATTCATATGAATATAGGTGATGGGGATACGGGATTAAAGGGCAAGGATACTTTTGAGCTTACTTTCGCTCAGTAGGACTTGGATCTGGGCATCGATGAGGCTATCCTGCGCACTCATCCAGGCGGTCTGTGCCATCGTATAGTTGAGGAGCGGGATGACGCCCTCCTCATAGCCGACCTTAGCGTAGCGCATATTCTCACGGGCCATGGCTACGGCCTTCATCGCAGCGTCATAGGAGCGACGAGCGTCGTCTGCCTTGCGCAGGGCTTGCTTCATCTGTAGGCTGATCTTGGAGCGAGCCTCGGCGAGCTCTAGTTGCTTCGCTCGGTGCTCTGCCTGTGCTGTACGTCTACGGAAGCTTCCGGAGAAGAGGTCAGAGATGGGGACCTCGAGCATGAGACCTAGGTAGTACTGTCCGCCGAACTCCTTCTTCTGCCCGTTGAAGGAATTAGGGTTGGTCGCCGAGTAGGAGGCGAAGCCATAGACCTTCGGGAGGAGAGAGGAAGACTCTAGGCTGACACGCTTGCGATAGATGCTGTCTACTAGGCGCAGGGAGCGTATCTCACTACGGCGCTCTATGGCTAGTGTGAGATCTTCGTCAGCATGACTAGTTTGGCTAGGTAAGGTGAGCTCTAGGGTGGTCTCATCAGCGAGGGTGAAGGGAGTGTCCTCGTCCAAGCCACAGAGGTCAGCTAGGAGCATCTTGGAGAGCTGGAGTCCGTTGATGACCTGACTGCGCTTGACCTCGGCTTCGCTGAGCTTCGTGCGTACGGAGAGCCCGTCGGCCTTGGTCGCTACACCGGCCTCGATCGAGGCATCTACGTTCTTCACGGTCTGCTCTAGGAGGGAGACGAGCTGGTTGAGGAGCTTCTCCTTGCTGACGAGGGAGACGACCTGCCAGTAGGCTTCATCGACCTTGTTCTCCACCTCCGTAGCGGTCGTGGCACGTAGTTCGGTCTGGAGCTTCTCGGCGAGAGAGGCCATCTGGTATCCGCTGCGGATACGTCCTCCGAGGAAGATGGGCTGAATGGCAGTGATGTTAGCCACATAGACGTTACGCAGGTCGATCGTCCCGAGATGACGCAGGCGGTCAGGGATGAGGAAGTTGAAGCTACCTAGGGGCTGATCCCAGTTGATCAGGTGGAGCTCCTTCTGCATGTGGAGATAGATCCCTCGAGCGGAAACTTGGGGGAAGAACTTGGTGAATACCTCCTGTTTGCGGGCGTGGGCAGCAGCGATGTCTTGGTCTCGCTGCTGGAGGAGGCGACTCTGGGTCTTAGCTCGCTCGCGGCAGTCCTCTAGGCTGAGGCGCTCCTGTGCAGATAGCGTCGTCAGAGCAAGGCTTGCTGTGAGGGCGAGTAGGCCGAGGTGACGGTTGAATAGTCGTATCATAGGGGATTACTTATCTGTCGAATCGGGGCTGACATAGGGCAGGATCTGACACTGGATGCGTCCGAGTGCCTCACGGATGTTCTTTTTGGGATGGATCATCAGCTTCGCTGGCTGAAGGCTCGTCAGGGAGACCTCTTCGGGACTATCCATGAGTTTGCCTTGGATGAAGGGCATGAGTGTCCCCATTTCTCCGAGGTCTACTCCGATACCCTGCTCTAGGCTTTCACAAACGACCTGAGCGAAGGTGTGGAGGGCGATCTCCAGATCTGCTGGAGAGAGATGACAGCGCTGATGGGTATGCTGCATGAGATCCTCGATGCTTAGCTTCTCTCGCTTCGTGGGATAGGCATAGTAGAGGGTCTTGCCTGCACGTGTACCCTGCTTGGAGACTTTCTGTTTGATTTCTAGCTTCATTGTTTGGTCGGTGGAAGAGGTCGCTTGAGGGCTTCTCTTCGTATCTACCTGTGTAAGGTGGTTTGGATTACCTTACATAGGTGACTTGATTTATGTGCAAAGGTAAGGATATTCTTAGAAAGGCCAAACAAGGCCAAACGGACACATCGAATGCAGGGGGCTTTCCGAGCCTTCTGGTTACGTATATTGTGATCTCTTGGTTGGGTATATGGTGATCGGTCGGTTAGGTATATTGTGGCGAGTGGGTTAGGTATATCGTGACAAAGAGGAGGTATGAGGAACCCGTCGAGGGGCGTGCCCTAGGGAGGAGGGCTCTTGCGAGATCGGGGAAAGAGGATATACCTAAAAGGAGATCGTCTGCGTTTGTATATCGTGTGCGTAAGGTGGTGGGGCTTAGCTTAGCCAGGCGTTGCACAGAGTGAAGGCTTGTGTGCAATACTCGGTATTCTAAGTATTTGACTATCTTTGCATTTGGACTTTTTCCTTATAAAGGAGGTCCAACGAAGCAGGAGAAGTGCTCCTGCGACTACTCGCAAAAGAGTAGCCCTCTACAGTAACTATTAATAGCTGGTATGACAAGAAAAAGTATGCGACTGTTATGCGCATCTCTGTGTCTGGCTGCTACGACTCTCCCTGCTATGGCTAGTGGCGGAGGGCAGGCGCAGACACCTCGCAAGGAGACACGCACGACAGCCGGTCAGCAGGTGTTCGCTAAGGATGACTCCAAGCACCCGCTTCTGGCCGACCAACTGCAGGTGAAGGATCGAGTCCTCAGTGCCAAACGTAAGATGCAGCTCCACGAGCAGTCACGTAAGCAACTCGAAGATCTCGAAGCCCCCGCCTCTGAAATCTATGGTGAATCCTCTTGGGGAAGCTACGTCAATCCCTTCGCTGGAATGTCGGTGAATATCCCCGACCGCCAAGACATCGATCTACAAGAGTTCGTAATGCCGATCGCGACTCATCAAGTGACGTCGAGCTACGGCTACCGCCACAGCTTCGGGCGTATGCACTATGGCACTGACCTGAAGCTAAGCACTGGAGACACCGTCCGGTCAGCCTTCTCTGGGAAGGTACGTGTGAAGTCCTACGAAGGCGGAGGATACGGCAACTACGTCGTCATCCGTCACCCCAACGGGCTGGAGACAGTCTACGGACACATGAGCCGCGCGATCGTCCGTGAGGGCACGATCGTCCGTGCAGGAGATCCCATCGGTCTCGGAGGTAGCACGGGTCGCTCTACAGGACCTCACCTCCACTTCGAGGCTCGCTTCATGGGTATCCCCATTGACCCATCCGATCTCTTTGACTTCCAGGCAGGCGTCCCACGTTATGATATCTTCGCTTTCGTTAAGGGAGCCTATCGCACGCCTCGCTCACATGCGGTAGCGAGTGCTGTGGCTAAGCCTAAGAAGAGCGGTGAGTCGAATGAAGAGCAGTTCAAGACGCATCGTATCAAGCGAGGTGAGTCAGTAGCCGCCATCGCACGCCAATATGGTGTCTCGGTAGCTAACCTCTGTCGCACCAACGGCATCAAGAAGTCGGCTAAGCTCTCCGCAGGACGTACGCTCCGCATCCCAAGCTAGCTGATCAACCAAGAGATATAAGTGAATATAGAGAGCCCGCTAGGTTCGTCCCTCTCACTGAGGGCGTCAGCCTAGCGGGCTCTCTCCGTTTAGATCGAGCACGAAGAAGCCGTCTATTCCAGCTCTGAGGGAGAGGAGTAGACGGCTTCGTATGTTCGGTAGATCCGAGGTGACCTAGTGTGGGCTTGACCTTGATCGTCCCTCCAGTAGCATCAATGATTTACTTGAGTGAGCTAGGGCAACGCTTGAAGCAATATTGTACACATTACTTTCAGCTTGGTAGAATGGCTCGAAGATATGGGTCAAGGCATCTGGCTTGATTCCGATCCCCGAGTCAGCTACCTGCACCTATAGGAGAACCCCTGTGCGTGCTGCAGTGACGCTGATCCATCCTCCCTCGGGAGTAAACTTGAGCGCATTAGAGCGCCAGAGGTGAGTGGATTGTCTAGTCGATAGGATTGTTCGTTGAGCTAGTTGTATAGGTGTGTACTACAAAGATGTATTTATCCAAAACGCCTTTAATTGGCTTTATCACATACCTTCTAATATGGCAAGGGGACTAAAAAGAGACGGCCAGAGTACCTAGATACTCTGGCCGTCTCATCTAAAGAGAATCAGGCTCGTGTGAAGTAGTTCTTATCGGGTACAGGCTCCTTGACTTGCTCTTAGTGTAGTCAGGGTGGAGATTACCTGATAGGCACCGATCATTTGCGGTAGGGTGAAGGGGTTATTTCTCTACGGGAAGACCTTCGGAGACCCAATTTAGGTAGCCTCCCTTCATCTCTATGACCTTGAAGCCACGTGACTGCATGAGTGTCGCCGCAGCATGGCTCCGCTTGCCACTCCGACAATAGATATAGTGCGTACGTTGCTTATCGAGCTTCTCTAGTCCTTCTAGGAAGGATTTGTCGTTTAGCCAATCGAGGAGGATCGCTCCCTTTAAGTGGCCTTCAGCAAATTCTGAGGGGCGACGTACGTCGAGGATCACAGCGGTGCTGTCCGCTTGGGCCGATGCGATGAATGCTTTAGGTGCGAGGAGCTGGAGAGGCTCTTCTGTTGCGGAGCTTGAGCAGAGCCCAAGAGAGGAGACGAGGGTCATGATCAGATGTTTCATTTGAACGTCGGG
The DNA here is from genome assembly GCA_905372565.1 of uncultured Porphyromonas sp. Lineage (GTDB taxonomy): Bacteria > Bacteroidota > Bacteroidia > Bacteroidales > Porphyromonadaceae > Porphyromonas. The sequence continues at coordinate 2,883 of CAJPPK010000019.1, read as the reverse complement.
TAATGATATGATGTGTGGAGAGTAGTCTGTCTGCTCTCCATATTTCTATACAAAGGTCGAGATTTCCTGGTAATATTCTTGTCCGTTTAGCCTAGAAGGTTTTCGAAGGCCTCCCTCTACCTTTGCGACAGAGGAATACACTCTCCTCTCCTCTCCTCGCTCTAGCTCTGCTGGCGACGATACCCGCATCCTTCACCTCCTGTCGGGAGGATGTCCCTAGCATCTGACTCCTACCTCGGAGAGGCAACTCCTCTCGAATTCGGTGACTATTTGGGTCGAGAATGCTAGCCCGATACGCTTGGTATCGGTGCCTTGACCTAGCGGGGGAGATCTTTCTTCGAGCGGTTGTTGTGTTTGGTAGAGCCGTTCGGGGCGGTTGAGGAGATCGAAGCTACTGAGGTATAAGCTCGGGAAGAGAGGCGGGCGAAGGGGTGCTAAGGTGACTGATGTTTGTGTATCCTGGCCTTCTCTCTTCCTCGAGCTTTCGCTTTGCGGATTGTGAAAAGAGAGCCATCCCCATCTTGCTTCGGTGAGATGGGGATGGCTTCTTCTTGGTCTATGGAGCGGATGGGTGGCGCTTCTTCTTGCTGTCGTTATGGCTTCGGCTTGATAGGACTGGCCCGGACGAATGCGTTCTCTCCAGGTAGGCCTATATAGTACTCTCTAGAAAGCTATATAGTAATGTAGTAAAAGCTATATAGTAATTGAAGCAATACTATATAGGAATGACTTGAAAGCTATATAGGAATAAGGAGAAAGCTATATAGTAACACACTCAAAGCTATATAGCTTTTGCCGTGATCCTATGGAGTCGTTCATTGGGTGCCTAGGTATTGGATGTCAGCTTCGGTGTACTCACGCACCCACTGCATAGCAGTCTTCCCACTGATCTTACTCTGTGCCTTCAAGGACGATGGTCAGCCTGTCTGCAGATCCTACCTTCGCCGTGAATTTAGCGGACATACTTCCTGCCCTGCGCCCTTGGATGTGCTAAGCCTTTAGCGTACCTTTGGTCGCAAAGAATCAATCTCATAAGTAACCGAAACCAATATAATTAGCGGTGAACTTCAATCCTATGCAACTACCGAGCCTTCTATTAGTAGTCGGGCTAACTAGATTATGAAGATCAAAAAAGTACGAGAGGTCATAAGAGGAGCTGGATACATACGGAATAGTCCTCTGGGCATTATGTGGTTTCGCGGAGAAAGCACAGAGCTGAATGGTGTTGAAATTTCGAAGAAGGAGCTTTTTCTTCGGGATGGCTTGCGAGGAGGGGTATTTGCGGCTATGATTCCTAGTGGAGATATCTACGAGATGACTTCGAGTGGGATCAAGCTACAGCTACAAGTAGATGAAGCTGTAGGATATCCGAAGATAGGCGAACTCCCCCATTTCTACATAATGAACAAATGGGATGAAGAAACAGGCGATCACGTCTATAGACACATTCAAAATGGGGAGGTGTTATGGACTAGATCATATCCCTATAGACTTATCGAGCAGTTTGGGGACTATGCTCTCCTATGGGGCACCTTAGGAGGACCGAAGGAAGGTGGTTGTCAGCTAATCGAGCTTGCTACTGGAGCTGCGCTTTGGGAGCTAGACCTCCCAGGTGCTTATATCTACAAAGTTTATCCCTACGAGGATAAGGTCGTTATCGTGTGGTTTCCTCCTATGGGGGAGGAAGATAAAAGTCGTGTGGTGTGTGTGGAGGTGCCATCAGGGAAGATTATCTGGGAAAATCGAGAGCCGAGATACTACCAAAAATATGGAAACGACAAACTAGTATTCTTCTACTCTTCACTTTGGGAGGATGGATATGAGCGTGGAGATAATCACCAGCTTGCAGAGCTAGACGTACGGACTGGAGCCTTTCAAACGTATCAGTTCCCAGGCTATAACACCAGTACCTATGTAACGACGGTCTACAAGGACTATCTTTTCTATGGAACACTCAACTATTACTTCTACGTTGGGGCTATCGACTTACGTACGCACGAGATGCTTCCAGAGGTTAAGATTGACTACACTCCAGGGAATCTTAACCAGATATCGAGCATTGGCGTACACGAAGGGCAGCTCTACGTAGAGATTCAGACAGAGCTTGATCATAGCGATATACACGTTCTCGACCTAGACGAGGACGAGTAACACGTAAGTTTAAGCAACCGAAACCAATATAATTAGCGGTGAACTTCAATACTAAGCAACTACCGAGTCTTCTATTAGTAGTGGGGCTTCTTTCCCTCTCGTCCTTCTGAGTCGAGGTGGCAGAGGATAAGACCTCTCCGGTGACGGTCAAGCTGCAGAACAATATCCTTCGGTTGCTACTGAGCTGAAGAACAGGTCTAGCTGGGGGAGTTGGTCTGATAAGGCTTTCCGTGAACAGCTCCCAAAGGAGCTCCCAGAAAGATCACCTCTAAAGACAATCTTTGCTTCAATGGTCAACGATGCCGAGTTGCTCATTAAGGCTATTGATGAGCATGATGCTATTTTTGATATAATAACGCTATAAACATGTTTCAGCTTCTTACAAAGCACTCCTTTTACTTAGTGAGGACATCTGCGGACCGGATATAGCTGTTACTGCTACACTTCCCGCTATGCTCGAATTTGTGTAGCAGTTTCTGTAGCAGAAATTGATCTGCAGGGGAGGAATCAAGGTCTTGCGTTTGATCCATGCCTATAGGTAGACGATAAACGAAAACACTGTAAGAGCACGGCTCCTACAGCGTTTTTCGTTTATATGGATCTAGGCTCATTAGAGCCTATCTGCGGAGAGGGCGGGAAATGTACCATCCCCCTTTATCTCGTTGTATCACAGATGTCTATCTAATCCAGTCAATCGGTAGTGTAGCAAAAATGTAGCAGTTTTTTGACCGA
>CAJPPK010000018.1 GCA_905372565.1 uncultured Porphyromonas sp. | reverse complement strand
TGCCTGGTCTTTAAGACTACGTACATAAATGCGGAAAAACCACTACGGGAAGGCGCTCTTTCTTCACGAGAACGATGCTTTTCCCTCCGCTGGATAAGAGGAATACTCGCGATAAGACGAAGGGCTTGCCTGATCTCTTCGGAGAGGCATATCAAGGAGCTGGGCGTGCTATGCCTTAGCACAATAAATAGAGAGCAGGACTCTCCTGCAATAGTCTTCTAATATGGGTGCTATCGAAAGTAGTGAGATCATCAAGCGAATAAAAGAGGCAGTCCACCGCATCAGTAAGCTATCCAATGTATCCATCCTCCTCGTAGAGCATGCAGGGAACAGCAGTGCAAAGACCTACCAAGAGCAAGAGAACAATAGTGCACGATGTAATCAAGCCCAACAGGAAGCTTACTCGCAGCTCCAAAGAGAGGGAATTAAGAACCTGTTCTATCTCTCCAAGGACGAACTTAACCTAGCCATAGATTCCTGGGTAGACTATGTCCATCCGTCAGACTATGGGATGATGCAGTATGCCTATGCTATGATCACGAAGATTAGAGATATAGCCCGAGGGAGAAAATAGATAGACCACAATAGAGCGACGAAGCAGATAGGCCTCTATAATCAGACCTCTTATACCTATGTGTTCCCCTACGACCAGCGGGAAAAAGGGATACAATAGCTCAATCATTTCTCTCTAGGGAAAGGAAGAGATACGAAGGTTGCTTTTTCTAGATTTTACTATCTTTGACTCATTAAGTGGGGGAATCCCCACTCTTTTCGGTTATTATCATCAAGCACAGCGCCCCATCTAATGGATTCTGTACGACTTCATGTAGTACGACCTATGGAGCGCCATTTCCTCATCGAGGGTGATGGCTCTTCCGCTTACTCGTGCTCATTGTCCTAGCTAGGACTCACGCATACAGCATAGACTTGCCAAATAAACAGCATGCCTACATAGTGACGAGCGATCACCTCTCCCAAGAGAGGCGGTCGCTCGTCTCCTCTTTTCAGCACTTCTAGTAAGATTTCCCTAACTAATAATCAACAAAACGCATGAGGAAACTTAGTTTACTTCTGTTGACTCTCCTACTGTGCCTAGTCCCTTCTTGGGGACAACAGCGCACAGTGACAGGGACCGTAGTCACTGCGCCAGACAATGAGCTGGCTATCGGTGCATCAGTCCAAGTCAAGGAGCATCTACGCACAGGCGCTATGGTCGGTGTCGATGGGACATTCAAGCTAACTGTCCCAGCCAATGCCAAGCACCTGCGTGTCTCTTACGTCGGTTACTTGACCGTCGAAGTACCTATCAAGGACAATATGAAGATTGTCCTTGAGCCTGTAGACAAAACTCTCGAAACGGTCGTAGTCACAGGGCTAACCAAGATCGACAAACGTCTCTTCACCGGAGCATCAGCTAAGCTAGGAGGAGATAAGACCAAGCTCGATGGTGTACCGGATGCTGCACGAGCTCTCGAAGGGAGAGCGGCAGGGGTATCGGTACAGAACGTCTCTGGGACCTTTGGTACCGCACCAAAGATCCGTGTACGTGGTGCTACATCCATCTATGGTAGCTCGAAGCCTCTATGGGTCGTCGATGGTGTGATCATGGAGGACGTATCGAATGTCGGAGCCGATGATCTCGCATCAGGTAATCCAGAGACACTGATCAGCTCAGCTATCGCAGGTCTCAATGCGGATGACATCGAGAGCTTCCAAGTCCTAAAGGATGGTTCAGCGACCTCTATCTATGGAGCAAGAGCGATGGCAGGTGTCATCGTCGTCACCACTAAGAAGGGGAAGCAAGGACAAGCACACTTCAACTACACTGGTGAGTTCACTACCCGTATGATCCCTTCGTACCGCAACTTCGACATCCTTAACTCCCAGCAGCAGATGGGTATTTACCGTGAGCTAAAGGAAAAGGGATGGCTAAACCTCTCTGAAGTACTCAATGGCAGTGACTATGGAGTCTACGGGAAGATGTACGAACTCATCAACACTTACGATCCGAAGAGCAAGACCTTTGCTCTAGCCAACTCGATCGAAGCACAGAATGCCTACCTACAGACTGCCGAGAAGCGTAACACAAACTGGTTCCAGGAACTCTTTTCCCCTGCGATCATGCAGACCCATTCGGTCAGCATGAGTGGTGGTACGGCAAAGTCTAACTATTATGCCTCTGCCTCTGCTCTACTCGATCCAGGATGGTATAAGCAGAGCCAAGTCAAGCGCTATACGGCGAACCTCAATATGACTCAGCAGCTCATCAAGGGTCTTTCGCTGAACCTCATCGCAGGAGCTTCTTACCGTAACCAGCGTGCTCCAGGTACCCTAGGGCAGGATGTCGATGTAGTCGGCGGGGAAGTCAAGCGAGACTTTGACATCAACCCCTACTCGTATGCGACGAATACCTCACGAGTCCTTGATCCAAGGACCTACTATGTCGCGAACTATGCTCCATTCAATATCTTCAATGAGCTAGAGAATAACTTCATTGACTTGAATGTGCTAGATGCCAAGTTCCAAGCAGAGCTTCGCTACAAGCCCATCCGAGGCCTTGAGCTAAGTCTTCTTGGGGCATTCAAGCACACAGCGGCTTCTCAACAGCATAACATCAGAGATAATTCGAACCAAGCACTAGCCTACCGTGCTATGCCCAATGGAATCATCCGTGAGTCGAATAAGTATCTCTATCGCGATCCAGATCGTCCCTATGATCTGCCTATGTCAGTCTTGCCCTATGGCGGGATCATGCACAAGGCAGAGAACCGCATGAGCAACTATGACTTCCGTGCCACGGCAAACTATAGCCGTACCTTTGGCTCACACACGCTAAATCTCTTCGGTGGTCTTGAGACTACAGATATTCAGCGCAATCGCACTGCCTTTGAGGGCTGGGGCTTGCAGTATCTCGGAGGGGAGACTCCATTCTATCCCTATCAACTCTTCAAAAAGAAGATCGAAGAGGGCAATGCCTACTATAACCTCAATAACACCAACTACCGCACCGTAGCCTTCTACTCCAACGCGACCTATTCCTATAAGGGACGCTATGTATTCAATGGTACCTATCGTTACGAAGGGTCAAACCAGCTTGGACGAAACAGCAATGCCCGCTGGATGTCTACGTGGAACGTTTCTGGAGCTTGGAATGTACATGAAGAGCATTTCTTCAAGCAACTCCGTCCACTCTCCCATCTGACAGCTCGTGTATCTTATAGCCTCACGGGTACTCCTCCTGATCCTAGTTTCAGTAGTTCGACGACGATCTTTAAGTCCTATACTCCCTTTAAGCTATTTGCTGAAGATCAGGAACCAGGGATCGGTATCGAACAGCTCGGGAACTATGATCTGACGTATGAGAAGAAGAATGAGTTCAACGTCGGTTTTGATGCTGGGCTCTTCGATGATCGTATCAGTCTATCCTTCGACGCTTATACTCGAAATAACTTCGATGAAATGGGACCTATGGTTACCCAGGGTATCGGTGGTACAGTCATACGTCCAGCAAACGTCGCTCAGATGCACTCCAATGGTGCGGAACTTAGTCTGACATCCACCAACATCAAGACGAAGGACTTCAGCTGGATGACAAGCTTTATCTACGCTTACACCAATTCAAAGATCACGAAGCTCCATAACCAAGGACGGGTCATTGAGCTCGTCAGCGGGAATGGATTCGCTAAGGAAGGCTATCCTTCACGGGCTCTCTTCTCCATCCCCTTCGTTGGGCTAAGCGATGAGGGTATCCCCCTCCTCATTAATGAAAAGGGACAGATCACCTCGGATAACATCAACTTCCAAGAGCGTAATGCAACCGACTTCCTGAAATACGAAGGACCTACAGATCCCAAGCATACAGGTTCGTTCGGAAATACCCTATCCTACAAGGGCTTCCACCTGAACATCTTCCTCACCTATGCCTTTGGTAATGTCGTTCGTCTTGATCCTAAGTTCAAAGCGAAGTACAATGATATGTCTTCTCTGACCCACGACTTCACGAACCGATGGGTAGCATCAGGTGACGAGAAGCGTACAGACATCCCTGCGATCCTGAGCAACCGTCAGTACACGAAGAATACCAACCTACGCTTCGCCTACAACGGCTATAACTTCTCCTCGGCACGCATCGCTAAGGGAGACTTTATCCGACTTAAGGAGATCTCTCTCAGCTACGACCTCCCGAGTCGCCTGCTTAAGAAGACTCCTATCCGCACCGCTTCAGTAAAGCTTCAGGCGACAAACCTCCTCCTACTCTATGCAGACAAGAAGCTCAATGGACAGGATCCTGAGTTCTTCAATACTGGAGGAGTCGCATCACCAGTGCCTCGCCAGTTTACCCTCACCCTCAAGGTCGGACTCTAATGACACGGATAAGAACAATGAAAAGAACGATACTCCTCCCCCTCCTGGCTTCAGGACTTATCCTGACTAGCTGTGGTGAGTACCTCGATAAGTACCCTGACAATCGCATGGAGCTACAGACTCCCGCAGATGCCAGCAAGCTCCTCGTCTCGGCCTACCCAGAGGCACACCCAGCCTACTTGCTAGAGATGTATTCGGACAATACTGATGAGCAAGACTATGCTACGTGGACTGCAGCAGGCAGATTCCAAGAGCAAGCCTACCTATGGCAGGACATCACAGAGATCCGAGACCAAGAGACCCCTCAACAGCTATGGGATGCACACTACACCGCTATCACCACAGCTAACGAGGTAATCCGTCATATAGAGAAGGCCAGCAACAAAGCTGACTATACGGCTCAGTTAGCCGAGGCTAAGCTCTGTCGTGCCTACTCCATGTTTCAGCTCTCGACAGTCTTCTGTCAGGCCTATGCTCCAGCCACAGCAAGCTCCGATCTAGGCCTTCCCTACCCTAAGAAGCCAGAGGATCGTCCTGGACGCACCTACAATAGAGGTACACTAGCCGAACTGTATGCCCAGATCGAAAAGGATATTACCGAAGGGATCAACGACCTACCGACGACCTATTCCTCCCCGAAGTTCCACTTCACTCCGGAGGCTGCACATGCCTTCGCTGCTCGCTTCTATCTCTATGCTCAGCAGTATGAGAAGGCGATCCAGCATGCAGATATTGTCCTAGGCTCTTCTCCTGCTGGTAGTCTGCGAGACTGGCTTAGCTGGAGCAAGCTTGGGCTATCAGGCAATGTACAGCCTAACGACTATGTGAAGAGTACCTCGAAGGCAAATCTCCTCCTCCAAGTCGTCGCCAGCGAATGGGGGGGCATCAGTATCCCTATCCTCTCGGGAAGCAAATATGCCCATGGCGAACTCATCTCTACAACAGAGACACTACAGACAGAGGGTCCCTGGGGAAAGAGTGGAGAGGTCATGAGCTATACCGTCGTGAACAATAATGGGATCTCCAAGTATGCTCTACACAAGCTCCCATATACGCCTAAGTATGTCGACCGTGTCGCAGGAATTGGGATCCCCTACTCTGAGTACACTGTCTTCACGACTGATGAGACCCTACTAGTACGTGCTGAAGCAAAGGCGCTCTTAAAGCGCTATGATGAAGCTCTAGCTGACATCAACACCGAACTCTCTGTTTTCACAAAGAAGGGAGTTACACTCACGCTACAGCAGATCCGTGAATTCTATCAGGGTATCAAGTACTATACTCCGACGAAGCCATCGCCCAAGAAGGAGCTGCATACGACTCCTGCTCTAGAGAGCACGACACAGGAGCCTCTTCTTCAGGCGATCCTTCAGCTACGTCGTATCGTGACGATCCATGAAGGCCTCCGCCTACAGGATGTCAAGCGCTACGGCATCACGATCTATCGTCGTCGGGTCAATGTCAGCAATGCTGTCGAAGCAGTTACCGATACGCTCCTAGCTCGTGATCCTCGTCTAGCTATCCAGCTACCACAGGATGTCATCACCGCTGGACTCACGCCTAATCCTCGTACGAAGTAGTACCCTCTAGACGTAATCAAAGACAATGAAGAAATTTCATATAGTAGGGCTCTTAGGGTTTCTCCTCTTGGGTGCAGGTTTCTTTGCCTGCTCTGAAGACGTTCCTAATGAGCCAACGATCTTCCCCACGACGCCCGTCAAGCGTAATGCATTCGAGCAGTGGCTGGATAAGAACTATCGTAATCCCTACAACATTGACTTCAAGTACAAACTTGAGGATGGAGAGACGAACCTAACCTACAATCTCGTCCCTGCAGACTCAGCTAAGACAGCCAAGCTGGCGATCATCACCAAGTTCCTCTGGTTTGATGCCTACGCAGAGGTCCTCGGCGATGAGTTCCTCAAGCGTAATAGTCCCCGAGTCATCCAGGCTGTAGGGATCTCTGGATATAGCCGTAATGGTGAGACGATCGGTAGTGCTGAGGGAGGGTATAAGGTCACTCTCAGCAAGGTCAATGAACTGACCGAAGAGACGCTCCGTGACTACAATGTCATGACGACTTACTACTTCCACACGATGCACCACGAGTTCACGCATATCCTTAACCAGAAGAAGCCCTATAATACAGCCTTCGATCAAGTCACCAAGGAGGGCTACGTCAGCGGAAACTGGTTCAACATCTCGCTACGTGATGCGAACCGAGCCGGCTTCGTCTCTCCCTATGCGATGATGAATGGGGGCGAAGACTTCGCCGAGACCCTATCCTTCTACGTGACCTACACGCCTCAGCAATGGCAGAAGATCCTCGATACCGCAGGAAAGAATGGAGCAGCAAATATCACACAGAAGCTCCAGCTCGTGAAGGAATATACCTCTAGCCAGTGGGGGCTTGACCTAGATGCTCTGCGTGACGTCGTCCTCCGCCGTGGCTCACAGGTCTCTACTCTTGATCTTGAACACTTCAACTAGCCGCATCTCATGAAGAAGCTATTTGCCTATACTCTCCTTAGCCTATTCACGCTAGGGTTCTCCTCCTGTCTACGGGATGATAAGCAGCTTTTCGATAGCTCTCCTGCTACACGTCTAGATGCTATCATCGCTCAAGAGAAGCAACTCCTCGAGTCTTCATCGCAGGGCTGGATGCTCCAGTACTATGCGGGCAAGGACTACACAGGAGCTGGCTACACGCTCCTGATGAAGTTTGAGAACGGAAAAGTATCCATCATGGGTGACAATGGTGATCCTGAGCTGATCGCTACCTCGGACTACGATATCGTCAAGGACCAAGGCCCCGTACTCACCTTCCCGACGTTCAATGGGGTAATCCATCCGCTTGCCTCTGCTTCGCTCGGACACCCCGAAGGGATTCAAGGGGACTACGAATTCGTCATCCTCGAGACAAGCCAAGATCGCATCCGTCTTCGTGGCAAGAAATGGAAGAATGAGATGACGCTGACTCGTCTCCCTGAGGGATCCTCCTTCGAGGAACTCATGGCTAGCATGCTTAACATCCGTGAGGGGATGACGTCCAACACCTACCACTTCCTCCTCGGTACCGATACCCTTGCTCAAGGAGAAGTCAATGTAGACAGTCGCCATCTCACGGTGACGATCGGAGATATCAGCTACGATACTCCCTACACGATCAGCCCAACAGGGCTTGTCCTCCAGAAGCCACTCTCCATCTCGGGGAAAAACTATACGACCTTCAAGTGGAATGAAGAGAAGAAGGAGTTCACCGAGGGAGACCTCTCGATCAGGCTCTATGTACCAGCGACCCATAAGCCAATCGACTTCTGGTACGGTACGTGGACGCTACGCCACGATCCCGTCCCAGGTCAAGGCCGTCGACCTACCCTACTAGAGCTCGCTCCTGGTAGCCGTCCGAACTCCCTCGAGGGTAAGCTCACCTTCATCGGCAAGACCTATACGATCCGGATCATCCCTTATGATCCTGCTACAGGTACGATCCGCCTAATCGGACAGCCTATCACAGACCCCACGCACACCTATGCTGGCGGTATCATCCTCTTCCCCGTCTCCCACGCTGACGGCAATAAGCTCCTGAATATCGAGCACTCGATCACCTTCACCTGGGATGAAGACCAACAGCAAGCTCTAGCTAATGGATCAGAAGAAGCAGATGGTAAGGTAGACTCCTTCTTCGGTGCCGCCTACGGAGCCGACCTTCAGCCTCTACTTGGTACTAATGGGCAACCGATCTTCCCTATCTCTCTGCCCAACATCCAGTCGATCAGGAAGCGTAACTAACCTATCAGACAAACATTCCAATGAATAGAATACAATCCTTCGGCCTGCTTCTTCTGGGCTTTGGACTCCTGACTGCTTCCTGTAAGCGTCAGCAGGAAGTGCCCCAACTCCCGCAGGTTGATTTCCAAGTCCTCGAGGCAAAGACCTTCCTCCCCGTGACGGGAGGAGAGTCGATCCTACGTACTGACAAAGCCCCAGCTCAGGTCTATAGCACCGAAAGCTGGCTCCATGTCACGACGAACGGTACGACGATCCGCCTGCAGGCTGATGCGAACCGAGATCTACAGTCACGCAATGCCCTGCTCATACTCAAGGACAGCCAAGGAGACTCCCTCAGCATTAACTTCATGCAAGAGGGAATTATCTTTGGGCTACCCAAGGAGCAAGCGATGATCGGCGATGATCAAGCGATCAACCACAGCATTAAGGTCACCTCGAATATTCCTGTCACCTACACCACTTCGGCGGACTGGATCGGCCTCCAAGTCGGTACTCAGCGCCTCCAAGTGACCGTCTCCAAGAACACGACGGGCAAGCCTCGTACGGGCTGGATCATCGCCGAGGGAGCAGGAAGGAAAGACTCGCTTCAGATCACCCAAGTTAGTCTCCAGGACATCACCGGTATCTACCAGCAGACGGCTCTAGAGCTTATCGCTGGAGAGATGGTAAGTACGAACTCGACATTTGAGATCCAGCGAGTTTCAGATTCAGAGGCTCGACTGATCATCGACAATACATACACCGTACAAGCTAACTTCTCTCCGACCGATGGTATCCTGCTAACGAACGGTAAAGTAGGTAAGACGGTCACCGATGCATCGGGCAATACCGTCTACTACGTCTCCGTCCTCGTAGCCGATGACTTCACCAACGAGCATAAGAACCATATCCTCGGTACCCGCGAGTCAGTGGGTATCCGAGTGACTCATGATGGTTCGCTCGTCTTTGAGGAAGTCGAGCGAATCGCCTCGCTACAGCGTTGGGCTTCTTACGGCTTCGTCACCTCGAGCTCAAGTCGTGTCACTCAGGGCACCTTCACGGGGATTGACCGCGTCTTCGTTCAGCCCAAGCTCTCGAAGATGCCTTAACCTTTCGTCCTCACCTTATTCAGCTTCCCGAGGCTACTACCGCATCTGTCGGTAGTAGCCTCAGGCTTTAATCCGGTGAAGCTCCGCCATAGGTCGAGACAAGATAGACCTCTTCTCTACCAAAGGTTGACCTTTTCTTGAGAAGAGCTTTACCTTAAGCGAAGCATACTCCTGCCTCTCGCCCAAAACCTTCATATCCCCTACTTGGGTCAGGCTATTCCGATCAGCTCTTATCCTCATTGCTCAAGAGAGCGACACGACACCCATCCTTGCCCGGGGGTAGATCTCCGCCATTCGGGACATCCGTCCTTCAAGATCCGAAGGAAATTGCTTCTGAGGACGATCAAGGTAGCTCGCTTATTTACCGATAAATAGCCCTTCTTCATAGGCTATGTCGGTAATAAATCGTAGTTTTGGGAGTTATTTAGGTGAGTTATGCCTTGCTCAAAGAGAGGATCTTCGGGTGCTCCAGCGAAGCATGCTCTACCTGCATTATATCGTCATTAGATAGCGTATCTGGATCAAGTCCCCCATGGGTAAAGTCATCGCCTTAGCGAATCAGAAGGGTGGCGTCGGTAAGACCACCACTGCCATCAACCTAGCAGCCTCATTGGCCTCCCTAGAGAAGAAAGTACTCCTCGTAGATACCGACCCTCAGGCCAATGCGACCTCGGGTCTGGGCATTGACTCCTCGGAGATCGGGAAGACCATCTACGAATGTCTCTGCGCCAATCTCCCCGCCAGTGAGGCCATCGTCCCTACGATGATCGAAGGGCTAGATCTCCTGCCCTCTCACATCGATTTGGCAGGCGCTGACCTCGAGCTCCTAGAGCAAGAGCGTCGAGAATACCTACTTCGCTCGGTCCTAACACCTATCCTTGACCGCTACGACTATATCCTAATTGATTGCTCTCCCTCCCTCGGGCTCATCACGGTAAATGCCCTCGTGGCTTCACACTCGGTACTCATCCCCGTACAATGCGAGTATTTTGCCCTCGAAGGGATCTCGAAGCTCCTCAATACGATCCGTATCGTCCGTAGCCGTCTCAACCCTCAGCTGGAGATCGAGGGCTTCCTCATGACCATGTATGATAGCCGTACCCGCTTGAATAATCAGATCTACGAAGAGGTCAAGGAGCACTTCAAGAGTCTCGTATTTGAGACCGTCATCCAGCGAAACATTAAGCTCGGGGAGGCACCTAGCCATGGTCTCCCGGCCCTACTCTATGATGCCGACAGCCGAGGTGCTATCAATCACCTTCAGTTAGCCTCCGAGCTCATCTCTAAGCATACCTCCCGATGACAAAGACCAAGAGTAAACCTCTCGGCCGAGGACTCAATACACTCCTCGGCTCATCGACAGACACGCTCACGACAGATAGCCTCCTAGATAGCGTCCTCGGTGCTCCTGCCATCGGCACGCTACCTCTAGCTCAGATACGCCCCAACAAAGATCAGCCTCGTAAGGACTTTGACGAAGAGCGCCTAGAGGAGCTCGCTGAGTCGATCCGCACGCTCGGTCTCGTTCAGCCGATCACCGTCGAGCCTCTGGGGGATGGTACCTACCAGATCATCGCTGGAGAGCGTCGCTGGCGAGCTGCCCAGCGTGCAGGACTCCAAGAGATCCCCGTCTACATCCGTACGACCAACGCCTCTGAGCGTCGAGAGCTGACCCTCATTGAGAATATCCAGCGTCAAGACCTCAACGCTATCGAAGTCGCCCTAGCCTACCAAGAGATCTTAGAGAGCCAAGAGCTTACTCAGGAAGAACTAGCAAGACGCATCGGGAAGAAGCGTTCCTCCATAGCGAACTACCTTCGCCTCCTTCGTCTACCTGCCGAGATCCAGCTGGGATTGACTCAGCGTCTCATCGACATGGGACATGCCCGTGCCCTCCTCCAGGTAGAGGATCCCGAGCGTCAAATGGAGCTCTATCAGCTCATACGTACAGAGCACCTCTCCGTACGTGCCGTCGAAGAGCTAGCAAGAGCTATCTCTGAGACCCCACAGGCTGAAGATAACACAGATGCACCTACACCGAAATCCAAGCGAATAGAGCGAGCTGAGTTCGCTATGCTAGAGGAGCAACTGACGCATCTCTTTGCTTCCAAGGTCACGCTGAGGAGCTCTGCCAGTGGGAAGGGAAAACTAACCATCCCCTTCGCCAACGATAAGGAGCTGGAGCATATCCTTCTTCTCCTAGAGCGTCTTCAGCACTAAACCTCATAGCTCTCCTTAGGTCGTGTATAAGCTCCTCGCTCTATCGGCTCTACTTCTCTTCTCTAGCTCAAGAGCCTTTGCTCAAGAACCAGAGACCTCTCACTCGCCTAGCCTAACGAGTATGCCTACGAGTATACTCAGCCCTAGGATTTCTGATCGGAACCTAGCCTCTTTGGACTCGATGCAGCTGTTTACTCCAGAGGTAGACTTGACAGAGCGAGTCCAGAAAGTGGCGCAGCAAGCGCTTTGGCAGCCTAACTCTACGAAGGCACTCCTCTGGGGACTTCTCCCTGGTGGTGGACAGATCTATAATCGCAAGTATTGGAAATTGCCCATTGTCTGGGGTGCTTTTACGGCCTGCTACTATGCTATCTCTTGGAATAATCGGCAGTATCAGGACTACCATGCTGCTTATCGAGATCTCTCCAGCGAAGATCCGTCGACCCATACATCTTGGTTAGCTTTTGCACCGCTTGGAGCAAAGGCCTCTGACTACCAGCAGTACCTCTCCTCGCTACGGCCTACACTTAAGCGAGGGAACGACTTCTATCGTCGTTACCGTGACTTGAGCATCCTCGCTACCGTGCTCGTTTATGGACTCACCCTCCTCGATGCCTACGTGGATGCCGAGCTCTACACCTTTGACATTTCCCCCGACCTAGCCCTACGGGTTACCCCTGAGGTAGGACTCTCCAGGGCTAGCTATCCCTCCTATCAGCTCGGGGTGAATTGTAGCCTCACTTTCTAAAGACTTATCCAATGAAGAAGCTATTTCAGCTCCTTTCCCTCCTTCTATTTATGGCACTTGGCTCTAGCATGGTTCACGCCCAGCGTGACAGCATCGGTCGAGCTAGCCGTCCATCCTCGCCTCTCGCTCTAGGAGCCGCCCTTCTAGATCCCATCACGCTACCTCCATCTCTTGACCGAGATGTAGAGAAGATGCTTGAGCAGTGGTACTCTGGCTACGGAAATAGCGAGCGACGCTCCACGAGCCTGCGCTCCAACTCCAGCGTACCCATCCCCTACGCTCCTGACAGCGTATATATACGTATGCTCAACCGCATGCCATCAGCCATGCGATTCAGCTACAATCCTTTGGTTCGTGAAGCCATTGAGCTATACCTCTTCAAGCGTCGTAGTCTCCTTAGCTCAATGCTCTCCTTGGCCGATCTCTACTACCCTGAGATCGAAATGGCGCTCGATAAGCATGGTCTACCGATGGAGCTACGTCACCTCGTCATCGTCGAATCGGCTCTGAACCCTAAGGCGGTCTCTCCAGCTGGAGCTACTGGCCTATGGCAACTGATGCTCCCTACGGGGAAGATCTATGGGCTTGACGTGAATAGCCTCGTCGATGAGCGTATGGATCCAGTCAAGAGTACCGAAGCTGCCTGTCGCTTCCTCAAAGATCTGTATCGCATCTATGGTGACTGGTGGCTTGTGCTAGCAGCCTACAACTGCGGGCCGGGCAATGTCAATCGTGCACTCAAACGTCTCGGAGATAGCAAGGCTAACTTCTGGGAAATCTACCGCTACCTACCGGGTGAGACACGTCGCTATATCCCACTCTTCATCGGAGCCTACTTTGCCATGTACTACCACAAAGAGTACGGCATCCTCCCTCGTCAGATGGGACGCCCTCTAGCTACGGACTACTACATCGCCAATCATCGTGTATCCTTCGAGCGCATTTCTGAGATCACGGGTCTAAGTACGGATCTGATTTCGACCTTCAATCCGCAGTTCCGCAGAGGCATCATCCCTGGAAATAGCATGCCCTATCCCGTACGTCTTCCTTTAGGTGCCATACTCAAGCTAGATAGTGCCTCCTCCGAAGTAAGCTCTCCCGAGCTCCGTGTTCAGCTAGAAGGGCCTGCGACTACAGCACCCTCAACCTCTCGATCAAGCTCGGAGCAGGCCTCTACATCTAGCTCGGAGGAAGAAACGCCTGCAGTAAGCCACTCTCGTCATAATACGAAGAAAGGACGAACAAAGAAGTCCGAAGGAAACTCTGTACAGTCTAACTCCTCTACGCATGCTGTTCGCTCAGGAGAGACCCTCTCCTCCATAGCTCATCGACACGGCATGACCGTCCAAGAGCTAAAGCGAGCGAACAACCTAAGCTCTGACAGACTCAGCATTGGGCAGCAAATCAAGATACAGAAGGGTAATAAGAAAAGAAAGAAGAAGTAAACGTCATATCATTCAAACAACTACGAATTCCTATGAAGCAGCCTACATTAGTTGTCCTTGCCGCAGGCATGGGCAGTCGCTACGGCGGTCTTAAGCAGCTGGATGGTGTCGGCCCCTCGGGCGAAACCATCATGGACTACTCGATCTACGATGCCATCCGTGCTGGATTTGGCAAGGTCGTCTTCGTCATCCGTCGTACTTTCGAGCAAGAATTCCGTGAGAAGATCATCTCGAAGTATGAGCATAAGATCCCCGTGGAAATCGTCTTCCAGGATCTTGACAAGCTCCCCGAGGGCTTCTCCGTCCCCGAAGGAAGAGAAAAGCCTTGGGGTACGAACCATGCTGTGATGATGGCTGAAGAGGTAATCAATGAGCCCTTCGCCGTGATCAACGCTGACGACTTCTATGGCCGTCATGGCTTTGCGATCATCGCCGACAAGCTCCGTAGCGTCTCTGATGAGACTAACAAGTACTGCATGGTAGGCTATCGTGTGGGTAACACCCTCAGCGAAAGCGGTACCGTAGCCCGTGGAGTCTGCGAAGTCAATGCTGAAGGTCTCCTAACGGGTGTCGTCGAGCGTACCTCCATCGCTCGTGACGAGACCGGCAAGATCGCTTTCACCGACGAAGATGGTAAGATCGTCTACCTAGACGAGAACACCCCCGTGTCGATGAACATGTGGGGCTTCACACCAGACTACTTCCAACACTCGACAGAGCTCTTCCGCCACTTCCTAGGCCAGCTAGAGACGAACCCTAAGTTTGAGTACTACATTCCGCTAGTCGTCAACCATCTCGTCGCCAATGGCACCTCTACGGTCGAAGTCCTTGATACCCCCGATGAATGGTTCGGTGTCACCTATGCTTCAGACCGTCCAGGCGTCGTAGCCAAGCTCTCAGCTCTTGCTGAAGAGGGAGTTTATCCTCAGCCTCTCTTCTAGTTCACTCTTTCAAGATGCCGTATGAGACTCCGTCAGAGGGCTCTCGTACGGCATCTTGGATTTTCTCATAGGAAGTAGGTTCAAAAGATCAGTCTTACCTCCCGAGAAGGTGTACCTTTTTCGAGAAAAGCGTATACCTCCTCCGAGGAAGACCTATACCTCTCCATAGCAAGCGAAGTAAGATAGCCCTCTATGTCCTTTACCGCTCATGAGCCTTTAGCGAATGTCAGTTATCTGGCCGAGCTAATTATCTGGATCCTGACCCTGGTGGTTTGGGTCTATCCGCCACACCTTTGGGCAGTGGCACTCGAGAGCTGGCGCCAGCATAGCGCAGAGTCAGGAGCAGTATACATTACTCGCTTTGTCCCTTACAACCTATTTCGCTTCCTAATCTACCTACTGGGAAGTCTCAGCGGAGGAGTTCTTCTACTCAGATTAGGCGCAGGCTTTGACTTCCTTCCCACGGATAATTATGACACCCTCCTCCTATATCTACTAGGAGGGAGCGTAGGGGTCTACCTCTTTCTCTACCTACGCTCGGTGATGTTTAAGCTATGGCGCTATGTACTCTTTGAGCCACAGTCGGGAGCCCTACTCACCCAGGATTACTTCTTCCAAGATTGGCTTCGTGCACTAGCATTGGCAGGGCTATCGCTCCTCTCCTTTGCAGATCTCTCCCCTAGCCTTCTAGCTTGGCTATCGCTAGGGACTTTGGTCGCTATCCAACTCCTAGGCTGGGTGCAACTTATACGTAGGACGAAGGGTACCTCAACTGGCTTCCTCTATCTTTTTTCGTACCTTTGCGCCCACGAAGTCGTGCCATACCTCTACATCATCGTAGCTGGCACCTACCTGACGAGGAGCTCGCTCCTCCCGAATTTATAGCAATGAGCATTAAGAAGATCCTAATCTCTCAGCCCCAACCCGAATCGGGTAAGTCCCCCTACTATGATATCGCTGCACGCTATGGTGCTGAAGCTACCTTCAGAGCTTTCATCGAGGTAGAGTCGGTGACCGCTCGTGAGTTCCGCAACCAGAAGGTAAACATCCTCGATCACTCAGCTATTATCTTCACATCTCGCATTGCTATGGAGCACTTTTTCAAGCTCAGCGAAGAGCTCCGAGTAGCGATACCAGACGATATGAAATACTTCTGCATCAACGAGCAGGTAGCGAACTATCTTCAGAAGTTCGTCGTCTATCGCAAGCGCAAGGTCTTCTATCCCGAAGCGGGAGGACAGGGTGAGCTCGTGGCAATTATGCAGAAGCATAACAAGGAGACCTACTTCCTCCCCATGGCTGAGGATCACAAGAATGACCTATTGGATCTCTTGACAGCTAAGAAGCTCCTATTTAATAAGGCGATCATGTATCGTACGGTGAGCAAGAAGTTCACCTCCGAGGAGAAGAAGGAGAAGTACGACATGGTCATCTTCTTTAGTCCTGCGGGCGTCACCTCCCTCCTTGCCAATCACGAAGGGTATAAGCAGGGCAAGACACTCATCGGCGGCTTCGGTCCAGCTACCTGCCAAGCCATCGAGCAGGCAGGTCTTCGCCTTGACCTATCAGCACCTACCGCCGGCGCACCCTCTATGGCGATGGCTCTAGAGCAGTATCTCAAGGAAAACAACAAATAGCCGACAGGCTCATCAAGGTGGAAGCCTCCACTCTCCCCATACGCTATACGCTACATAAAGAAGAGCGTCTGCATCTCAAGCGAGATGTAGACGCCCTCTTTGCTTCAGGGGATGCCTTCATCGCCTACCCACTACGTGTCGTCTGGCACACTGAGCCTGCTAACGGAGAGCGAGGAGCTCACTGCGCAATACTCGTGGTGGCAGCGAAGAAATACTTCCGGCGAGCCAACAAACGCAACCGTATCAAGCGCCTCATTCGTGAGAGCTACCGACTACGTAAGCACAGCCTAGTGAGCTTAGCCAAGGAGCAAAACCTACACATTCATCTTGCGCTTCTCTCCGTAGCTAAAGAACTCCCGACTCAAGAGGAAGTCAACAGAGGGATGGAGAAAGCTCTCTGTCGTCTCATCAAAGAGCTGAGTCCATCTCAATCTATATCTCATGACTCGCTCTAGCCTTACCAAGCTGCTCCGGAAGGTATTTACCCAGCTTCTCCTCCTTCCTATCTACTTCTACAAGGAAGCTATCTCACCTCTCACTCCTCCTTCCTGTCGCTTCACTCCGTCGTGCTCGACCTATGCCATCGAGGCACTCAAGAAGCATGGACCGCTTAAAGGGCTCTACCTTGCCCTACGACGTATCCTCCGCTGTCACCCCTGGGGAGGACACGGTTATGACCCTGTACCATGATGGAGGCAATTCTCTGGGATGCCCACACACATCACCCTACGGAGGCTAAACCCAACCTTCGGCAGATACAAAGTCTACGTCCCGAAGAAGTCCTAGCTACAGCTCCTACTTCACCACACGTCTATCGAAGCGTTGGTCTGCATCCTTGGTACCAAGAAGACCTAACAGAAGAAGGCCTGGGATCCCTTGAAATAGCACTACGAGAACCACAGGTCATCGCCTTAGGAGAAGCTGGCTTAGACAAGGTCTGTGACACTCTTTTAGCCCAACAGATACATTTCTTCTGCGAGCAAGTATCTCTTGCCGAAGACCGAGGGCTCCCTGTCTTCATTCACCTTGTTCGTGCTCAAGATGAACTTCTCGGTCTAAAGAAAGAGCTACGCCCTCATCAACCTTGGATTATCCATGGGTTCCGAGGTAAAGGCATACAGGCAGAGCAACTTCTACGGCAGGGCTTCTACTTGAGCTTTGGTGCCCTAGCTCACATCGACGCCTTATCTTCCGCATGGAGAGCAGGACGGCTTCTCCTAGAGACGGACGATCGTACTAGCCCGGACATAGCAGGAGTCTATGAGAAGACAGCAAGTGCTCTCGGCATCTCTCGCCAAGGACTCAGCGAGGGTATAGCCTCCACGGTAAAATGCCTATTCCCTTTACTTTGACTACCTTTGCCCCATCTTATTTTAAGCAACCCTATTTAGTACGGACTCAAAATGATCAACTTTATTGAAGAACTCCGCTGGCGTGGAATGATCCACGATATGATCCCAGGCACTGAAGAACAGCTACTCAAGGAGCAGACTTCGGCATATCTGGGTATCGACCCTACAGCGGACTCCCTGCACATCGGTCACCTCGTCGGGGTCATGATGCTCCGTCACCTACAGCTCGCTGGTCACCGCCCCATCGCTCTTATCGGCGGTGCTACAGGGATGATCGGTGACCCATCACTCAAGTCTGCTGAACGTAACCTCCTCGATGAAGAAACCCTTCGCCATAATCAGGAGTGTATCAAGAAGCAGCTATCTAAGTTCCTCGACTTCGACAGCGATGCCCCCAATGCTGCTGTCCTTGTCAATAACTATGACTGGATGAAGGACTATACTTTCCTTGGCTTCATCCGTGACATAGGGAAGCTCATCACCGTAAACTACATGATGGCTAAGGACTCTGTCAAGAAGCGTCTCAACGGTGAGAATTCTGCCGGGATGTCCTTCACAGAGTTCAGCTACCAGCTCCTCCAAGGCTACGACTACCTCTACCTCTACCGCAACTATGGTGTGCGACTACAGATGGGTGGATCAGACCAATGGGGAAACATCACTACGGGTACTGAGCTCATCCGTCGCACTGAGGGAGGGGAAGCCTTTGCTCTCGTCTGCCCACTGATTACTAAGGCCGATGGTGGAAAGTTTGGCAAGACCGAGAGTGGCAATGTATGGCTTGACCCAGCACGTACGAGCCCTTACACCTTCTACCAGTTCTGGCTCAACGTCAATGATACCGATGCAGCACGCTACATCAAGATCTTCACGACCCTCACTAAGGAGGAAATCGCTGCACTCGAAGCACAGCAGGCAGAAGCTCCTCACCTCCGTCCTCTTCAGAAGCGTCTAGCCGAAGAGATCACGATACTAGTACATGGTCGGGAGAATTATGAAGCTGCTGTCGCAGCCTCGGGCATCCTCTTTGGTCAGGGTACGAAAGAGCAGCTACAGACACTGGACGAAGCGACCCTGCTAGCCGTCTTCGAGGGAGTTCCTCAGTTTGAGATCTCACGAGACAAGTTGGCTTCGGGTATCAAAGTGATCGACCTCTTGACCGAAGAGGCACCCGTCTTCCCTTCTAAGGGTGAGCTTCGCAAACTCATCACGGCTGGCGGACTTAGCGTAAACAAGGAGAAGGTGGCTTCTCCCGAAGATATCTTCTCTGCTGAGCAACTGATCGCAGGGCGTTACCTGCTAGTTCAGCGTGGTAAGAAGAGCTACTATCTCATCATCGCCAAGTAAGGACCTGTCGTCGAAGTAGCCTCTACTAGACACCACCCTACATATCGAGGGACACAAACCTCGACCTTTTAAGTAACAAGGGTACACCTTCTCATCGAGGAAGGTGTACCCTTGTTACTTTCTAGATAGAAGGTCTACGAAGATCTAGAGCACCTCTAGCTGTGCGAAGCGTAGGAGGAGCTTCTTCGTATCCCCAGTATCAAAGCGGACAGTAGCCTTGGCATTATCTCCCACTCCCTCGAGCTCCAAGACCTCACCAGCACCGAATCGCTTATGTAGGACACGTGCGCTGACCTCAAGAGCCCCGATACGCTGATGCTTGACTTCGGGGGTCTCTCCTACCTCTCTGCGCTCGATGAAGACACGACGCTTCGGTTGGGGAGCCTCGCCAAAGACTGGTGCAGACGAAAAGTCTGTAGGGAGGTCACTCCCCACACGTGCTCGGCTCAAAGGCTGAGGGCGCTCCCATGGCGAAGTACCGGCATGCAAGCCGTGAGCCGAGGTGAAGTTCACGAGCTGCTTGGGTAGCTCACGCACGAAGCGACTAGGGCGGGTGAACTCTAGACGCCCATTACGGAAGCGTTCTCGAGCATAGCCTATATGACAGGTCTTCCCAGCACGAGTCAAGGCGACATAGAAGAGACGACGCTCCTCCTCCAGCTCCTTCCCCATATTGCTCATCATCGAGGGGAAAAGATCTTCCTCCAAGCCTACGATGAAGACGTGAGCGAACTCTAGCCCCTTCGAAGCATGGATCGTCATCAGGGTTACCGCCTCATCATCATCCGCTTGATCTTGGTCGGTCATCAAGGAGATCTCACTGATGTAGCTAGCTAGGCTCGGCGTCTGATCAGCTTCCTCTGCTGATCGCACATACTCATCAATTCCACCGAGTAGCTCCTTGATGTTCTCTACTCTTGCTTTTCCTTCAGGTGTGGTGTCCTGCTGGAGATCGGCAAGTATACCTGAGTCTCGGATCACACGATCTGCTACAGCATAGACGTCTGACTCCTCCCGAGCGAACTGGCGTAGCTCATCAAGCATGCCTGCAAAAGCCTGCAAGCGTCCCGCTGTCGGTTTATTGACATTGACTCCATAGCCTAGCGGATCTCGCAGTATACTCATCATCGGTACAGCAGCCTCCCGAGAGGCAAGGAGCACACGTTGGACGGTCGTGTCTCCGATACTCCTCTTGGGATAATTGATGACTCGCAGGAGTGCCTCCTCATCGGTCTCATTCACTAGTAGACGGAAGTAGGCGACAGCATCCATGATCTCCTTATGATCAAAGAACGAGCGTCCTCCATAGATCAGGAAGGGAAGATTGATCCTACGGAAGATCTGCTCGAGCGTACGGCTCTGTGCATTCGTTCGGTAGAGCACAGCGATCTCTCGATAGCTAGCTCCCTGACGGTGGAGTCGCTGTACCTCCTCTGCTACCCAGAGAGCCTCGAGATCTCCAGACAGAGCCTCGTGCACCTCGATGGGCTCACCGACTTCTTCCTTCGAGAAGACATCCTTGGGGATTTGATACTCATTGTTCGCTATGATCCCCCCAGCGGCAGCGACGATAGTCTGGGTCGAGCGGTAGTTTCGCTCCAGCTTGAAAGTACGAGCGCTGGGGAAGGTCTTGGCGAAAGAGAGGATATTATCTAGGTTGGCTCCACGGAAGGAGTAGATACTCTGAGCATCGTCTCCTACGACGAAGATCTTCCCCTTATCCTGCATCAGCTGACGAGCGATCATATACTGAGCGAAGTTGGTATCCTGATACTCATCGATCAGGAGATAGTCTACACGAGACTGCCAGAGAGCAAGTACATCGGGATACTTTCGGAAGAGGATATTCGTCATCAGCAGTAGGTCATCGAAGTCCATCGCATTACTCTGCTTCATCCCCTCCGTGTAGCGCTGGTAGATCTCCGCTATCCGAGGGAGGCCACTCTTAGCATCATACTCGAGGAAATCCCGATAGCCCGCATAAGCCTCGGCTGTGATCAGGCGATTCTTCGCCGAAGAGATCCTATTATGTAGGACATTCGGCTTATAGACCTTATCATCGAGTCCCAGCTCTTTGACGATCATCTTGATACGACTACGGCTGTCACTAGTGTTATAGATCGTGAAGTCATGGGTGAAGCCTAGCAGGGTGGCATGCTCTCGGAGGATACGTAGGAAGACCGAGTGAAAGGTACCCATACGTATATCCCTCGCTAGCCCCCCGACATGCAGGCTGATACGTGAGCGCATCTCTCGTGCGGCCTTGTTCGTGAAGGTCAGCGCCATCAGTCCCGAGGCGGGATAGCCACTATCTAGGAGATAGAGGAGCTTATAGACCAGCACACGGGTCTTCCCCGAGCCAGCTCCAGCGATCACTAGGGCAGGGCCATCGTTATAAGTCACGGCGGCACGCTGCGCCTCGTTCAGTTCGTTCAAGTAGGGAAAGTCAAGTACTTCGCTCATCGGTAGGCTTCGTTTGGATCAGGGTTACAAAGATACTCAGAAAGGGGTAAGCTCCTCCACCCACCCGACACCAAGAGCTAGGTATAACTACTGTTACCTCAAAAGGGGCAACAGTAGTGCCACCCAAGAGGCAACAGTAGTGCCACCCGAGGGGCATCAGTAGTGCCTACTAGTTAGTCACAGCGGTAGCCTAAAAGTTGATTGCTGGAGAAAGGCTAAAAGGGCACCTCTCTACGTTACTTATTCAGACGATGCTTCGGTGAACACCTACCCTACTCTCTTCGGGAGATCGATCCCTAATCAATCTAGGAGGGAGGGCAGGCTGTTTCCCTGCTATACCCCGTAATAATTGTATCTTTGTCAAGATAGTGGGATGTCAGCTCCCGCCTCGCCTTTCTCTCCGAGAGGTACAGGTACTGACCCATCCCCTCCGAACAAGTAAAAGTATACGACGATCAATAATGAAGAAAACTTGGGGCTACCTCTTGGCGCTAAGCCTCCTTACTCCGCTGAGCGCCGTAGCACAACGTACGAATGTCCGTGCTGCTGATCGCCTATTACAGAGCGAGAAGCCTAATTATACCGAGATCCGAAGACTCCTCAAGCTAGCCACCGAGCACGAAGAGACCAAGCAGGATCCCTATACCTACTACATACAGGGGCTGGTAGAGCATCAGCTCTATCACAACGAATATCGCAAGATCATCACCCCTGGCACTGACGGAGACACGACGAAGATGTTTCGCCTCCTTATCGCTGAGCTCTCCCCTTGGCAGCAAGCCAACACCCTAGAGCGCCAGCCCGATGCCTCGGGGCGTGTCGTACTCAAGTACCTACGCAAGATCCAAGAGTACCTCAAGGATGACGCTCCGAAGATGTACGAAGCGGGGCTATTTTGGCTTGATAGAAAGCAGTACACCGAGGCTTCACAAGCCTTTTCTTCAGCCCTCACAGCTCACCAGATCTTGCTCCCTATCGGGAAGACTCAGCTTGAGGCCGATACCACGGTTGCCAATCTAGCCTACTATGCTCTCATAGCAACCTACACCGGCAAGCTCTACCCACAAGTCATCGAGCTAGGCAAGCGCTATCGAGATCTAGCGACGAATAAGAACGAAGTCTATCAAATGATCGCTCGTGCCCACCTCGCTGAGCGAGACACGGTGGGAGCGATGCCCCTCCTAGAGGAAGGTGCACGCCTCTTCCCCGAGACTACGTTCTACTTCGGATCGATGATCGCTGTCTATCAGGCACAGGGACGCTATCGGGAGGCCGTAGCACTCGTCGACAGAGCCCTCAAGGCCACCCCTGACAACACTAACCTTCTTGTCCTCCGAGGCAACATCTACTTCCTCGTCCAGCAGTGGGACAAGGCCGAGGAGATCTATCGGCAGATCCTCAAGAAGAGTGAGGATAACTATGACGCACTCTTCAACCTCGGTCAAGTGTACTATAACAAGGCTGTACTCCTGCTAGCCGACCCGCTAAGCACTAAGCTCGATGAGAAGCAGGCCAAGGACTACCTAAGACAGTCCCTCCCCCATCTCGAGGCAGCCTACCAGAAGACTCCCGACCAGGTACGTGAGCTCCTGGCCAATGTCTACTACCGTCTCGGACTCGAAAAGAAATATGCTGAACTCCAGCAAGAACAAGATACCAAGCAATGAGTACTCCCATCGCTCATGAAGTGCGCACTTCACTACTAGAGCGCTTCCTCCGCTATGTCGCTATTGACACCGAGAGTGATCCGAAGAGTGACACCTACCCCTCGACAGCCAAGCAGTTTGACCTACTACGACTCCTAGCCGATGAGCTACGTGAGCTCGGTGTACCTCAGGTTACACTCCATGAGAAGGGCTATGTCATGGCACAGATCCCTGCCTCTCCTGGCTACGAAGATCGTCCGGCTCTCGGTCTCATCGCTCACGTAGATACCAGCCCCGACTTCACAGGTAGAGATGTCCGCCCTCAGCTCATCGAGGACTACGATGGTAGCCCGATAGCTCTCGGCGAGACAGCTATGCTCACAGCTCAGGAGTTCCCCGACCTTATGGATCTCTTAGGGCATACCCTCATCACCACGGATGGATCAACCCTCCTCGGGGCTGATGATAAGGCAGGTGTAGCTGAGATCATGGAAGCCGTGCGCTACCTCCTAGCACATCCCGAGCTACCTCATGGTAAGGTTTGCATCGGGTTTACCCCCGACGAAGAGATCGGAGCAGGTGTGGACTACTTCGATGTCAAAGCCTTCGGAGCAGACTTTGCCTTTACCGTCGATGGGAGCAAGGAAGGCGAGCTAGAGTACGAGAACTTCAATGCAGCCTCCGCCCACGTCACAGCTATAGGACGTAGCATCCACCCAGGCTCTGCTAAGGGGAAGATGGTCAATGCGATCGAAGTCATCTACCTCCTGCATGCTTCTCTCCCACACTATGCTCGTCCAGAGTTTACCGAGGGATACGAGGGCTTCTATCACCTCATGAACTTCAATGGTAGCGTAGAGTATGCCGAAGCAGACTATATCATTCGTGACCACGATCGTGCTCGATTCGAGGAGAAGAAAGCGCTCCTAGAGCAGACCGTCGCAGAGATCAATAGCGCCTACCGACGCACGGTGATCACCCTAGAGCTCAAGGACAGCTACTACAATATGTATGAGCAGGTAGCTCCTCACGAGGAATTCCTCGAGCGAGCTAAGCAAGCTATGCTACAGGCTGGGGTTACGCCACGCACCTCTCCTATACGAGGAGGAACGGACGGTGCCCGTCTATCCTACATGGGACTGCCCTGCCCTAACCTCTTCACTGGGGGAGCTAACTTCCATGGGAAGTACGAATATGCCTCCCTCGATACGATGTGTCGCTCAGTAGCTACGCTCGTACATCTACTCACCGAAGAAGCTCTGGAGGCTTAAGGCATACCGATGAAAGTAAAGCAAGGTATTGCCCTCCTAGGCTCCACAGGCTCCATAGGCACACAAGCTCTGGAAGTCATCCGTGAGAATCCCGATCGCTTCGAAGTCATTGTCTTGGTAGCTCGTCAGAGCACAGACCTGCTCATTGCTCAGGCTCGTGAGTTTCGTCCTCAGCTAGTCGTCATCCAGTCAGAGACATGCTACCCCGCCGTACGGGAAGCGCTTAGCCCACTAGGTATCTCTGTAGCCACAGGAAGTACGGCTATCGAAGAGGCAGTCTGCCTACCCGAGGTAGACATCGTCCTAACGGCTATGGTAGGCTTCTCTGGCCTTCGCCCCACACTTGCAGCCATAGGCGCCAAGAAGACCATTGCCCTAGCCAATAAGGAAACTCTCGTCGTAGCAGGATCACTGATACGTCGCGAAGCCAGTAAGCAGGGAGTGAAGATCCTACCCGTAGACTCAGAGCACTCAGCCATCTACCAGTGCCTGATCGGGGAGACAACGCCTGCAGAGAAAATACTGCTGACCGCCTCGGGAGGTCCTTTCCGGCAACACACCCCTGAGGCACTCGAGCAAGTAACAGTCGCTCAAGCACTCCGTCACCCCAACTGGGTCATGGGCGCTAAGGTGACGATAGACTCTGCTTCACTAATGAACAAGGGGTTGGAGATGATCGAGGCTCGCTGGCTGTTTGACCTACCAGCAGAGCAGATCGAGGTACTCGTACACCCTCAGAGCATCATTCACTCCATGGTGCAGTTTGCAGATGGATCTGTGAAGGCACAGCTAGGACAGCCCAACATGCGTCTCCCTATCGGATACGCCTTAGGGCTCTCCGAACGAGTAGCTAATGCCTACCCACGGCTAGACTTCACTCAGCAGACCCTAACCTTTGAGCATCCAGATATGGAGCGCTTCCCTAACCTAGCCCTAGCCTATCGAGCTCTCGCCCTAGGAGGGACTGCTCCCTGTGCTCTCAATGCAGCCAATGAGATCGCCGTCGAAGCCTTCCTCGCCGAGCGTCTTAGCTTCCGTGCTATGAGTGACCTCATCGCTACAGCACTAGAGAGCCACCGACCTCAGCCCGATTATGATCTATCCCTCCTCGAAGCGGTAGATGCTGAGGTACGTCAGCAGTGCCGAGAGCAGATCGCTCACCTTTAACTCAAGAGAAATTAGAATATGGATATAGCAATGCGTGTTTTTCAGCTTCTCCTATCGCTCTCGATCCTCGTGTTCATTCACGAGCTTGGGCACTACCTCATGGCTCGTTTCTTCGGGGCACGTGTGGAGAAGTTCTACCTCTTCTTCAACCCTTGGTTCTCCCTCTTTAAGTGGAAGAGCAAGCGTAGTGGTACCATCTATGGACTTGGTTGGATCCCCCTCGGAGGCTATTGCCAGATCGCGGGGATGGTCGATGAGTCTATGGATACCGATGCGCTCAAGAGCGAACCAAAGCCTGATGAGTTCCGATCCAAGAGTGCTTTCGCTCGCCTGATGATCATGGCAGGCGGAGTGATCTTCAATGTTCTCCTCGCTTTCCTCATTTACAGCGGTATCACTTACACCTGGGGGACCAAGATGCTCCATAGTGATCAGGTAACCTCGGGAATGACCTTCTCCAAGACGGCCAAATCCGTTGGCTTCCAAGAAGGGGATGTCATACTTAGCATTGATGGCAACGAGTCGCCCAACGTACTAGATAGTCGCTTCATGGCGAGCTTGATCGAAGCTAAGGAAGTCAAGGTGCGTCGTGGACAAGAGGTGAAAAGCATCGCTATGCCTGCGGATATGATGCAGCGACTTCTAGCAGCCGAAGAAGGCTTTGGCTCCCTTCGCTTGCCATTTGTCATCGACTCTGTGCTCCCTACATCTACCCTCGCGGGACAGCTCCTCAAGGGGGATAGCATTATCGCTGTCGATAGCCTCCCCACCTCTGACATAACCGAGGTAACCCAAGCCCTTCAGGCTAAGAAGGGTCAAGCGATCACACTTGCCCTAATCCGCTCTGGCCAACTCGTCGAGGAGCAGGTTCACGTAGACAGCATCGGGCATCTTGGCGTAGCTCTGCGTGGAGTCGAAGACATCTATCCTATCGAACAAGTCAACTATGGTATCCTCGAAGCCATCCCCGCAGGGATTGATCGAGCGCTAACGACCATCTCGGGCTATATCACCAACCTGAAGTACATCTTCACCAAGGAGGGAGCTAAGCAGATGGGAGGTCTTGGCACGATGGGTAAGCTCTTCCCAACGTCATTTGACTGGCAGAGCTTCTGGAGTATTACTGCTTTCCTCTCGGTGATCTTAGCCGTGATGAACATCCTCCCTATACCAGCTCTTGATGGTGGTCATATCCTCTTTATCATCATCGAGATGATCAGAAGAAAGCCACTAAGTCTCAAGGCACAGATGCGTATTCAGACAGCAGGGCTGATCTTCTTGGCTCTACTTATGATCTACGCTAACGGGAATGACCTCTTCCGAGCGATCTTCGGCAAGTAAAGAGATTATCCAACCCTAGGTAAGCGATGAGTGACTTTCGTGTACATATATTAGGCTGTGGGTCGGCTTTACCGACAACTGTACACTACCCCACCTCCCAAGTAGTAGAGTTTCGGGAGAAGCTCTTCCTTGTGGACTGTGGGGAGGGAGCTCAGCGCCAGTTTCGTTTCCAGCGCCTCGACTTTGGACGCATCGTAGGGATACTCATCTCGCACCTGCACGGTGATCACTGCTATGGTCTCCCTGGCTTTCTCTCCACCTTAGGTATGCTAGGTCGTCGCCGTGCTCTACCGATTTATGGACCCAAGGGCATCGACACGTTCCTAGCTCCTTTCATCAAGGAGAGTCAAAGCTATCTCGGTTACGACATAGAGGTACACGTTCTCGATGACAGAGGTAGTGCTTGCTTCTGCGAAGACCGTTCACTCACAATTACGACCCTCCCGCTAGAGCACCGTACTCCCTGTGTAGGCTATCTCTTCCGTGAAAAGGCAACCGAGCGACACATCGACCGAGCTTCATGCGACTTCTACGGAGTACCCCGAACTTACTACCCTGCTCTACGTGAAGGGCAGCCCTTCACGACAAGTGAAGGGCATGTCATCTCTGCTGATCGTCTTACCCGACCAGGGCGTCCTCCTAGAAGCTATGCCTACTGCTCTGACACCGCTTACTCCCCACAGCTTGTCCCGCTCCTGAAGAATATTAGCCTCCTCTATCACGAGGCAACCTTCCCCAGAGAGCGTCAAGCTCGAGCTAAACAAACAGCTCATAGTACAGCCGAAGAGGCTGGGCTTATAGCTAGGCAAGCCAAGGTGGGGCGGCTACTCATTGGGCACTATTCCGCCCGCTATACAGATGCTACTCCTCTACTTCGAGAAGCTCAAGAAGTCTTCCCCGATACGCTTGCTGCGAATGAAGGGATGATTCTCGATCTCTGATTTAGCTAGTTCGCTTCACAGACTAGTCTTTTCAGCTAACTATTCTACGATTTATGACCTCTACGAAGACCCTCAAGCGACTTGTCCTTTCGATCGGTTGTGCTTCCCTCTCTCTGGCCTCTCTATCAGGTCAGACGATGGGTTATCTTCACTACGATCAGGGCAACGAGCGCTCAAGCCTCATCCAGCTACAACAAGACTTTGTTAGCACCAATTATTTAGGATACCTCCACGACCTCCCTCAGCTGAAATTACTCCCCCTACAGGCTGAGCATCTCCCTCTCCGCACAGCTCTAGCTAGCCTTGTCCGTAAGCAAGCTAGCCCTGAGGAGGTCCTTACGACTTTCCTCAAGCGCTATCCAGGAAGTCTCGATCGTCCGACAGCGGAGCTATTACTAGGACTAGTCTACATCGACCAAGGCCTTCTCCCCTTAGCTCAAACCCAGCTTCAGCAGGTTTCGCCAGATCTCCTCTCGCCAAGGGAGGCCGCCCAGCGCAATCTTGCTCTTGGCTATACCCTGCTACGTAATGAAAAGTCTTCGGTTGACCTTGAAGAGGCCCGCCGTCTCCTTCTCGAAGCCAGTGAAGATGACTCACTCATCGGCGAGCAAGCTCTCCTCTACCTAGGCTCCGTAGCTTGGGCAAGAGGTGATCATCAAGAGGCTCAACGTATCTTCTCTCGCCCCGACTACTCCGAGACACTGGCCCCTGAAGCAGCTTATCAAGCGACTTTGCTCAGCTTCGTCACAGAAGATCCTACGACAGCACAAGCCAAATCTCTAGCCTTCCAGCGTCGCTATCCCGAGCTAGGAAAGCGAGCTTCTCTACGTAGTGCTCTCGGTCAGTCCTATTATATTCAGGGAAATTATGCCCAGGCTATCTCGATGCTACAGCCTCTACAGGAGCTCTCGGACTATCACC
Source organism: uncultured Porphyromonas sp. (assembly GCA_905372565.1). Lineage (GTDB taxonomy): Bacteria > Bacteroidota > Bacteroidia > Bacteroidales > Porphyromonadaceae > Porphyromonas. Next base: position 8,504 of record CAJPPK010000018.1, on the reverse strand, counting down.
CTACTTCGGCGGAAAGCTATGCACTAGGGACAGCTCTCTATGCTACGGGACGCTATGAGGAGGCACTCCGTCCTCTAAGTGCTAGCGCAGAGGACAAGACCGAACTGGGTGCACAAGCTCTCTTCCTCCTCGGGAATGCTCGTCTCAAACTAGGGCGTAGCTCTGAGGCTGCACTGGCCTTCAGCCGTGCAGGAGAGCACCCCGGAGCTACGGATCGTGTCAAGGAGTCTGCTCTATATAATGGTATCCTCCTCCAAGATCAGACCCAAGGTGCCAACTTTGGTCAAACGGTACGTCTAGCCGAGACCTTCCTGACACGCTTCCCTAGATCAGCTCATCGTACGCAAATCCTACAGCTACTCCAGAGCATCTTCCTAACGAATAAGGACTATGCAGAATCCTTAGCCACCCTGGAGCGTCTTAATATCAAGAGCCCCGAGCTAACGGAAGCCAAGCAGTACGTCCTCTTACGTTTGGGCGAAGGAGCCCTAGGTCGTGGTGATCATAGTGGAGCACAAGAATACCTCGCTCGTTCTCTCGCTACAGGTAGCCATCGAGACTATACGGCACAAGCTCACCTCCTACGTGCCAAGCTTGCCCTTGAGCTCGGAGACTATCCCACAGCTGAGCGAGAAGCTAGTCGAAGCCTAGCCTCTGGGCATATTCTTCCACAGGCCTACTACTTCCAAGGCTATGGTAGATATAACCAGAAGAAGTATCCCGAGGCCTATTCTTCCTTCGATACCTTCACGAAGCAAGCTCCAGCGACGGAGTCTCTTCGCCGTGCTGATGCCTGGATGCGTATGGGAGACTGCCAGCTTATCGCTAAGAAATCTAGTGAAGCCCTATCCCTCTATCGTAGGGCTGACGAATCTCTCCCCTCTGGAAGTGATGAAGCACTCTACCGTATCGCCAGTATCTATGGTCGCTGGGGACAATACTCCAAGCAGGTCGAAACGCTCGATCGTCTCAGAAGTGCACATCCCGAATCTACCTATCTCCCAGATGCACTCTATGACAAGGGTAGAGCTCTCGTACTCGGGAAGAGTCAAGCCAGTGCTGCTCCGGCTGTATTCGATGAGCTAGCCTCCAAGTACCCTCATAGTCCTCAGGCGCGTCTTGGAGCTATGGAGAAGGCTATGCTAGCCTATAACTCTGGACGAACCGAGGAAGCTATCCAAGCCTACAAGTCTCTGATCGCTCGCTACCCCGAGAGTGACGAAGCACGTGCAGCTCTCTCTGACCTGCGATCCCTCTACATCGCTCAAGATCGTGTAGAGGAATACACTGCCTATGCCTCTACTCTCGGTAAGCAACTCTCTCCAAATGAAGGCGAGAAGGCCCACCTCCAGTACCTAGCCCTAGAGAGTCGCTATAAGAAGTCCCCTGAAGCGACCCTCCCTGAGCTAGAGGCCTTTGTGCGCACCTACCCCTCCAGTCGTGAAGCAGGTCGTGCAGAGCTCCTCTTAGCTAGGCAGTATGCTAAGTCAGGAGATAGGGAGCGTGCCCTTCCCCTCTATCGTAAGCTCGCAGCACCTGCTCGTGCGCTAGATCTTCGTATCCCTGCGCTCGAGGCACTCAGTGAGATCTATACTGAGACAGGCCAGAAGAAGGAAGCTCTCGACACATGGTCGCAACTCTATGCTATCGAGGGTCTAGAGGCTCCACAGCACGAACGCTACGGGGTAGCTCTAGCTAAGGCTTCCTTTGAGGCTAAGGACTACAAGCGGACGCTCTCCGTCTCCGAGCAGCTCCTCAAGCGTACCGATCTTCCCTCAGCTACTCGTTCCGAGCTAATCCTACTTCAGGGTAAGGGGGAAGAGGCCACCGGAGCTACGGGCAAGGCTATCAAGACCTATGAACCCCTACTCAAGGAGTGGGACACCGCTACGGGAGCCGAGGCTTACATACGCCACGCCTCTCTTCTCTTCCGTGCCGGTAAGGTACAGGAAGCTAAGCGTGCTACTGATGCCTTCATAGCTAAGGGGACACCCCAGCAGTACTGGCTCGCCCGAGCCTTCCTGCTCCTGGCCGACTGCTACCATAAGCTCGGTGAGACCTACGTAGCTGAACAATATGTCACCAGCCTACGTGAGAACTATAAGGGAACGGAAGCTGACATCGCACAGATGATCAACGACCGCCTGAACACCTATCAGAAGAAGAAATGAAGACGCTATCCATCTATCCTAGCCTCCTCCTAGCTCTCTCGGTGGCTAGCCTAAATCCCCTCCTAGCCCAGGAGAATAAGCCTCATCGTGCTGATACACTCCGCCGTGAGCTAACGGTCATGACGGAGGAGACTCTAGAGCTGGGCACACGTGCTCCTCGTGATCTGAGCTTCCACGTACAGGCGCCCTCCGTACAGCCTACCCGCTACACTTACCTCGATACACCTATTCCCTTCGCTCTGCGTCCTTCGCTCGCTCCACTCAGTGCTCTCGGTGACCTCAAGTCTGGCTGGGTACGTCCCGAGCAGCGAGGCTATGCCTTCATCGCAGGGGGGCTAGCCTTCGGAGGAAAGGCCGGTGCTGGGCTCAAGATCTTATCGACTGAGCGTGATCACTGGGATATCTTCGGGCGCTATCAGATGCTATCGACGAAAGCGGCCTCCCAGTTCCCCCAAGAGAATAAGCTCAAGACCGATAGCTGGCTACTTGGGTCGACCTATCGTCATCGCTTCGATGCAGCTACCCTAGACCTCCGTCTCCAGGGAGGGCAGACGATGGGGAACTATTACGGTCGTTCGCTCATGCCCCCCCTAGCAGGCGGTACAGCTTCGTCTATCGAGCTGGCTCCAGAGCTACGTCGACGTGCCTCACGCTTCCTGATCTCGGGGAATTACCAAGCCGAGGAAGATTTCTCCGAGGCTTGGCTCTACCAGTTCGGAGCCAAGGTAGACTACACGCAGTCCCGCTACTTCACCGTCCCAGGGGATACTCGTCAGAAGATCTCCGAGTTCCTTCCCGAGCTATCAGCCGATCTCTCTCATCGCCTAAGCTCTGGAGTTCGCTTGGGGGCTGAGGGGATTTGGTCGCTAGGTAGCCTTACCGCTTCCTCAGCGATCCACTACGGATTCCCTCAGGATCGTACATCGAGCACACGCATGCTCCTATCGGCTTCGCCCTATCTCTTCCTCGATGATGTCTCGGGGGATCTCGCTTGGCGTGCCAAGGGTGGACTTCGCCTCCTGCTCGGGAATGATCACGAGAAGTCTCACCTCGTACTCTTCCCTCGCATCGATGGACGTCTTCGCTGGGGACAGAACTTCTACATCGGGCTCAAGACGGATGCTCGTCTTGAGCGCAATACGCTTCACTCCCTCGTAGATGCTATGCCCTACATCGCTCCCGATGCCTTTAGTGGTCGCTACGACCGCATTTACGAAGGGAAGCTTATGATCGGAGCAACCATCGCCAAGCGCCTAGCTATCGAAGCCTTCCTAGGCTATGAAGATCATCGTGGAGCTACGGCTTATCGTCCTCAGGTCGAAGCACTCCCTAGCGATGCTCTGACTCAAGCTGCCTACCTTAGTCCGCTGAGCTTCATCCCCTACTACTACGACTACAAGGCACAGCGTCTAGGTCTCGAAGCTATCTATCGCCACCGAGGGATATTCTCAGCCACGCTACGTGGGGTATTCTCCAATTATCAGACGAACATCGCTCTGAAGCCTCTACCGACCTTCACGCTGGAGGGTCTCGTCGAGCTTCAGCCCCTCCCCGAGCTAACCCTGCGTGCCGGATATGACTTCCGAAGTGCCATCGACACGTATGATCTAGAAGCGAACGTACAGCGTCTGCATAGCCTACACCGCCTCCATGCCGATGCAGTCTATCGCCTCAGCAAGAAGCTCCATCTGACTGCCGAGCTACGTGCACCGCTCCAAAGCTCACCCACCCACTGGTTCGGCTACAGCGAAGCTCCGCTAGTCCTCTTCGGAGGTCTACAGTTCGTCTTCTAAACGACGAGGGAAAACTTGCGTCAGGGCGCACCTCTAGGCCGTGAAGCCTGGGGGTGCGCCCTGACTTTCATCCACTCCATGCAAGGAAAATTCAGCGAGAAGCTCTCCTTAGCTTAGCATACTTAGGGCTACAAGCAAGGGCTCATCCCTCGGAGAGCTCTACCTTCGCTTCCACTAAGCTCTACCTTGCCGAGAGCAAAGCTATAGCTTCATCCGACCCAAGGTAGAGCTTCCTCCCACCCCAAGTATCGGCTCACGAAACCGATAAGAAAACTCGAGCGAGAGAGACTTGGCAAGTTACCACTCCGAGCCCCCATCTCCCAACCTAGAGCTATCTGCTTGAGGATCGTTATCTTTGTACCTGAAAGTAATCAGAATTCTACACCTTATATAAGAGATCACTATGGCTGATACGAAGGGACTCGTCCTCTTCAAAGACGTACAAATAGCTCGTCACGAACATATCCTCTTCGAGCACTTTGACTTGCAAGTCTTAGCAGGGGAATTCGTCTACTTGGTCGGCCCCGTCGGCTCGGGTAAGAGCACCTTACTTAAGACGATCTCGGCGGAAGTGCCTCTCTCTGCCAAACAAGGCACAGCTGAAGTCCTAGGCTATGATCTCATGAAGATCAAGCTAGGGAAGCTCCCTTATCTCCGACGCCAGCTAGGTATCGTCTTCCAAAACTTCCAGTTGCTCCCCGATCTGACAGTGCAGGATAACCTAGACATCGTCCTCCGTGCCTTCGGAGTCAGTCGTAGCTCCGAGCGAGCAGAGCGTATCCGCACAGCACTACAGGAGGTCGGCATGGAGACCAAGAGCTATAAGTATCCCCATGAGCTATCAGGAGGCGAACAGCAGCGTGTCGCCATCGCCCGAGCCCTCATCGGTGATCCCCAGCTCATCCTAGCTGATGAGCCGACAGGCAACCTCGATCAGGAGAATGGTCTAGCCATCGCCGAACTGCTACACCGTCTAGCTCAGGAGCGTAGGATAGCCGTGATCATGGCGACCCACAATCAGCTTGTCCTAGAGCGTTTCCCTGCTCGCCGTATTGAGCTTAGCTCTCACACGTCTTTCCCTCACGATTAGCACCCCATCCCCGATAGTGAAGATCATGAAGTTTGGAGGTACCTCCGTAGCCTCCGCCCAGCGAATCCAGCACGTCGCAGACCTTATCACCGCCACCGATGAGCCGAAGATCGTCGTCCTCTCGGCCATGGCCGGCACGACCAATGCCCTCGTCGAGATCGGACACCAGCTCATGGCGCACCATCGTCATGAGGCGCTCACCATTCTCACCAAGCTCAAGAAGAAATACGAGGAGGAAACACGTGCCCTCTTCCCAGATAAGCACAGCTATGATAAAGCTTGGACGCTGGTCAATGAGACCTTCTTCTTCCTAGAGCAGATCTGCTACGCCGAGACCTTCACCCTCTTTGACGAAAAGAAGATCCTTGCCCGTGGCGAGCTCCTAAGTACGGCGATGATGCTTCGTCACCTCGCTGACCGAGGGGTAGCCGCAGTTGGCCTACCAGCTCTAGAGTACATGCGCACCGACAAGCAGGCTGAGCCCGATGCGACCTATATCCAGTCCCGCCTACAGGAGCTCCTCGAGCGTGCACCTAAGGAGACCAAACTCTTCATCACCGAGGGCTATATCTGCCGAAATGCCTTCGGCGACATCGATAACCTACAGCGTGGAGGGAGCGACTATACGGCGACCCTCATCGGAGCAGCTATCGAAGCCCAAGAGATCCAGATCTGGACGGACATCGACGGAATGCATAACAACGACCCTCGTGTCGTCGATGCGACCTCACCCGTACGTCGTCTCCACTTCGAGGAAGCCTCCGAGCTTGCCTATTTCGGAGCTAAGATCCTTCATCCCACCTGCATTCAGCCCGCCAAGCAGAAGCATATCCCCGTCCGCCTCCTAAATACGATGGCTCCAGAGGCGCCCGGCACCCTGATCTCCCTAGACACTGACAAGGATATCATCAAGGCTGTCGCCGCCAAGGATAACATTACGATGGTGCGTATCCGTAGCAATCATCAGCTATCGCAGTGGAGCTTCATGGGGAAGGTCTTCTCCCTCTTCGAGCACCACTGCATCCCTATCGACATGATCTCCTCCACGGAGGCTTCGATCTCATTGACGATCGAACGCCCCGACCTACCTGAGGAGATCGCTACGAGCCTACGCTCTCTCGGGAGCGTCGAGGTCGAGCAGGGGATGACTATCGTCTGTGTCGTCGGCGATATGGAGTGGGAGAATGTCGGCTTCGAGTCTCAGATCCTCAATGCACTGAGTGAAATACCCGTGCGCATGATCTCCTATGGCGGTAGCGACTATAACCTCACCGTCCTTGTCTCTACCTCCGACAAGCGTCGCACTCTACTTGCCCTAAGCGATCACCTCTTCAAGCAGAGCTAAGGGACTTAGATCTATGCACACGACTTCCTCCTCTACGCCATCGAAGAGACGCCTCTATCTGGGGCTTCTCCGTCCTCGCACACTACTTTCAGGGGCTAGCTCGGTCTTAGTGGCGATCTTCTATGCTTGGGCGACCCTACCTGAGGTAAGCCTACTGAAGGTACTTCTCCTTCTCCTCGTAGCTATAAGTGCCCAGGCAGCAAGTAATGTGGTCAATGATCTCCTTGACTTCAAGAAGGGAGCTGATACCTCTGAGCGCCAAGGACCTCTCCGTCCCCTCTCGCGAGGTCTACTCACGGAGACCGAAGTACGTCGTGTGCTCTACCTGACCCTAGCTGTCCTGCTCATCTCAGGAGGGACACTCCTGGCGCTCTCCTCCTGGTGGCTCTTGGGGATAGGTGTGGCTGTTGTCCTCGGGCTCTTTGCTTACTCGGGGGGGCCTTATCCTCTGTCATATCATGGCTTGGGTGATCTGGCTGTACTTATATTCTTCGGCTGGGTACCCGTCGTGACGAGCTATTACATCCTAGGAGGCTCTCCTTCCGATAGGACGATCTGGCACCTCGCTACGGCTATCGGACTAGCCAGCGTAAATATCCTTGTGGTCAATAACTATCGGGATGCGGAGGAGGATCATCGAGCAGGCAAGCGTACCCTCATCGTACGTATGGGGCGAGACTTTGCTCCTCGCTTCTATCTGACTTGTGGCTTGCTCTCTCTCGGGCTACTCTACCCGATCTATTCCTTCTGGGGTATGCTCTGTATGCTTCCCTATGTACTACTCTTCTCGACTACCCACAGAGAGCTACAGAGCAGAGAGGGCGCAGAGCTCAATCAGGTCTTAGGGCACACAGCTCGCAATGTCTTCCTCCTCGCTCTCCTAGTAGGGCTCATGCTACTACTCCGCTAGAGTGACTCCACATCAGATGCCACGTATCCTATACATTGATCTACTGAAGGCCTTCGCCATCTTCAGCGTTATCCTAGGGCATACCATTGCTTGGACACTGGCTGGAGATGCCTACCACGAGAGCGAGCTGTTTATCTTCATCTACTCCTTCCACATGCCTCTCTTCGTGACGCTAAGTGGATGGTTCTTTGGGAAAAGTCTTGGACAGACTCCTCTTCTCTTTCTCAAGACACGAGCGCAGCAGCTTCTCTTACCAGCCTTCAGCTTCTTCACCCTCTTCTTCATCATCTACAATGGAGTGCTTACTCCGATACTAGGTATCGAGCCAGCACCCTATTTACAGACTATACTCGGCGGAGACATGTGGTTCCTCAAGTATCTCTTCGTCATGAGTCTGATCTGCTACACACTAAAGAAAGGCTTACGACGAGACTGGCTAGTCTTAGTGGCTATCCTAATCCTCTTCAGCGTAACTCGCACGGGGATCTTTCGCCTACTCCCCTACCTTTGGCTGGGCTATATGATGAATCAAGCACAAGGCAAGATCCAGCAGTATCGAGGAGTCATACTTCTGATTAGTGGGCTACTTTTCATGCTCTTCGCCTACCTCTGGCAAGGGGATTATGACGCTCCTCTTCGCTTCCTCTACTTCAAGCCTACGATCTTCCTCCATCAAGAGCGCCTCTATGCCGTACTCGTTAGGTTAGCTGTAGGTACGAGTGGGAGCATCTTCTTCCTAACCCTATTTCAGTATACGGAGCACTACCTACAGCACCATGCTTGGACGAAACCTCTGCTACATATCGGGCGCAATACGCTAGGGATCTATTGTCTCCAGATCTACCTCATCGAATACTTCTGTGAGCGTGCCCTACCACTAAAGCTAGATGGCCCCTTAGCTGATCTTTGGCGCATACTACTAGCGCTAGTAGGCTTAGCCATCTGTCAAGGAATAGCTCTGCTACTTGAGCGAAATCGCTGGACTTCACACCTCTTCCTCGGAAGGTAATGATCGGATAACCTTCCTGGCTCGTTTCACAAACAATCCTCGTCATCTCTCAAAGCAACAAGTTAGCCCCAGCTAGCATTTGCAGATATGAAGAACTTGTATTACTTTTGCAATCGCAAAGGTCAAAAGACACTCTTCCTTAGCTCAGTTGGTTAGAGCATCTGACTGTTAATCAGAGGGTCCTTG
>CAJPPK010000017.1 GCA_905372565.1 uncultured Porphyromonas sp. | reverse complement strand
TGAACATCATCAAGGCATCATAGGCTGGATTGCCTATGGCGTTCTGGGTCTTTGTGTACTTCTTGTTGAGTAGTGTACGAATCCCTCGCCAGTCAACACAGGCACTGATCTGTCGAAAGAACGAGTGCTTCATGCGGTCGCGACGCACCTGCGTATAGACTTGCAGGACGCTCGGAGCGGATTCGGTTTGTTTGGTAGGCATAGCCATACGACTGTTTTATTACGAAGATAATAAATATCAGAGATATACGAAGTGGTCACAATCCTGTATGCCTTTGAATACCGTGCAATGGTCTCGGTTTGGTGTATGGGCTTTCGTTTGAGGCTAAGGTATGGAGGCTAGTCGTTGACTCTCGGCTGTGCTATGAGATAGATTCTTTGGCTGGTATCGTCGCTCCATTTCATTAGTAACACACGAAGGATTGATTAGTAATCAGCGCCCGGATTCATTAGTAATGAATGGATCCTTTCATTGCTAGTCATCTCATCAGATCACATGGATAGGATAAATAGCTCGTGGATTTCTTCTCTAGCTCCCATTCTTATTGAGGCTGTTTCATTGATCCCAAGAAAGGCCGAAGTGTGGATAGGAGGAAGCCCCCTCATCAAGCAATATTTGCTTGATGAGGGGGCTTCTTGAATATTATATTCTGTAGAGAGCTAGCCCGAGCTTAATTCTCTACTTCGTCATCAAGGAAGTGCTGACTATAGCTTACGAGGTGGCGGAGGTTGCCGAGGAGTTCGTTCGTCTCAATGAGGATATTAAGGTAGACCATTTGGGCACGGAGATCTTCCTTGCGTCCCTTGTGTGCACGCTTCATCTGTGCCTTACGCATCTCCTTGACCTGTTCGCGCAGTGTCTTACCCATATTCTTGGCTTTCTTGACATCTTCCATGCGAGAGCTGTCGATGAGCTGATGGACTTGTGCGATGTAGTCTACGACCTGATCACGTATGGGAGCGAACTCTGTACGATTAGCTTCGGGGATCGGGTTAAAGTTGTTATCCACGTGTTCGGTCGATACCTCTGTCGCACGCTCTAGGGCATAGATCATCTGGAGGCAAGCATTAGCGCCGAGGTGGAACCACATGTTGCGCTCCAGCATATCCTCATCTGCGGCTAACTGGCGGAGACAGATCGTCTCCTTGCGACGCATTGTTTTGAAGGCACGCTTGTGTTCATCGAGATGGTGTCTCGTTTTCTTGAGACGACGAAGATCTTCGGTGAATACTCCCTCGGTGAGATCGAGGTAGTCCTTGCTAACTCGGTCGAGGAGCTTTACTTGACTCCCACGCACATGCTGAGAGAGGAGACTCCACATCTTCTGAGGATCTTCGGTGCTGAGGATCTCGACGAAGAGCGCATCATCAGTATCATCCTTCTTTTTGCGGAGAAGGTGGCTATTAAACAGCAGGAAGAGAGCGACGGCGATGAGAATCACCATCATGGGGAAGCCTCCATAGCGCATCAGCGTAGCGATGATGATCGCGATGATGAAAGCTGCACCAGCGGTGACGAACCATCCCCCGATGACAGACATCACCCCCGTGAGACGCCCTACAGCACTCTCTCTACCCCAAGCGCGGTCGGCTAGAGAGCTACCCATAGCGACCATAAAGGTGACATAGGTCGTCGAGAGTGGTAGCTTGAGCGAAGTCCCTAGAGCGATGAGGAGGCCTGCGAGTACGAGATTGACCGAAGCACGCACGAGGTCAAAGGCCGCTCCCTGCTCTAGGGTGATCTCTTGCTTATTGAATCGTGAGTCGATCCAGAGACGTGTCTTATGCGGGATGATACGCTCTAGGAAGCCTCCGATGCTGCTGCTGGTACGCACCAGCCCACGAGCTATACGAGAGGATCCAAATGTTTCCTCTCCATCATCTTGGCGAGAGAGATTGACCGAAGTCTTGATCACATTCTGAGCGCTCTTAGAGAAGAAGAGAGCGAAGACCATGATCATACCCGAGCCGATGAGGAAGTAGATCGGTGTCTCTGCAGGACCGTTATTCGCACCCATCAGATAGGTGTCATAAGCACCATTCCCGTTAGCCATATAGTCCTTATAGGCTGAGAGACCCGAGAGAGGTACCCCGATGAAGTTCACCAAGTCATTCCCAGCAAAGGCGAGGGATAGGGCAAGGGTTCCCGCCAGAACGATGACCTTGAAGATATTCACCTTGAGCCAATGAAGTCCCTGCATCACGATAATACTGACGCCGAGTGTCCACCAGATGAGCTCGGTCGTATGCTGTCGTATCCAGTCTTTATAGATAAAGGAAGACTCCTGGAGCCCCTTGATCAGCATGAAGTATACGATCGAGGTAATCGCTATACCACCGAAGATCCCAGCGAGATAGGGGAGCGTCTTCTTATAATTAAAGGAGAAGAGGACACGGGTGATCCACTGGACTACCGAGCCGAAGAAGAAGGCTACGGCCACGGAGAGGAAGATCGCTATGATGACCTGAAGAGCCTTGGAGGTATTGAGCATCTCTAGCATATTCAAGCTAGGATCATGGATGCTCTTCAGCATAGCCATACAGAAGGCTGCCCCGAGGAGCTCAAAGACCATCGATACGGTCGTAGAGGTGGGTAGCCCTAGGGTATTGAAGATATTGATCAGGATGATATCTGTGACGACCGCCGTGAGACAGATCGTCATCACCTCTTGGAAGGTGAAGTAGGCCGGATTGTATATCCCATTGCGAGCGACATCCATCATCCCATTACTTAGCGAAGCTCCGAGGAAGATCCCCACGGCAGCGACGCCTAGGATGACCTTAAAGGGCGCCGCCTTGGCTCCGATAGCGGAGTTAAGGAAATTTACAGCGTCATTACTCACCCCAGAGACCAAGTCAAAGCAGGCTAGGATGAGAAGGAAGCCCAGGATACAGAGGAAAATAATGTCCATTACTGATTACTGAAGGGGGCAGAGTGAATAACTAGATAGAGAGGGTTAAAAGAGGTTAGCCTCTTCTTCAGGAAAGAGACTCGTAGGAGGCTGATTAGGTATAGGTTTAACTCCCTGATCAAGGAGGAAGAGGAATTGCGCTTCAGAGAGGATCGTGATGCCTAGGTCTGTGGCCTTGGCAAGTTTGCTTGGTCCCATATTCTCACCAGCTAAGACATAGCTGGTCTTACTAGAGATCGAGGAGCCTACCTTCCCTCCGAGGGATTCGATGAGTGCTTTGTACTCTTCTCGAGAGTGCTGACTGAAGACTCCGCTGATGACAAAGCTCTTTCCCGAGATAGCTTCATGCTCCGAGGTTGCTTGGGGTTCTTCTTCGGGTAGTCGTCTTAAGGGAAGGCCGAGTGCTTGGAGATCCGAGATGAGCTGACGATTTGCCTCTGTAGCGAAGTAGTCGATGATGCTCTCGGCGATGACTCGCCCGATGTCGGGGATAGCAGTGAGCTCTTCGAGAGTGGCTTCACCAAGGGCTTGGATATCCTCGTAGCGCCGGGTGAGTGTCTTGGCTACGGTCTCTCCAACGAAGCGGATGCCGAGACCGAAGAGGAGAGCTCGGAAAGGACGCTTCTTAGACTCCTGGATACTCTCATAGAGCTTAGTTGCACTACGATCCTTGAATCCAGGTAGGGTCAAGAGATCCTCTACGGTCAGGCGATAGAGATCGGCGATATTATGGACGAGGTCGTGTGAGAAGAGTAGGTCGATCGTCTCTGATCCTAGGCGGATGTCTGCGGCCTTGCGCCCAGCGAAGTGCTCAAGGCGAGCGGTCTGCTGAGGGGGGCAACTGGAGGCGTTCGTGCAATAGTAGGCCGCTTCTCCTTCGCTTCGATGGAGAGGAGAGCCACATGCTGGGCAGTGCGTCGGGAAGGTAACGGGCTCCGCACCTTGGGGACGCTCCTCTTTGGCAATGCCTACGATCTTAGGGATGATCTCCCCGCCCTTTTCGACAAAGACCTGATCTAGGAGATGGAGATCCAGGCTTTGTATGAAGTCTGCATTATGGAGGGAAGCACGACGTACTGTAGTGCCTGACAGTGCTACTGCTTCTAGATTAGCGACAGGAGTCACGGCTCCAGTTCGTCCTACCTGAAAGTCTACAGAGAGTAATGTGGTCTTGGCCTGCTCTGCTTGGAACTTATAAGCGATAGCCCAGCGTGGAGTCTTAGACGTGTAGCCGAGCTCTTCTTGGGAGCGAATAGAGTCTACTTTGAGGACGACCCCATCGGTCGCCACGGGAGCATCATGTCGAGCGGTATCCCAATGGTTAAGAAAGGCAAGTACCTCCTCTAGACTATGGCACTTCTCTATGGCATGAGAGACCTTTAGACCCCATTCGGCACAGAGTTGTAAACGCTCAAAGTGACTATCTGGAAGCTCTGGCTGTCCAGGAACATAGTAGAAGAAGGCATCGAGGCGACGAGATGCGACGATAGCTGGATCGAACTGCTTGAGCGTGCCACTGGCTGCATTGCGCGGATTGGCAAAGAGGGGGAGACCTGCGGCCTCTCGTTCGCTATTAATCCGATTAAACTCTGAGAATGGGAGTAGGATCTCACCTCGGATTTCGAAGCTCGATGGGTAGCCTTTGCCTCGAAGGCGTAGTGGGATGGAGCGGATTGTACGGACGTTCGCCGTGACATCATCACCGAGTGTACCGTCTCCTCGAGTAACTGCACGTACGAGTAGCCCATCCTCATAAATGAGAGAGATGGAGAGCCCGTCGTACTTTAGTTCGGCTGCAATAGTGAAGTCTTCACGACCAAGGTCTCGCTGTACTCGCTGATAGAACTCCTGCACCTCATCATAGCTGTAGGTATTGGCTAGCGAGAGCATCGGGTAGCGGTGAGCGACTTGGGTAAATCCTTCGGTGCGATCGGCTCCGACACGTTGCGTGGGAGAATCGGGAGTGATCAGCTCGGGGTGGGCCTTCTCTAGTCGCTCTAGCTCCTTGAGTAGCTGATCAAAGTTGTAGTCTGATATGGTCGGGCTAGAGAGGACATAGTAGGCATGATTGTGCGCCTGAATTTCCTCTCGTAGCTGAGCGATACGATGGGCTACTTGCTCCATAGCTGGAAGAATAAGAGGTCTTGGTAACTATCTCCCGTCCAATGCCAGTTGGGGAGGAGAGCGGTCTGACGGAAGCCTAGGTGAAGAAGTATGTCTTGGGTGGTATGGTTCTCGGCTAGGACTTCGGCATAGACTTGCTCACAGCGTAGTCGGGTAAAAGCATAGCGAATAGCTTGCCTTAGGGCGATACTAGCTATGCCATGCTGACGTACTTCGGGTGCTACATAGATCCCAAGAGCCACTCGTCGATGGATCGGACTATAGTCATAGAGACTGAGGTGCCCTAAGGGAGTTCCACTAGCTGTTTCTTCGATCATCAGACCGATGGATCCTGTCTCTAGGATATGTCGGGTAGAGGAAGAAATATAGCGTGCGATAAAATCCTCCGAGAGGGGGTTGAGGGAGTCATTCGAGCGCAGAGCTTCTGGTGCATTCTCCCAGCTCATGAGTAGAGGAAGGTCTTCCTTCCCAAGAGCACGAAGCCGTATGTTTTGTAGGGCGTAGCGCTTAGCCATGGAGATTAGAAGCTAAGAGATTGGTCAAAGGAGGTGCGTGAGAGAATGGATCGACCTAGGGTGACCTCGTCAGCATATTCGATCTCATCGCCGATAGCGACCCCACGTGCGATGACAGAGAGCTTCACATCGAGCCCCGATAGGCTTCGGTAGATGAAGAAGTTCGTCGTGTCTCCCTCCATGGTTGTCCCTAGAGCTAGGATGATCTCTTGGACGTTCCCTTGGCGTACACGGTCTATGAGCTCGGTGATCTTCAAGTCTTCGGGGCCGATACCATCAATGGGGGAGATGACTCCACCGAGGACATGGTAGACTCCACGATACTGTCCTGTGTTCTCAATAGCTAAGACGTCTCCCACATGCTGGACGACACAGACGAGACTCTGATCTCGCTTAGGATTGGAGCAGATAGGGCAGAGCTCCGTGTCACTGATATTATGACACTTCTTGCAGTAGACGATCCCTTCACGCATCTCAGCGAGAGCATGAGCAAAGGTCTGTACATCGGAGACGGGGCGTGAGAGTAGATGCAGGGCAAGGCGCAGGGCGGTCTTGCGACCGATCCCAGGCAGGGAGGCTAACTGCTCTACAGCACGCTCTACGAGCTTCGAGGGGTAAGTGGTCATCGACTAGAAGCGAGGAGGATGACTTGGGGAGGGATAATAGCAAGCCCGTAACGTCTATCCATAGGTATATCAAGGAGGATATTCTCGGGAGACGCTACGGGCTTACTCGTGTGATTATTCTTCGAGAGTCTCGATTTCGTTGCCTTCCTTATCTAGGAACTTATAGTCCAGGAAGCCAAGACTCTGATTCGGGGTAACACGGATACCACGAGAGATCTGCAGCTTCCACTTACGGGCGATCGATAGGAGAAGCCCCTTGGTGAGGTAGGCTGCGACATAGGGGTGTACGTGTACGTTGATGTAGGGAGAGTCTAGACGTGGGGCTAGCTCTCGGAGCTTTTCTTCAAGCTGATCAGTAAAGAGTACCGAGGACTTCATCTTCCCTGTCCCTAGACAGGTGGGGCAGGTCTCATCGGTATTGACCTGTGTGGCAGGACGGATGCGCTGTCGGGTGATCTGCATCACGCCGAATTTACTCAAGGGGAGGATATTGTGTCGCGTCCGGTCGCTCTCCATCAACTTGACCATATGCTCGTAGAGGAGCTGTCTATTCTTCTGGTCATGCATGTCGATGAAGTCCACCACGATGATGCCACCCATATCACGTAGACGTAGCTGACGTGCGAGCTCCTCGGCTGCTATGAGATTGACGTCGATAGCTGTCTCCTCCTGCTCATTGCTCTTGCGAGAGCGGTTGCCACTGTTGACGTCTACGACGTACATAGCCTCTGTCTGCTCGATGATCAGATAGGCACCACTCTTACAGGTGACTGTACGCCCAAAGGCAGACTTGATCTGCTTGGTGACGTTCTTTTCATCGAAGATGGGGAGGTTACCCGTATAGAGCTTGACGATCTCCTCTCTACCTGGTGCGATCTGCTGAACGTAGTCTCGTATCTCTTCGTAGTAAGCACGGTCATTGACGTGAATACTCTGGAAGGAGGGATTGAAGGTGTCTCTTAGGATGCCGAGAGCACGACTCGATTCTTCGTAGACGATCTTAGGGGTCTTGGTGATCTTGGGGAGCTTCTGAATACTCTCCTCCCAGCGGCGAAGTAGGCGACTGAGCTCTTGGTCGAGCTCGGAGGCACGCTTCCCTTCTGCCGAGGTGCGGATGATGACACCGAAGTTCTTCGGCTTCATGCTCAGGATAAGTTGCTTCAGACGAGCTCGCTCTTCAGGCGACTCTATCTTGCTACTTACCGATACCTTGTCTGCGAATGGGACGAGGACGAGGTTACGTCCTGCGATGGATATTTCAGCTGAAAGTCGGGGACCCTTGGTAGAGATGGGCTCCTTGACGACCTGTACGAGGACGTTTTGTCCTGCCTTGATGTAGTCAGCTATCTTCCCGTCCTTAGGTAGCTCGGGGAAGTTAGGGATCTTACTGAGTGCAGGCACGTGCTTGGTCTTCTCGGTGATCTCGAGGAAGCGCTGCTGTGCCTGGTAGATCATACCTAGGTCAAGGTAGTGAAGAAAAGCATCCTTCTTGTAGCCTACATCGACGAAGGCAGCGTTGAGCCCAGGCATGACCTTCTTGACGCGTCCGAGGTAGATGTCTCCGACGGCGAAGGCGAGGTCACGGCGCTCACGCTGGAGCTCTACGAGGCGCTGATCCTCGAGGAGAGCCATCGCGATCTCCTTGGGGGAGACGTCGACGATGAGTTCGCTATTCACTTCGTAGGGGTTGATGTTAGGTGTGAGAGATGCTGGTGGGGTAAAGCACACGAGGGGTAAGGTGCACGTCTAGAAATGAGACAGCCCTAACCCCTCGCGATAGCTCAAGACATTACTTCTTCTTATGTCTGTTCTTCTTGAGTCTCTTCTTACGCTTGTGCGTAGCCATCTTATGGCGCTTTCTTTTCTTTCCGCTTGGCATAGCTGTTATTGATTATTAGAAATTATTGTTGCTTGGCTTATTGGGCTACTTCACCTTCGTGGCGAAGAGCTTAGAAGGCTTGAAGGCGGGGATACGACGCTTAGGGATGATGATCGTCGTCTTCTTCGAGATATTACGAGCGGTCTTTTCTGCACGCTCCTTAATGATGAAGCTCCCGAAGCCACGTAGGTAGACGTTCTCACCTCGAACCAAGGAGTCCTTAACAGACTCCATGAATGCTTCCACCACGGCGAGGGTAGTCTCTTTGTCCACCCCAGTGGTGCGAGCGATATCGCTCACCACTTCAGCTTTCGTCATATTCTAGAAATATTTTAATTGTATGAATATCATTTCTTTTGCTGTGCAAATATACAGCAATTCTTTGAATTATCAAGGCCGTAGCCCCCTCTGGAGATAGGGAGTGAGCCTACCTCCACTAAGGATACTGGACGAAAATTATGCTTCGTGAGCCAGCGCCTTGAAGTAGGTGTCTAGGAGCTGCTGTGCACCGACGAAGGAGGAGAGCTTATCTCGTAGGATAGCACCCTCTATCTCAGGGCGAAGTGCCTGCACAGCATCGTTCTGATAGAAGGAGTTACGGAGTGCCTCATTGATGCTCTCATACATCCACCACTTGGCCTGACGCTGGCGCTTCTGATCGAAGTAACCCGAGTCAAGGGCGAAGTGTCGGTATTCGTCCACCATATCCCAGATCTCCTTAATCCCCCTGCCATAGAAGCCCGAATAAGTGAGCACCTTCGGGCGCCAGCCTGATTCGGTGGGTGGGAAGAGGTGTAGGGCGTTACGGAAGTGTGTGGCGGCTAGGTTGGCCTTGTCGATGTTATCCCCATCGGCCTTATTGATGATGATCGCATCGGCCATCTCCATGATCCCACGCTTAATCCCCTGAAGCTCATCCCCTGTACCAGCGAGCTGGATGAGGAGGAAGAAGTCTACCATCGAGTGTACAGCAGTCTCACTCTGTCCGACCCCTACGGTCTCTACGAAGATCGTATCAAAGCCGGCCGCCTCACATAGGATGATCGTCTCACGTGTCTTACGAGCGACCCCACCGAGTGACCCAGCTGTTGGGCTGGGGCGAATGAAGGCGTTCTTCTCCCTTGAGAGCTGCTCCATGCGGGTTTTGTCCCCTAGGATACTCCCTCCTGAGCGCTCACTACTAGGGTCGATAGCTAGTACCGCTAGGCGACGTCCCTGCTTGAGAAGGTGCATGCCGAAAGAGTCGATCGAGGTGCTCTTCCCTGCTCCTGGTACCCCTGTGATGCCGATACGCATGGACTTGCCCGAATAGGGGAGACAGCGCTCGATGATCTGCTGGGCGACTGCCTGATGCTCGGGGCGATTACTCTCGACGAGTGTCACCGCCTGGCTCAGGCAAGTGATGTCGGAGCGAAGGATACCTTCGACAAATTCGTCCACCGTGTAGGTACGGCGGGCGACACGCTTGAAGTGTGGATTGATCATGGGCTGTGCTTTGACGCCCTGATTGACCTTTAGACCCATGTAGGCGGGATCATTCTCTGGGTGGTGAAGGTGCTCTTCGTTGATATCCATATCGCTTCTCTTTATTATAGGTAGTGGGACTAGTAGGATGGCTTGTATTGCTTTCCTCAAAGGTACATATTTTTCTCCTTAGGCTGGGCGGGCAGATCAAGGCCTGATGAGGGTCGAGTCAGCCTATAGATCGGTGAGAGGTTGTGCCCCCAGCATCCTGCTTCAGCGGGGAGGTAGATGCCCGACGAATGACAATATACCCACTCGGTCAGTCACTATATACGTAACGGATCGGTCACGATATACCTAACCTTGTGGTCACGATATACCTAACCGAAGTCTCCCGATAGGAGAGCGTCAGAGGAGGACTATAAGATGAGGTGCAAGTCTATTATAACGAGTGTGTTATATGATAAATCCCCCGACATAAGTGGGGAGACTTATGTCGGGGGATCACCCGATGAGGGGGCAGGGGAGGTGTAGGACTTACTTAGCCGCCTTCACCTCCAAGCTCGGATTGATGTTGTACTCACGCTCGGGGAGCTCACTCACGAGACGCTCATTCAGATAGTCGACTTCGGTGACTCCTGGAAGGTACTCTGTGGGGACATTGCGCTGATTGCGTATAAGGTCGAATAGGCGATGACCTTCGCAGAAGAGCTCTAGACGACGCTCGTCAAGGAGGTTATCCAGCGTGACGGATGTCGCTGCGGTGTAGGGTGAGATACGATGCTTGCGTAGCGTGTTGTAGAGCTCGAGGGCTGTATGGGAGCCCGTGGCAGTAGCTCCCTTGAGCTGAGCTTCGGAGGCAATGAGGTAGACCTCGGAGAGGCGGATGACCTTGAAGTTATTTATTGCCGTAGGATTCGATGAGCCCGTTCGTCCACGGTACTTCAGTGAGTAGTAGCCCTTATTGCCACCTTGAGGATCTGCTTGCTCTGCGATGAGATTGGTACGGATGTCTCCGTCATGACCAGACTTGAACCAGCTGATGAAGGAGCTGCTTCCAGCGAATTCGGGATAGCCCGTAGGACGGGTATAGTTCCCGATGCTGTTGAGCCCCGTGTTGCTCTTCTCTGTGGTGAGTATCTCGAAGAGGGATTCGCTGGAGCCCTGCTGGCGCCATGCCCCGACATACTCACTGCGGGGGTATAGCTTGTAGGGGCTATTGCTGATCACATCGACGGCTAGGCGATAGGCATTTTGCCAGTCAGCCTGATAGAGGTAGACACGTGAGAGTAGAGCCTCTGCAGCCCAGTAGTTGATCTTACCCGAGTTTGTCTGTTCGTCCTTACTCAGTGTCTCAAGCGCTTTCTTGAAGTCCGAGATGATCTGAGCGTAAGTTTCCTTGAGGGTACTTCGCTTGAACGCATAGCCTTCGGGATAGACCTCGACATTCAGAGGGATACCTGAGTTCGGCGCATCCTGATTGACTCCTGCGATAGGGAGGTAGCAGAAGATACGAGCGAGCTCGAAGTGGGCTAAGGCACGAAGCGCATAGAGCTGCCCAAGGAGATCCTTGTAGTAGGCCTGGTAGACGGGGTTATTGGGGAGCGTTCCCTTGACTGCAGGCGCCTTGCTGAGGACGTCATTGACGCGTCCGAGGACTGCGGTGAAGGTCTGGTAGGTGCCTTGACTGAAGTCACTGGTGCGATCTGTATTTAGACGATGGAGTGCTAGGGTCTGATTGTATCCTAGTGAGGTAGCTGTGATGTCTCCGCCACGGGCATCAGCGTAGAGGGCGACCTCACTACTGTAGCTGTATCGGTAGGAGGAGAGCGGAGAGTAGGCGCCATTGACTGCCTTCTCGAGGTCGTCTAAGGTCGTGATGGCGATCTCGGCAGTGCGGTAAATGGAGGGCTCCTGGTTTAGCTCCTTGGAGCAGGAGCTGATCGATAGGGTGGTGACCAGGGCGATATATAAAGGGTATCTCTTCATAAGTAGTTCGTTCGATTAGAATCCAACATTCAGACCGAAGCTCACCGTGCGGAGAGCAGGGATGTCAAGTGAGCGGAAACCGTTGAGGGCTACTTCGAGCTCACGATTCTTGGTAGCAGCATAGAGGAAGGCTAGATTATTTGCCGTCACTGAAACGCTGGTAGAGGAGACTCCGAGGCGGCTCGTTAGGCTCTTGGGAAGAGCATAGCTGAGGGATAGCTCCTTGAGACGGATGAAGTCTGAGGAGTGGAGGTTACGCGTGGAGATGGTACCACTACGATAGGGATTGCCTAGGATAGGACGAGGGTTATTAGCCGAAGTATTCGAGGGAGTCCAGTAGTCTCCGACGAGTAGGCGAGAGGCGTTCATCGAGGGGCGCTGACCATCATTGATGGCGAAGACATCGAAATGGTCTAGGAGATAGCCACCGAACTGATAGGTTAGTAGGGCACTCAGCGTAAAGCCTCGATAGGAGAAGGTATTGGAGAGTCCCCCGTAGACCTTCGGATAAGCAGACTTGCCTGGGGCAGTACGTGCTTTGCTGTAGTCATAGGTGAGGTTGTCTTCTGTAGCAGGCTTCGAGGGATCGATGAGGAATTGTCCAAGTCCCGTCTGAGGATTGACACCAGCCCATGAGCGGAGGTAGAAGGTATGGATATCGTAGCCTGGACGGTAGAGGTAGATATCATTAGGCCCAGTGAAGACATCCCCTCCAGGGAGAGCTTCGACACGGGAGCGGATCTTGGTCAGAGAGAAGTTAGCATCCCAGCGGAGAGACGATGAGTTGAGGAGGTTGTTGGCCTGTAGTTCAAGCTCTAGACCTTGGTTAGAGATCTCGCCATTGTTCGTCTGCTTGGACTTAACCGAGTAGTTGAAGGAGACCGGAGTGTCAAGTAGCAGGTCGGAGGTATGCTTGTTAAAGTACTCCAACGTGAGGGTAAAGCGGCGAGCAAAGGTAAGGTCGAGCCCGATATTGAAGCTCTTACTCTTCTCCCAGCCTAGGTTGAGGTTAGCTAACTGCGAGAGATAGATCGCAGGATCTTCGCCGTAGGTGCCGGCATAGGAGTAGAGTCCTCTCCAGGTATATTCGCCGTCGGGGAGGTTACCATTAGTCCCATAGGAGGCACGGAGCTTAGCATCGGTGAGGATGGCATTGTCCTTCAGGAACTCTTCCTTACCGAAGCGCCAAGCACCAGATACGCTGTAGAAGATACCGGAGCGCTTGTTTCGTCCGAGTTTCGAGGAGATGTCATTGCGGAGGCTAAGCCCAAGGAGGTAGCGACTATCGTAGCTATAGTTCAGACGACCAAGGTAAGAGAGGAGGAAGCTACCGAAGGTTTCGCTTTCGCTCTCGACGACCTGGGCGACACCGAGCTCCTTGAGCTTGTCCGTGGCATACTTTTGGGTGACGAAGGTGTAGCTCAGCCGCTGGTAGGACTGAGCTTCTACTCCAGCGAGGGCGTCAAAGTGATGAGGACCGAAGTCCTTATTGAAGTTTAAGACATTGGAGGTCGTCTTGGCGACTAGCTCGTTGAGTCCACGAGCCCCCTGTCCGCCGACGCGTCCGCCATCGTTGGTGTTCGGGCTCTGGTACTGTCGGATTTTCAGACCCGTATATTCGATGGAGTTGGTAGTCTTGAAGTTGAGGAAATCAGTAAACTTGATCGTAGCACTGACGTTACCGACACCACGGAGTGTACCGAGTTCGTTGGAGATAAGGTCGGGGTTAAGTAGCTGAACGGGATTATCGCTCCCCTTCATGTTCGTAGCGTCTGTGGTATAGTTCCCTTGCTCATCCTTGACGGGTCTATCAGGGCGAGAGATGAGAAGGAGTACCGCTGGGTGATTAAGTGTCACCCCTGGACGCTGGCGAGCATGGTCTCCGATCCCAAGCTGAGAGGTGTAGGCGACCTGTCCCTTGAAGGAGAGATCGAGCCACTTGGTAGCCTTGTTGTCGACATTCAGTAGGCCCGAGTAGCGAGTGAACTTACCAAAGGGCGTAATCGACTTGACATTATTGTAGCCAAGCGAAGCAAAGTAGCGCAGGGCATCTGTCCCACCCGAAGCAGAGAAGGATACATCCTGCAGCGCACCTGAGCGGAAGAGCTCCTTACGCCAGTCGGATCGGGTCACAGCATCACGTACAAAAATGTTGTTATCGTCCTTGCGAGGAGTGTTGAGGAAGTACGAATCGGTGTATATAGCTTCGGCTTGCTGGCGAAGAGCGTCACGCTGGGCGTAGCCTTTACCTGTCGGTAGGATAGCGTCCTTACTGTAGAGGTATCTGTTAATGTAAGCTTCGCGCTGGTAAGCGTATCGCTCTTCTGCATTCATGACCTCGTAAGAGTTCGTAGCGACCTGCGAGAAGCCTAAGCTAGACTTGAAGTTGAAGCGGGTCTTGCCTTGCTTTCCCTGCTTAGTGGTAATGACTACGACACCATTGGCAGCACGTGATCCGTAGAGAGATGCAGAGGCGGCGTCCTTAAGGACTGTGATCGTCTCGATATCCTCGGGGTTAATGGAGGAGAGGGTATTGGATGAAGTCCCTGGGATCCCGTAGTTCCCCACGGTGATGGGTACCCCGTCGACGACATAGAGTGGGTCGGTCGAGCCGTTGATACTCCCTACGCCACGGATCTGGATCGTCCCTGCAGCACCAGGGTCTCCCGTTTGGGAGGCGACGCGAATACCTGAGACCTTACCGGCTAGTGCCTTGTCTACGGATTCGACCTTGGCATTGGCCAGATCAGACCCTTTGACGCTGGCGGTAGCCCCAGTGAGGCTGGACTTGCGCTGTGTGCCATAGGCCGCTACGACGACGGGATCGAGGGACTTCTCACTACTCTCCAGGAGGATACGTAGTTCTTTCCCTGTGAGGGCTACGGTCTTCGTGATGTAGCCGAGGTAGGAGATGCGGAGCGTCTTAGCATCTTCGGGGAGCTGGAGACGGAAGTGTCCTTGGGCATCGGTGAGTGCTCCCTGGCGAGGATACTCGACAGCGAGTACGGAAGCACCAATGATCGGGGTGTTATCCTCCGAGGAAATCACGACCCCGGAGACAGCTACGGTCTTCTTTTGAGCCGAGGTGACTCCGAAGAAGATGAGCGTCAGCAAGAGGGATAGTAGGCTTCTTCTCATTGTACAGGTCAATGTTAAAGGGTAAATAGAATAATGTGAGAGGTGGAAAAAAGAAAAGCACCTTCTGTCAGGAGCCTGACGGAAGGTGCTACTTATATATCGATCTACCTAGGGATCTACCTAGGACGTTACAGTAATACGCTTCCGCGAGTAATGAGTACGCCAAATGGCTTCGGTACACATCATCGTGCCGAAGTACATTCGCATCATCATTGTGGTCGCGTATAGCTGCATATTATCGTCGTGGGATAAGTATATTGGATGCTCCGTAGATCGTGGAGCATTTTTGCAAAGGTAGATATTTTTCACAAACATCCAAATCCTTGTGAAAATTAAGGTAACAAGATCGGCTTGTCCGAGCTTGATCCGCCTTAGAATTATCGTCGGACTTCGAGGAAGAGATGAGGAGGGGTAGCGATTGGGGAGGTATAGGCTTGGTCAGAGTAAAGGTTATCCTTTTCTAATCTAGGGGTTTACCTTTTAGGGGAGAAAGGTAAACCTTAGGGGAGGGAAAGACTTCGTGCTTGGTCGGAGGCTAGCCATTTGCAAGCCTGACCAAGCACGAAGTTGGGGTGAGAAAAGGTAGATGGAAGAGGGGCGAATGCTACCCTGATGAAGACTTAGCCCTTCTGCTCCCAGAGAGCTCTGAGCGTGGGAAGAGCTTCTGACAGCTCGCCCATGGTGTGGAAGAGGAGGTCAGCTCCTCGGTCAAGGAGTGCACTATCGGGGAGTAAGCCCGTGTTGACGGCGATCGTGAAGATACCCGCCGCGACAGCAGCCTCGACACCCATCGGCGCATTCTCTACGACGATGGCTTCCTCGGGGCGTACGTTGGCCTTGGCTAACCCACGTAGATAGGGCTCGGGATGTGGCTTCCCTCGCTGGACATCCTTGCCCGTGACCATTAGATCGGTGGAGAAAACTCCAGGGAAGGCGTCGTCTAGACGCTCCAAGAGCGACTCTTGCGACGAGCCAGTCACGACTAAGCGCTGAAGATCCTCTACGGCACGGAGGACATCGGTCACCCCTGAGAGGATAGCCCCTGAGTTATACTTGACGAAGAGCTCGGTCTTGAGTCGGTAGAGCGTCTCTACCTCCTCTGGGGTAGCGCTACGATTGAAGCCCCGCTGGTAGAGTAGCCCGATCGTGTGCCACCCTGTTTGTCCCTCGAACCAATAGGCGTCCTCGAGACTCATCTGGAGCCCTACGCTCCCAGCGGCCTCTGACCAGGACTGGCTATGTGCGGGCATGGAGTCAAAGAGCACTCCATCCATGTCGAAGAGTACAGCCTTGAGATGAGGATGAGTAGAGCTCTGTGGGTGAGATGAGCGGTAGTGCTCGAGGGCGACTTGTAGGTGCTTGGGCTCAATCATAGGGGTGGGGACTAAAGTGGATCTTGCTGAGAGGGAGTGGCGGTGGAGGGAGCGAGGTGATCGATGATGACGGCGATGGCGCCATCGCCTGTGACATTGCAGGCCGTGCCGAAGCTATCCATCGTGATGTATAGGGAGATCATCAGCGCCTGCTGAGCTTGGTCGAAGCCAAGGACGGACTGTAGGATCGCTAAGGCTGCCATGATGGCTCCTCCAGGTACACCTGGGGCGGCGATCATCGTGATCCCCAGAAGCAGGATGAAGTGGGTGAAGAGACCGAAGTCTGGGCTATTGCCCTGCATGAGCATAAGGGCTAGGGCACAAGAGACGATCTTAAGCATGCTCCCCGATAGATGAATCGTCGCACAGAGAGGGATGACGAAGGCGCTCACCCCTTGGCTTACCCCGTTCTTTCGTGTTTGGCCCAGGGTCACAGGGATAGTCGCTGCTGAGGAAGCCGTACCTAAGGCTGTGAAGTAGGCTGGTAGCATCGTCAGGAGTAGACGTAGGGGATTCTTCTTGGCTACTAGGCCTGCGATGACGTATTGTACGAGTAGAAGGCCGATATGCAGTGCGAAGATGATCCCGATGATCTTGATGAAGACGAGCAGAATGCCGAGGACCTTGCCGCTAGCAGTCATCTCGAGGAACATGCCGAAGATATATAGCGGTAGGAGAGGTATGATCACCTTGTCGATCACGCCAGAGATGATCTCCTTACACTCGCTGATTACCCCCGACAACGTCCGTGTCTGTAGGTGGGCCATCCCTAGTCCGAGGATGAAAGCTAGGACTAAGGCTGTCATAACGCCCATGACCGGTGGGATATCGATGTGGAAATAGGGAGCGAGGGTCAGCGTTTCTTCGGTTAAGGCCTTCGTTTGCCCTGGCGTAATCAAGTGTGGGAAGATCCCAACACCAGTGAAGTAGGCAAGATAGCCGGAGAAAATGGTCGATCCGTAGGCTATACCGACTGTCAAGAGTAGCATTTTCCCCGCTTGATGCCCGATGCTCCCGATCGCTTCGGCTACTAGAGCCAGGATGATCAGCGGGATGGCGAAGTCGAGAAAGCTAGCGAAGAGCCCATTGAAGGTCAAGAACGCTCGGATTAAGTCTGCTGGTAGATAGTTCCCCAGCGTGACTCCAAGGAGGAGAGCGAGTAGGATGCGTGGGAGCAATCCTAGGCGTGGGAGACGTGACATGGTGTAGTAGTAAGTAGTGTGTAGTGAGGAAAAAGAAGATGAGGACGACCTCAGTAGTGGTGACTACAGCAGGTCGTCCCCATGCTATCGGTTGTTCGTGTGGACTTAGCTTGCTTATCCTCGGCTCTGACGCTTGCGCTCGGTCTCGTCAAGGATGATCTTACGCATACGCATCGATACGGGAGTTACTTCGACATACTCGTCTGGGCGAATGTATTCAAGTGCATCTTCGAGGCTGAAGACTACGGGTGGAGCGAGGGATACCTTGTCATCGCTTCCCGAAGCGCGCATGTTCGTTAGCTTTTTGCTCTTACAGATGTTGACGCCGAGGTCACCTTCCTTGGTGTGCTCCCCGACGACCTGACCAGCATAGACCTCATCTTGAGGAGAGACGAAGAAGCGTCCACGGCTCTGGAGGTTATTCAAGGCATAGGCATAGGCCGTCCCAGACTCGAGAGCGATAATCGATCCATTGGTGCGACGCTCGATATCTCCCTTCCAAGGTTGGTATTCTAGGAAGCGATGGGCTAGGACTGCCTCCCCAGCCGAGGCTGTCAGGATATAGTTATTCAGACCGATGATCCCACGGGAGGGGATGTTGAATTCGAGGAAGGTACGATCTCCCTTCGTCTCCATCATGGTCATCTCGCCCTTACGACGGGTGACGATATCGATGATCTTACTCGCTGACTCCTCGGGAAGATTGACTGTGAGGAGCTCAACGGGTTCGTGTCGCTCACCATCGACCTCGTGAATGATGACTTGGGGCTGTCCTACCTGTAGCTCATACCCCTCTCTGCGCATGGTTTCGATAAGGACCGAGAGATGAAGGACACCACGTCCATAGACGATCCAGCTATCAGCAGTCTCGGCAGGCTCTACCCGAAGGGCGAGGTTCTTATCTAGCTCCTTCATCAGACGATCGTGAATATGGCGGGAAGTCACGAACTTCCCTTCACGACCGTAGAAGGGCGAATTGTTAATGGTAAAGAGCATACTCATCGTAGGCTCATCTACAGCGATGGGCTCTAGTGCCTCGGGGGCAGAGGAGTCTGCGACTGTATCCCCGATGTCGAAGCCTTCGATCCCCACGAGAGCACAGATATCGCCCGAGGAGACACTCTCTACCTTGGTGCGGCCTAGACCCTCGAAGATATTTACCTCCTTGATACGCATCTTAGTGGTCGTCCCATCCTGCTTGCAGAGGGTGACTTCTTGGCCTTCCTTAAAGGTCCCGCGGTGGACACGTCCTACGGCGATACGTCCTACGTAGGAGGAGTAGTCGAGCGAGGTAATGAGCATCTGGGAGGGACCCTCGATCTGCTTGGGAGCAGGGATTTGCTCCAGGATCGTATCGAGCAGGGTCGTGATGTCTTCGGTGGGCTGTTTGTAGTCCTTACTCATCCAGCCTTGCTTAGCAGAGCCATAGATCGTCTCGAAGTCGAGCTGCTCTTCGGTGGCATTGAGGCTAAACATGAGGTCGAAGACCATATCCTGTACTTCTTCGGGACGACAGTTGGGCTTGTCGACCTTGTTAATGACTACGATGGGTTTGAGCCCCATTTCGATCGCTTTCTGTAGGACAAAGCGCGTCTGAGGCATAGGTCCCTCGAAGGCATCGACGAGCAAGAGGCATCCGTCAGCAAGGTTAAGCACACGCTCTACCTCACCTCCGAAGTCGGCGTGACCTGGGGTATCGATGATGTTGATCTTGGTACCCTTGTATCGGATACTGACGTTCTTCGAGAGGATCGTGATCCCACGTTCACGCTCGAGGTCATTATTATCTAGGTAGGTGTCTACTTCGGCAGCCTTATCATCCCTGAAAAGCTTACCAGCGAGGAGCATCTTATCCACCAACGTCGTCTTTCCGTGGTCAACGTGGGCGATAATAGCTATGTTGCGGATATCTTGCATCTTGTCTTAAAACGTAATATATTGAGCACAAAGGTAGTCAATAATAGGCAACGAGCTCCTATCTTTCCCTCGTGAAGGTCTATCTTTTGCTTCCTTTTGAGCTGTCGTCATATAGCGGGCGCCCCGTCTTCCTTGGTGTGGAAGACGGGGCGCTTGCTCTAGCTGGTCTAGCTAGGGGAGAGGTACGGCTAGGTGCTTATCAGCGTACCTATGGCCCTACTTTAGAGGATGGGCTAGAAGCGGAAACCTACAGAGAGGGATGCACGGATGAATCCCCAAGGCGTCGCGATGTTCTTTATACGCACTGCCTGCTGGTCGATCTGGATGTCATTCTCTCCGAGGTTTACCGAGGGGGCACCACTGATCGAGTGTGCGATCTCATGACGTAGGTCAGCGATTTCCTCAGCTGTGAGCCCTGCCTGAGCGATGTTCCCTGTAAGGTCGAACTTCCCTCTACCAGCGTGTAGGCCGAGGATGTTCCAGTCAAGGACGATGTTCTTGTTGCGCCCGAAGAGCCACTGAGCACCGAGACCAAAACCGAGGGTGTTCGTGTTGAAGTCGCCCTGTAGTCCGACATTGACCTCCTTAGTTCCACTGGCAGACTTGTTCGCGATCGTGTAGCTAAGGTCATAGCCTGAGATGGAGTACTTCTGGTAGCGATAGTAGGCCATGAGGTAGAATCCGTGACCATAACCTCCACCTGTGTACCAGCGAAGCTCTGGGGTCAGGTGGAAGGAGCCAAGGCGCAAGGGCTGAAAGTTCATCCCATCGATATCGACAGCCTTATCTATCGCTGATGCAAAGGGTAGCCCTCCCTTGGGTATGGTAGCGACTCCAAGCTGGAAGCTGAGTCCCTTCGTCAGGATACGCTCTGCGGCGAAGCTGAATTCATGGAAGATTGGGCTGGTGAGGTTAGCCTTGATGATCGTCTTCCCATCGAGTATGGCACCATGATCAGGAGTGAACTTAGGCTTTTGTGCTAGTGCTGGAGAGGCAAGACATAGCCCCAAGAGGAGAGTAAAGAGTTTCTTCATCGAGTGATGGATGAGGTGAATAATTGGTGAATAACGAGCTCAAAGATAGTGCTTTTAGGTTATAAATAAAGGAGATGTTATCCGCTGTGAATTGAGGAAGATCTCTACCTGTCGACCCAGGTCGATGTTTGCTGGAGGGAGGGTATAGCTTCGTAAGGAGAGAGGTATAGCTTCGTCAGAGGAAAGCTAGACCTTCGTGAAGAGTGAGGTATATGCTTACAGAGAAAGGAGGGCTAAGTCAGCTTTTAAGGACACAGTTCTTTATTTATCTTTGCTCTACTATTTATTATCACTTAGAGAGGGCTTACTACGCAGCTCTCCCATTGTAATGAGATGACAAAGCAAGAGTTAATCAAGGAGCGCCGTAGCCTCGACTGGCGTGTCGAGCTACGTAAGAACCTGCCAAATAAGACACGCAGTCAGCAGGAGCGTACCTCCATGGCTGAACTCCCCATGGTCGAGCGCCTCAACTCCTTCCATTCCGAAGTCGCCCTTGGCTATACCCGTGAGGAAGCTATGGCGGAAGCTCGGCGATGCCTAGACTGCCCCAACCCAGGCTGTATGGAGGGCTGTCCCGTAGGTATCCATATCCCTTCGTTTATTAAGCTCATCGAGCGAGGAGAGATGCTCGAGGCTGTCGGGATCATCCGACAGACGAGTTCGCTACCTGCTGTCTGTGGTCGTGTTTGCCCACAGGAGAAGCAGTGTGAGAGTGGCTGTATCTACCCCGTTAGCTTGAAGAAGCAGGCCGTCTCCATAGGCGCTCTCGAGCGCTACGTCGCCGACTATGAGCGAGCACATCGAGCTTCGGGAGAGGAAGCCTCGTCCTCCAAGGTGTCGGAGGCCGGCGCAGGCCGTCGGATCGCTGTGGTCGGCAGTGGCCCAGCAGGGATCTCCTTCGCCAGCGACATGGCCAAGTGGGGCTATGAGGTTACGGTCTTCGAGGCCGCAGACCAGCTTGGTGGAGTCCTTCGCTATGGTATCCCAGAGTTTGTCCTACCTAATGCGATCATCGAAGACGAGCTGGATAAGCTCCGTGCCCTAGGCGTCCGATTCGTTACGAATACCACGGTCGGCAAGGACGTCACGTGTGAGGAGCTACAGGCGCAGGGCTTCGAAGCGATCTTCCTAGGCACCGGAGTCGGGATAGCTAACTATATGAACATCCCAGGGGAGGACCTTGTGGGAGTTTACACCGCTAGTGAGTATCTCGCACACTATAATATGCTCACGCCAGAGGAGCTGTCGGAGGAGCTACCCCGTATCTCCGGTAAGCGAGTGGCCGTCATCGGCGCAGGAAACACGGCTATTGATGCCGTGCGCACCGCACTTCGTCTGGGGGCAAAGGAGGTCTCTATCGTCTATCGCCGTAGCGAAGAGGAGATGCCAGCTCGTGCTGATGAGATCAAACATGCGCACGAAGAGGGTGCGAAGTTCTTCACTCTTCACAATCCCGTCGAGTATCTCGGGGACGAAGCAGGTAAGCTCACGGCTATGCGCCTAGAGCGTATGGAGCTCGGAGAGCCTGATGATAGTGGCAGACGCCGACCTGTCCCTACGGGAGAGCATATCATGCTCCCTGTGGACGAAGTCATCATCTGTATCGGCTACTCAGCTAGCACGGAGCTAACTGAGTCGATGCCCCAGCTAGAGACGAACAAGTGGGGGAACATCCTCGTGGATGAAGCGAAGAAGACCTCGCTGGAGATGATCTATGCGGGTGGTGATATCGTGCGTGGAGCTGCGACGGTGATCCTAGCGATGGGTGACGGTCGTAAGGCAGCGGCTTCCCTTCACGAGCGTCTTACGGGACGTATCGAGGAGAATGCTCTGAGATAGCCCTCGCTCTCATAGATAGACGGATTAGCCCCCACTAGCCTGATCGGCTGGTGGGGGCTAACTCATCTAGCGAGGGCTAATCCTTGTGCATGGACGAAGCCTTACCTTCACGGGAAGCAAGGTAGAGCTTTGTGACCACAGAAGTATAGCTTAGTTAGCTTGAAGGTCTACCTTCGTGGCAGGAGAGGTGGAAACTATCGAATCGTGAGACTTGTTCCGTAAGTATGAGAAGAGAAAGATCAACCGACTGGAGACTTTACTCTAGCCCCTGTGGTGACTTGCTCCTTGGGGTGAGTGACGGACAGCTCGTGTGCTGTGACTGGCGTTCGGCTTGGGAGAGAGACGTCTCTCCATCGGAGATAGAGGAGCTTCTTGCCCCTTCGGCTGATGCTGTGAACGAAGCCGTGCTCACCGAAGCGGTAAGTCAGCTCAGTACTTATTTCTTGGGTGAGCGATGGTCCTTTGACTTGCCTTATCGGGTCGAGGGGACAGCCTTCCAGCGATCGGTCTGGCAGGCTATCGGTCTTATCCCCTATGGCGAGACCTGCACCTACGGAGCGCTGGCTGAAGTAGTTGGTCGGGCTAAAGCCTTCCAAGCAGTAGGCACAGCTACGGGGGCTAATCGGCTATCTATCATCATCCCTTGCCATCGTGTGGTGGGGAAGACGGGGAGCTTCTCTGGCTACCGAGGTGGGCGTCTAGCGAAAGAATATCTCCTGGATCTGGAGGCAAGGTATCGTGAGGGGAGGGAAGCGATACACTTCCCGGAAGCAGAGGGTCTAGGTTAGGGTTTGGAGAGATCGAAAGTTTATATTATCTTTGCAGAGCAAACAGCAGGAACGGTGTGGTAGTTCAGCTGGTTAGAATACCTGCCTGTCACGCAGGGGGTCGCGGGTTCGAGTCCCGTCCATACCGCCGAAAGAATAAGCCTGAGAGTGAAAACTCTCAGGCTTGTTTGATTTTATAGCTGGTCGGATGAATCTTTGCCTTCCTCTAGCTACGTGATGTATAAGAAAGACCTACCGCCTACAGACGGACTCCATGAGGGGAGTCGCTGTAGGCGGTAGGCCTTTGTCGAGGTGGAGAGGTGGGGCTATAGCCCGTGAGCCTTAGCCTCGTCCCAGAGCTCGTCCATCTGTCCGAGCGTCATCTCCTTGAGTGATGAGAAGCCAAGCTCCTTACTACGCTGCTCGACATAGGTGAAGCGTCGGATGAACTTGCGGTTGGTGGCCTCGAGGGCATTGTCGGGGTTCACCTTATACTTACGAGCGGCATTGATGACACTGAAGAGGAAGTCACCGAACTCACCCTCGACCTCCTCTGGAGATCCAGCTGAGATCGCTTCACGGAGTTCGCCTAGCTCTTCTTCGACCTTAGTCCAGACATCTTCGGGACTCTCCCAGTCGAAGCCAACACCTCGTGCCTTGTCCTGAATGCGGTAGGCCTTGATAAGGGCAGGTAGGCTGGAGGGGACGCCAGAGAGGACGGTCTTGTTCCCGTGCTTCTCCTTTTGCTTCAGCTCTTCCCAGCGCTCGAGGACAATATCCGTCGAGTCTGCCTGAGCATCCCCATAGACATGAGGATGGCGGAAGATAAGCTTGTCGCAGAGCGCGTGGGCTACGTCAGCTAGATCATAGCGCTCTTCTTCCTGAGCGATCTGACTATAGAAGACGATATGTAGGAGTAGATCGCCGAGCTCCTTCTTGATCTCCTCGCTGTCGCCAGCAAGAATCGCATCCGAAAGCTCGTGAGCCTCCTCGATGGTGTTCGTGCGCAGACTCTCAGTCGTCTGCTCCCGGTCCCACGGACACTCGACGCGCAGACGCTCAAGGACGTCTAAGACACGGCTTAGAGCTGCGAGCTTCTCTTCACGGGTATGTGCCATAGCTTGGATTGCTTGCTCGTGGATGAGGATTACTTACGCTTGGAGAATTCGCTTAGCCCACCCTTGAGGAAATCAAGGTAAGCTGGTATGTCCTCATCGTAGGCACGTGACGGAGCTAGAGGCTTACCTTGGTGATCGAGGAGGACATAGAAGGGCTGTGCGTTAGCACCGAACTTCATACGCTGGAAGTAGCTCCACTTATCTCCGACGGTACGTAGCTTGATCTTCTCGCCATTCTCTTCGACCTCCAAAGGCTGAGGTAGGGGAGCCTTTTCATCAACCATGAGCGTGATCAGGACATAGTCGTTCTCCAGCATTCCCTTGACATTGGCGTCAGTCCATACGGCCGCTTCCATCTTTCGGCAGTTGACACATCCGTAGCCAGAGAAGTCGATGATCACGGGCTTGCCTACCTGACGGGCATAGGCCATACCTGCATCGTAGTCGTCAAACTTAGCGTGTACCTCACCATGGTAGAGGTTCAGATCCTGAGTGCGCAGTGGTGGAGCAAAGGCGCTGATAGCACGCAGTGGAGCACCCCATAGCCCTGGGATCATATACACAGCAAATGAGAAGGAGACGATAGCGAGGAAAAGAGCCGGAATAGGGGTCTTCTCCTGAGGAGCGTCATGAGGGAAGCGGAGCTTACCCAGCAGATACATGCCGAGAAGGAAGAAGATCACGATCCATAGCGCTAGGAAGACTTCTCTGTCAAGGATACGCCAGTTGTAAGCGAGGTCAGCGATTGAGAGGAATTTCAGCGCTAGTGCGAGCTCGATAAAGGCAAGGACGACCTTGACAGAGTTCATCCATCCTCCGCTCTTAGGCATGGACTGCAGGAGATTGGGGAAGATGGCGAAAAGCGTGAAGGGTAGAGCTAGGGCAAGAGCAAAGCCAAGCATCCCGATGGCTGGAGCAAGCATCCCTGAGGAAGACGTCGCTGCCTGTACGAGAAGAGTCCCAACGATAGGTCCCGTGCAAGAGAAGGACACCAGCGCTAGGGTAAATGCCATGAAGAAGATACTTAGGAAGCCCGATGCCGAATCAGCCTTCTCATCCATCTTATTCGTCCACTTAGCTGGGAGCACGAGCTCAAAGGCTCCGAAGAACGACATAGCAAAGATGACGAGCAGGAGGAAGAAGGCGACATTGAAGTATGCATTGGTCGCCAGGCTATTTAGGAAGCTAGCTCCGAAAACAGCCGAGACAAGCAGACCGAGCCCTACGTAGATGATGATGATACCTAGACCATAGATGAGGGCATCACGGATCCCCTTCTTCTTGTCCTTACTTCTCTTGAGGAAGAAGCTGACAGTCATAGGGATCATTGGCCAGACACAGGGCGTCACGAGGGCTACTAGCCCACCGAGGAAGCCCCCGACGAGGAGCATCCAGAGTGATCCCTCTGTTTGGGAGAGCGCCTTGTCTCCATAGGCCTTAAGCTCAGGGATGACGGGTGCCCATAGGTCAGATGCGGCGAGCGAAGTCGAGTCATTCTGTACCGATAGCGCTGTCGCCGTGGTGCTGGCACTATCGGCTAGCTGCTCCCCCATGGGAGGTGCAGTTTGCTCTTCGGTGGTCGTTGTGGAGGTTTCTTCAGTTAGCTTAGTCGATGGAGCTGCAGCTTCTAGCTTACCCAGCTCTTTGGGCTGTATCTTGAACTCCCAGTTAGCCGGAGGAAGGCATTGCTGATCGTTGCAGGCCATGTAGCGAACGGCTCCTTCGAAGGCAAACTTCTTAGGATCAGTGATACGGATCTGCTGACGGAAGGATACCTTCCCGCCAAAGAAGCGTAGGGTCATCTCGAAGTTAGGGTCAAACTTCTCGATAGGCTTCTGGTTAGCTGTTAGCTTACCGACGAGCTCTGCTCCGGTGAGCTTGTCTACGATGAGGTGAGTCGGAGTTGGTCCCCCAGCGGGAAGCTCCGTACTATAAAGATGCCAGTCGCCCTTGATGACAGCAGTCAGGACGAGGACCTTTTCAGTGGGGGACTTATCCTCGATACTGTGAGACCAGCTCACGGCATCCCGGATGATCTGTGCGCTGAGAGAGCTATTCCCTATCAGGGACATAGCGACGACAGCGATAAGGCTAAGGGCTACCTTACGTAGCCAGCCTGCAGGTTGTGTGGTCATACTATTATATGTGAGATTTAGAGATTAGTTTCTCTTGTTCTGTCTCTTGGCTTGAGCCATCTTGCTCACTCCAGCGGTACTCTTAACTAGCTTGCGGAAGAGAGGAGGAATGGGCTGTCGCACTTCGAGTAGCTTCTTAGTGATAGGGTGAACGAAACTCAGGTGAGTACCCTCAAGGGCTACTTGTCCTAGCTCCTTCTCGACAGACCCATTGCGCCAATCGCCAACGATCGGTAGTCGCAGGAGCGAGAATTGCTTGCGAAGTCGGTTATTACGCCCCGAGAGTAGACTGATAGATACGAGACATCGCTGAGGGCCACTGGTGATGATGTGCCATTCAGCTCGTCCTGCTGCTCGGTCTTCGTCTGTGCGAGGCTTTTTGATGATCGCTCGTGTCTTGCCCTTGTCTTTATCCTTCTTTTTCTTGAGCTCCTCAGGAGCTGGCGGAGCGAGGAGACCGGAGCGTTCCTGTGGGATCCCTTCGAGGACTGCTACGAACTGCTGTTGCCGGACGTACTTAGCCCAGTTGTCGGTCAGCTCGTGCTGTAGCTGTCTGCTCTTGGCGAAGACGACGAAGCCTGCACTATCCTTATCTAGGCGATTGATGTGATAGATCTTCGCTTGAGGATTGAAGTTCTTGTGATGCTCTGCTAGCAGGCGAAGTACGGTCTTATCCTTTTCTTCTCCACTAGCCACTGTGGGTACACCTGCTGACTTATGTAGGATGATGAGATACTCATCTTCGTAGAGCACCTCGATGAGCTTATGGGTGATCTTCTTGGGAAGTGGTGCTGGATGGATCGTGACTACATCTCCCTTCTTGAGTGGAGTATCAAACTGGGTCGTAGGCTCGATACCGACGGAGATGAACCGATCGTGTAGTAGCTGCTTGACCGTAGTCCGACTCTTCTCGGGAAGGGCTTCCAGTAAGAAAGGAAGGAGGGTAGTTTCCTCTGGTACGTGGAGACGTAGGAGAGGTTGGCGTCCACCAGGGGGCAAGATGCGCTCAATATGTATGGCTCGTTTGGCCGAGGTAGGCTTATTCATTATTTCTTTCTTTCGTCGAGGTAGAGTAGGACGTTCCCGTAGATCATATACACGAGCCCTAGAGCAAGGAAGAGTAGCCAAGCATTCTTCCCGTAGGAGTCAAAGATACCGAAGCGAGCTACCGCTGATAGCAGGAAAAGGATCCCAGAGAAGACTCCCATGCGTGCTACTCGGCGGAGAATGATCGGAGCTCCTGGCTCCAGTGCTATGAGGTGATAGATACCATAGCCTAGAGCCCCTAGCAGATAGAGTATGTCGAAGAATCGATTAGCTGTCAGTGCTAGGGCTGCTCCCGAGAGTAGGAGTAGGAGACTGACGATGTAGAGGTACTTGTACTTGCTATTCATTCTCGGACTGGGGTTGACTGGGAGCTTCGCTTGGTGTGGCGGTATCTGGACGGAGTAGGAAGATCTCTTCTCCAGGTAAGTGCATATAGTAGTGTTCGCGGGCGATACGCTCGATGAGCTCCTTGTTATTCTTCAGCTCGCTCAGACGAGCGCTGTCAGCTTCATAACGTGGACGGTAGACTTGATATTGTCGCTTCAGATCCATCTCACGTGTGTAGTTCCTAGCAAAGCGCATCACCGTATATTCTCCCGTGAAGAAGGTATAGATGATGGTCAGCGTGATGACCACGATGAACGGAATACTAGGATGCGCCCGTCCAAAAGCCAGAAGGCGCTGGAAGTAGCTCTGAAGTCGTTCGCGAAGACTAGCTATGCTCATATAGGTAAGCTCTATTCTCTATTTAAGTCGTAGCTGTATACGGAGAGCTACAATTCTTGCTACTAAAATACGGAAAACCCCTGATTTGTTTGTTCCTAAGCCTATCTCTAGTGTGGCCAGAGGTAGAAGTCCTGCCAGTCTGTGAAGATATGGAAGAGCAGACCGACGGCAAGGATACGGATCCACCATGGCCATCCGAGACGCTGGTAGGGGAGGAAAAGCATCACCATATATAGCCCGATCATGGGATAGGAGTGCAAGAAGTGAAAGCCTACACTGCAGCGATTGGGGTCAAAGATCGGAGTGGCTAAGAGATGATCTACATCGATTAGCATCGTCGATAGGAGGAGTAGGTAGACGGTGCGATGCGGACGATGAGGCCAGAGATAGGCTAGAAGCCAAGGTGCTAGGAAGTGAAGTCCGTAGTGAACAAAGGTGCGTAGCATCTCTTAGGTAGAGACTAGATATAGGTGCGCCCCCGATGATTCACCGACTCTAGATAGAGTGGTGGACGGCATCGGGGGCGCAAAGAGTTTTTAGCGTGTAGTCTATCCCTCCTCACTCTGACGCTCCTTCTCCTCTAGGAGAGCGAGCTTCTTCTCTGTGAGCTGGATGTCTGCTATGAGAGCCTCACGCTTGCGTTCAGCTTCGGCTAGTAGCGAAGAGCCTCCCTTGGAGCTGACATTGAAGCGAGTGAGGTTGGCTTCATACTGCTGCAGGTCATGCTTGAGGCGAGTGAGCTGACGGCGTAGGCGGTGATGCTCGCTGAGGAGACCTTCTTCCTTATCGTCTAGCTTATCGAGGTTGGCGCTGTAGTTCGATAGATGGCGATCGGAGCGACCACGACGCAGTCTGCCGTGGAGATCGTCTAGGAGCTTACGATAGGAGCTATTGAGCTCTTCACGATCACGGTGTAGGGGGGCACCGATCTGCTTCCAGCGTTCGTTCTCCTCCTTGAGTATTTCACTGAGGTTCGCAGGGGTCTCTCCTGAAGCGATGGCCTCAAGGCGTGCTAGGATCTCACGCTTAGCGGCAGAGTTCTTGCGAGCTTCCTTAGCCGCTTGATCTCGACGTGGAGCCTCCTTCTTCTTGCGGTCAAAGAAGTAATCGAAGTTCTCACGGAACTCATCCCATACCTTCTGACTATAGCGTGCTGAGAGGTTGCCCAGCTGCTTCCATTCCTCCTGGAGAGCCTTGAAGGCCGCTGCCGTTTCTTCCCAAGCGGTACTTTCTCTAAGTGCCTTGGCACGCTCGATCAGGGCACGCTTCTTCTCGAGGAGCTCTTGCTCGTGGGTGTGTAGCTCCTTGCTGAGCTCGCTACGACGACGGAAGAAAGCATCGATCCCGGCACGGAAGCGCAGATAGATCTCTTCATTACTCTTGGCGGGGGCACGTCCGATGGTGCGCCACTCTTGCTGCCATTCCTTGATCTTCTCGACACCACGGGCGAAAGCGTTGCGGCTCGTGAGGGCTGCATCCTCCAGAAGCTCTTCGACACGGAGACAGAGTCGCTCCTTAGCCTGGAGGTTCTCCTCTTCGCTAGCCTTCTTGCGGTCGTGGAACTCTTGGTGACGCTTATGCTGCGCCGTGGAGAGTTGCTTGAATTCGCTATTGATCTCTTGGCGGTACTCCTTATCCACGGGGCCAAGCTCATGCCACTGTGCTGTGAGCTCTATGAGACGGCGGTGTGCCTGGATCGCGTCCTTGATGTCATCGAGGGTGCGTAGCTCGGCGAGGATCGCTTGCTTAGCTTCGAGGTTCTTCTTGAAGTCCAAGTGGCGCAGATCATCGTTGATAGCCTTGAGGTCATAGAATTGATCACGGAGCTCGTAGTAGCGCTTGTTGAGCTGGGCTGCATCCTTAGGGTCAAGCTCGGTGATAGCACTCCACTCGTCGCGTAGGGCACTGAAGCGAGCATAGAGGCTACCGAATTCAGCGCCATCTTCGTTATTCTTGAAGATTTCCTCAAAGCGCTCAAGGATAGCTTCCTTCTTAGCCTTATTCTCTTGGTAAATCAGCTCGAGCGCCTCCTGGCGCTTTTTGTCCTGCGCCTTGAAGGTCGTTAGTAGGCCGTCCAGACGAAGCTCTTGGACTTCGAAGGCTTCGATAAGCGCCTTGTCGCTGGTATCTAGGCGATCACGGCGACGGATGAACTGTACACGGATGGACTCGACGAGCTTCCGGTCGGGTAGCTCCTCTTGCTGTAGAAGCACAGCTAGGTGGTCTACCAGTTCCTGAGGGCTCATGCTCTGGTAGTCCGTCTGTCCAGTGAGCTGTTCTTGGGCGGTATCTGTAGCCGCAGGGGTGACCTGGGCTGTATCAAGCGTAGCTTGTTCAGGAGTCTGTAGGGGTTCCATAGTCTGTCTCTTCTATTTAATATCAGTCGCTTTGCTCTGTGGAAGGCCTCTATTTGTCGAGGCTTCTACCATGGCAAATTACTAGCTTTCTACAAAACTACACATTTTTACGCCAAGGCACAAATAGACAGAGCCTATGCGTCCGTTCTCTGTCCGATGCCTAGCTGTAAGCCTTATATAATAAGGTATAGAGCGTCTAATTTGTGTACTAAATTTGGTCGAAGAAAGTCACTCCTGAGGGGAGGCTCCAGTTACGTATATCGTGATTACTTAGTTACATATATTGTGGCGTTGGTGTTGGGTATATTGTGATCTCTCGGTTAGGTATATTGAGACGGATCCCCTTCATTCAGTCTTGACGGAGGGTGCAGGCTGGATCAGCGAGATTGGGGAGAATAGCTCTCACTGAGTCTGATGGATAGGATAGAGCTTGGGAGAGGTTGGGGGCGAGGTGCTTGGCTTTTTTGGCGTATCTTTGTGGTTCTGAAAGTAGCGCCTATGAGGCGCCGGTACTAAAGAATACTCTATGGCAGTCGAAATAAGACAGATCTCGGAGAAGGCAGACATGCGCAAGTTTGTCAAGTTCAATCTCCGACTTTATAAGGGGAATCCCTACCATGTGCCAGGGCTAATCGAGGATGAGCTCCTGACGCTCGATCCCACCCGTAACCCTGCATTCCAGTTCTGTGAAGCCGCCTACTTCCTCGCCTATCGTGATGGTAAGATCGTCGGCCGTATCGCTGGTATCATCAACCATCGAGCTAATGAGACGTGGAATCAGAATAACGTCCGTTTCGGCTTCGTCGACTTCATCAATGATAATGAGGTCGTCGATGCCCTCTTCAATGCGGTCATCACCTGGGGTAAAGTCCGAGGTAAGGAGATGATCCAGGGGCCTATGGGCTTCACCGACCTAGACCATGAAGGGATGCTTATCGAGGGCTTCGACCAGATCGGTACCATGGCTACCATATATAACTATGCCTACTATCCGAAGCAGATGGAGCGTATGGGCTTCGTAAAGGATCAGGACTGGAAGGAGTATAAGATCACGATCCCCGATGCTATCCCTGAGAAGCATCAGCGTATCGCTGAGATCGTGCGCACGAAGTATGGTCTGAAGACGCTGAAGTTTAAGAACCAGCAGGAGATCCTCCCCTATGCGCATCGGATCTTCGATACGCTCAATCAGGCTTACTCCGTCCTCTATGGGGTCTCGGAGCTCTCCCGTGAGCAGATCGACTATTATGTGAAGATGTACATCCCCATGCTTCGCTATGACTTCGTCACAGTGATCGTACGTGAGGAGGATGACTTGGTCGTAGGATTTGGTATCACCTTGCCGAACCTAAGCCGTGCACTGCAGAAGGCTAAGGGAAGTCTCTTCCCCTTTGGGTGGGTGCACTTACTTAAGGCGCTCAAGATGAAGAACCCCGTCGTCGACCTCTATCTCATCGGGGTCA
This sequence comes from uncultured Porphyromonas sp., assembly GCA_905372565.1. Lineage (GTDB taxonomy): Bacteria > Bacteroidota > Bacteroidia > Bacteroidales > Porphyromonadaceae > Porphyromonas. Next base: position 7,344 of record CAJPPK010000017.1, on the reverse strand, counting down.
TCCCTGAGTATCAGAATAAGGGGGTCAATGCCCTCCTCTTCGATGATCTTATCCCCGTCTTCCTAAAGAATGGCGTCAAGTATGCCGAGAGTAACCCCGAGCTGGAGACCAACGCTGCCGTCCAGATGCAATGGAATTACTTCGAGCGTAAGCATCATAAGACCCGTCGCTCTTGGGTCAAAGCAATCTAAACCTGTATGTTAATCGAACTACTTAAGTCCAAGATACACCGTGTCACCGTCACGGAGGCGAACCTCTCCTATGTGGGGAGTATCACGATCGACCAAGACCTCATCGAGGCAGCGAACATCCTGCCTGGTGAGAAGGTGCAGATAGTTAATAATAATAATGGAGCTCGCCTAGAGACCTACGTCATCCCCGGAGAGCGAGGCTCGGGAGTCATCTGCCTAAACGGCGCAGCTGCTCGCCTCGTACAGCCTGGTGATACGGTCATCATCATGGCCTATGCTTGGATGACCTATGAGGAGGCGCAGGGCTTCAAGCCTGCAGTGATCTTCCCTGATACTGCTACCAACAGACTTGTTTAAGAAGAAGAGATATGTTCGAAAATCTAAGCGAACGACTGGAGAGATCCTTTAAGATCCTCAAGGGTGAAGGTAAGATCACCGAACTCAATGTAGCCGAAACGCTCAAGGACGTCCGACGTGCCCTACTAGAAGCAGACGTTAACTACAATGTAGCTAAGAAGTTCACCGAAGACGTCAAGGAAAAGGCGCTGGGGCAGAATGTCCTTACAGCCGTCCGTCCTGGCGAACTGATGGTGAAGATCGTCCATGATGAGCTCGCTACCCTGATGGGGGGACAGACCGCTTCTCTCAATCTCTCTGGAGTGCCTGCGGTTATCCTGATGTCTGGTCTTCAGGGATCGGGTAAGACGACTTTCTCCGGTAAGCTGGCTAATCTCCTCAAGACAAAGCAGAATAAGAAGCCCTTCCTTGTAGCCTGTGACGTCTATCGCCCTGCCGCTATCGAGCAGCTTCGCGTATTAGCTGAGCAGCTGAATGTCCCCGTTTACTTCGACCTCGAGAGTAAGGATCCCGTGAGCATTGCTCGCCGAGGTATCACCGAGGCTATGGGGCAGGGCTGTGATGTCGTCATCATCGATACCGCTGGTCGTCTCGCTGTAGACGAAGAGATGATGCGTGAGATCCAGTCGATCAAGGAAAGCATTCGTCCTAGTGAGACGCTCTTCGTAGTCGACTCGATGACGGGGCAAGATGCCGTCAATACTGCTAAGGCCTTTAATGATCGTCTCGACTTCGACGGTGTCGTCTTGACCAAGCTAGATGGGGATACCCGAGGTGGGGCTGCTCTCTCTATCCGTACGGTAGTCGATAAGCCGATTAAGTTCGTCGGTATGGGTGAGAAGATGGATGCCCTTGATGTCTTTCACCCAGAGCGTATGGCAGACCGCATCCTCGGCATGGGTGATATCGTCTCGCTGGTAGAGCGTGCTCAGCAGATCTATGATGAGCGTGAAGCCAAGCGCCTAGAGGAGCGAATCGCCAAGGATCAGTTTGACTTCAACGACTTCCTTGCCCAGATCCAGCAGATCAAGAAGATGGGTAACATCAAGGATCTAGCTGCTATGATCCCAGGCGTAGGTAAGGCGCTGAAGGATGTCGATATTAAGGATGATGCCTTCAAGAGCATCGAGGCGATCATCTACTCGATGACGCCCGAGGAGCGTCAGAAGCCTCATATCCTCGATGGGCATCGCCGTAAGCGTATCGCCCTCGGTAGTGGCACGACCGTGCAGGATGTGAACAAGCTCTTGACTCAGTTCACTCAGACACGTAAGATGATGAAGACACTCCAGGGCTTCAAGGGTGGAAAGATGCCTAAGATGCCCAAGCTACCATTCATGGGTGGTAAGTCTCCCTTCTAGCTCTCACTCGTTGTACTAATATTCACGCACTCCACGAGAGTGCTTCATACGATCATCCCTTGGATAATCATCCTGCACAGCTCGACTGTACGAGATCCTTATCCAAGGGATGATCTTTTCCTCCGCTTCCCCTTACATCACAAATACACTAGAGATTATGAAGCTATCGAAGTATCGACGTAGTACGCTCCTCTTGGCTGGATGTCTCAGCCTAGGGCTCGTGCTACAAGCGCAGACCAAGAAGCGTCTTATCGACGAAGTCAATCCCTTCATCGGGACAACAAACTATGGGACGACCAACCCTGGAGCAGTCCTGCCTAATGGGCTGATGAGTGTCACGCCCTTCAATGTCATGGGCTCCAAGGAATATAATAAGACGGACAAGGATGACCGCTGGTGGAGTACACCCTACACAGCAGAGAATAAGTTCTTCACAGGCTTTAGCCATGTGAATCTGAGTGGTGTCGGTTGTCCAGAGCTAGGTAGTATCCTGATCTCGGCTTCTTCGGGAGAGCTCGATGTAGACTACAAGCACTATGGCTCGCCCATGAGCCGAGAGTCTGCTAAGCCTGGTTACTACCGTACGACGCTTGATAAGTATCAGGTCCAAGCTGAGGTGACAGCGACACTACGCTCTGCCTTGGCGTCCTTTACCTTTGATAAGGGTGGGAAGAGCCATATCCTTGTGAACCTTGGTCAGGGCTTGACTAACGAGAGTGGTGCTACGGTACGCTTCCTCAATGACTCGACCATCGTGGGGAGCAAGCTCATGGGTACCTTCTGCTACAACCCGCAGGCCGTCTTCAATCAGTATTTCGCTATCCGTATCAGCCGTAGGGCTCCACAGGCTGGCTACTGGAAGATGCAGCCAGCTATGCATGGCGTCGAGGCGGAGTGGGATAAGGATAATGGGAAATATAAGCTCTATCCTACCTATCGCCGGGAGATGAGTGGCAATGATGTCGGTGTTTGGTTCTCCTTCGATACCAAGCCCGGTGAGAAGATCTATGTACAGACGGGTGTTTCCTTCGTCAGTGAGCAGAATGCGCTACTGAACCTCAATACGGAGCAGCCTACCCTAGATTTCGCTGCTACACGTGCTAAGGCCGAAGAGGCTTGGGAGAAGGCACTCAGCGTGATCGAGGTCGAAGGGGGGACACCCGAGGAGCGTACGGTCTTTTATACTTCACTCTATCATCTGCAGATCCACCCCAATATCCTCCAGGATGTCAATGGAGAGTATCCCCAGATGGGTTCGCTCAAGGTCGCTAAGACAAGCCATGACCGCTACACGGTCTATTCTCTCTGGGATACCTACCGCAATGTCCATCCTCTGCTCTCTCTGCTCTACCCACGTAAGCAGCTAGCGATGGTGCAGACTATGCTGGATATGTACAAGGAGAGTGGATGGCTACCTAAGTGGGAGCTCTATGGTCAGGAGACCTTTACGATGGAGGGTGATCCCGCGATCATCGTGATCAACGATACCTGGCAGCGTGGCATCCGTGACTTCGATACCAAGCTCGCTTATGAGGCGATGCTACGAGGTGCAACGACCCCAGGTAAGGATAATAAGCTCCGCCCAGACTTTGATGACTATGCTTCTAGAGGATATGTCCCTCTTCGAGAGAAGTTCGATAACTCGGTCTCTCATGCTCTCGAGTACTACATCGCAGACTGGAACCTCAGTCAGTTTGCCTCAGCTTTAGGAAAGAAGAAGGATGCCCAGCTCTTTGCTCGCCGTGCGTCGGGCTACAAGCACTACTATGACAAGGAGAGCGGTCTCCTACGTCCGATCCTGCCTGATGGTAAGTTTATCACACCTTTCCATCCCACACTGGGTAGAGACTTTGAGCCCAACCCAGGCTTCCACGAAGGAAACTCTTGGAACTATAGCTTCTATATCCCTCATGATATCTATGGGCTAGCGAAGCTCATGGGAGGCGAGCACAAGTTCGTCGACAAGCTCCAGAGCGTCTTTGATAAGGATAACTATGATCCTGCCAATGAGCCTGACATCGCTTACCCCTACCTCTTCACCTACTTCCCGAAGGAGGCTTGGCGTACGCAGCGTCTGACCCGTGAGCTACTCCCTAAGCTCTATCATAATACGACGGGCGGGATCCCAGGGAACGACGATACCGGTGCTATGAGCGCTTGGGCTATCTACACGATGCTTGGTTTCTATCCTGACTGCCCAGGATCGACGAGCTATGCCTTGACGACACCTACTTTTGACCGCGTGACGATCCATCTTGACAAGAAGTATTACAGCCAGCCAACGCTCGTGATCGAGAAGAAGGCAGCACCTCAGGGTGGTAGCGAGAAGGGAGCTTACTTCCGATCCTTTGAGCTGGGTAACAAGCTCTATAAGAACGTCTACCGCCTTGATCATAAGGCGATGACAGAGGGCGGTAAGCTGATCTTCTTCACGGAGGATAAGGCGAACTAGTCGCTTCAGTGAGGAGTGTCGAAGCGAAGAAAGCTGTAAGTCCTACAGGATAAAAGGGTTTCCGAAGGTATTGCATAATCAAAAAAAACTGTACATTTGGGCTAGAAACCTGTGCAGCTACAGCTTTTAGGTCTCGCTTCTAGCACCTACTGCTCAGAGCTCCATAGCTACATTGTAGAACTCATAATAATTAACGCTTATGAACAAGACTGATTTTATCGCACGCGTAGCAGAGAAGGCTAACCTCTCTAAGACGGACGCTCGTGCAGCTGTAGACGCCTTCGCAGAAGTCGTCGGTGAGGAACTGAAGAAGGGAGAGAAGGTCACCCTCCTCGGCTTCGGTACTTTCTCTGTCAATAAGAAGCCTGCTCGTCAGGGGATCAACCCTCAGACGAAGGCTAAGATCAAGATCCCCGCTCGCAAGGCTGTGAAGTTCAAGGCAGGTGCAGCCCTTGATCTTAAGATCAAGTAAGCACGATCTCTGATCAATAGACTTAACGAGGCTACTCCGCCCTTAGGGGTGGGGTAGCCTTTGTGTCTATACTTATGCTGAAGCATACATTAGATCAAGGTGCTGGACGCCTATGTCTCGTCGATGACGAGACGTCTCTAGAGAAGGGATTCCTAAGCTATGAAGTTAGCCCTACCGGTGTCGCCGATGCCCAGCATACGGTCGTCAAACCAGCGTATCGGGGGCAAGGAGTAGCCGAGGAGCTTGCTAAGGCTTTCTTTGTCCTAGCCCAAGAGCATGGATGGCAGGTGCGCCCTTCCTGCTCCTATGTCGCTCGCTATATGGATCGGCATCCTGAGCTGGAGAGACTGCGAGAGTAGCCTCTGTAGCGGGAGTAAGTGTCTTTTGCTGTACCTTTGCAGCCGATCATCCTACCGAAGAGCCTTGTCTGAGTGCCTAATGTCCTTTCTACTTAGTTACCCAGACAAGGCTCTTGGCTTACATCTATCTATTTCTTCTCTATGGCTACCGCCTTCCTCTGGCTCATCGGCCTTGTCGCTCTGACACTCGGGACGATGATGCTGAGTAACCGTCTCAAAATTGCCTATCCCATTGCCTTGGTGGCTGTCGGGCTATTGGTTTGTTTCATCCCAGGTACACCGAGGATCCAGCTAAACCCCGAGGTGATCTTTGTGCTCTTCTTACCTCCGCTACTCTATGAGTCGGGCTGGGCGGTCTCATGGAAGGAGCTTTGGAAGTGGCGACGCATTGTCGGGAGCTTTGCCTTCCTCGTAGTTTTCTTCTCGGCGGCAGCCGTTGCTTGCCTAGCCAACCTTGTTTTCCCAGGCTTCTCGCTGGCTTTGGGCTTCCTATTGGGCGGGGTTGTCTCTTCGCCCGATGCTGTGAGTACGGCGGCGATCCTACGTTTTGTGAAGGTACCGAAGCGCTTGGCTTCCATTCTCGAGGGAGAAAGCCTGCTGAATGATGCCTCTTCGCTGATCATTTTCCGCTTCGCTGCGATTGCGGTCACTACGGGTCAGTTCGTCTTCTACCAAGCTGCAGGCCAGTTCCTCTGGATGGTCATCGGTGGAGTGGGGATCGGTGTGTTCTTTGGCTACCTAGCTCTAAAGCTCCACAAGCATCTGCCGATGGACTCGAATACTGACGTCATCCTGACGCTGGTCACTCCCTATATGATGTATATCGTAGCTGAGCTCCTCGGAGCGTCGGGGGTCATGGCGGGTGTCTGTGGAGGTCTCTACACGGCATCGCATAAGCATGAGATCTTTGGGGCGGAGACTCGAGTGCGGGTCAAGTACGTTTGGGATAGCCTAGTCTTTATGCTCAACGGGATGACCTTTATCTTGGTTGGGCTGGAGCTTCCCGATATCCTCGATGGGGTACGTGCCGAGGGGGTAAGTCTTATGAAGGCCACTTGGTATGGGCTGATCACTACGGGGGCACTCATCATCGTTCGCTTCATCTCCGTCTTTGGTGCGATCGTGGTAACGCAGATCATGAAGCGCTTTATCACCGTCGCTGACGAGAATATCCCCGACTGGCGGTTCTCATTGCTCTTTGGTTGGGCGGGGATGCGTGGAGCTGTCTCGCTGGCAGCAGCACTCTCTATCCCCTTGATGGCAGGGAATGCCCCTTTCCCGCATCGTAGCTTGATCATTTATATGACCTTCGTTGTGATCTTCTTCACCCTCATTGTTCAGGGCCTTTCCCTACCGATCTTGATCGAAAGGCTAAGGCCAGAAGATCCGGGGGACTACATTAGCGACGAAGAGACCGAGAAGCTCCTCCAGACCGAGCTAGCTCGCACGGCGCTATCCTATGTGAAGAAGCACTATCCAGAAGCCTACGAAGAGAGTCCCGCACTATGTCATCAGGTCAAGCACTGGCGTGTGACGCTAGAGACCGAAGCCTCCCCGATGACCTCCGATTGTCTCAAGATCTATCTCGAGGTGCTCGAGCGCCAGCGGACGGCTCTCTTGGCGCTGAATAAGTGCCCCTATATCAATGAAGAAGTCATACGTCGCTACCTCCTCCAGCTGGACCTTGAGGAGACGAAGTGGAACTAGTCTGTCGGGATCAAGCAAGTAGTCGATGCGGACTGCAACTGTTTGGACTGGAAAAGCTCTAGGTTAGCTTGTAGAAAGGTCTACCTCTGTACAGGAAGAGGTAGACCTTTCTCGGAGGATCGCTGGAGCTTCCCAATGGCATCGAAGGGCGAAGGCTTCTCTGATCCTCCTAGTAGTGTATTAGGGGCCTAAGAGGGAATTAAGGTCGAAGTAGGGGAGTACTCCTTCTCTAAAATAGCTTAGGGGATAGGAGGGAATGTGGTTTGCGTGTGTGCGCTCAATAGTTTATCTTTGTGCCAGCAAAGGGTTAGGGTTTTATCCTTGGCCTTATCGACCTCGGAGAGATGGCAGAGTGGTCGAATGTGGCGGTCTCGAAATCCGTTGTACCGTAAGGTACCGGGGGTTCGAATCCCTCTCTCTCCGCAAAGAGGCTTCAAAGTGACTG
>CAJPPK010000016.1 GCA_905372565.1 uncultured Porphyromonas sp. | reverse complement strand
TGTAAGATTTTTCATAGTTAAGGTTTTGGTTAATAGGTTGGAGCTGGCTGGGAAGCCGGCTCCGCTTGCTTTATACCAAGTACCTTAATGATCATCTCCTTATTTCCCATCGTTATTTATCCTCGTGCGCTAGGGAGCATCACCTATACGTAGGAAGTGGTAGCCCTCTTGCTGAAGCCATCGTACGGCTTGGGGCATCGCCGTGCGCATATTCCTCTCCGCCTTGATCGAGTCGTGGAAGACGATGATCGAGCCATTGCGTGCGTAGCGCTGGACATAGCTTAGGATCGTCTGAGGGGAGAGCTTGGGGTTGTAATCACGTGTCACCACGTCCCACATGATGATCTCAAAGCTGTGGCTAAGCTCGAGGTTCTGCCCAAAACGTAGGTGCCCATGGGGAGGACGGAAGTAGCGTGAGTGGATCAACTCATGGGCTTTATACACATCCTCCATATAGGTCTTCGTCGAGTGAAATATACCCTGTATGTGGTGATAGGTATGGTTGCCCACAGCGTGGCCTCGTCGCTGGATCTCCGCGAATAGCTCGGGGTACTTCCGTACGTTATCTGCTACACAGAAGAAGGTCGCCTTGATCCCCAGCTCATCGAGCGTATCCAGTACCCCAGGTGTGACCTCGGGGATCGGACCGTCGTCGAAGGTGAGATAAATGCTCTTCCCGGAGATCGCTGGGATACGCCAGCGAGCTCCGGGGACAAGCATTCGGTACCACATAGGTACACGGCAGAGAAGGCGCTCAATCATCTTTTGGGAGCGCCAAGTCTAGCGAGCAGGCCTTGGATCTGTGCCTCGTACTCCTTGAGGGCGCTACGCTCATACTGCTGAGCGAAGTCTAGCGCATAGGAGAGGGCGGTATATGCCTCCTGGAGGTCACCATGTCGGGCGACCTGATCTAGCTTCTCGGGGCTGAGCTGAGCTGCCCAAAGGAGCGTGCTGATACCACGTCGTGCGATGGCACGTAGCACGTGGTCACCCTCCTTCAGTAGGTCTGCCTTGTAGAGGGCATCTGCGAAGTAGAGCGAATTCGTCTCGTAGGGGACATTCTCCTCAAGGATCGTCGTGAGACACTTCTTAAGTATCTGCTGCGCCTTAGGTTTGTTCCCCTGCTCAAGGTAGGCGTTAGCCAGCGGAGTGAAGACCTGATTTCGGAGCGTAGCTACGATGCCACGGGCATTTTCGTCGAAATAGGTGCCTGGACGGTCGGCTCCGCACCAGCGGAACTTAGTCATCACGGTCTCGTACATCCTATCTGCGTTGATCTGACCACCGCCCTGTGATTGCTCATGGATAGGCAGAAGCTGTGCCGCCATCCCAGTCTGTACCATGTGACGATCCATGCCATTGAAGGCATTCCTAGGTGAAGTGATCGCCCAGTAGAGAGGTCGCTCCCAGTTATTGCCTGCGATGAGGTCGAGGACGGATAGTCCACCGAGGTCGACATACTGGCGTCCAGCCAGAGAGATAGGCATCTCTGATACGACTTCGCCAGCTAGATGCGAGAAGCTACGCTGAAGGTAGGCGGCTGCCTTAGCAGAGTCTACCTTGACGACGAACTGGCTCGTGGGCAGGACGGCGGGCTGATCCTTCGATGCATGCTGGAGTGCCTGGAAGGCATCGGCGATCGTCATGGGCTCGGAGCCCTGTGGATTCAGTAGCGCATAGTTATTATAGTAGTAGTAAGCCTTGGGGAGCAGTCCGAGTGGGAGGGGCTTCCCTTCGTAGGCCTGCTTCTTCATCTGGTCGATATACCAGTCTCCGGAGAGGTAAGAGAGGTTCACCGTGCGGATGTCGGTACGTACTCCCTCGACCTCCTGTGCGTACCAGAGGGGGAAGGTGTCATTGTCTCCGTAGCAGAAGAGCACGGCATTTGGCTCGCAACTCTCGAGGTAGTTGCGTCCCATGTCGCTGGCTACGGTGCGACCGGAACGGTCGTGGTCATCCCAATTCTGACCTGCCATCTGAATAGGGACAAGGATAGCCAGCAGGGTGACGATGCCCGCGTAGATCGGCTGTATAGCCGGAGTGGACTCTTGGTCTTTCTTCTTCCCCTTTTCCTTAGCTCCTAGGAATTCGCTAGCTAGGGTCGACAGAGCGGCAACGCCAAAGCCTACCCAGATAGCGAAGGCATAAAACGAGCCGACATACGCATAGTCACGCTCACGAGGCTGTCCCGGATACTGGTTAAGGTAGAGCACAATCGCCAGCCCAGTCATGAAGAAGAGCATGAAAGTGACCCAGAAACTCTCCATCCCCCTACGCCCTCGGTTGATCTGCCAGAAGAGTCCGATCAGACCAAGTAGTAGCGGTAGGGCGAAGTAGACATTGCGTCCCTTGTTATCAGTCATTGCTTCGGGTAGAGTATCCGTATCTCCGTAGAAGAAAGCATCGATAAATGGGATACCAGACATAGCTCCCCCCTTCAGTAGACCTCCGTCCCCTTGCAGGTCATTCTGACGTCCTACGAAGTTCCAAAGGAAGTATCTCCAGTACATATAGTTGACCTGGTAGTTGAAGAAATAGGTGAGATTGTCACCGAAGCTAGGGATCGTCATATCGTTGTCCTCACGTCCCATCCACGAATTGTACATCTGCGCATGCCCACGGTCATAGACACGAGGGAAGAGCATCATACCGGCGGATTCGTATTCAGGTTCCTCCTTCTTGGAGCGCACGACATATTCGTCGGGCTGTGATGCGTCGGTCTTGTCGATACGGCCATAGATCGGCTCGCCTTCCTTAATCACTGGGCGACCGTCAGAGCCATAGACGTAGCTGGAGGCGAAGGTCGGTCCGTAGATGAGGGGAGCTGATCCGTACTGCTCACGTGCGAGGTAGTAGCGGAGGGAGAAGGCGTCTCCAGGAGAGTTCTCATTCATCGGAGGGTCGGCGACCGCACGTACGAGGATGACCCCGTAGGAGGAGAAGCCGACAGCGATAGCCACGAGACACATCTGAAGCAGGTGTATCGCCCGTGCCGATAGTCCCTTGTAGAGATAGAAGAAGGCACCGATGGCTCCTGCGATCACGAGTCCGATGAGGGCATTGCCTATCAAGGGGATACCCATGAGCACGAGTGAGAGGATCACAGCCAGGCGTAGGCGGTGTGAGCCGAGGAGCTTGGCCTCAGAGAGGGCACGCTGTGTCTCGTAGACGCCCCAGATAAGTACCAGCGCCAGCACGGCGAGGTAGACGTAAAGGCCGCCATTGTAGCCGAAGCCTAGGACGTTCACGAAGAAGCGATCCCAGTGTCCAGCCATCTTAGGTACACCCTGCACGACGCCATACATCATCAATCCGACCAAAGCGAAGGAGCCTAGGAGAGCTAAGACTGCCCCCTTCATCGAAGGCTTAGACGCTCGGCGGTAATAGAAGACTAGTGCCATGGCGGGGAGGCAGAGGAGATTCAGCAGGTGGACGCCGATACTCAGCCCCATGAGGTAGGCGATCAGCACGAGCCAGCGGTCTGAGCGAGGGTATTCGCTACGCTCTTCCCACTTAAAGATAAGCCAGAAGACGACCGCCGTGAAGAGCGAACTGAAGGCATACACCTCGGCTTCGATAGCGCTAAACCAGAAGGAGTCGGAGAAGGTGTAGACCAAGCTTCCCACGATCCCCGACCCGAAGATTGCGATAGCTTGACCTAGGGTGACGACCTGACCTGTGGGCTCGAAGCCTTGCTTACCGAGATGTGCCTTGGGAGCTAGGACTCGGCGTACCATATGAGTGATCGTCCAGAAGAGGAAGAGGATCGTTAGCCCACTTAGCACGGCCGAAGTGGCGTTGGTCATCAGGGCTGCTAGCTCCGGACTCCGACCTAGGTGAGAGATGACGTTATAGACCAGCATATAGAAGGGCGCTCCTGGTGGGTGCCCGATCTCGAGCTTGTAGTCGCAAGCGATGAACTCTGCGCAGTCCCAGAGACTGGCTGATGATCCGATAGTCAGGAGGTAGGTCGCCGTAGCCAGGGCAAAGGCGAGCCAACCGATGAGGTTATTCGTTCGATTAAATAGCTTCCAATTCATAGGAGGACGAAGTTGGCTTTCGGGAGCAAGCGTCAAGGCACAAGCTCCCCTATACTGAATTTCCTACAAAGATAGCTATAACGAGTGAGTTGGTATGCTCTATCCGTTCAGGGCGACACACTTGAGCCCCCGCTAAGGACGGGGGATGGGAGGAATGAGCTGGAGGATAGGAGAGGGAAAGGCTAACCTCTCTCTGAAGAAAGGTCTACCTCTATCGGAGAGAAGGTAGACCTTAGACCGAGCCAAGGCTATCCTTGGTCTGCTAGGGGCTCTAGCTTGGTCTCTGTCGGGAGCTTTATCCTCTGATCTTACGCCTAGGCATCGTATATCAAGCGTCAGCCCCATACCTCGCTGGAGGTATAGGGCTGACCTGTAAAGAAGATAAAGAATGTGGGGAGGGGCTACTTGCGTAGGCGCTCTTCGACACGCTGGCGGAGCACCTCGGCTAGCTCTTCGATCGGGATACGTGCTAGGACGTCTTCGGCGAAAGCATTGCTGAGCATGAGGCGAGCCTCCTCGAGTGAGATCCCACGCTGACGCATGTAGAAGAGAGCGTCTGCGCTTAGCTGGCCAGTGGTCATCCCATGCGAGCACTTCACATCGTCTGCGTAGATCTCAAGCTGAGGTTTAGACTGCATACGAGCGTCCTTGGAGAGGAGAAGGTTGCGGTTGTTCTGATAAGCCTGCGTCTTCTGCGCATCCTGAGCTACGAGTATGCGTCCGGTGAAGACGCCCCGGCTCTGGTCTTGGAGGACGTATTTGAAGAGTTCGTCGGACGTACAGTGGGGGACAGCATGGGCGATGAAGGAGAAGTTGTCCGTGTGCGATGCACCACTGTTGAGGGCTAGCCCCTGGATCTTCAGGTCGGCCTGCTCTTCAGCTAGGGTGATGAAGAAGTTATTGCGTGTGGTCCCGTTGGAGAGGGTTACTCCTGAGACGTTCACATGGCTATCCTTCATCTGTCGAATGTAGGTGGAAGAGACGCGGATGTTAGACGCATTCGATTCCTCACGATCGACGAGGGTGAAGGAAGCACGTCGCCCGACATAGACCTCCATCGTACGTAGGGTCATCGCAGCTCCGTCGACCTCCTCAGGACAGTCTTCGTAGTAGAGGGCGACCTTAGCGTCATCCTCGACGATGATCAGTGCTCGCTCGATGCTTAGGTGACCTGCCTGACGAGGGAGGATGCTTCGTAGCTCGATGTGGCCGGGTAGTTCGCTTCCCTTGGGTAGGTAGACCACGAGGCCATCAGCGGTGAAGAGGGTGTTGAGGGCTACGAGTCCGTCCTCCGTGGCTGGGGCGATGCGAGCGTAGTGCTCTGCCGCTACCTCGGGATAGAGACGGACGAAGTCAGACAGACTCCCGACGAAGATCCCCGGAGCGAAGGCCTGTGATGCCCAGTAGGGTGATCCCTCGAGGAGGGTGAGCTGCCAGTCTTGGTCGAAGAGGCTGGGCAGATCGGTGCGCTGGTAGTCCTCGCTCTTGAAGCGAGGTAGTCCCTGCCGAGCGAAAGCGTCATAGGCTGCCTCACGATGGTGCACGAGTAGCTCGGGGCGAGCCTGCAGTTCTGCGCTGTGAAGAGCGTAGAGCTCGAGATATTTCTTGGTGATAGCTTCCATAGACACGACTTATTCTCCGACTTCGTCCTTGATCCAGTCGTAGCCACGCTGCTCGAGTTCGAGAGCAAGCTCAGGCCCTCCGGAGCGCACGATGCGACCCTTGTAGAGGACATGGACGAAGTCTGGCTTGATATAGTCTAGTAGACGCTGGTAGTGCGTGATGACGATGGTGGAGGTTTCGGGGCTCCGTAGCTCATTGACGCCCTTGGCTACGATACGCAGAGCATCGATGTCCAGACCACTATCCGTCTCGTCAAGGATGGCGAGCTTAGGCTCTAGCATCGCCATCTGGAAGATTTCGTTGCGCTTCTTCTCACCTCCGGAGAAGCCTTCGTTGACTGATCTGCTGGCAAGCTTGCTGTCTAGCTCGACTAGCTCCCTCTTTTGCTTCATTAGCTTGAGGAATTCTGCCGCAGGGATAGGGTCTAGCCCCTCGGCCTTGCGACGTTCGTTGAGGGCAGCACGCATGAAGTTCACCATGCTGACACCAGGTATCTCGACCGGATACTGGAAGCTGAGGAAGAGACCGAGGTGCGCTCGCTCCTCAGGCTCTAGCTCAAGCAGATCCTGACCCTCGAAGTCGACGCTGCCTTCCGTAACCTCAAAGGTCGGATGGCCTACTAGTACGGAGGAGAGCGTGCTCTTTCCCGAGCCGTTAGGACCCATGATGGCGTGGATTTCGCCCTTTCCTACGGTGAGATTGATCCCCTTTAGGATCTCTTTATCGCCGATGTTGGCGTGGAGGTTTTCTATCTTAAGCATATCTATCGATCATGTTATAGTCTGTATGGGTAAGGGATGGCTAGCCTACGGAGCCTTCGAGGGAGATGGAGAGGAGCTTCTGTGCTTCGACAGCGAACTCCATCGGGAGCTTGTTCATCACTTCTTTGGCGTAGCCATTGACGATGAGCCCGACCGCTTCCTCTACTCCTATGCCACGCTGCTGGCAGTAGAAGATCTGGTCTTCGCTGATCTTGCTGGTCGTAGCCTCGTGCTCGATGATCGCCGTATCATTATCTACATGGACGTAGGGGAAGGTGTGTGCTCCACAGCGGTCACTCAGTAGGAGACTGTCACACTGGGAGTGGTTACGTGCATTCTCGGCATTTGGCCCAGCATACACTAGTCCACGGTAGCTATTCTGGCTCTGTCCGGCGGAGATCCCCTTGGAGACGATACGGCTACGGGTATTCTTCCCGAGGTGAATCATCTTCGTCCCAGTGTCTGCCTGCTGGAAGTTATTGGTGACAGCGACGGAGTAAAACTCAGCGACGGAGTCGTCTCCCTCGAGGACACAGCTAGGATACTTCCATGTAATCGCTGACCCCGTCTCGACTTGCGTCCAGGATAGCTTGGCGCGAGCTCCACGACAGTGACCGCGCTTCGTGACGAAGTTGTAGACACCACCCTTGCCTTCCTTGTCGCCGGGATACCAATTCTGGACGGTAGAGTACTTGACTTCGGCGTCTTGCTCTACGATGATCTCGACAATGGCAGCGTGAAGCTGATTCTCGTCACGCTGTGGGGCGGTACAACCCTCGAGGTAGCTGACGTAAGCCCCTTCGTCGGCGACGATCAAGGTACGTTCAAACTGCCCCGTGTTGATGGCATTGATACGGAAATAGGTCGAGAGCTCCATCGGGCAACGGGTACCCTTGGGGATGTAGACGAAGGAGCCATCGCTGAAGACGGCCGAGTTCAGCGCTGCAAAGTAATTGTCCTTGTGGGGGACGACCGTACCTAGGTACTTGCGTACGAGGTCAGGATACTCCTTGACGGCTTCGCTAAAGGAGCAGAAGATAATCCCCTTCTCCGCCAAAGTCTCACGGAAGGTCGTCTTCACCGAGACCGAGTCCATGACAGCGTCTACGGCGATGCCACTAAGGATCTTCTGCTCCTCCAGCGGAATGCCGAGCTTCTCGAAGGTACGGAGTAGCTCTGGGTCTACTTCGTCTAGGCTCTTGGGGCCTTCCTTCTTCTTTGGTGCGGCGTAATAGATGATGTCCTGGTAGTCAATAGGGGGGATCTTCAGCAGAGCCCAGTCAGGCATCTCCATCGACTGCCAATGGCGGAAGGCGTCGAGGCGGAACTCTAGGAGCCACTCCGGCTCCTCTTTCTTCGCAGAGATCAGGCGAACGGTCTCTTCCGTCAGGCCTTTACCGATGGTCTCTGTTTCGATTTCGGTAGTAAAACCGTATTTATAGTCACTCGAGGTAACTTCATCAATGATCTGATCGCTATCTTGCATATAGGTAAGTGAAGTTAATTTCGCTTATTACTCCTTATCTGTCTTAACATAAAGGAGCAGGTATTTGTTGCTAGACCCGCTTTTTGCGCCCTATTTTGGTGTAAGGGCATAGCTGGAGGGCTCATCGTCTGCCTACTCTGCGCTTAGCCATCCCCCTGAGAGTGGTAGACCTTGCTCTTGGGAGAGGTTGACCTTCGGCGGGATAAAGGTTAGCCTTTGCTCGGGCTAAGGTCTAGCTTTCTCTCCCAGATGCTTGGACGCTCGAGGGGATCCCTCCGTAGGCCTTAGCGAACAAGCTGCTTCCTGCGGGCATCAATGCCTAGGAAGATGAAGAGCAGGAAGGTAAATCCCCAGAGCGAAGACCCTCCGTAGCTGAAGAAGGGTAGGGGGATACCGATCACGGGGACTAGCCCCAGCACCATCCCCACATTGATAAAGAGGTGGAAGAGGAAGATCGAAGCGACACAATAGCCATAGACTCGCCCGAACTTCGTCACCTGTCGCTCAGCTAGCGCCACGATCCTTAGGATGAAGATGGCATAGCCTAGGAGGAGCGCCGCCGAGCCTAGGAAGCCCGCTTCCTCGCCTACGGTGCAGAAGATGAAGTCCGTCTCCTGCTCGGGGACATAGTTCAGCTTCGTCTGAGTCCCTTTGAGGAAGCCCTTACCCGTAAGTCCGCCCGAGCCAATGGCGATCTTCGACTGGTCGACGTTATACCCTTTCCCCTTGAGATCACTCTCGATCCCGAGGGCGATCTTGATACGTACCTGCTGGTGAGGCTGGAGGATGTCATTGAAGACGTAGCCTACGGAGAAGAAGAAGCCTAGCGAGCCGATGGTGAAGACGGCTAGGAGCAGGTAGCGGAGGAGGTATTCTCTCAGCGCAAGGTAGACGAAGCCGGCGAAAAGGAGGATCACCAGCCCTACGGCCACGTAGGAGAGGTCAAACGTATAGAAGAAGTTGATGACGCCAGCGATGAGGTAGACGCCAGCGACGGTAGCCCCTCCCCAGAGGAGATAGCGCTGGCGCTGGCGGAAGTCGTGGGCATAGACGGCATAGAAGGTCGCTGAGAAGGCGAGGATACTATTGGCGACGAAGAAGAGATCCGCATTCGTCCCCTCCCACCAGAGCGTCTCCTCCAGCATCAAAGCTCCGATGAAGTAGACCGCAGCGGAGGTCGTTAGCCCCATGAAGAGCCCCGAGAAGCCCTCCCGGAAGAGAGCTAAGAAGAGGGCAAAGAAGACCAGCGCCGAGCCAGTCTCCTGCTGGAGCAGGATCAAGACCACGGGGAAGAGGATGATCCCAAAGAGCTTGAGGTAGCTACGTACGGACTCTATCTTGAATTCGTACTGATTACACAGCCACGCCAGCGTAAGTGCGGTGGCGACTTTGGCAAACTCTGCCGGCTGTAAGCGTACCGGTCCTAGCACCAGCCACGAGCGGGAGCCCTTGATATCCGGTGCCAAGACGATGGTAGCCATCAGCAGAAGCATCATCGCCCCATAGAAGAGCGGGGCACCAACCTCATAGAAGTCGGTGTCCAAGGATAGGGCTGCGAAGCCCAGGGCTACACCTAGCCCGATCCAGATGAGCTGCATCATCGGGCGAGAGCCAGGCTCTAGGAGCGACTCCGTCTCAAAGCTATAGGACGCACCACAGATCGCCAGCCAGCCGAAGAAGACTAGTAGCAGGTAGATCAGGATGGTGATCCAGTCGATATGCTTATAGAAGGGGGCGGAAGAGATCTGTCGCATCATCAAGGCTTACATACGAAGCTCATTAGAGATCATTAAGGTAGGAGATCCGTCGAGACTCCATCGAGGCGGCGACGGCAGCTCCTGCTCCCGATAGCTCTCCACCTCGGAGATAGTACTCCATCATCACTCGCCCGATGGGGACACCGAAGTGCGCTCCGAAGCCTCCGTTTTCGACATAGACAGCGACGGCGATCTTGGGGTTTTGCCTAGGGGCAAAGCCGATGAAGGAAGAGTGGTCCTTCCCGTGAGGGTTCTCGGCCGTCCCCGTCTT
Source organism: uncultured Porphyromonas sp. (assembly GCA_905372565.1). GTDB lineage: Bacteria > Bacteroidota > Bacteroidia > Bacteroidales > Porphyromonadaceae > Porphyromonas. The sequence goes on along the minus strand of CAJPPK010000016.1, from coordinate 30,143 downwards.
CCCACAGACTTCGATCTGCCCAGGGGCAAAGTTGGCGGCTCGGCAGGTACCTCCGGTCACTGCCCCCGCCATACCTGCGACGATATACTCCCAGGTCTCTCGGGAGATGCCCGTCTGCTGTTTATTCGTGTACATCGTATCTAGGGGCATCCCTTGGATAGACTTCACCACGTGCGGACGAATGTAATAGCCTCGGTTAGCTATGAGGGCTGCGAGGTTAGCGATCTGTAGCGGGGTGGCTAGGATCTCACCTTGGCCGATGGCGATCGAGATGATCGTGTTCCCATTCCAGTGTCCCTTGTAGACCTTGTCATAGACTTGCTGATTCGGGATGTAGCCCCTTCGCTCTCCGGTGAGGTCGATCCCTAGGCGATAGCCATAGCCCAGAGCGACTATACGCTGCTTCCAGTGCTCAAAGGCCTCGCCTGTCGAGGGGTAACGTTTACGATCATCGAGCATGAAGTGTAGCCCCCAGGAGAAATAGGCATTGCAGGAAGTCGAGAGAGCTGGGAGGAGGGAGACCGGACTGCCGTGGGGGTGACACTTAGGGCGGTTGCCTAGGGGCGGATAGCCACGGTGGCAGGATAGGGCAGTCGAGGGAGAGAGGACACCTTCCTCTAGGAAGATCGCTCCTTGGGCAGGCTTGAAGGTCGATCCCGGTGGATAGTTCCCCTGGATAGCACGGTTGAGCAGGGGCTTACCGAAGGTCTCTTCGAGGAGTCGGTGGTTCGCTCCCTTGCTTTTCCCTGCGAGCAACTCGGGATCATAGTTAGGCGCCGTCACGAGAGCGAGTATCTGTCCTGTCTCTGGCTCTATGGCTACGATAGCGCCACGCTTACCCTGCATCATCTTTTCGCCTAGCTCTTGGAGCCCTGCGTCAATGGATAGAGTGAGGTCACGTCCTGCTTCGGGAGCCCGATCATGTGCTCCACCATCGAGACGCCCTTGGATTCGCCCCCGAGCATCTCGGTAGAAGATCTCCTGCCCCTTGATCCCTCGTAGCTGGGTCTCATAGCTTCGCTCGACGCCACTACGACCTACGAAGTCCCCACGCATGATCGAGCTGTCACGCTCGAGGTCGGTCGTGCTGGCTTCGGATAGGTAGCCTAGGAGGTGAGCTGCGCTGTGGTAGTTGTATTGGCGGATGGTTCGGGAGCGAACGGAGAAGCCTGGGAACTTGTACAGCTGCTCTTCGAAGCGTCCTACCTCCTCGGGCTCTAGCTGGGAGAGGAAGACTTGGGGGGTATAGGGATTATATCCTCGGTTGGTGCGACGGTCACGCACGGATTCGAGCCGTAGGCGAATCTCCTCGATGGGTAGCCCTAGGGTCGATGCCAGTAGGGCGGTGTCGAGCCTACCCTTAGCCTCGTGGTTCACGATCATGAGGTCGTAGATCGGGCGATTGGCGACTAAGAGCTGTCCCTTGCGGTCGTAGATGACGCCACGAGAGGGGATCGTGGAGAGGATGAAGTAGGCATTGTTCTCCGCACGCTGCTTGTAGTCGTTACTAAGGATCTGCAGCGAGAAGAGACGGGCAAGGAAAAGGGCAACGATGGCGAAGGTGAGTCCGATGATCAGCCATCGTCGGCGGAAGAGCTCATCACTAACCATGGTCGTTAGTTCGTACGTGCTCCTTCGCTAGTGCCGAAGAAGAATAGGGTGATCAGGTGGAGTACCCAAGAGAAGGCATAGCTTGCGAGGAAGCTCATCCCTAGGTGAAGGCTCGCTCCTTGTAGTCCTGCTTCCAGTGCAAAGAGGACTGTGAGGTGGATAAGCAGGAGTAGCGAGAAGAGTACCACAGCCCCTCCTCGTAGGGTAGGATAGAGTGGCAGAGTGTACTCTGGTGTGTTCTTGTCGACGAAGAGGTTCAGCAGAGGCTGACGAAGGTAGGCCGTCAGGGTGAAGGCTGTAGCATGTAGCCCTGGGGTGAGGCTAAAGATGTCGATGAGCATCCCGATCCCAAAGCCAAGGAAGGCTTGGGTACTCCGCCCCGTACCTATGGGTAGTAGGAGGAGAAGGATGGGGTAGAGGAAGGGAGTCGCTATCCGAAAGAGAGCTATAGGACTAAGTACCCAGACCTGTAGCGCGACGAGCACGAGGCTAACGAGTATGAAGCGAAGGTAGGGGCTATTCATTCGGACGGATAGAGTCTTCGAGGAGCTTAACCTCTCGGCTTGGCTTCTCGCGGATGATGTAGACGTAGCGCAGACTTTGGAAGTCTGTACTCAGGTGTACGGGATAGTTGGCGAAGGTGCCAGCACTTCCCTTCATGTGGATAGGTATGGTGTCAGAGATGGTGCCGACCATCATCCCCTCGGGGAAGAGATAGGAATAGCCACTCGTGATGATCGTGTCGCCGAGCTTAGGGCGAGCATGCGGGGGGACATTCCCGAGCATGGCATCATTGGAGTTCGGGTTGGATGGAGCAGCTAGCGTACCACTCACCTCTTGACCAATGAGCTTGCAGGAGAGACGGATCTGGGGATTGAGTACGGGGATCACGAGGGCATAGTGGTCGGAGACGGCCATGACGGCACCTACGACACCCGTAGCGCTCATCACTCCCATGTCTGTCTCGACACCATCGGCTTTCCCCTTATTGATGGTGTAGTAGATGCTTCCCGTGTGGGAGAGACGATTGACTACGCGGGCGATGATGACTTGCTCACTCCCCATAGGCAGGCTGTCTAAGGCATGTAGGTGTGGAAGCGAGTGATAGGCTTCTCCTTCCTTGAGCTGCTGTACGAGTTGATTGTAGGCTTCACGTAGGCGAGCATTCTCTCGAAGGAGCTCTTCGGAGCGAGGACGTAAGTCGACATAGCTCCACCCTTCGGTCAAGAGTTCGTTGACTCGACCGAAGAGGGAGCTTGTCGCATACCATTGAAGGCTCTTAGCATGGATGGATCCTTGGAGCAGTAAGGAGAGTGCTACGGCTTCCAAGAGGAGGAAGACGAAGACATGCCGATACTTCTGAAGGAAGGCAAAGAGCTTATCCACGTGTGATCACTATCGAGCTGACGACGGAGCTTCGTCCGCCGCTAGCCTAGCGGAAGAGGAAGTTGAAGTTGTGAATATTCTTCAGTGCGATCCCAGTACCGAGAGCGACTGAATGGAGAGGGTTTTCAGCGATCTTGAAGTCCAGACCAAAGCGCTTGGAAAGACGCTTATCAAGACCACGAAGGAGGGCGCCACCACCTGTGAGGATGACCCCATTTGCTACGATGTCGGCATAGAGCTCGGGAGGAGTGGCCTCGAGGGTGCGGAGGATAGCACTCTCGATCTTCCCGATCGAGTTGTCGAGGCACTCACAGATCTCACGATAGTTTACCTCGACCTTGCGGGGCATAGTATCCATCATGTTCGCTCCCCAGACGGTGAAGTCTGCGGGGGGCTCATCGAGGTCTGGATAGACGGCACCTACCTGGATCTTGATCTGCTCGGCGGTACGCTCCCCGACCTTGATCTGATGGCGATCACGCATGTGATCCATGATGTCCTGTGTGAGCTCGTCTCCAGCGGTGTCGATCGACTGATCTTCGACGATACCTCCTAGGGAGATGACGGCGATCTCTGTCGTACCACCACCGATGTCTACGATCATGTGCCCTTCTGGGGCAAGGACGTCGATACCTACACCGATAGCGGCTGCCATTGGTTCGTAGATCATGTAGACGTCACGACCGCCAGCGTGCTCGCTAGAGTCACGTACCGCACGGATCTCTACCTCGGTGCTACCAGAAGGGATACAGACGACCATGCGGAGTGAGGGAGTGAACCATCCTCTGCGACGGCTGATCATACGGATCATGCCTCGGATCATGTGCTCGGCAGCGTCGAAGTCGGCGATGACTCCCTCTCTAAGAGGACGGATCGTGCGAATGTTCGCATTACCCTTTTCATACATCTCACGAGCCTTCGTACCTACGGCGATCATCTCGCCGGTGCGGTTATCAAAGGCTACGACGGACGGTTCATCTAAGACGATCTTATCATCCTTGATGATGATGGTGTTGGCAGTGCCAAGGTCCATGGCCAGCTCCTGCCGGAAGGAAAATAGTCCCATTTATACTTGTCTTCTATTGATCTCTTATGTTGTCTCTGCTTAGTGCTTGAAGTGGCGGACACCGGTCATCACCATCGCGATACCGTGAGCGTCTGCAGCCTTGATGCTATCCTCGTCACGTACCGATCCTCCAGGCTGGGCGATAGCGGTGATGCCCGCCTCGGCAGCAAGGGTCACGCAGTCGTCAAAGGGGAAGAAGGCATCACTAGCGAGTACGGCTCCCTTCAGCTCAAAGCCAAAGTGGCGAGCCTTCTCGATGGCTTGCTTCAGCGCATCTACTCGGGAGGTCTGTCCTACGCCTGAGGCGATGAGCTGACCAGCCTTGCCTAGGACGATCGCATTACTCTTACTGTGCTTGACTAGCTTGGTAGCGAAGACGAGGTCCTCGAGCTCCTGTGCAGTAGGCGCTACCTTAGTAACGGGCTTCATGTCCTGAATAGTCTCTACCGCACGGTCGGTCTCCTGAGCGAGGACACCTCCGAGCATGGAGCGGTATGACCACTGCGCACTCACGGGCTGTAGCTGGCGGAGGAGGATGCGGTTCTTCTTGCTCTCAAGGACGGGCAGGGCTTCGGCGGTGAAGTCGGGTGCGATGAGTACCTCGAAGAAGAGCTTGTTGATCTCTTCGGCAGTCCGTAGGTCGATCGGGCGGTTAGCCACGAGGACGCCTCCGAAGGCCGAGACGGGGTCGCCTGCTAGGGCTGCTTCCCAGGCCTCTAGGATCGTGGCGCGGGAGGCGCAGCCACAGGCATTGTTGTGCTTGAGGATCGCGAAGGTAGGCTCGTCGAAGTCCTGAATGAGGGAGACGGCGGCCTCGACGTCCTGCAGATTATTGTAGGACAGCTCCTTGCCATGGAGCTGCTCAAAGTACTTCTCTAGTTCGCCGTAGAAGATCCCCTGCTGGTGAGGGTTCTCTCCATAGCGAAGGGGCTTAGCTGACTGCGCCGAGAGACGAAGCTCGCTGTGATCCTCCCCGTCGAAGTAGGTGAAGATAGCCGAGTCATAGTGTGAGCTCACGGCAAAGGCTCGGCGAGCGAAGTGTCGACGCTCCTCGAGAGTCGTCTTGGCGCCACGGGTGCGTAGGATCCCCTCGAGCGTCGCATAGTCTGCCTGGGAGGGGATGATGACGACATCCTCGAAGTTCTTAGCTGCTCCTCGGATGAGGCTGATACCGCCGATGTCGATCTTCTCGATGATGTCCTCTGCGCTCGCTCCTGATGCCACGGTGGCCTCGAAGGGGTAGAGATCGACGATCACGAGGTCGATGAGAGGGAGTCCATAGGTAGCTACCTCCTGCTGGTCGGTCTCATGGGAGCGACGAGCGAGGATACCACCGAGGACGGCAGGGTGGAGGGTCTTGACGCGTCCCCCGAGCATGGAGGGATACTTCGTTAGGTCTTCGACGGCTACGCAGGGGTAGCCTAGGCTCTCGATGAAGGCGTGTGTACCGCCTGTGGATACGAACTCTACACCAGCCTGGTGTAGGAGGGCTAAAATCTCGGCTAAGCCGTCCTTGTGGTACACGGAGATGAGTGCTCTACGAATGACCTGCTCCATAGCGTCCAGATGTCTTTTTTAGTGAAGTAAAAGTGCCTATGGCCGTAGCCGATGTCTTGCCCCACGAGGGAGACCCTTAAGCCACTAAGCCAAACAAAGATAACGAATTTCCCCCTACTATTCCCGTAGCCTGTCCCTTTGGTCTCCTCGGGGCACTCGGGGAAGGCTCCTATCTCGCCCTCGTCTAGCTGGCAAAAGGGCTCAGGGGCAAAGCTAACCTAAGCTAGCCTAGCCCCTGAGATGCAGTGGGAGAGTGAAGTGGACGTTAGCCCTTCTTGAGGAACTCGGCACGGAGCACCATCATCGAGCCATCGACCTTACCCTCGACCTCCTCGGGGTTCTCGGTCAGGCGGATTGTCTTGACCTTCGTGCCCTGCTTGATGACCATCGATGAACCTCGCACCTTGAGATCCTTGATGACGGTCACGGCATCGCCGTCGCTTAGAGGAGTGCCGTTGCTGTCCTTGCAGATCGGAGTTTCGTCGCTGGCTTCGTTCGTGGCATCGAGGTGAAACTCATGCGAGCAGTCGGGGCAGACGTAGGTCGTCCCATCGAAGTAGGTGTTTTCGCCTCCGCACTGGGGGCATAGAGGATATTCATTCATCTGTCAATATAATTAAGTGGCTGTTCGGGTCTACGAAGCTGAGCTATTTCCCTGCTTAGCTCCAGAGGTTCACAAAGATAAGACAAGATTGCCACAGCCCTTTTCTTCTCAGCCTCCTGCTGTCTGATGACTAGCGATGTCGCTCCTCGCTCCTCGTCAGAGAGAGGGCCGGACTGGTGCTTTGAGGAGGAGGCGACATGAGGGATGAGGCCGAGGGGGTAGCAGTAGTAACACAAAAGGGGCAATAGTAGTGCCCCTCATGAGGTAATACTGTTGCCCCTTCAGAGGCACTACTGTTGCCTACTAGTTGGTTTCGGAGAGTGGGGGATCGGGGTGACGAGGAAGCTAGGATTGCAATTAAAGAACTTTCTCTATATTTGTGTCGTGTTCATCCGACCCTATTTTACAAACCAACTATAAGAGAAATGTTACAGGAATTCACCCTCAACCGCGGTAGAGCCATCATTAACTTCACCTCGAAGTACTGTGATAACCGCCGTAAGGTACTCACCAGCTACGCCTATGGTCGTGTAGTCGAGTCCTTCATCTCGCATCTTCGCAAGGATAACCCCGTCATCTATAACGCCTTCATTCAGGGATTCAAGGACGAAGACGAGCTCGTCCGAGCCTTCATGGAGTCTATCCGTCTGCTGAGTGTCTGTACGGTCGATGAGCTTCTTGCCGTCAATAATAAGTATGCCCCCCTCTTCCAGGATCGTGATCTCTTCCTCGAAGTCGTCGAGCTACTCTACCACTACTGGCGTCGTATGGAGCGTATCGCCGTGGTGCACAATCAGCGTCAGGGGGATGGCGTGCAGAATGTCCGCTTCGTCCAGGCCTACGAGCTCTTCAATGAGCTGATCCTCTCGATCTACCGCCGTACGAAGGAGGTCGTCAATGGCTATGCTAGCCAGGTCTATCGTCAGACGACTGCGGGGGTCAATGCGGGGCTGATCCTCAGCGATGCTCCCTGGAATTACCCAGTCGAGTATAAGGGGCTAGCCTCCATCCCCTTCATCAACTCCATCGTCATCAATCCTCCCTACGTCACCTACACGAAGAAGAATACTCGAGATGGCATCTTCAAGGAGCACAGCCTCAATCCTGTGGCGAATATGGTGCTCAACGAAGATGAGTGGTTCCTCTACCCCGCCAAGGTCGGCGATCTGCTTGCCTTCGTTTACTTCCACAAGGACTTCATGTGTCACGGGCTAGGCCTAGCGAACCTCTTCGAGCTAGCTAAGGAGGATGAGTACGTCGGGAAGAAGCCTGATATGATCTATATCTTCGGCTACGAAGATGGGCATGAAGAGAAGCGTACCTTCTACTACAAGGATCGTAAGAACGATATCCTCATCGGCTACGCTAACTACTGCGATGAGATCGACTACTTCGGCTACATGAAGAAGATGCTCCTGACGCTGCATAACCTGAAGCAGATGGAGCGTGGCAATCTCCCTATCCACGGGGCTATGGTAAATATCATCCTCAAGAATGGGCGTGAAGCGAACATCATCATCATGGGCGACAGTGGCGCTGGGAAGAGCGAAAGCCTCGAAGCCTTCCGCACGCTCAACGAGAGCTACATCCGTCACATGCGTGTCATCTTCGACGACATGGGCTATCTCTCCTTCGGGGAGGATGGGAAGATCCGTGCCTACGGTACGGAGATCGGTGCCTTCGTGCGTACCGATGACCTCGATCCGATGTACGCCTTTGCCCAGCTCGACCGAGGTATTTATACCAACCCCGACAAGGTGAATGCGCGTGTCACCATCCCGATCTCTACCTATGAGCTGATCTCTAAGGGCTTCCCCGTGGACTACTTCCTCTATGCGAATAATTACGCAGAGGCAGAGAAGAAGATCGCTCTCTTCGACACGATCGACGAGGCGATCCCTGTCTTCGAGGCTGGTGCTCGCCGTGCTAAGGGGACGACGACGGAGAAGGGGCTGGTCACCTCCTACTTCGCTAACCCCTTCGGTCCCGTGCAGGAGCAGGAGCTGGCTGGCGAGCTGATCCGTAAGTACTTCGAGGCGCTCTTCGCCGCCGAGACCAAGGTCGGGGAGATGCACACCTCACTGGCGATCGAGGGACAGACCAAGGATGGTCCTCGTCTCGCAGCCGAAGAGCTCTTCACGATGATCAACGAGGACTAAGCCTCCTCTGTACTTGCTCATTTATCTGCGGGGCGTCTACCTCTCGAGGGGTGGACGCCCCGCTGGCTTGATTTGCCCCACTTGGGTACCAACTAGTAGGCAACAGTAGTGCCTCTCTAGGGGCATCAGTATTACCTCATCAGAGGCACTACTGATGCCCCTTTTGAGGTAACACTGTAAATAGTCTGACGGGGTAAGTGGTGGCGGTACTTGGCGGAGCTGTGTCGGGAGGGGGCTACGGAGCTAGTCGCTGGCGGTCAATTCCCCTAGGAGTAGCATAGGGGTGGTGCCGGTGGTGGGTTAAGGTGTTGGCTTTGAATAAGAATGTGTACCTTTGAAGAAGGGTGCCTTTAAGCCTTGCTCCTCATCCGCTAGCAGGCTGGTCTGCGCCCTGATCTCTCCCTCGTGAGGGAATGATGATTTTCACGAGAAGTTAAACGCACTCATCCTTGCTCTTACTTCTATGCTTCATCCGCCGACACACTTTCAGCGCTATCTGATAGCTGGCACCCTGCTCGCTGTCTACTTCCTATATCGCTACTTCACAGGGCGTCTAGATCTAGCCAACATCCTTTTTGTGATCAGCCTCGTGGCCTGGAGCACTTTCACTGCGGAGGTCTTCGGTCACTTCCGAGGGGCGGGAGGGAAGTATTACCTCGTCACACTCCTTGGGGGACTCTTCATCATCTCGCTGACCTACCTCCTCGTGGGGCTGTGATGATGCCTTATGTCTTCCCCTACTTTTTGCCCCCAAATCTAATTGGTGATTAAGTCGCTAAATGACTCATTGACAAGGTTATTTGCTTAAATATTTTAAGTTATCGGCCACCTTGTTTATGTCTGGAAAACTTGACTACCTTTGCTGATAAGGTAGGACGCAAGTCCTTCGCATAGCCCAAGGGCTCCTCCCTGGCTCCCTTCCCTTAGGAATAGCCGAAACCTAGCCTTATTCCTCTAGGGGAATAGGAAAAAGTCGCACCGCCTATCGTGCCAGAAGCAAGTGAGTATACATTTGCTGTCTTGCTTCCTCCTTCGCCGACCTTCTTGTTGATTCAGTAAGAGGGCACCCTTCCAAAACACTAACATTCTTAATTAATAATGGGTATGAGAACTTTTCTTCTTTCCCTAGGTATGGCGATGTCCTTCATCGCTGTTTTACCCTCTTGTAGTAAAGAGTCTGAGCCAGTCGTCAAACAGGATTTGGCTGTAGAGAATTCTTCGCAAAAGAGTGAAGAACACCAACTTCAAGAGCTCTATGATAAGCAACGTATCCTCCTCCTTCAGGGTATTCGCAGACAGCGAAAAGAATCCCAGGAATTTCGTTCCTTCAATAAGGAAAAGCCTGATGACTATGTCTTTGACCCTGAAGCACGGGAGAATAAGATCAAGGCTCAGCCTTGGGCAGAGCAAACCAAGCGTTTCTTCCTCAACCTACCTCTATACTTCGCTGAAGAAATTCCTTTTCCATCCGTGCATGAGATTAGCCAATACAACATTCCCTCAGGAGAGAAGAAGTTGCTGGCTTCAGCTCTAGCACTTGCAAATGTAGCCTCAACCTTGACCCCGTCCATGTTCAGAGCAACAGGAGATAATCGCCAGAGAGACCAGCAAGCCTCAACGAGGGCTCAACGTGTTAAAGAGGCAAAGGCGCATTGTGAGGCGGTCTATCAAGAAGCCCTCTCTCATGCGGTTACCACAGCCGCAGGTAGCGCTGTTGGAGCTGGAACTGTTGCAGCTGTAGTGGGAGGAATCGCTGGTTCGACAGGAGGCCCTGCCGGAGCCTATATCGGAGCTGGAATCGCATTCGCCAATACGCTAGCAGCGACGTTTGTAGGTGTTTATATAGGCGAAGTTGTTACCGCTTGGCTGGAGAAAGAGGCCTGTATGTCAGCAGCTGAAAATACTAAGTGTAAGACCATCGCTCCAAACGTAGCCATACAGACTTCTACCTCAAGCGAAAGCAACTCAGACTCTGGCCCTATTGTACCGCCTTCTGCCACCACCACCTCCATAGAATATCCTCCTACGGCATAATTAACTATTCGCTAAGTATTCCGATGGCATCACCTCGCTTGCGTCCCTGGGTTTTTGTCCTGCTAGCTACCCTGCTTCTCGTCTATATGATTGCGATGCCCTACCTCCCTTGGTTCGGACCGATGAGGCATCCCGAGAGCTTCTATGGAAGTAGCTTCTTCCTTTGGATCCTACTCGTCCTCTACTGGAGGCATCCACAATGGAAGTATCCTTATGTCCTGGGGATAGGGGTTGTAGGAAGCGTTATTTCTAGTGTCCTCTGCTACTTCCTCTTTCGCTGATTGATTAGGACTTCCTCCTAACGCACACGGGGGCGCCTACCTCATGCAGGTAGGCGCCCCCGATGTATTCTATTGAGACGGGAGGGTTACTCTTTGACTTCGCCAGCTACGGGACGACCGGCGAGGAGATCCTCGATGTTGTTGAAGGTCGTCAGGGCGATGTTCGTCGTGGCTTCCTCGGTGAAGAAGGCCTGGTGCGAGGTGAGGATGACATTGTTGAACGAGAGGAGGCGAGCTAGCGTATCGTCGTCGATGACCTTGTCGCTCTTGTCCTTGTAGAAGTAGGGCTCTTCCTCTTCATAGACGTCGAGACCAGCGAAGCCGACCTGCTTCATCTTAAGCCCCTCGATGAGGTCTTCGGAGTTGATCAGACGGCCACGACCCGTGTTGATGATCATGACACCCTTCTTCATCTTGGCGATGCTCTCGCGGTTGATGATATACTCGGTAGCAGGTGTCAGCGGGCAGTGCAGGGAGATGATGTCCGATCCCGCATAGAGCTCGTCTAGGGTGACGTAGCGCATGTCGTTGGCTTCGGCGAAGGCGTGGTCGGGGTAGAGGTCATAGGCTAGCACCTTGGCTCCGAAGCCTCGCATGATGCCGATGAGTACCTTGGCGATCTTACCCGTACCGATCACACCGATGGTCTTGCCGTACATGTCGAAGCCCATGAGGCCGTTGAGGGTGAAGTTCCCATCACGGGTACGCCAGGAGGCACGCTGGATCTTGCGGTTGAGGGAGAGCATCAGCGCTACGGCGTACTCGGCGACAGCGTGAGGGGAGTAGGCGGGGACACGGGCTACGGTGATCCCAGCAGCATGGGCGGCGTCGAGATCGACGTTGTTGTATCCAGCGCAGCGTAGAGCGATCATCTTGACCCCATTCTCCTTGAGGACAGCGATGATGCTAGCGTCGACCTGGTCGTTGACGAAGACGCAGACGATGTCTGCCCCCTTGGTCAGTGAGACGTTGTCGGCATTGAGGATACCGGTGTAGTACTTGATGTCGAAGCCATAGTCTTCATTGACCTTGTTGAAGGTCACCTTATCATAAGGCATTGTCCCGAAGAAGGCAATGGTAGCTTTTTGCATAAAGAAGGATATACTTGTCTTGGTTGCTAAATTTGCGTGACAAAAGTACACCTTTTCACACAAAGAGTGGTGTAGTGGGAGCAGAAAGCCTTCCACGCACCACTTTTCTTGCTAAAAAGGGAGGAATTACGCTCTCCTTCCCCTAGCTCCCCTTCCTTGATTCTTTGTGACCAACTAGTAGGCACTACTGATGCCCCTGGAGAGGCACTACTGTTGCCTCTTGGGTGGCACTACTGTTGCCCCTCTGGAGATAACACTGTTACTCCTCGAGGAGCAGGAGGGCTTCGAGCCCCTTCTTTTCGGGGCTGATGAACCTCGGTGAGCTCGGAGAGCGGGCAGTCGGTGACAATTGCGTAACTTTGTGCTTCCTAGAGCCTAACCCTCAGGGCTGGGCTAGCCAACACAAGTACATAATTATAATAGGATAGATCACCCAAAGAGCTATGATGGAGTTAGCTACCAAGTACAGCCCCGAGGCTGTGGAGAGTAAATGGTATCAGTACTGGATGGAGCACAAGCTCTTCCATTCCACACCGGACAAGCGTCCCGCCTATACCATCGTCATCCCACCACCTAACGTCACGGGGGTGCTACACATGGGGCACATGCTCAATAATAGTATTCAGGATATCCTCGTGCGTCGTGCCCGTCAGCAGGGCTTCAATGCGTGCTGGGTACCTGGTACCGACCATGCCTCTATTGCTACCGAAGCGAAGGTCGTCGGCCGTCTCGCTTCACAGGGCATCCAGAAGCATGACCTCACCCGTGAGGCCTTCCTCGAGCACGCTTGGGACTGGACGCGTGAGCACGGGGGCATCATCCTCGAGCAGCTCAAGCGCCTCGGTGCCTCCTGCGACTGGGATCGTACCGCCTTCACCATGGACGAGGAGCGCAGTCAGAGCGTCCTCGATGTCTTCGTAGATCTCTACCGCAAGGGGCTGATCTACCGTGGTGTCCGTGTCGTGAACTGGGACCCCAAGGCACAGACCGCCCTCAGTGATGAGGAGGTGATCTACCAGGAGCAGCAGGGGAAGCTCTACTATCTCCGCTACTTCGTCGAAGGGGAAGCGGATAAGTATGTCGTCGTAGCGACGACTCGCCCCGAGACCATCATGGGTGACACCGCTGTCTGTATCAACCCCAACGACGAGCGCTACCACTTCCTCCGTGGCAAGAAGCTCATCGTGCCTATCGTCGGCCGAGCTGTCCCCGTGATCGAAGACGAGTATGTAGATATCGAGTTCGGTACGGGCTGTCTCAAGGTCACCCCTGCCCACGACATCAATGACTATGTCCTCGGGGAGAAGCACCAGCTTCAGACCATCGACATCTTCAACAACGATGGGTCGCTCAATGAGCATGGTGGCGTCTATGCCGGCATGGATCGCTTCGATGTCCGTAAGAAGATCGAAGCTGACCTCGAGGCCGCAGGGCTCATGGAGAAGGTCGAGGCCTACACCAACAAGGTCGGGCACTCTGAGCGTACCTTCGTACCCATCGAGCCTAAGCTCTCGATGCAGTGGTTCCTCAAGATGGAGGGACTGGCTAAGCCCGCCCTCGATGCGGTGATGAATGACGAGATCCGTCTGCACCCAGCGAAGTTCAAGAACACCTACCGTCACTGGATGGAGAACATCAAGGACTGGTGTATCAGTCGCCAGCTCTGGTGGGGACACCGCATCCCTGCGTACTACCTTCCCGATGGTACGTTCGTCGTGGCTTCGACCGAAGAGGAAGCCCTTCGCCTCGCACAGAAGAAGGATGCTAGCCTCACCGCTGCCGACCTTCGTCAGGAGAGCGACTGCCTAGATACGTGGTTCTCCTCTTGGCTCTGGCCGATCACCGTCTTCGCTCCTGCGCTGAGCAAGGGCAATGAAGAGCTTGACTACTATTATCCTACCTCTGACCTCGTCACCGGTCCAGATATTCTCTTCTTCTGGGTAGCACGTATGATCATGGCTGGGTATGAGTTCCAGGGGAAGAAGCCCTTCGAGAACGTTTACCTCACCGGTATCGTCCGAGATAACCAAGGACGCAAGATGTCCAAGACCCTCGGGAACTCCCCCGACCCACTAGACCTCATCGACAAGTATGGGGCGGATGGCGTCCGTATGGGGCTCATCATGAGCGCTCCTGCGGGGAACGATATTCTCTTCGATGAGTCGCTCTGCGAGCAGGGACGTAACTTCTGTAATAAGATCTGGAATGCCTTCCGTCTTGTCAAGGGATGGACAGCCGAGGTCTCCGAAGAGAAGCAACCCGAGGCCTCACGCCTAGCCTCCTACTGGATGCGTCAGGTGCTCAACAAGGCTGCTGGCGAGCTGAATGACCTCTTCGCCAAGTACCGCATTAGCGAGGCACTGACCCTCGTCTACAAGCTCATCCGTGATGACTTCTCGTCCTCTTATCTGGAGCTGATCAAGCCCGCCTACGGGACACCTATCGATGCTACGACTTGTCAGGAAGCCCTGGACTTCTTCGACGAGATCCTTCGTATCCTACACCCCTTCATGCCTTTCATCACCGAAGAGCTTTGGCAGAACCTTGCCCAGCGCTCCGAGGGTGAGAGCATCATGAATGCCCAGCAGCGTCCTGCTGAGCCAGCGGACGAAGCCTTCCTCCAGCGCTTCGCTTCCGCTCAGGAGATCATCACGACGGTACGAAGCCTCCGCACGAGCAAGAACCTCTCCCCCCGTGAAGCCCTTGTCCTCGAGGCTTCCCCCAGTTTCCCCACCGAGCTAGATGAAGTGCTGGTGAAGATGGCAGGCCTCTCTACGATCGATCGTAGCGGTGTACGTAGCGAGGGAGCAGTGAGCTTCGTCATCGGGACGGATGAGTTCGCTGTGCCTATGGCAGCCTATATCGACGTCGAGGAAGAGCTGAAGAAGCTCCGTGCCGATCTCGAGTACCAGCAGAAGTTCCTCGCAGGCGTAGCTAAGAAGCTGAGCAACGAGAGCTTCGTCAGTAAGGCACCCGAGGCAGTCATCGCCCTCGAGCGTAAGAAGCAGTCTGACGCTGAGAGCCGCATCGCCACACTCGAGCAGAGCATCCGCCAGCTGGAAGCCCAAGCGAAGTAGATGGAGCTCTTCGATAAAAGCCAGTACACCTCCCAGGATCACCCGCTCGCGATCAACATTGGGCGGGTGCTTCGGGAAAAGGCGGGGAAGCATCTCCCTCGCCCCGTCATCGCCTTCCTTGAGCGCCTCATCCATCAGCGGGAGATCAACGATATCCTCTATCGTCATGGTCATCTTGCAGGGAAGGACTTCCTTGAGGCGCTGGTGAAGGAGTTCCAATTAGATATTGACTGGGTACATGCGGAGCGTCTGCCAGCATCAGGCAGGTGTATCTTCGTGTCGAATCACCCTTTAGGAGGTCTCGATGGTATTAGTCTGAGCTATATGCTAGCAGAGCGCTATGGGGATGTTCGCTATATGGTCTCCGATCTACTCTACTACCTAAAGCCTCTGCAGCCCGTCTTTCTCCCTGTGAATAATCGACAGGGGAAGCAGGCTCGTGAGCAGGTGGAGATGCTTCAGCAGGCCTTAGCGACCGAGGTGCCTATCGGCAGTTTCCCCGCAGGCTCATGCTCACGCATCTTCGATGGGAAGCTCCAGGATAAGGAGTGGCGTAAGACCTTCGTTAGTCAGGCTATCGCATCTGAGCGAGATGTGGTGCCTCTTCACTTCGTCGGGCAGAATAGCCGGCATTTCTATTGGGTGTGGAAGCTGAAGAATCTGCTGGGGATGAAGTTCGATCCAGGGCAGGCGCTACTACCTGATGAGCTCTTCCGTGCCCGAGGTAGTCGCTTCCGTGTCCTCGTCGGGGAGCCGATCTCTTGGCAAAGCCTCCGAGATAGCCAGCTCTCTGCCCAAGAGGAGGCACAGCGCATCCGTGGCATCAGCTACCAGCTAAGGGAGGAGTATGACCAGCACCAGCACTAAGATGTCCATGCCAGCACTCATCCCCCCGATAGAGAAGGAGCTTATCCGAGCTGAATTAACTCCGGATAAGCTCCTACGTAAGACCAACAAGGGAGGTAACGAGATCTATGTCTTCCATGCCTCGACAGCCCCAGAGACGATGCGAGAGATCGGTCGTCTGCGTGAGGAGGCCTTCCGCTTCTATGGTGGAGGAACAGGCAAGGCTTGTGATGTGGATGAGTTCGATCTCGCCGAGGATGGCTATAGGCAACTCATCGTTTGGGACCCCGTTGAGGGAGCTATCCTCGGGGGGTATCGCTTCATCTTCGGAGATGAGGTGCAGGTCGACGAAGCGACGGGTAAGCCTCGTTTAGCCACAGCGGAGATGTTTGACTTCAGCTCTACCTTCCTCCGTGATTACCTTCCTTCGACGATTGAGCTGGGACGCTCCTTCGTCTCCCTTCCCTATCAGTCTACCCGCATGGGGGCGAAGAGCCTCTTCGCTCTAGATAATCTCTGGGATGGGCTCGGGGCACTCACCGTGCTGAATCCGAAGATGCGTTACTTCTATGGCAAGGTGACTATGTATCAGGACTACGATGCTCATGCCCGTAATCTCATCCTCTACTTCTTAGGGAAGCACTTCCCAGATCCTGAGCGATTGGTCGTGCCGACCGAACCGCTACCCATCGAGGTGGATGAAGCGGAGGTGCAGGCGCTCTTCTGTCACGAAGACTTCCGTGCGGACTATAAAGCGCTGAACCAAGCGATACGAGCTCTAGGGCTGAATATCCCTCCCTTGGTGAGTGCTTATATGGCGCTATCTCCTGAAATGCGTGTCTTTGGTACAGCGATCAACTACGAGTTTGGCCTTGTGCAGGAGACAGGTATCCTCATCGCCATCGAAGACATCATCCCGGACAAGCGTAGCCGTCATATCGAGACCTTTGACGAGCAGGCTACCCAGACCGAGCTACTATGGACCAACATCTCCAGACAGGTTCGCTTGGTGAAGAGCTAGCCTGCCGATATCTAGAGGAGCAGGGCTATCGCATCCTCGAGCGTAACTGGCGGTGGGGGCATAAGGAGATCGACCTCATCGCTCAGTGGGGGCAATATCTGATCATCGGGGAGGTAAAGACACGCTCTGCTGGATCTTTCCTCGGAGCAAGAGACTCCGTGACTCGAGAGAAGCAAGCCTTCCTAGTTGAGGCCGCCAATGCTTATGTCCGTCAGCATGCACTAGACCTTGAGGTTCGCTATGACATCCTGGCTGTTGATATTGCTTCGGATGGCTCTTATCAGCTGGAGCATATCCCTTCAGCCTTCTACCCTCAGCTCAGGCGAGGTAGAGGTGCGACCCACTCCCGTACGAAACTCCCTCGCTAGTCACTATGGTATCCCTGACTACACCCGTATCCCTCCCAGCATCACCGCCCCGTCTTGCCTATGGCCAGGTGGGGCTTAGCTTTGGGTCCTGCTTCAGTGAGCGTATCGGATCACGGCTAGAGGGTGGGGGACTGTCTCTCCTTGTTAATCCTTTCGGTATCCAATATAATCCCCTCTCTATAGCTTCGGGGCTTCGACGGCTACTTCAGTGTCGCCTCTTCACTGCCTCTGAGCTTGTAGAGCATGGGGGGCTCTACCATTCCTTTGCCCATCATGGGCGCTTCTCTCAGACTGACCCAGCGCAGATGCTGGAGGAGATTAACGGAGGACTACGTCATGCTGCCTCCTTGCTCCCTAGGGCGGAGTACCTACTACTGACCTGGGGGACGGCTTACGTCTATCGCTTGGCTGACCCGATGCTAGGGAAGGTGGGGGAAGTCGTAAGTAACTGTCACAAGTTCCCCGAGAAGTCGTTTGCTCGCTCACGTGTCTCCGTCGATGGGCTCCTAGCGGTGTGGCATCCTTTGCTCGAGGATCTCTTCGCTCGATCACCTAACCTCCGGGTCATACAGACGGTCAGTCCGGTGCGTCACCTACGTGATGGGGCGCACGGCAATGCCTTGAGCAAGTCGACACTCCTGCTCTTAGCCGAAGCACTCACAGAGCACTACCCTGACCGAGTCCATTACTTCCCTGCCTACGAGATCGTCTTAGATGAGCTACGTGACTACCGATTCTATGGAGATGACCTAACTCATCCCTCGACGCTAGCCCAGCAAATCATCTGGGAGCGCTTCCTCGGCTGGGCGGTAGATCCAGCGACGCAAGCAGGGATGAAGGAGGTGCATGCCCTAGAGAGGGAGCTAATGCATCGCCCGCTCCACGCTTCAGGAGAAGCACATCTTAGCCGTCTAGCACGACTTCGAGCCAAACTGCAAGATCTGCAGGCTCGTTATCCCCACGCACAATTAAATCATCTCGACCAATGGATCGACTAGTTCTCCCCGTCCTCCTACCTCAGGAGCTACAGACGGCCTTGGGAGCGAAGGCAACGCTCACGCATACTCGCTCGATCTCGCACGTGCTCACCGATAGCCGTTCGCTCCTTCAGCCGGAGGAGACACTCTTCTTTGCCATACGGACGGACTCGGGGGATGGGCACCGCTACCTCCAGACCCTCTATGACCGAGGTGTTAGGAGCTTCGTCGTGGAGGAGCTCCCCGAAGCCTATACGACCCACTACGGAGAGGCTAACTGGTATCTGGTGAAGTCCTCGGTAGAGGCTCTCCAGCACCTATCGGCCTATCATCTAGCACGCTTCCCTGAGCTCCTGACGATCGGCCTCACGGGGAGCAATGGGAAGACGATCGTCAAGGAGCTCCTCTATCAGCTCCTAGCCCCCAGCCGAGCTGTGGTGCGCTCCCCCCGTAGCTATAATTCCCAGATCGGTCTACCACTCTCCCTGCTGAGCGTGACGGCGGGAGATGAACTAGGGATCTTCGAGGTCGGTATCTCACAGCGAGGGGAGATGCACCGACTGGCCGAAGTCTTCTCGCCTCGTATCGGTGTCTTCACGACGCTAGGGAGTGCGCATCAGGAAGGCTTCCGTTCGCTAGAGGAGAAGCTAGAGGAGAAGCTCCAGCTCTTTGCTCAAAGTGAAGTCCTCTGCTACCCCTATGACGAGCTCCTCGTGCGAGAAGCTGTCCGACGGCACTATGGAGCCAGGACGCTCATCTCCTGGAGTACGCAGGATGAGGGAGCTTCGCTCTTCGTTCGATCCATCGAGCCGATGGAGCAGACGACTCGTCTCTCCTTCGTCTACGCAGGGCAGGAGTACACGCTCTGTGTCCCCTTCACCGATGGGGCTTACCTGGAGGACATCTATTGCTGTCTCACCATCGTCGGCTACCTAGCTCCGGAGCTCCTAGCCGAGGAGAAGCTCTGGCGGGAGCTTGCCTCCGTGTCCATGCGCCTAGAGGTAAAGGATGGATTGCAGGGGAATACCCTCATCAATGACGCCTATAGCTGTGACCTACAGTCGCTCTCGCTGGCGCTGGACTTCCTGCGTCGTCGGGCGACAGCTACATCCTCTCGTCCCGTACTGCTCCTCTCCGACATCGAGGGGAGCGGGCTACCTGCCGAAGACCTCTATGCTGAGGTCGCTACGCTCCTACGGGGCTATGGGGTGGAGGAAGTCTTCGCTGTCGGGGAGGCGATCCGAGCTCTCGGAGCGAAGGCAGATGGGCTGACCGTCCACTTCTTCCCCACGACGGAGAGTCTGCTGGAGTCGGCTACCTTGGCGGGCCTTCGTGACTGCTGTATCTTGATCAAGGGAGCACGACGCTTTGCGCTTGATCGGGTCTACCAGCGTCTTTCCTCGCGGGAGCATCAGACGGTGCTGGACATCGACCTACAGGCCGTGGTGCATAACCTTAACCATTACCGCTCCCTCCTGCCGGCTGGACATCCGCTGATCTGTATGATCAAGGCTGATGGCTATGGCACGGGAGACTTCGAGCTCGCTAGGACGCTACAGGAGCATCGTGTGGATTACCTGGCCGTGGCCGTGGCTGACGAAGGGAGAGCTCTACGATCGAAGGGGATCCGTACGCACCTGATGATCATGAACCCCGAGTTAAGTGTCGCAGAGACCCTCTTTGCCTACCAGCTCGAGCCTGAAATTTACAGCTGCGACCTACTTCGTGGGCTGACGGAGCGTGCCGAGCTGGCGGGTATCACGGACTTTCCCGTACATATCAAGGTTGATAGCGGTATGCATCGCCTGGGCTTCGCTCCCGAAGAACTGACGGAGGTCGGGGAATACCTACGCCTTCATCCTGCGCTCCGTGTAGCATCGGTCTTCTCGCACCTAGCGGCAGCCGACGAAGAGGATAAGCGAGACTTCACGCTCGGGCAGATCTCCCGCTTCGAGGAGGCTAGTGATCGGCTGGCGAAGGCTTTGGGTTACCAGCCCAAGCGACACATCCTCAATACCGCAGGGATAGAGGAGTTCGGTCGGCAGTATGCCTTCGACATGGCTCGCTTGGGTATCGGGCTCTACGGCGTCAGTCCTACAGGTCGGGGAGGGCTTCTACCGGTGGCTCGCCTCTCGACCGTCCTGCTGCAGGTGCGTGACCTCCCTGCAGGCGAAGCGGTAGGCTATGGCTGTCGGGGACTCACGGAGCGTCCGAGCAAGATAGCCGTCATCCCGATCGGCTATGCGGATGGCTTCTCCCGACGCTTGAGCCGAGGAGCCTATAAGGTACTTGTCGGGGGTGTCCTTTGCCCTACGATAGGGAATGTGTGTATGGATGCCTGCATGATCGACGTCACGGAGGTGGCGGATCCGAAGGCAGGCGATCCAGTGGTGATCTTCGGTGCTGAAGCCTGCCCACTCGAGGGGATGGCTGAGGCTTGTGATACCATCCCCTACGAAATCCTCACGGGTCTCTCGCTCCGCATCCAGCGTCGCTACTGGCGGGAGTAGTCGGTTCGACTATCTTAGATAATAGAAACGGGTACGCCCCGCGAGCCACTAGTGCTCGCGGGGCGTACTTTTCTCCCTAGCTAGTAGGTGTACCCGATCAGGACATGTGCTGTCTGGCTAGAGGGAGGCTAGATACCGAGGTGCCCATCACCGGCCGAAGGGGAGCCCGAGTGCTCGCCTGCGCCCTGCTCCGTCGAGGGCTTTGTGCTATTAGGCTTCTTGCTTCCTTTCCCCTTGTCCTTGCTCTTGGAGAGCTCCACTCGCTCGAAGCCGATGTTCGCACGTAGGCTTTGGGCGAAAACGGGGCGGGGACGGAAGGTGATCTTCGGACTACGAACGTGCTTGGTGATGTCGAAGTCCTTGGGATCAAGTACCTCGGCGGATCCGAAGGTAGGGCGGAAGTTCCCTAGCTCTCCGACTTCGACGGAGAAGCCTCGCTCGATATTGCGTGTGATGACGGTATGTAGGCGGGAGAGCACTGCCTTGACGTCGGCGACATCCACGGTCGATCCGTCGGCGACCTCCCGACAGAAGACGTCGAAGGGGATGAGTCCACGGGTGCGATACTGGGCGTAATAGACGGTCTTGCCCTTGTTTTTACCGACCTTGGTCGTGCGACTGCTGAGATGATACTGTAGCATGATGATAGAGGTGCTAAGGCTCGCTCGGAAGGTCTGTTTCCCTATCCCTTGGTAAAGGTATATCTTGGCCGGCGTGAAGGTATATCTTTACTCGGGGAGAGGTTTACCTTGGCTTTCACTAAGGTGGACCTTCGTGTTGAGCGAGGACTTAGGCAGGGTCTGCGCCTGCGTGCCTGCCTTGTCAGGCACATAATGGTTCGTGTGAATAAATAAGGAACTCTGTGAAGAGGAAGACGGGAGCCTTCGGGGTCGGAGGTTTGTCTTTTCTCTTTCACACTGCGAAGGTACGTCGGGCGATCGCTGACCTTGGTCAAAAACTGCACATAACTATCCGAAACTGTCCATAAGTGGTCAAAGTCGTCGTTAACTATCTTGTTTCGATGGAGGCCTGAGGGGAAATTTGGCTCCGATCAATCGTTGGTGTCGGGGTGAAAGTTCCCTTTTTGCTACATCATGATACTTTCGCTCCGCTAGGGGCTAGGGGAGGGGTGAAAAAGGATCTTTTTAGAGAGAAGAATGATTCTTTTTATGCGAAGGAGGGATTAGTATGGCCTGTTTTAAGGTTGGCGAATATAATATTTTAACTAGCCTCGATATAGGCTAAAGCTAGTGGGAATAAGGTAACTAGCTAGACTCTGGTGATAAATAGCAAGACGAAAGTATGGTTGAGGGTTGTAATTCTATTTTTTATATGTATTTTTGTGCAAAAAATAGCCCTGGTGTTCCTTTGCTCTCTTGCTTATCCTATAGTAAAGATATCAGAGCCTCATATCATATGATGAAGTAGTATTTATCTATAAATTAATTATGACAACAAAACAATTCCTGTTTTCTCTCTCTCTCTTGGCTGTGCTTGGGGCGTGCTCTAAGTCTACCAATGAGCCAGTCCTCCCTAGCACGCCGTCTGGGGAGCCTCATGTCGGTCTCAGCCTGAGTGGGGAGATTGAGTTCCCAGATCTAGACCCAGATCTTCCAATCGCTACAGGTTCAGCAAAAGATTTGACCCTCTCTAGCTGGACTCGTACCTCTGACAACAAGCGCTTTATCACGCCATTCTTTAACAGTGATAAGCTCCCAGCAATCTTCTGTATCTATGATGGCTATGGGAATTCCTACTTCTTCCGTGCAGCTCTCGAAGTGTCCACGACGATGAGTAGCAATGGTCAGATGGTGAATAAGTTCCACTTCAATGACAAGGAGATCGCAAGAAATAATGGGAAAGGGCTTCCTGATAATCGCTTCACTACTGACAAAGGCTTTAAGCAGAATAGTGGCATAATCTCCTATGGTAAGCCTGGGGCAGAAGATGTCTATGTGGCCATCTTCGTCGGGTTTGATCCTAAGTCAAATGACCCTGACTACTATGCCAATCACCTCCTTCCTGAGAATCAAACGTATACTCATGGTGGCTGGGAAACACGTCTGGGGCAGGCTGTCGACTATACGAATGCTGGAGCGAACACCTCTCAGACTCGTCTCATCTTTGCGACGACACCAGGTAAGCATAAGCTTAACCTAAATGAGACTGCAGGGACGGGGCTAGGTACCAGCAAGGGCGGACCAGAGCGATTCCATATGCTCAGCAGTAGTAACCTCAAGCTGCAGATGCGTGGTGTCTTGCTCGAGTGTGAGTTTGAGAATAATTCTCTATACCCAGCTACCCTGACCTCTATGCGTGTAGACAACTGGGGAGGACATACGGTCACCCTTCACGAGTCTACCTCAAAGAGTGTTCGTCAAGGCGGTAGTTATCGTCCTACGCTTGATGTCCTGCCTGACCTCGAGCCAGACCGTAGTGGCGATGGGCGTGGGGCTTATGATCCGTTTGAGATCAAGTTCTACGGGGACGAGGACCAAAGAACGATTCAGGATGGCAAGACTGCTAAGCGTATGATCTATCTTCCCCTGGTGAATGCTCTCTCCAATGGTAAGATCACGAAGACGGCTGCTACCTTTAGAATCAGATATACGATCAATGGTCGTAATATGGCTGATGAGAAGCGCCTCAGTCCTCTGAAGCGAGATGGCTTCGTAGCTTCGACTAAGTTCAACATCACGGGGAAGCTAGAGAAGAACTAAGGTATAAGCACAAGAACTGAAAAGACAATGAAGAAACTAGCATATGAGCGTCCTGAGCTTACGCCACTTCTCCTAAAGACCAATCTGAGTCTTCTCCTAGATTTCTCGATCAATGGTTCTACCGACGATATCGAGTATGAAGGAGACTGGGATAGCATCCAAGACTAAAGCTCACGCTTAGACTCTGCCTGAGACTTCACAGAGTCTATATTAAGCCTTGAGGGTGTGATGCCTTGCCGAGCTGGCAGGTGTCGCACCCTCTCTTTATAGGCATTTATGTGGTATACTAATAGCCTACCTTCGCATAAAGCTGGGAGGTCGATCTGAGGAATTATAGAGCTTATTCCCTATTTTGACACAAAAGGCGTAACTTTGATACGAGGAATAACAACGATGGAGAGATGAAAGACCTACCCCTATTCTATGCTCCCAATCTAAGGACTGAGCTAGAGCTTCCCGATGGTGAGGCTCAGCATGCTCTACGTGTGCTTCGTGCTAAGCCAGGAGACGCCTATCTCGTGACCGATGGAGAGGGTACGCTCTTCGAGACCCAAGTGGTAGGGGTCGATCGCCATCATTGCCTCCTTAGTATAGTCAGCGAAGAGCCTTGGCAGAAGTACTGGCGAGGATGCTGGAGTGTCGCCATCGCTCCTACTAAGAATATCGATCGACTAGAGTGGAGCATTGAGAAGCTCGTCGAGCTGGGGGTGGATCAGATCTATCTCCTTCGCGTCAAGCACTCCGAGCGTAAACACACCAAGGCCGAGCGCATCGAACGCATCATACAGAGTGCGATGAAGCAGTCCCATAAAGCGCTCCTCCCACGTCTTATTCCCGAGATCACCCTGCCTGAGCTCTTAGAGCAAGATCAGAGTAGCGTTCGACTGATCGCTCACTGTAGAGAGGGGATCGCTCCCGAGCGAGTGCTTATTCACGAGACTTTCCGTCCAGAGGCGGATACCCTGCTGATGGTCGGTCCCGAGGGAGACTTCTCTACCGAGGAGATTCAGCAAGCCATTCAGGCGGGAGCGCAGCCTATTACTCTTGGGGAGAGTCGCCTGAGGACGGAGACCGCAGGTCTGGTAGCCTTGCAGTGGCTTCATACGTTGGACATGATCGACGCATCCTCCCAATCCAAGTAACAGATATACCTTACCAATAAAACAGTCACTCTTATGGAACAGAGAGAAATCAAGTTCAGTCTGATCTATCGCGACATGTGGCAGTCCTCCGGGAAGTATCAGCCTCGCAAGGATCAGCTCGAACGCATCGCCCCCGTCTTCGTCGAGATGGGATGCTTCGCACGTGTCGAGACGAACGGTGGAGCCTTTGAGCAGGTCAACCTACTCTATGGTGAGAACCCCAACAAGGCTGTCCGTGCCTTCACTAAGCCTCTGAATGAAGCTGGCATCCAGACACACATGCTAGACCGTGGGCTCAACGGTCTGCGTATGTTCCCCGTACCAGCAGACGTGCGTCGCTTGATGTACAAGGTCAAGAAGGCGCAGGGTGTAGACATCACACGTATTTTCGACGGTCTGAATGACCCTCGCAACGTGATCCCTTCGATCAAGTATGCGAAGGAAGCAGGGATGATCCCTCAGGCTACGCTCTGTATCACCCACTCTCCTGTGCATACGGTCGAGTACTATACTGATCTGGCGGATCAGTTTGTCAAGGCTGGTGCTCCTGAGATCTGCTTGAAGGATATGGCGGGTGTAGGCCGTCCTGCATTCCTTGGTCGCCTGGTGAAGGCTATTAAGGATAAGCACCCAGAGATTATCATCGAGTACCATGGTCATACGGGGCCTGGCTTCTCTGTGGCTTCTATGCTGGAGGTCTGTCGTAATGGTGCAGATATCGTGGATGTCGCCATCGAGCCACTCTCTTGGGGTAAGATCCACCCAGATGTCATCACGATCCGTGAGATGCTCATCGACGCTGGCTTCAAGGTGGCGGATATTAATATGGATGCCTACATGAAGGCTCGTGCTCTGACGCAGGAGTTCATCGATGACTTCCTGGGGTATTTCATCAATCCCTCGAACCTCCTGATGTCCTCTCTCCTCGTAGGCTGTGGTCTACCTGGTGGTATGATGGGCTCGATGATGGCTGACCTCAAGGGGGTACATGCCGGTATTAATATGCACCTACGCAAGAAGGGTGAGCCCGAGCTTAGCGTCGATGACCTGCTCGTTCGCCTCTTTGATGAGGTCGCCTATGTATGGCCTCGTCTCGGCTATCCTCCTCTCGTGACGCCATTCAGTCAGTACGTGAAGAACGTCGCACTGATGAATGTCTATAACCTCACGATCGGTAAGGGACGTTGGGAAGCTATCGATAACAACACTTGGGGTATGATCCTCGGGAAGTCTGGTCGTCTGCCAGGTAAGCTCGATCAGGAGATCATCGACCTCGCGAAGGAAAAGGGCTTCGAGTTCACGACCGAGGATCCTCAGCTCAACTATCCCGATGCGCTGGATAAGTTCCGTGCAGAGATGCTGGAGAATGGCTGGGAGCTTGGTGAAGACGATGAAGAGCTCTTCGAGTTCGCTATGCATGAGAGCCAGTACCGTGACTACAAGAGTGGTGCTGCTAAGGAGCGCTTCCAGGCAGAGCTTGACAAGGCGAAGACAGATGCTCTCATTAAGAAGGGCTATAGTGCAGAAGATGCTCAGAAGATCAAGCGCCAGGGCACCGAGCCTATCGAAGCTCCTGCCTCTGGACAGATCATCTGGGAAGTGGATCCCGAAGATTACTCTACGGCACCTGCTCTGGGTACCTTCATCAAGACTGGCGAGCCACTCTGCTACATTCAGACGACTGCAGGCTACTTCGAGCCCGTGCTCTCTAACTTCACGGGTCGCCTAGCTGAGGTAGCAGCTCAAGGGGCTAACATCCGTAAGGGAGAAGCTCTCGCCTACGTTCGCCCAGCAGAGAAGGAGGAGCTCTTCGTCGAAGCTGAATCTGACCGCCTGAAGCGTGTAGAGAAGCTCGAAGAAGTACGCCACGTCATCCGTAACCGCAAGGCTAAGTAAGATCCCGCTATCGAGGCGATTCACCTCTACGGATGGTGGACTTCGACCTCTGGCTTAATTGACTTCGCCCGCATCTCCTCTCCCCTCATAGGGAGACAGATGCGGGCGAAGTCTTTTTGTATCCCTTGGGGTGGTGAAGATCGGGGAGCTAAGGTATAGGGTAGTCGTTCTTACTGTATCTTTGTACTGATGAAGAAGCTCAAAATCACCGAGATGGTACGCCTCTCCCGAGAGGACTATCACCAGAGTAAGAAGCTCCCTATCCTGCTCGTGCTGGATGACCTGAGGAGTATGAATAATGTCGGATCGATCTTTCGTACGGCGGATGCCTTTCGCTTGGAGGGATTGTACCTCTGTGGTATCACGGCCTGCCCTCCGCATACCGATATTCATAAGACCGCTCTGGGGGCAGAGGAGAGTGTCCCTTGGCGCTACTTCGCTGATCGGGCGGAAGCTCTCGGTGAGCTCCAGGCTGAGGGCTACCATCTCCTGGCGCTAGAGCAAGCTCATGGGAGCGTCTCCCTCGAAGCCTTTACGCCTCAGCCCAATCAGCGCTATGCCCTGATCCTGGGGAATGAGGTGCGAGGTGTCCATGAGGATTTCATGCAGGCGGTCGATACCTGCTTAGAGATCCCACAGCTAGGTACGAAGCATAGCTTGAATGTTAGTGTTGCCACGGGGATTGCTCTCTGGCAACTCGTCTCCCCCCTTCTCCCAAGCCTTGACCGATGACGACCCTTCCTCCCGAACTCGCTACGACCGAAGATGGTAGTCTGACCCTCTTTGCTCCTACCTTCGGGGAGCACTATCACTCGACGCATGGAGCTAGGCAGGAGAGTGAGCACATCTTCCTTCGCCTTGGTCTTCTTCATCGCCTAGAGGAGCCGTCTATGTCGGATCGTCCTTTGCGCCTCTTTGAGGTCGGGCTGGGTACGGGGCTGAATGCTCTGCTGACAAAGGTTGCGGTGGAGCAGGCCAAGTGCCCACTATGCTACTATAGTATCGAGCGGTATCCGCTGGAGGAAGAGCTGGCTAGTCAGCTCGCTTATTCAGATCTGCCGACGGAGGATCTGCGAGCGATCCACGGGGCTCCGTGGGGAGAGGATATCTCGCTGTCTCCCTACTTCACGCTACATAAGCTCCAAGGGGATCTGACGACAAGCTCCTTCCCCACGGGTCTTGACCTCATCTATTTCGATGCCTTCTCCCCCGAGAGCCAGCCCGAGCTCTGGGAGGAGGGTATCTTTAGGCGTCTCTTCGAAGCCTCTTCCCCGGGAGCAGTGCTGACGACCTACTGTGCGAAGGGGGAAGTGCGCAGGCGCCTTCAGCGTGCTGGCTTCCTCGTGGAGCGTTTGCCTGGCCCTCCAGGCAAGAGAGAAGTTCTCCGAGCTACACGTCCGCTTAACCACCGTTAAATCTCTCTGCTATGCTTATTCTCATCTCTCCAGCTAAGACCTTTGCTAAACAAGTCAAGTGCGCTCATCGCTTGCCCGCTACGATACCTGTGTTTGTCACCGAGGCACGCCAGCTGGTGGCTTCCTCTCTTGAATTAAGCTCCCAGACGCTCAAGAAAGAACTCCTCCTCACGGCGAAGACACTTCCCGAAGCCCAGCGCAACCTAGCCACCTTCTTCGATGAGGGCACTCCCGAGGAGCAGGCGCTTCTGAACTACTCGGGGATGGTCTATAAGAAGCTAGGGGCAGGTAGTCTGACTGAGGAGGACTGGCGCTATGCGGTGGATCATCTGCGTATGACCTCCTTCGTTTATGGGCTTCTTCGCCCGACCGATCTCATTCGTCCTTATCGCATGGAGGGTACGGCTAGGCTACCGATGCTGGAGGGGGAGCGGGTCTTTGACTTCTGGCGTGATCGGCTGACTAAGCCCTTCATCGAAGCCATCCGTGCTGCAGGAGGGACGCTGCTCTATCTGGCGAGCGACGAGATGCGGGGGCTCTTCCACTGGGAGGAGGTGGAGCGATCTGTGGAGGTGATCACCCCGACCTTCCTTACTCGCCAGCGTGATGGCTCCCTGCGTCAGACGGTGATCTATACTAAGATGGCACGAGGAGAGATGGCAGGTGCGGTCCTTCGTCAGCGTATCTCTCGGCCTGAGGAGCTACAGAGGCTGACGCCAGCGGGATTCCTCTATACAGGGGAGGGCTGGGACTATATCCTCGGTGACTAACCTAAGGAACTCCTCGTATGATCTGCTCACATCTACTTCGCTGTCGCCTGCTGGGGCTTTTGCTCCTCTTGTGCTGGGGTAGTTCCCTCTGGGCGCAGGATTACTATCGTGCTGAGGAGCCCTCACGCTGTGATAGCTCGGGGTATACTGATCGTCTGGGGATACGCTTGCTAGGACAGGGCTTTTTCCGAAACAATGAATATGCGACTGAGCTCGCTGACGACTACACACTCCCAGGCTATAGGCTGCGCTTGGATGTAGGCTATAGTCCGGATACTCGCCTGCCTGTCCAGCTTCGCTTGGGAGTAGCGAACCTCTACTATTGGGGAGCATCTCGCTATCCTGCGGCACTGGCTTATCAAGATCTACCTTACTGGAGAGGGGATGGGGATCGCTATACGAAGTTCCGTCTCCTTCCTTTCTTCCAAGCGACCATCCTACCTACACCACGGCTAGCCTTGATCCTCGGTGACCTCGAGGGAGGGGTCAAGCATGATCTCATTGATCCACTGTATAATTCTGAACTGAACCTCACGGCAGATGAAGAGCGGGGCTTTCAGCTCAAGTATGCTGGGAAGCGCACGGAGGTGGATACGTGGGTGGACTGGCAGAGCTTCATCTTTAAGGGGGAGAAGCATCCCGAGGCTTTTGTCTTCGGTCTACACCTTCGCCGTGCGCTATGGGATCATCCTGCGAGTCGACTCGATGTGGACTTTCAGGCGGTGGCACAGCATCGGGGTGGGGTCTTGAACCAACGGGCGGATACCGTCCACACGTGGATGAATGCGGCCTTGGGACTACGCTATACCCATCGCTTTGCCCTCGGAGCGTATCCACTCATCTGGACGACCTCGGCCTTTGCCTTGGGGTATAGCCAACGAGGGGAGCACTTCCCCGTGTCGCATGGTACAGGGCTCTATGCGCAGAGCCAGCTCGCGTGGCGCCGATGGCAGCTACGTCTTGGCTTCTGGTCGGGTACGGACTATATCTCTCCGCTGGGGGTGCCGTTTGCGCAGAGCTTGAAGGTCGATAAGCGTCAGCCTGGCGGTCGCCTCTATACACACTATCCGAGCTACTGGAGTCTGCAGGCGAGCTATCGTCTGGTTGAGCAGGCGGCCTATACCTTCGGTGCCTCGGCAGGACTGTGGGTTCATCCGCATGGGAAGACGGCGCTGAGTACCTTTGCTGAGGTCTACCTCAGCGTGTCACCCTACTTCCGTCTCTTGAGTAAATAGATCCCTCTTACCCCTATGGTTTAGGAGAGGGAAAGGGTTGTGTGGGGTGGGGGGTAGCAGTGTTACCTCTTTCGGGGCATCAGTAGTGCCTCTCTTGAGGCAACAGTAGTGCCACCTGAGGGGCAACAGTAGTGCCTACTAGTTGGATTTTATATTCTCCCCTTTTAGGGGACGAATGGAGGTGGCTGGGAGAGAAAACTTGAAGATTTGTCGGGAAGTGATTTGGAAGTTTGTGAGTTTTACCTTACCTTTGCATTCGATTTATGAGAGCGACCTGCTCACCAAGGCAGGTAATTGATGTCACCAAGCATCACGCTGTGAAGACTCTGTAGCTCAGTTGGTAGAGCAAGTGACTCTTAATCACTGGGTCGTGAGTT
>CAJPPK010000015.1 GCA_905372565.1 uncultured Porphyromonas sp. | reverse complement strand
TCGCTCTGACCGACAAGTTCGTTAAGCTCGTTAGCTGGTACGACAACGAAATCGGTTACTCTAACAAGGTCCTTGACCTCGTAGCTCACATGGCTAAGGTTAACGGCTAAGCCTAAGACCAATAGTCTAAGTATAAGCGTCCCCCGCATCGCTCCTCCTCAAGGATCCGATGCGGGGGACGCTTCGTTTTCGCTGTGCGTAAGGGTGGTGATGGCTCCTCATCCAGCTGGGGGCTTAGCTCCTTCCCTCCGTCTAGCAGGGAGAGAGCTCTCGGGGGCTGATACTCTGGGAGATTATTGCTATCTTTGCCCCCGACTAATGCAATGGTGCACCTAGTCTAAGTTTAAATTACCAAGTAAATGGCAACTAAGATCCGTCTCCAGCGCCACGGTCGTAAGGCTTATGCCTTCTATAAGATCGTCGTCGCTGACAGTAGAGCGCCACGTGATGGCAAGTTTATTGAGAAGATTGGTACGTACAACCCTAACACCAATCCTGCTACAGTAGATCTTGACTTCGACCGCGCTTTGTATTGGCTCAACACCGGTGCCCAGCCCACGGACACCGCTCGTAGCATCCTCTCTCATGAAGGCGTTCTCCTGAAGAAGCACCTCCTCGGTGGTGTCGCTAAGGGGGCTTTCGACCAGGCTGCTGCTGACGCGAAGTTCGAGGCTTGGAAGGCAAAGAAGGATGGCGCCCTAGGCAACATCCGTGAAAGCCTCGCTAAGAGCAAGGCTGAAGCTGCTAAGGCAGCTCTCGAAGCTGAACAGGCTGCTAATAAGGCTAAGGCCGAAGCAGTAGCAGCTAAGAAGCTCGCAGAAGCAGAAGCTAAGGCAGCTGCAGAAGCTCCTGCCGAAGGCGAAGAAGCCCCTGCACAAGAAGAAGCTGCTGCCGAATAGTCTCTGATGACTAATCTAGGCTAGCATGCCCTCAATACAACTAGAGCGGATACCTTCCTGACACCCTCCCCCGAGGGTAGCAGTAGGGTGTCCGCTCTCGTCGTATTCCTCTCCTCCCTTTTTTCTTTATCTCTCACACTAGCGTGGGCTCGCTATTTGCCCACACCAACTAATGCGTATGAAGAAGTATCTACTTCGTCTCTTCGCTCTCATGATGCTGAGCTTTGCCACTCCAGCCCTTTGGGCTCAGGTGACGACCTCGGCTATCAATGGGACTGTCACAGATCCAGTGTCGAAGGAGACCCTCGTCGGCGCCTCTGTCGTCGCCAAACACCTGCCTACAGGTACTACCTATGGTGCTATCACCAATGCCAAGGGTAACTATAGTATCGTGGGTATGCGCCCAGGTGGCCCCTATACCATCACGGTATCCTACATCGGCTATCAGAAGGCTAGCCTCACCAACGTCACCCTCGCTCTCGGTGAGACGGAGACCCTCAATGTCACCCTACAGAGCGATACTCACCAGCTCTCCGCTGTTAGCGTCACGGGCTCAAGAGGCAGTCGCTTCAATGCTCAGAAGACCGGTGCAGGTACCAGCTTCTCCCGCCGCAATATCGAGCGTGTGCCTAGCGTATCACGTAGCATCATGGATATTGCTAACCTGACCCCTCAGTCTAATGGTCAGGGTTCCTTCGCTGGAGCGAGCAACCGCTTCAATAGCTTCCAGATCGACGGTGCTGTGAATAACGACGTCTTCGGTCTTGGTGCATCTTCTAGCAAGAATGCTATCTCCCTCGAAGCTATCGATGCTCTGCAGATCGTCATCGCTCCCTTTGATGTCCGTCAGTCGGGCTTCACGGGTGGTGGTATGAACGCTATCACCAAGTCGGGGACGAACACCTTCCGTGGCTCTGTCTACGACTACTATTACAACCAGGACTTCTACGGTACGACAGCTGGTAAGAATGTCAAGAACCGCAAGAAGCTCGACAAGCAGTATGAGAATACGGTCGGCTTCACCCTCGGTGGTCCTATCGTCAAGGATAAGCTCTTCTTCTTCGCTAATGGTGAGTATGTCAAGGGGGTACGTCCTACGACTTATACGCCTGGGGATGGATCGATCGTCACCAAGGAGATCGCTGATAAGGTCGATGCTAAGCTCAAGGAGCTCGGCTACGATGCTGGAGGCTACGCCGCTCGTGAGATCCCTAGCGAAACGTTCAAGGGTCTGCTTCGTCTAGACTGGAATATCAACACGAAGCATCGTCTTACGCTACGCTATAGCCATATCAACGACAAGCCTTACTTCTTCAGTAACTCGCCTACGCAGCTCCGCTTCTTCAATAACGGCTACTTCAGAAAGAGTGTAACGAACACCATCGTCGCAGAGCTGAATAGTAAGCTTAACGAGCGCCTATCTAACGAGGTGCGTGTAAGCTATAGCGGTATCCGTGACCGTAATGCGTACTACGGAGCACGCTTCCCTTTCATCCGTATCAATGGGCTCATCGCCACCGATCCTACCAAGCCTACTCAGACTTCACGCTATACCATCCTAGCAGGGGTCGATAATAACCGTGGGGCAAACGAGCTCGATCAGGATATCTACTCACTGACGGATAACCTAACTCTCTCCCTCGGTAATCACACGCTGACCTTCGGTACGCACAACGAACTCTTCCGTATGCGTAACCTTTACCTGACGAACTACTTCGGGAACTATACCTATGGTTCTTCTCGTAAGGACGGTCTCCAGGATTTCCTCAATATCGGTACTCCAGCAGAGGTAGCTCCTGAGTCCTATGGTTACTCGGGCGTGAACACGCAGTTTACTGGTGGGAATAATGCTTGGGCACCTTCCTTCCGTGCAGGTCAGATCGGTCTCTATGCGCAGGATGACTGGAAGGTCACGGATCGCTTCCGCTTGACCTATGGTCTGCGTATCGATATGCCCTTCTTCCTCGATCGTCCGACAGCTAATACGGCCTTCAACGAGTCAGATGTCGCTAAGGCATATGGCATCACCAACAACTACCTCCCTCCTCTTCGTCCGCTCTTCTCACCTCGTGTAGGATTCCGTTACCAGCTTGACGAGGCTCGTAAGTACACGCTCCGTGGGGGTACGGGTATCTTCACTGGTCGTGTCCCCTTCGTGTGGATCTCCAATAGCTTCACGAATAGTGGTGTCGAGTATCTCCGCACCTCTACGACGGCGCAGAAGACTCCATCACTTCGCTTCAATCCTGATGTGGACAATCAGTACCGTCCTGCAGGGATCTCTGAGGTGGATATCGTAGGTAAGAACTTCCGTTACCCACAGGTTTGGCGTACGAACCTCGCTCTTGATGCTACCCTACCATGGGGTATCCGTGCGACTCTCGAAGGGATGTACTCCAAGAACATCAACAGCGTCCGCTTCCAGAACCTCATCCTCAAGCGTAACGGTCAGCTCGATCATGGCAATGGCCAGGTGCGTCCTGTCTACCAACTCGATCCTGCGCTCTCTGCGAAGTACACCAACCTCATCCTGCTGACGAGCAATAGCCGTGGCTATAGCTACAACATCACGGGATCGCTCGCTAAGGACTTCGGTAAGGGCTTCGATGCTTCGATCTCCTATACCTATGGTACCTCACGTGCTTCGAACGACGGTGGTACGAGCTCACAGGCAGTGTCTATCTGGGCGTACAACTCTTCTATCGACATCAACGGCGAAGAGGTCTATCACTCCAACTACGACATGCGCCACCGTATCATCGGTCAGCTGAACTATCGTGTCGAGTATGCTAAGCACTTCGCTACGACCATCGGTCTCGTGTACAATGGCTATTCCGGTGACCGCTACTCGATGACTTACTTCGGTGATGCTAACGGTGACGGTCGTACGATGCCTGGTACGCTGAACAATGACCTAGCTTACATCCCCACACGTGAGGAGGTACAGAATGGTTACTTCACTGCTAACATCCGTAAGAATAAGGGTGAGTCCGACGCTGACTTTGCTCTCCGCCAGAAGAGCGCTAACGAAGCGATGGCACAGAGCTTCGAAGAGTTCATGAACAGCAGCAGTGACCTGAACGACTACCGTGGTCGCATCGCTCCACGTAATATCTTCCTGATGAAGTTCGTGCACAAGTTTGACCTACACTTTGCTCAAGACTTCTTCCTCAAGGTAGGTGGTCGTCGTCATACCTTCCAGCTCAACGCTGACATCATCAACGTTGGGAACCTCCTTAACCGTGGTTGGGGTATGACTCCTTCGATCCAGTACAACAGTATCTCTCCTATTTCGATCAATACGAGCGGTGCTACGCCTACCTATAGCTTTAACAAGCCTAACGCAGGCAATGAGCCTTGGACATACTCTGACCTAGGTTCTCGCTGGAGAGCTCAGGTCGGTATCAAGTATACCTTCTAAGCGAGTCGATCCAAGCTCTTATCATCCCCACGGGGCAGGCCTTCTTTCGGAGGTCTGCCCCGTGGCTTTTCTGGGGATAGGGGAGGGTCTATCCTCCTGGGGGGCCGTAGTGCTTGGCGCGAAGCTATAGCTCTTCGGGTGTTAAGGTAGAGCTTGGCTCGGGAAGAGGTAAAGCTTAGTCACGGTAGAGCTAGAGCTTTGCGGAGGCTAGAGTAAGTGGAGCTGAAGTGAATTGGAGAGGGCTCGAGTGAGTATCGCTTGCCTTGCTGGCTTGGATAGCTTTTCTCCACTTCTTGAAGCGAAGGGAATGATGCTAGAGAAGGCTTGGGTATGGATGAAGCGAGACGGATCTTGGGAGTGAGAATATGTAATGAAAGAGGGCTGAAGCTCTCTGTCTAAGGGGGTGATCATTATGTAGCCTTGGTGGAAAACACTAACTTTGCCCGAAGGAGCTTGTGTCTTGTGGATAGGTGATACCGATGATCGCTGGCATGAGCTCTCACTTGCGGTAGCATACCCATACACGATCATTATAAATGAGCACAACGTCTACGTCCTCTTCCTCCTCATCGTATCTGAAGCGGCTACGCTCGTTTCGCCCGAATCCTTCGCTGCTTCTCTTCCTAGCGACTATCGCTGCAGTCATCATCGCTAACTCTCCGTGGAGTCACTACTATGTGAATTTCCTCCATTACCCCGTGAAGATCCTCGTGGGGCCTATCGAAGTCTTCCAGCATGCTGGGCATACGATGACGGTGAGTCAGGTGGTCAATGACGCCTTGATGGCGATTTTCTTCTTCCTCGTAGGTCTTGAGATCAAGCAAGAGCTCTTGGTGGGGGAGTTAGCTTCACCGAAGAAGGCGATCCTGCCTGTCATCGCGGCAGCTGGGGGGATGGTTTTTCCCGTGCTCTGCTTCCTTCTCTTTGCCCCCGATGCACCTGAGAGCATCGGAGCGGCTATCCCTATGGCGACGGACATTGCCTTTGCGCTGGCCGTCCTAGGAGCTCTAGGGGATCGAGTCCCGAAGAGCCTCCGTGTATTCCTAGCCACACTAGCTGTGGCGGACGACATCGGCGGGATCATCGTGATCGCTCTCTTCTACAGTACGCACGTCTCTATGCTGCCCTTGGCTCTCGGAGGAGCTCTGCTCGTCCTGATTCGTCTGCTGGCTCGTGCGAAGATCCATACCTTGGAGCCCTACATCCTTATCGGCATCGCCGTGTGGGCACTCTTCCTACACTCGGGTATTCATCCTACGATCGCTGGGGTACTCATCGCCCTCTGCCTACCTGCTGGGACGAAGGTGCATATCCGTGAGCTAGCTTCGCGCCTGAAGGAGAAGACCGACAAGCTATCTACGGACGTGAAAGAGACCGAGCGAGCAGTCATTCTCTCCCACGAACAGCTGGAGCAAGTCCTCTCGATCCGCCAGACAGCTAGTCGTGCGATCAGCCCAGTGCAGACCTTAGAGCATGCACTCTTCCCCCTGGTGCACTACTTCATCCTACCTCTCTTCGCCTTTGTCAATGCGGGGGTAACCTTTGGAGATGTCTCCGCTGATATGCTCCTAGGTCTCCCGATGGCGATCTTCATGGGTCTCTTCGTGGGGAAGACTGTCGGTATATCACTCTTCACGTGGGTAGCCGTGCGCCTACGAGTCAGTCCTATGCCCGAAGGTATGAATGGGATTCGCCTCGTGAGCCTTGCTGCCCTCGGAGGAATAGGCTTTACCGTTTCCCTCTTCATCGCTAATCTCTCCTATGATTCGCCCGAGCACGCTGTGCTGCTTAACCAAGCTAAGCTAGGCATCTTTGCTGGGACGATCATCTCTGGGCTTGTGGGCTACTTTGCCTTGCACCACTTCCTCCCCTCCACAGCTGGAGGAGAGAAGTAAGTCGGGAGTCTCCTCCCATTTAGTCATCGCTTAATTAGACTCGACACATGTTGCGCAAATTTCTTTTCCTCGCTGTAGCTCTCTGTAGCATCAGTCTGGGCTATGCCCAAGAGATCTTCTCGAAGGGTACGACGGCTATCAATGCGGGCATTGGTATCGGTTCGTCCGTCTCCCATGTCTCCTTCCCTCCGCTCTCTGTCAGTATGGACTATTCGCTCGTGGATAACCTCATCGACGATGCTAATGGTGCGATCTCTATCGGAGGACTTGTGGGCTATGTCGGCAGCAAGCAGAATTTCTATGGTTCGACCTATTCGGCTTCGCATGCGATCTTAGGGGTGCGTGGAGCGTTCCACTACCAGTTCATCCCGAAGCTTGATACCTATGCGGGGCTGATGCTCTCCTATAATATCGTCTCGGGCTCTTGGTCAGGACCCGAAGTGATCGGCTCCTCGGTGGCAGGAAGCAAGGTCGATCTAGGTGCTTACCTAGGTGCACGCTACTTCTTCACGGAGCAAATCGGAGCTTTCGCCGAGCTTGGCTATACGATTGCTTTCCTCAATCTCGGGGTGACCTTCACCCTCTAGCGCCTCTCGCCTAACCTCTCGGAGGGATGGAGTACTTCTTCCCGCCCTCGGAGATCGTCTATAGCAGGCCGATTGGCTTTTAATTCGTACCTTTGTAGCAGAACCCTACGACAGCGAGCAGGCTGGAGTAGGGTTCGCTATTGTATTAGAAGTACTCACTTAATCAGTAGAGAGGATATCCCTCTCCTCTACCAACTATGGCCTATAATTATATGACCCAAGCCGGCTATGACAAGCTCATCGCCGAAATCAACGAACTAGAGAGCGTACAGCGCCCAGAGATCTCGCGTCAGATCGCAGAAGCTCGTGATAAGGGAGACCTCTCAGAGAATGCCGAGTACGATGCGGCTAAGGAAGCGCAGGGACTCCTCGAAGGGAAGATCGCCCAGCTGAAGGCGACCCTCGCCAATGCTCGTATCATCGACGAATCTCGTCTCTCTACCGACGCAGTGCAGATCCTGAGCAAGGTGACCATCCGCAATACGAAGACTAACGCAGAGCTTACCTATACCCTAGTCTCTGACTCTGAGGCGAACCTCAAGGAGAAGAAGATCTCGGTCAATACCCCGATCGCCAAGGGGCTTATGGGTAAGAAGAAGGGGGATGTCGTCGAGGTGCAGACTCCTGGTGGCTTGCTCTCCTTTGAGATCCTCGAAATCGCTATCTAATCGTTCCTTTTAGTAGAGTCAGCTTTATGTCTACGCTCTTCACCCGCATCTTTGAGGGCGAGATCCCTTCGTATGAGGTCGCCCGTAGCGAGGAGTTCTATGCCTTCCTCGATATCAATCCTGTTCAGCCAGCGCATACGCTTGTGATCCCTCGTCAAGAGACGGACTACATCTTCGATCTAGAGGATGACCAGCTCGGGCGTATGATGGCCTTTGCTAAGAAGGTGGCCTCTCAGATCCAATCGGTGACCGGGTGCCGTAAGGTAGCTGTCCTTGTCCTCGGTCTAGAGGTCAATCATGCCCATATTCACTTGATCCCGATCAATTCGGAGGGGGACATTGATTTGAAGAAGAAGCTCCAGCTTCCGAGTGAAGAGATGGAGCGTATCGCTAGTGCCCTACGTGCAGCGAAGTAGTCCTACCAGAATCTTCTCCTTATTATATATCGTATGCGTATAGCGATCATTGGGATTGGCTATGTCGGTCTAGTGAGTGCCGCTTGCTTCGCTGAGCTAGGAGCAGAGGTCTTCTGTGTCGATGTCGACGAACGTAAGATCGAAGGGCTTCGTCAGGGAGTTATTCCCATCTATGAACCTGGACTCGATGTGCTCGTGCGTCGTGGTATGGAGGCTGGACGCTTGCACTTCGGTACGTCGATAGCAGAGGTTCTTCCCCATGTCGAGATCATCTTTAGTGCCGTAGGTACGCCCCCGGATGAGGACGGCTCGGCAGATTTGAGCCATGTGCTCTCTGTCGCTCGTGCTATCGGGCAGAGTATGGAGGACTATTGTCTGATTGTGACGAAGAGCACCGTACCCGTAGGTACTTATCTGAAGATACGTGCAGTGGTCGAGGAGGAGCAGCGTAAGCGCGGAGTAACTATCCCCTTTGATGTGGCTTCTAATCCGGAGTTCCTTAAGGAGGGTAATGCTGTCGAGGACTTCATGCGTCCTGATCGTGTCGTCGTAGGGGTGGATAGCGAGCGAGCGAAGGAGCTACTCACCCGCCTCTATAAGCCGATCCTCATCAATAACTTCCGTGTGCTCTTCATGGATATAGCTTCGGCTGAGGTAACGAAGTACGCAGCGAATGCTATGCTGGCCACCCGTATTAGCTTCATGAACGAAGTTGCTAATCTCTGCGAAGCCGTTGGTGCCAACGTGTCGATGGTTCGTCAAGGGATAGGTAGTGATGCTCGTATCGGGAGCAAGTTCCTCTATGCAGGCTGTGGCTATGGCGGTTCATGCTTTCCTAAGGATGTACAGGCTTTCATTCGCACTGCTAAGGAGCATGGTCGTCCTATGCGTGTGCTTGAAGCCGTAGAGGCTGTGAATGAAGCACAGAAGGAGGTGCTCTTTGAGAAGTTTGTCCGTTACTATCATGGAGATGTCGCTGGACGTCAGGTGACGGTCTGGGGGCTAGCGTTTAAGCCTGAGACAGATGATATGCGTCAGGCTCCTTCTCTAGTCTTGATCGATGCTCTCCTGAAGGCTGGCTGTCAGGTTTCGGTCTATGATCCTATAGCTATGACCGAGGCTAAGCGTCATCTAGGAGATCGTGTACGCTATGCACGGGATATTTATGACTCCGTACTGGATGCAGATGCGATCTTCCATGTCACCGAATGGAAAGCCTTCCGAATGCCAGCTTGGGAGGTCATTCGTCGCTCGGTGCGTACTCCCCTGCTGATCGATGGGCGCAATGTCTTTGATACAGCTCCCGTAGAGGCTGGCTTCACTCTACTGCAGATAGGGCAATAGTTACCTCTCCTCTCTCCCTCTTCTTTGTTTTTCGCTTATTTCCATTTATGATTTCAGTCGATGCCCTCACCGTAGAGATCGGTGGGGCACCTCTCTTTTCAGATATATCCTTCGTTATTAATCCCAAGGATCGCATTGCGCTTATGGGAAAGAACGGAGCGGGTAAGAGTACGCTCCTTAAGATCCTCTCTGGTACTCGTGAAGCGACTCGGGGTAAGGTCAACGTGCCTGATGGTGTACGTGTGGCTTACCTCCCACAGCACTTACTGACAGAAGATGGTCGTACGGTCTTTGAGGAAGCAGAGCAGGCCTTCAGTCACATCCATGAGATGGCAGCACGTATGGAGGAGCTCAACGAGGCACTCAATACACGTACCGACTATGAGAGCCCAGAGTATATGGCGATCATCGAGGAGGTGACTACGCTGGGAGAGAAGTACTATGCCATCGAAGAGATCAACTATGACAAGGAGGTCGAGCTGACACTCCTAGGGCTAGGCTTTAAGCGAAGTGACTTTACTCGCCAGACTTCCGAGTTTAGCGGAGGATGGCGTATGCGTATTGAGTTAGCCAAGCTCCTCCTTCGTCGTCCCGATGTCTTGCTACTTGACGAGCCTACGAACCACCTGGACATAGAGTCTATCCAGTGGCTCGAAGACTTCCTCATCGAGACCGGACAGACAGTCGTGGTGATCAGCCATGACCGTGCCTTCGTCGATCATATCACCACGCGTACTCTCGAGATCACGATGGGTAAGATCTATGATTATAAGGTCAACTACTCCGAGTACCAGCGTCTGCGTGCTGAGCGTCGTGAGCAGCAGCAGAAGGCCTATGAAGAGCAGCAGAAGTTCATCGCCGAGACTACTGACTTCATCGAGCGCTTCAAGGGGACTTACTCCAAGACAAACCAAGTACAGAGCCGTGTCCGTATGCTTGAGAAGCTC
The DNA here is from genome assembly GCA_905372565.1 of uncultured Porphyromonas sp. GTDB lineage: Bacteria > Bacteroidota > Bacteroidia > Bacteroidales > Porphyromonadaceae > Porphyromonas. Next base: position 29,960 of record CAJPPK010000015.1, on the reverse strand, counting down.
GAGCTGGTTGAAGTTGATGAGATCGATACCTCAGCTATTCGCTTGCGTTTCCCACCTGCTCCTCGTTCGGGGAACTATCCCGTACAGATGTCAGGTGTGGGCAAGGCATTCGGTGAGAAACGCATCTTCTCGGGTGTGGATCTCATGATCGAACGTGGAGACAAGATCGCCTTCGTTGGTAAGAATGGAGAGGGTAAGAGTACCCTCGTCCGCTGTATCATGAAGGAGCTAGAGCACGAAGGTGAGCTAACCCTCGGGCATAATGTGTCCATTGGCTACTTTGCACAGAATCAGGCTGCCATCGAGGATGAGACACGCACCGTCTTCCAGACGATAGATGATGTCGCCGAGGGTGAGATCCGCACGAAGATCAAGGATCTGCTAGGAGCATTTATGTTCGGCGGTGAGGCATCCAACAAGAAAGTGAAGGTGCTGAGTGGCGGTGAACGTACACGTCTTGCTCTCTTGAAGCTCCTGCTCGAGCCGTACAACCTCCTCATCCTCGACGAGCCGACCAATCACCTTGATATGAAAACCAAGGAGGTGCTGAAGCAGGCACTCCTTAACTATGATGGCACACTGATCCTTGTGTCACATGACCGTGACTTCCTAGATGGTCTCGTGAGCAAGGTCTATGAGTTCGGTGGCGGTAAGGTCACTGAGCATCTCGAAGGCATCTATGAGTTCATGCAGCGCAAGAAGCTGGAGAACCTCAAAGAGCTAGAGCGTAATCGCTAGTCTCCCCACCTATCCCATCCCCTTATCCCAATGATGCAAGAACAACGAATGATAGCCAAGACCCTTCAGGCATTAGAGCCTGTCTTGGTGCAAGAACTAGAAGCTCTCGGAGCCTCTGATATTGAGGAAGGACGCCGTATGGTCTCCTTTACCGGAGACAAGAAGCTCCTCTATACGGCCAACTATCGTCTGCGTACTGCGCTACGCATTCTCCTACCTATCGCCACCTTCAAGGCGAGTGATCCGGACGAGCTGTACCGTAAGTTGAAAGCCCTCGACTGGACACAGTGGATGGAGTGCTCGGATAGCTTCGCTTTCGACACGGTGGTCTATTCGGAGACCTTCACCCATCATAAGTATGTCGGCTATCGGGCTAAGGATGCTGTCGTGGACTTCTTCATGGAGCGTGAGGGGAAGCGTCCTTCGGTACGCCTAGATAATCCCAACCTACTATTCCATATCCATATATCGCATGATGAGGTGACGCTGGCTCTCGACAGCTCGGGTGAAAGCCTCCATAAGCGTGGCTGGCGAGCAGCGCAGACCGAGGCGCCTATGAGTGAAGTCCTGGCAGCAGGTATCCTTCATCTAGCGGGTTGGCAGGGAGAGACGGACTTCCTTGATCCGATGTGTGGGTCGGGGACACTCCTCATCGAAGCAGCGATGATGGCACGTAATATCGCTCCCGGTACTTACCGTAAGCGCTTTGCCTTCCAGCGATGGAAGAATTACGATGCCGAGCTATTTGCCCAGGTGAAGGCAGAGGCTGAAGCTGACCAGCGCCCCTTCTCTCATCATATCTACGGCTCTGATAGTGCTATCGAGGCCGTGCAGATCGCACGTCACAACGTCCGCATAGCTAACCTTGGCGAGACGATCAGTGTCGTCCATCGCTCGCTTCAGGAGTGCCCACCTCAGGAGACACCTGTGCTCCTCGTGACGAATCCTCCCTATGGGGAGCGCCTTCGCCTACGAGATGCGGAAGATCTCTACCGTATGATCGGTGAGCGACTCAAGCACAACTTTGCTGGGTCGACGGCTTGGATCCTAGCCTACAAGCTAGAGCACTTCGACGCCATCGGACTGCGTCAGAGCGCTCGCTTCAAGCTCCTCAATGGCTCGCTCGAGTGTGAGCTACGTGGCTACGAACTCTTTGCAGGCAAGCGTGAGGAGTTTAAGAAGGCTGGAGGCGGAGAGCGTACCGCACGCAAGCCCTTCGCTAAGGAGCGCCGAGAGCGTCCTCAGCGTGGGGAGCGCCCGGCGAAGTTTGAGCGAAGCCCTCGCTTTGAGCGTAAGGATCGTCTCGAGCGGGTAGAGCGACCAGCTCGCCCAGAGGGAGAGCGCAGACCACGTCGTGAGCGTCCTGCCGAAGGGCGTCCTCAGCGTGGAGCTTGGCCCAATGATCGCTTCCGCTTCCGTGACGAAGAGGGTAGAGAGCGTCTACGCACCAAGCGCCCAAGCCGTATTCAGGTCTTTTCAGACGATAAGAAGAAGGATTAATTCGCTTTTCGTCTGCCTACCCATTCCTTCCCCATAGACAGATAGGACCGCCCACTCGGTTACGTATATAGTGGCCGAGTGGTCACTATATGCGTAATCGGTGAATCACAATATACGTAACAGCGAGGTCACTATATACCTAACCAGCGGACTGCGATCTGTGTGCTTGCAGAGCTCCGTAGGTGATCCCTCTTGAAGAGGCTAGAGAGGTCTCAAGGGGGAGGAACGGATAGCTCCGATTCGCTCGCTATCGTGTAGCTGAGGATTCACTCTTAACTCATTATCTATGCTTGGTTTTTCCTTTCGTCCCGTGCTCCTCGATAGCTTACGGGGTTATACACGTCAGGCACTGACCCGAGATCTCCTTGCGGGGCTGATCGTCGGTATCGTAGCGCTCCCGATGGCGATCGCCTTCGCCATTGCTAGTGGTGTCTCTCCCGAGGTAGGGCTGATCACTGCCGTCTTGGGGGGCTTCACCGTCTCTGCACTCGGGGGTAGCTCGGTACAGATCGGAGGGCCGACAGGTGCCTTCATCATCATCGTCCTAGGTATCATCGGTGAGTATGGACAGGGGGGACTACTCATTGCCACCCTCATGGCGGGGATCCTCCTGCTCTTGATGGGCGCCCTGCGCCTAGGGTCGCTGATTAAGTTTATCCCCTATCCGATCATCCTGGGCTTCACAGCAGGGATTGCTGTGACGATCTTTACTACGCAGGTGAATGATCTGCTTGGGCTGGGGCTGACAGGACTGCCGAAGGAGTTTATCCCGAAGTGGGGTGTCCTCTTAAGCTCCTTAGGGCAAGTGCACCTGCCGACACTAGCTATTGGCGTGGGAAGTATCATCTTGATCCAGCTGACCCCACGATTGACCAAGGTCATCCCTGGCTCTCTGGTAGCGATCATCGTGATGACCATCGCAGCCTATCTGCTCAAGGAGTATGGTGGTGTCACAGGTCTAGATACCATCGGGGATCGCTATACGATCTCCACGAAGCTCCCTGAGCTCGTGGCTCCCGAGCTTAGCTGGGAGACGATCCAGCGTCTTATTGGACCAGCCTTCACGATCGCTCTGCTTGGGGCTATCGAGTCTCTCCTCTCGGCGAGTGTAGCAGACGGGGTCATCGGAGAGCGTCACCGATCGAATACGGAGCTCCTAGCCCAAGGGGTGGCGAATATCGTCGTCCCCTTCTTCGGCGGAATTCCTGTAACCGGTGCGATCGCCCGTACGATGACGAATATCAACAACGGAGGCCGTAGTCCCATCGCAGGGATGACGCATGCTGTGGTGCTCCTCTTGATCTTCCTCTTCCTGATGCCTCTGATGTCATATATCCCGATGGCTTGCCTATCAGGGATTCTCGTGGTCATCTCATACAATATGAGTGGTTGGCGCTCGGTGCGAGCTTCCTTCAAGGGGCCACGTAGCGACGCTGCGGTCTTAACGGTGACTTTCCTGCTGACCGTACTCTTCGACCTCACCATCGCTATTGAGATCGGGCTACTTCTCTCGATGCTCCTATTCATGCGCCGTATGGTCGAGTCCACCAAGATCCTCGTATCACGTGATGCGCTCCAGCTCCATGCGTCGGGGGATGACGGACATAGGGCACCCACCGAGGCCGTACTTCAGCTTCCTCAGGGTGTCGAGGTCTACGAGATCGATGGCCCCTTCTTCTTCGGTATCGCTAACCGCCTAGAGGAAGTAGTGCTTGCGACGAAGCAGCGTCCCGAGGTACGTATCCTGCGCCTAAGGCATGTGCCCTTTATGGACTCTACAGCTGTGCGTAACCTCCGTATGCTCCTCGATACGGCACGCTCGGAGGGTACCCAGCTTGTCCTCTCGGGAGTTCGTCCCGAAGTCCATCATACGCTCCAAACAACGGGTATAGCAGATCTCCTAGGGGAGTCGTATATTTGTTCTAATATTCATCAAGCTCTGGCTGTAGCCGAGCAATACATCGAAGCGAAGAAGACGAATGAAGATAGGTAAGGTAGACCTAGGGGAGCGTCCGCTCCTGCTTGCACCCATGGAGGACGTCACAGATGTCGCCTTCCGAACCTTATGTAAGGGCTTTGGGGCCGATATGGTCTACACGGAGTTCCTCAGTGCTGATGCCTTGATTCGTCAGGTAGCAGGCACGACACGTAAGCTAGAGATCGACCCTGAGGAGCGCCCCGTAGCTATCCAGATCTACGGACGTGAGGTAGCTCCGATGGTCGAAGCTGCACGTATCGCCGAAGCTGCCGGTCCCGAAGTCCTCGATCTGAACTTTGGCTGTCCCGTCAAGCGTGTAGCTGGCAAGGGAGCTGGGAGCGGTATGCTTCGCTGTCCAGACCTGATGCTAGAGATCGTGCGGGAGGTCGTCAAAGCGGTGAATATCCCCGTGACGGTCAAGACTCGCTTAGGATGGGATCATGAGAGCCGTATCATCGTCGAGCTCGCAGAGGCTCTACAGGATGTCGGCATCCAAGCCCTCACCATCCATGGTCGCACCCGTGCACAGATGTACACGGGACAAGCTGACTGGACACTCATCGGAGCCGTGAAGGAGAATCCTCGTATGCACATCCCGATCATCGGGAATGGGGATATTACGACGGGTGAAGAGGCTAAGCGAGCATTCGACACTTACGGTGTCGATGGCGTGATGATCGGTCGTGGTACGATCGGTCAGCCGTGGATCTTCGAGCAGATGAAGCACTACCTAACGACGGGCAAAGAGCTACCTATGCGAGCGAAGAGCTTCTATATCCAGGTACTCCGCCAGCTCGTAGATAATAACATCCGGAAGCTCGATGAACGCCGAGGCATCCTGCATAGTCGCCGACATATCGCAGCGAGCCCGATCTTCAAGGGCATTGATAACTTCCGCCCAGTTCGCATCGCTATGCTCAAGGCGACGACTAGAGAGGAACTCTTCTCCGAGATCGCCCATGCCGAAGAGCTTCTCCTTAGTACTGGTGAATATTGGGTAACCCCCTGAGACTATCCACGCAAATTATATACATACGAAGCATACTATGAATAAACGGATCCTTCTCTCTATGCTCCTTGGGCTAGCGACGCTCGCTAGCTGTCATAAACAGGCGAACTACTTCACCGCCTCGGGAGTCATATCGGGAGCTTCAGGACAAATGCTCTATCTCGAAGAAACGAATGCCGATGATCCTCGTCCGCTAGACTCGGTACGCCTCGATGAGGCTGGGAGCTTCTCCTTCTCGGAGCAGGGCTATAGCTACCCTTCCTTCTACCGACTGCGTGTGGGGGAGGGTTTCATCCCCTTCACTGCCGACTCGGTGACGAAGCTCGAGGTGCAGGCCAAGGCTTCGGATCTCTTCGGATCTTATGAACTCAAGCAGGCTGATCCTGCCAACCAGCAGATCCGACAGGTCAGTCGTCTTCGCTGGGAGACGGATAAGAAGATCGATGGTATCCTGCAGGCCCTTCGCACGGGCACGCTATCTAATGTCTCGGCTCGTAGCTCCATTGACTCGCTAGTCAAGGGACTGAAGCAGGTACTTACAGATCGATATATCTATGCTGATCCGAAGAGCCCTGTGGCTTACTTCGCCCTCTTCCAGACTTACCGAGGAGGTTCCTATTTCTCGCTCAGTGAGCCAGGAGACGAACGAGCTTTCGCAGCCGTGGCTACAGCCTACGAAGCGTACTACCCGACGGCTCCCTACCTCCCTCTCCTCCGTCAGGCTGCTCTACGCTCGCTGTCGCTAGCTCGTGCTCGCTATCGTGCCGAACACCCAGATACGACTGCACTGCAAGGGGTCGAGGTTGTTGCCTTCCCCGAAGTGCGTCTCAAGGATCAGCAGGGTAAGCTCCGCTCCCTGACCGATGAGGTAGCGCAGGGTCGTCCTACGCTCCTCTGCTTCACTTCGTATGCTGCTGATTGGTCGCCCGAGCTCGTCGCAGAGCTTCGTCGCCTTCGTGGACTTCATCCGAATCTCTTGATCTATGAGGTCTCCGTAGACCAAGACGCCTATCTCTGGCGGAATGCGACACGTAATCTCCCCTGGATCTGTACGCAGGATCTCTCCGGAGAAGTCGCTCGCCTGTATAATGTCCAGCACCTACCTGCCTTCTTCTCGCTGAGTACGTCTGATCTCCAGCGGTTGAGCGAGCCAGCCGAGCTATTCCGTTAATCCCCTTCCTCGTTTCCTTATGAGCAAGTATTCTGTTGCCCAACTACAGCGTCTCAATGGTCGACGCTCTTTCTCCTCAGGACGTCGAGGAGGACGTCGAGGCTCTACGCTTCGTCGCTGGATCCTCGGGCTCCTCTTAGTCCTTATCCTAGCGCTAGCTGCTCTAGCTACCTACCTCTACTTTATCCCTGCGGGACGTACGTCTACGGAGACGACCTATGTCTTTATTCAGCCAGGCTCGGACTACCAGTCTCTATCTACTCAGCTACGTAAGAAGCTCTGGCTTCGCTTTCCCGAGGTCTTCGATCGTCTAGCTCTCTGGCGTGGATTGTCTGATCCACAGCAACCTCTTCGCCCAGGTCGCTATGCTGTCAAGAAGGAGATGACGATGCTTCAGCTGATCGATCATCTACAGCATGGAGAGCAGGCTCCGCTGACGCTTACGCCTCCGATGCTACGTACGACTGCTGAAGTCGTGGATTATTTCTCTCAGCATCTTTGGGTGAAGCGGGATAGTCTGCAGCGAGCATTCTCAGACAGTACGCTTCTTAGTCGCTATGGCATCGAACCGTCCTACTTCTATGCACGTGTCCTACGTCAGCCCCTAGAGGTAAAGTGGACAGTCTCAGCGGAGGAACTGCTAGATAGCATCCAGAGTAACTATAGTCGCTTCTGGAAGGGAGAGCGTACAGAGGCTGCTACACGCTTAGGGTTTGCTCCTCTGCAGGTCTTGACACTAGCCTCCATCGTCGAGAGTGAGACGGCTAAGCCTGAGGAGTATCGCCGTATCGCAGGTCTCTACCTCAATCGCCTGCGTGAGGGTATGCGCCTGCAGTCTGATCCTACGGTGAAGTATGCGCTAGGAGACTTCAAGCTTCAGCGCATTCGTGGAGAGCATCTCAAGGTGAAGTCTCCCTACAATACCTACCTCTATGCAGGTCTTCCTCCTTCACCTATCCTCTTGCCTAGCACGGCCACGATTGATAGCGTCCTGAAGGCAGAGTCTCATGGCTTCCTCTATATGTGTGCTAAGGAGGACTTCTCGGGGTATCACAACTTCGCGACGACCTTCTCTGAGCATGTGATCAATGCCAAGCGCTATCAGGAAGCTCTCAATAAGCGCGGTATCCGATGAGTGAAACGGCGCAGACCCCACAGCCTTGGATGGAGCGGACACAGCTCCTCTTTGGTGAAGAACGTCAGAGAGAGCTGATGCGGTGCCACGTCCTCATCGTGGGCTTGGGTGGCGTAGGCGGTATGGCGGCTGAGCTGATCGCACGAGCAGGTATAGGTCGTCTGACAATCGTCGATGCGGATATTGTCCAACCATCTAACATCAACCGCCAGCTCGTAGCTACCGCCGACTCGATCGGTCGACCTAAGGCGGAGGTGCTCGCTGAGCGTCTTCGCTCGATCAATCCCGCTATTGAGCTGGAGGTTGTCGAAGCCTTCCTCAAAGATGAAGTGATGACAGAGGTTCTTGATCGCCATTGCTACGACTACGTGGTCGATGCGATCGACTCCCTGACGCCTAAGGTGCATCTGATCGCCCAGTCTCTGGAGCGAGGGTTACCTATCATCAGTTCGATGGGCGCAGGAGCGAAGAGTGACCCCTCGCAGATCCATCAAGCAGACCTCAGCAAGAGCTACAGCTGTGCCTTGGCTCGAGCTCTACGAAAGCGTCTACGTAAGCTGGGGATTCATAAGGGTCTGCCCGTCGTCTTCTCGACCGAGCTTCCCGATCCGAATGCCGTCGTGGAGATCACCGGTGAGCAGTGCAAGCGCTCTACCGCAGGTACAGTCTCCTATATGCCTGCCCTCTTCGGCTGTCAGCTAGCAGCCTACGTCATCCGCCATATACAGCATCCTCTCTCGACATCATCGGATATCTAATTTGACTGCTATGCTTATCGAAGCGACTAATATCCGCAAGAGCTTTGGCTCACTAGAAGTTCTTAAGGGAATCAACCTGACTGTCCAAGCTGGAGAAGTGATCTCCATCGTCGGAGCAAGTGGTGCAGGGAAGACGACCCTACTTCAGATCCTTGGCACTCTCGAGGCTCCTGCTTCGGGAGGACAGCTCAAGATCTGTGGAGAGGAAGTGACCCAGCTCTCCAAACGTAAGCAGGCGGAGCTACGTAACCAGCGCTTAGGCTTCATCTTCCAGGCGCATCAGCTCCTCCCTGAGTTTACCGCCCTAGAGAATGTCATGCTCCCTGCTCTGCTGGGAGGCACCTCTCGCCGAGAGGCTCGTCGGGAGGCACAGGCTCTTCTCCAGCGCCTTGGGCTAGCAGACCGTGCTGATCACAAGCCATCAGAGCTATCGGGAGGGGAGAGCCAGCGTGTGGCTGTCGCTAGAGCCCTAGTCAATCGCCCCTCGGTCATCTTTGCTGACGAGCCCTCGGGCAGTCTCGATACGGCCAATAAGGAAAGCCTACACCGCTTGTTCTTTGAGCTTCGTGAAGAGCTCGGTCAGACCTTCGTCATCGTCACGCATGATCCTGACTTCGCAGCGCAGGCGGATCGTATGATCACCCTACGTGATGGTCGCATAGAAGCTATACACCACCGCCAGCCCAGTATGAAGGATCACGATTAGTACTCCTATGAGACAGCGTACAGGCTTAGCTAGTCGAGGCGAACGAGTCCTGCTAGCCTTACTCTCCGTACTCGTCCTCTCGGGGCTAGCGCTCTATGCTTGGGTGCCTAGAGCTACTCCTCCTCTCTCCGAAGCCGAGCCACCAAGGGTGGTGTCAGCTTCGGATTCTTTGTATAAGGACAAGCATTATGTCGGGCCTCCGCAGGGTATTCAAGATCCCTCGATGAAGAAGCTCACCCGAGGGATGCACCTCGATCTGAATACCGCTGACTCCCTGGCTCTTCTACGTGTGCCTGGCATCGGGCCAGCCTTTGCCCACCGGATCCTTAGCCTACGTCAGCGCCTAGGAGGATACTATACGATCCTTCAACTTCAGGAGGTCTATGGTATGGATGAAGATCGCTTTCTTGCCTTGCGACCTTGGTTTGTCCTTCAGACACCCCCGAGGTGCTATCCGCTGAATAGCCTAGATGCTGATTCCATACCTTGGCATCCGTACCTGACGCGTGAGCTGGCAGGCTCGCTACGGCGTCTATTGCGACGTCATGGGGCAAAGCTCTCCTGGACGATCCTCCGTACTCAGGGTGGGTTTTCCCAAGATGATAGCATACGTTTGTCACCCTATTTTACGGATAAGCTCGTACCTCGGAGCTCCTCAGACACGATTATCCAACCCTCATAAATACAGCCTATGTATCCCAAAACTCGCCTGCGCCGTCTGCGCATGACCCCCAATCTCCGTGCGATGGTACGTGAGACCTCGCTCGAACCCTCGGATTTCATCGCCCCCCTCTTTGTCGTCCATGGCTCGGGGATACGTGATGAGATCAAGACCATGCCTGGTCAGTACCGCCTATCAGTAGACGAACTGGTCAAAGAGTGCCACGAACTCTATCGCCTAGGCGTACTCTCCGTGATGCTCTTCGGTATCCCTGCTCACAAGGACGCTACCGGTAGCGAGGCTTATTCAGACGAAGGGATCGTCCAACAGGCGATCCGTGCGCTCAAGACCGCTATCCCTGATCTGATCGTCATCGCTGATATCTGCATGTGCGAATATACTGATCATGGGCACTGCGGTATCCTCCATGAGCACTACACGGTGGATAATGATGCTACACTTCCTTATCTCGCTCGCCAAGCCGTCTCCTTAGCTCAAGCTGGGGCGGACATTGTGGCGCCTTCGGACATGATGGACGGACGTATCGCTGTCATGCGGGAGGCCTTAGACCAAGCTGGCTTCGAGCAGCTGCCTATCCTCTCCTATGCGGCGAAGTTCAGTAGCGCCTTCTATGGTCCCTTCCGAGACGCTGCAGACTCTGCCCCTAGCTTCGGAGACCGCCGTAGTTACCAGATGGATCCTGCGAATGCGCGGGAGGCAATGCGTGAGATCGAAGCCGATATCCAGGAGGGAGCTGACCTAGTGATGGTCAAACCCGCCCTGCCTTACCTAGATATTCTGAGCCAAGCACGTGCCCGCTTCGACCTGCCCCTCGTGGCTTATCAGGTGAGCGGTGAGTATGCGATGATCCAAGCTGCGGGCTTGAACGGCTGGATCGACCGCGAACGGATCATGATGGAGAGCCTGCTCTCGATCCGTCGTGCCGGAGCTGATCTGATCTTGACCTACTTTGCGGCAGAAGCGGCAAAGCTCCTGCGAGGCGAATACTAAGCTCTCCCTTACGAAGATGGCTTATCGTCGCCCCTTGACACCTTGGCAGATGGCGCTCTTTGCTATCCTTTGGCTGGGGATGGTCGTGTGGATCTTGACCGCAAGTACTTTCAATGGATCTACGATCTTGCTCCTTGTGCTCTCCGGCTTCCTCGTTTTTTATCCGATCGTGAAGAGTTGGCGTCAGCGCCGAGGTAAGTAAGCTCGACCGATCGCTTAGCCTACTTCATCCAGATTTTTCTCCGCCCTGCTAGCTCCTTAGCTAGTAGGGCGGAGTCTTTTTAAGCTCTTGGGAAGGTTTGGTCTACCGAGGGGATTGGCAAGCTAGACCTTTCTCTCGGGGGAGATAGATCTTTCCTTGAGGGAACGTAGACCTTCGTATGGGGCAAGGTTCGTCTTAAGGAGAGATCGAGTAGGTGAGAACTGGCGAAGTCCCCCGTGGAGATCAACGAAGAGCGCTACGATCTCTTCGAGGGGAAGAGGTCGTAGCGCCCAGAAGCAAGATGCCGAAGAGTAGAGTCCCTTAGGCGATGGCAACGTAGATCGTACACGTCCCGGGGAAGATGCTCTCGTAGAAGGCTTCGGAGAAGCCTGCCTTGCGGAGGATCTCTACCATACGCTCTCGCTGGGGGACAGCGGCGATGGACTTCGGGAGGTAGGTGTAGGCGTCTCGATCCTTGGAGATCAAGCGCCCAATGAGCGGTATAATATGCCCCGCATAGAGCTTGTAGCCGAGGCGAAGGAGGGGGTTCGTGGGCACAGAGAGTTCGGCGATGATCAGGACGCCACCTGGTCGGAGCACCCGATGTAGCTCGCCGGCAGCGGCAGGGATGTCGGAAAAGTTGCGAATACCAAAGGCAATGGTCGCCGCATCAAAGCTATCGGCCTCGAAGGTCATAGCTGTGCAGTCCTGACGCTCAAAGCTGATCTTCGTATCGAGCCCAGCTTGGTGCACCTTCTCTTGACCTACACGCATCATTTCCTCAGAGATGTCGACACCGACGACCTCCTTGGCGCTGGAGATCGTCTGGATGATCTCGATGGCTAGGTCACCTGTCCCCGTGGCGACATCTAGGACTCGGTGGGGAGCGTAAGGGGCAAGGAGGTGTAAGGCCCGCTTTCTCCACGAGCGATCTAGGCCGAGGGAGATGATACGGTTGAGCTGGTCGTACTTCGGGGCAATGCGATTGAACATCCGACGTATTTGGTCGACCTTGGGCTCTTGGTCATTATAGGGTGTAAGCATAAGGGTAAAGGGAGAGAGATTAGCGGTGAACGAAGGAGATGCTGATCCGTTGGCTACGGTCAGGCTTCGCTATCGACGAGGGAGCGATCGTGGCGATATACTGTCCAGCAGGCAGTCGCAGGCGAAGAGAGCTATGCCCCGAGACGTTCTGCGAGAGGGTATGCTCCAGATGGAGCTGCCCCGTGAGATCATAGATCCGTAGGATGAAGGAGTTATGGAAGAGCTGATCGCCTGCCAGGTGAAGCTCTCCAGCATGATAGTAGGCGGTGAGGGATTCAGGAAGCAGTCCTCCAGCATTCTCCAGAGGGGTGATCGGGCTAGGGGTGTCTACGAGTAGGTCGACCCAATAGGCGCCTTGGGGGAGGTCATCGCTTCGCTTCCAGCCCGAGGCGACTTCATGTACCCAGCCCGTCCAGCCTTGTGCACGGCGGGCAGTCCCTTCGTATCCGACGAGAGGGAGAGGGAGTGATCGCCCATCGGTCGTCTGGCAGCTGAGGAGATATTGCCCTTCCTCTAGGTCAAGGACGGTGTTAGCAGGAGCGGGGAAGAAGAGCTCGATCGTGTCCGATCGGAGTGTGCGGTCGGCTAGCTCTTTGGAGCCGGTAGATCCGATGCGGGAGAACTGACCTAAGGTAGAGGACGCGAAGTCTAAGATAGCCGTCCCCGCCTCTTCTCGCTGGGCAAAGCGCTGAAGACGTAGACGAAGCTGGGGGATATCCTTGGCTTGAAGATTCTCGTCAGCCTTGAATACGATATACGCTCCTAGTACCTTGACCCCACGAAGAGCAGGTAGGCCGAGTCGATTACCTATGCCGTCTGATGTGCTTAGTGGGGTCGTGATACGGTTGGGCTTTATAGCTTCGGAGGGGAGGACGTTCGGGTCGGGGTAGATGGGGCTTAGACGCTGGATGGTGCGCCCTGCATAGGGGTCGAGACCGGGACACGTCTCTGCTCCCGTCTTCGTAGGATCAAGCCATGGACTGAGGTAGGTGAGGCTACCGAGACCCGTACGCTCGGGGCTCCACGCACCCTTGAGTGACCAGTAGTGATCATCGTAGGGCGAGGCGCAGGAGGAGGCTCCCCCCGTCAGTGCTCCTATGATGAGCCCATCTTTATCGAATAGGGGAGAGCCTGAGGATCCCGCAGCGGTCATCCCGGTTTCCCATGTCTGAATCTCCCAGTGCTTATTCTGCCAAGCAACGGTAGCTGTTTGTCCAGCAGTATTGATGTAGTTGAGGAGATAGTCATCGGTCTTGATGGAGGTGTCCTCAGAGCGATTGTATCGCTTGGTAGAGCCTCCTGGATGGTGGATGCCGACGAAGGGTCCTACGGGGGAAGTCCTGCGATTCCATCCAGCGAAGTAGGGCTGGTAGGCCGTAGGGATAGCTCGCTTCCCCGAGGCATCCGTAGGAAGTCCCTCGATACGCAGTAGACACATCTCTGAGTCCTCGCTGTAGCCGATGAGAGAGGCCCCACTGAGTGATTGCTCTTCCGTAGCTCGAATATTCCCTTCCTTGAGGGGGCTCTGGAAACCGAAGAAGAAAACAGTCGTGGCGGCATTCCTGCGCACTGCGGGAAGGTTGCCTAGGTTGAGGAAGAGGTTATTGAGGCAGTGTGCCGAGGTGAGGACATAGGGGGTGCCATCCTGGCGGGTGTTGTTGATCAGGGCACCAGTGCTTGCGCTCGTCCCTCCGACGATCAGTAGGACGACACTTCGGGCTTGCTTCCAAGACTCGGGATGTGCGACGACGTTAGGTGCACAGCTAAGGGCTTCGAGGCTAACCCGAGGATGATCGTAGAAAGGCTCTCCAGTCTGAGCAAAGGACGTAGATTGGCGAGCACCGCTTAGCTCTCGGAAGCCATAGAAGGTAGCTTCTAGCGTGAAGGGTAGTGTCAGCGAGGAGCGAGCCGTGCCGATGGGGAACTCATACAGTAGCTCCACCTCTTCGCTAGCTATGGGTGCGATCTGGAGGAGGCTATCGGGAGTATTGTGTGCCGCTGTTAGTGCTCCCGTAGCAGGATTGCCTAAGGGCTGGATAAAGAGTGCAGCACCTTCGGGGAGGGCATACTTACCGAGGCGAAGGCCAATACTCTTGGCTCGAGGAGCACGAAGTATAGCTCGCCAGACATAGTTCCCCTCGCCATCTTGGGCAAACTCTCCGAGGGAAGAGGTCGCCTGCTTGACTGGACGCTCTACAGCGAAGATATAGGTGCGTAGTCCCTCCTCAGAGTGCTGGATAGATCGAAGCTCCTCCGCTGTCGGGGGAGCGATGGTGAGGACGGATGAGCTGTGAGGAGTCTCTCTCTTGGTACGGACTGAGCTAAGGGATAGCGAGCGGAATGTGCTGACCTCCGCTCTTGGTTGCTGAGGGATGCGATACTGGGCTTGTCCGCCTTCCCAGGCGGAGAGAACGAGGGAGATCCCCAGCAGATAGCGAACTGTTTGGTGCAGGAGTCTAGTCATCAAGATCAAGCGATAGCAGAAGAGTCTTCGGGGCTAGGCTCAGTGAAGCCTAGTTGAGTTAAGGGGGCTACTTCATCTGCCTTAGCATGGTAGACGTGGAAGGCAGAGGCTTCTCGAGGGAAGGTGTAGCTACGGCGTAGGTGCTCGAAGTCCTCGGGATGCTGACGTAGGGCATCTGAGGTCGGACGAAGATCGGAAGTGTGGAGCAAAGCACGTAGGAGACGCTCTCCCTCGGGGAAGGTATCGAGGTCAATGCTCGGTCTCTCGGGTGTCGGTAGGACGGAGGTGTCCCAGGTGCCTTGGGGGAGGGGTAGGCCAAGCTCCTGACAGGTATAGGTCAGGGCCATCATGGAGCCACGCCACTTGCCATCACTGCTCCAGCCTGCGATGTGGGGAGTCGCTAGGAAGGCTCGCCGTGCTAGCTCTCGACTAATCTGTGGCTCTCCCTCCCAGCAGTCGATGATGATGTCCGAGAGGAGGTCGGAGTCCAAGGCTCGGAGTATGTCCTGTGTACACGTCACGGCTCCTCGGCAGGCATTGATCAGTAGAGGTCGTCGCTGGCACAGTGCCAAAGTCTCATCGTTGACCATGCCGTAGGTTGGGTATTTGCCCTCGCTACTTAGAGGGACATGGAGGGAGATGATGTCGCTCTCTCTGAGGATGGTCTCGAAGGAGACAAAGTCCTCCAGCCCCTCCTGCTCTACACGTAGCGGATCACAGCATAGGATGTTTAGACCTAGGGCGCTGGCTCGCTTAGCAAGTCGTCCGCCTACTTGTCCTACACCGACGATGCCGAGGGTTAACCCCTGCAGGGAGCGCTTCCGATCAAGTGACCAATGGGCTAGAGCCGAGAGGACATACTGGACGACACCCTCTGCATTGCACCCTGGGGAGTTGCTCCAGTGGATGCCTTGTGCCTCGCAGTAGGAGGTGTCGATATGGTCAAAGCCTGCTGTCGCTGTGGCGACGACACGGACACGGCTTCCTGCTAGGAGGTGCTGGTCTACCTGCACGACCGACCGAATGATGAGGGCATCGGCCTCACGCACCGCCTCGGGAGTGAAGTCCCTACTGGCGAGACGCTTGACTCGGGCGACCTGCTCTACTAGCCCTTCGAGGTAGGGGAGGGAGCTGTCGAGGAGGATGAGGGGCTGAGACATCGGCTAGGTGAGGGTAAAAGGGAGCTATCCCGAGTGCTACGGGCTAGGGCTCTAGCGTGTAGCATTCAGGATAGCTAGGAGGGAGTTTATACTCGTACAGCATCGGTGCACGAGGAGATTAAGCAGGATTAGTTAGCTCCAGTGTCCTGAGCTGCGTCTTCGGGGAGGACGATCTCGCCGAACTCCTGTTCGAAGCCACGGACATGCTGCTCGAGGAGGCGGAGGAGACGCTTGGTGTTGTCTGGTGTGAGGATCTGACGGCTGTGTACCTTCGCAGACTGCTGTCCTGGGAGGAGGCGTACGAAGTCGAGGACGAATTCGCTCTGGGTATGAAGGACGACAGCGAGGTTAGCGTACTGACCTTGGCTTACTTCCTCGGGGAGTTCGATGTTGAACTGTGGGGCTTCCTGTTGTTCTTCCATTGTTTTGTTTCTGTTATAGTTCTTATTGAAGATGGCTTGCGGGCTAGTCCTCCTGGCGAGGGCTAGCCCGCAAGTGCTAGTCAAAGATAGTGAAAAGCGGGGAAAAGGCTTCTAGTCTAGCCCGAGCCAAGCACGTAGCTCTTCGGGACTAATACGTAGAAGTTCGACCTCTCGTCGGATGTTGGGGATGGTCTCTTCGTGGAAGAGCTTCCGGCGCTCGTCGCAGATGCTATCGAGAGCTCCTGGGGAGATGAAGTAGCCTACACCTCGCTGGGTGTAGATGATCTCCTTCTTAGCGAGCTTCTCGTAGGCGTGGACGACCGTATTGGGGGCGACCTGCATCAGTACGGCCATATCCCGTACGGAGGGGATGCGTCCCTCTTCTACAAAGCGCCCCGTGAGGACGCCCTCGCAGATATAGTCGATGATGTGGGTAAATCCCACGTTCGCTAGATAAGCCATAGGCGGATATTATTTCAGCTGGAGGGTCTTGATACGCCAGTGGATGATGCAGATCATAGCGACATCCAGTAGGAAGAAGAGTATAGCCATGATATAGCTAGCCACTTGCTCTCCTAGGTCACTGATCTGACGGATGAGGTCGGGCTCATCAGACAGCTCGGAGAGTCCTACATAGACGAAGTTCATAAGGAGGAGGAAGAAGATGGCTGCTACAAACATCCCGACGACAGGCTTCTTGAACTGAATCATGCAGAAGGCCACGACGAGGAAGGGGAAGAAGGTAAAGAGGAAGAGGAAGCCTAGCCAGCGGGCGGGTACCTCCGATAGTAGCCCGAAGAGGATTCGCCATTCTCCTCCTAAATGGAGTGTGTGGCCTAGCGAGAAGAGCAGGGTCAGAAGTGAGGAGATCATGATCGAGAGGGCGAGGTAGCCGAGCATCAGGAGACCGATACTCCCGAGCTTCTCCCCTGCGGTCGTAGGGAGCTGGGTGTAGGCTCCGGGGGTGGAGAGGTGGACGAGCTTATTCAGCCAGCCTAGTAGGTAGAAGCAGGTCGTGAGGATGAAGAGCGAGCTGAGCCCTCCATAGCGGTAGCTCGACATGACACGCTCTATCGCCTCTAGGGGATTCCCTGTGTCAATGAGGTAGGTGAGGAAGGGGAAGCCTAGAAAGGCGATGGCGATCGCTCCGTAGAAGAGCAAGACATTGCGCAGGGTGCTGAAAAAGCCGATCTTGCTCAGGAGCCAAATACGTCCCCAGGAGCTTTGGTGGAGGGAGGTAGAAGAATTCATCATTGCCGTGTATTAGAGGGTCGAGGACGCGTCAGTGGTAGGGGTGGCATGGAGAATACGAAGCAGGGACTCTCGCTGGCCACTGATGAAGGCGTTGAAGAAGAGCTCCATGCTGAAGGCACTTTCGCTGGTAGCCTCCTCCAGGGGGAGGATGCCGACAGAGCCGATGATCGAGGTCTCACGATAGAGCGCTTGGGACTCTTGGGCGGGTGTTAGTGCTCCGAAGTAGAGACGCTCACTGATGAGGGAGACTTCTTCATTGCACTGGATGCGTCCGCCTTCGAGGATGACGACGCGGTCGATGAGTTGCTCTAGGTCTCGTACCTGATGCGTGCTGATAAGGATCGTCTGTTCCTCCGAGGTGTAGCGAGCGATGGCTCGGCGGAATTCCCCCTTGGCGGGGATGTCAAGCCCATTGGTAGGCTCATCGAGGAGGAGTAGAGGGACTTGGATAGCGATAGCGAAGGCGATCATTGCCTTCTTCTTCTGTCCCTGAGAGACGCTCTTGAAGTTCATCTTCCAGTCGAGCTGGAAGTCCTGGAAGATCGCTTGGGCGATCTCTTCGCTGTAGTTCGGGTAGAGTGGGGCGAAGAGGTCGAAGTAGCGACGGAAGGTCATCTCGGGGATCTGGATCTCCTCGGCGAGCAGATATACCTGCTGGAGGAAGGGGACACGTCGCTGGCGAGGGAGGAAGCCGAGGACTTCGATCGTGCCCGAGGTGGGGAAGAGCTGGCCGTAGAGATTCTTCAGCAGGGTCGTCTTCCCTTCCCCATTGCGACCAAGGAGGCCGACGATGGTTCCCTTCGGGAGGTCTAGGGCTAGGGAGCGAAGCACCTGCTGGCTCTTCTTATAGCCGAATGTGAGGTCTTCTAAGTGGATCATATCTAGGTGAAATTAGGTGTTTCAGTTTGTCGATACACTGCAAAGGTAAGGAACTTTTTGATAATGCAAAATGGGGGCTATCAGTAGTAACACCAAAGGGGCAACAGTAGTGCCACCGAAGAGGCAACAGTAGTGCCCCTGGAGGGGCATCAGTAGTGCCTACTAGTTGGATGTGATGGATCCCTCCTATGTCCTGCCTTGGAGGGGGTGCTAGGTGTTTATCGGTGGTGGTTGTAACTTGTTATTAGATAGTAGGTTGCCTGTGTAATTCATCCTTAAATATTTTATTATATCTGCTAGCTATGGAGGTCCTCTTGTTGGGGTGTGGAATTATCTATCTTTGCTTAGCTAACATACTAATTAGTACATCTATGAAACAGCTATTCTCATTTCTCCTGTGTCTCCTCGTGAGCACAGCGACAGCCCTGGGGCAGGGAAAGAGCCTCAGCGGAGTCGTCACTGACGCCAAGAGTCAGGAGCCGATCTACGGCGCTGCCGTGGTCATCAAGGGAGTCTCGGGCAGTGGTGCCATGACCGATGCCCAAGGGAAGTTTACCTTGAAGAACGTACGATCAGGAGCTACCCTTGTGGTCTCCTACATCGGCTACAAGAAGAAAGAAGTCCCTACCGGAGGACAATCTCACCTGGCCATCACCCTCGAGCCCGAGGATAAGCAGCTAGAGACTGTCGTAGTCACTGCCCTAGGGATCAAGAGAAGCCAAAAAGCCCTAGGCTATGCTCTCCAAGAAGTCAAGGGGGATGCTCTGACGACTGTCCGTGAGCAGAATATCACCAATGCACTCTCGGGGAAGGTCTCGGGGATTCAGATCATCAAGGGATCTAGTGGTCCTGGATCTTCGTCCAAGATCGTCCTGCGTGGTAGTAGCTCACTCTCTGGCTCAAACCAACCTCTGATCGTCATCGATGGTGTCCCTATGGATAATACGACGGGCTCCTCGAATAATGACTTCTGGCACCCAGGTACCGACATGGGGAATGGCCTGTCAGACATCAACCCCGAAGACATCGAGAGTCTCACCGTCCTCAAGGGGGCTTCAGCAGCCGCTCTCTATGGTTCTCGTGCAGGTAACGGGGTGATCCAGATCACGACTAAGAGCGGACGTAAGAATCAGGGGCTAGGAGTCACGGTCTCTTCTTCTATTGGTGTCGAATCTCTATTCACCTCTCCTGAGCTACAGAATTCCTTCGGGCAAGGGGAGAAGGGAGCCTTCAAGGATAACGTCTCCTCTAGCTGGGGACCTAAGATCACCGGGCAGGAGTACACCAAGTGGGATGGCACGAAGGCGACGATGCAGGCCTACGATAATGTGAAGAACTACTTCCGTAGTGGTCTAGACTTGACAGAGAACGTAGCCTTCTCACAGATGTACGACAAGAGCACGATCTATACCTCGCTCACTCGTACAGACAATAAGAGCCATATCCCAGGTGCCTCCCTCGGACGTACGAACATGATGGTACGTGCTACGACGAAGTTCGGCCCCGATAGTCGCTGGAGTACCGATACCAAGGTACAGTACATCCGCACCTTCGTACAGAATCGTCCACTCAATGGCTCCAATTCTTCGAATGCCTTCCAAGCTATCTACTCTCTGCCTCGTAGCATGGATATTCGTGACTTCTCTGCTGCTCGTACAGCCAAGGGTGATATGCTTTGGTATGGCGCAGGGAATCAGGTGAACCCCTACTGGGCAAGTCGCTATAATCTGAACCAAGATACCCGTGACCGCTTCCTCCTGAATGCTGCCCTAAAGTATCAAGTCACCGACTGGCTGAATGCAGAGATCCGCTTCGGGTCTGACCAGTACTCTACCCGTATTGAGAATAAGACCTACTCGGGATCGCCTATCATCGGCGGTGGCGGGAACTATGCCACGGAGCAGATCCGGTTCTTTGAGAATAACTACAGCTTCCTCCTCTCAGCGCATAAGGATAATCTGATCGATAAGCTCGGACTATCAGGCTCACTAGGGGGGAACTTGATGGAGCGTAAGCACAATGGCCTCCGCGTGGAGTCTGGACAGCTCATCGTCCCGAACCTCTTCTCGGTCAATAATGGAGCTGAGCGTCCTAAGAACGTGGAGACCTTTAGCCATAAGAAGATCAACTCGCTCTATGGTACAGCCCAGCTCAACTGGGATGGCTACTTCTTCCTCGATGGGACGCTCCGTAATGACTGGTCTTCTTCGCTAGCCAAGGCACACCGCTCCTTCCTCTATCCTTCGTTGAGTGCTTCGCTCGTCGTCACCGATATGCTCCGCAAGCTGGATGTGACCGTCCCTCACTGGATCTCCTTCGCCAAGCTCCGTGCTTCGATGGCGCAGGTAGGGAATGACCTGGAGCCTTATCAGCTCTACAGCTCTTATTCCATTAAGAAGGATCCCCTCGGGCATACGATAGCGAATATTGATAATACGCTCTACAGCGATCAGGTACGTAGCGAGCTGATCAAGTCAGCCGAATTGGGACTAGAGCTTCGACTCTTCGACGGTCGTTTGGGCTTCGACTTTGCTTGGTATCGCTCCAATGCGACGAACCAGCTCATCCGTCTGCCTCTTGACCCAGGTTCAGGATATGAAGGCAAGATGATCAATGCTGGGAATATCCAGAACGAAGGGGTCGAGCTGATGATCAACGCCGACCTCATTCGCTCGAAGGACTTCCGATGGTCTACACAGCTGAACCTCTCACACAATGAGAACCGGATCATCAAGCTCTACGATGGTGGCGGTGTCGACTCACCCGTCACGGAGTATACCCTTGGCTCCTATGAGAACCTCAAGATCCTCGCTCGTGAAGGAGGGAAGTATGGTGAGCTGTGGGGGACGAGCTATCAGCGAGTCACCGATCCTACTAGCCCTCTCTATGGGAAGATCCTCGTAGATGAGAATGGACTACCTCTAGCCGGAGAAGCGAAGAAGCTAGGAGATCAGCAGCCTGACCTGCTCGTAGGGCTAACGAATACCTTGCACTTCCGTGGCTTCGACTTGAGCTTCCTCTTCGATGCACGTCTAGGAGGTAAGATGTTCTCTGGTACGAATCATTATCTGCAGGAAACTGGG
Organism: uncultured Porphyromonas sp.; assembly: GCA_905372565.1. Classification (GTDB taxonomy): domain Bacteria; phylum Bacteroidota; class Bacteroidia; order Bacteroidales; family Porphyromonadaceae; genus Porphyromonas. Next base: position 8,785 of record CAJPPK010000015.1, on the reverse strand, counting down.
GTCGCAGCTGCTACGGCGACGGGTGACCGTCAGAAGTTCGTCGTCGATGGAGCTATCGCTTCTCAGCAGGGAGGTAAGACAGTCTACAGAGAGAATAAGAAGGAAGTCTCCCCTGAAGACTACTGGGGGACGATCACCAAGCGTGGTGGTAACCTCGGGATCACCGAGGAGAATGTCTACGATGCCTCTAGCATTCGCCTTCGTAACATCGCTCTAAGCTATAGTCTGCCGACGACTCTCCTGAAGAAGACACCCTTCCAGCGTGTCAAGCTCGGTGTCTCCTGTAATAATGTCTGGCTTATCTCGAGCCATCTCCGTGGTATAGACCCTGAGTCGGTCTTCGCTACGGGTACGAATGCTACGGGGTACGAGTTCGTCTCCTCACCTTCGACTCGCTCCTTCCTCTTCAATGTCACCTTGGGCTTCTAGGCCTTGACGACCTTTTATATGTGATTTGACTATGAATAAGATCACCCTGCTCCTCTCGGGACTAACCCTCTGTGGAGCCCTCGCTCTACCTTCCTGCCGAGACTTCGATGAGGTCAATACGAATCCTCAGGCAGCCTCTCAGGAGCAAGTCTTGAGCGAGTATCTCATCAATAAGGCTGTTATCAATGCACAGCAGGATCCTCATATCGCTGAGCGTGCCTTCGTCCTCTACTGGAAGACCGCGGGCCATCAGCACCGTAGTGGAGGTCTCAGCACGGGCTCATTCAATGATGGCTGGAGCTCTGACTACTATGCTCGTAATGCAACAGAAGGGCTAAAGCCCATTTACGCCGCCATAGCTCTCTCAGAGAAGAAGATCAAGGAGGGTTCGGCTAAGGACTACGAGACGACACTCCTAGCTGTGGCGCGTGTCTGGCGAGTCTATCTACTTAGCGAGCTCTGTGATAACTTCGGGGTCGTCTCCTTGGATGGCTACACAGGTACGAATCCTTCCTACGTAGGAGCTAAGGAAGCCTACGCTTTCTTCCTCAAAGAGCTGAAGGAGGCAAGTGCTATCCTGAAGACTGCTCCCTCCGTCAAGGACAAAGCCGTCAAGGATCTCGACCAAGCCTATAGCTTCGATGCAAAGAAATGGCGTGCCTATGCTAACTCCCTATGGATGCGTCTCTCTATGCGTCTCTCGGAGGTCGATCCAGCGACGGCTAAGGCAAACTTTGAGGAAGCTGCAGCGGCAGGGGGTATCCTAGATGCTGCTGGTCGCTTCCAGGTCATAGAAAAGGAGGGCTGGCACGAGCTGACGGGTGTCATGAGCCGTGAGTGGAATGCCCAGTTCGTATCCCCTACCTACAGCAATCTAGTCCTTGGCTTGGGCGGTATCTCGTCTAAGCTTCAGGTGACGGATAAGGAGCTCCTGGCCAAGGTTAAGGATGACGACTACATCGGCGTACGCTACGACAAGCACTTCCCGCTCAAGACGACCGATCCCTCCCGTGGATTCTACCTCGATGGTCTACCTGGCACGATCGACCCACGTGCCTATAAGACCTTCATCATCGCTGGTCACACCGCTGACCCAGAGTTCTGCTTCTACCCAAGCTGGAATAAGCTGGCGACAACGGTTAAGTATGACCTCAAGACCCTCGATGATAAGACCAAGACCCTCGACTCTCTGGATGCTACAGGTACATGGAATGTCTGGCCAGCGGGTGAGTGGGGTGACCTGAGCGCTATCAATACGATGGTACAGATCGGTACGATGCCTCGACTAGCCAATAAGTATCGAAACAGTAAGAACACGCGTATCTTCTTCGCTGAATGGGAGACGTACTTCCTACTAGCCGAGGCTAGTGTCCGAGGCTGGAGCGTTGGTATCGACGGCAAAGATGCTTACGAGAAGGGAATACGTGCCAATCTCGCCTACCACGGTGTGGAAAAGTTCGCCGATGACTATCTGGCTTCGACGGCATATAACCGCGTCGGGACGTCGGTGGCTTGGAATCACACGACCGAGCCTGGAGCTACCCGTACGATGAAGTGTATCGACGGCTATACGAAGCAGAGTACGAGCTACACCTTCCACTATCCTCCTATGCAGAGTCGCCTATACAAGCAGGCGATGAACGACCGTCTGACGAAGATCATCACGCAGAAGTTCATTGCGAATACGCCTTGGCTACCTCTGGAGACGTGGAGTGACTTCCGTCGCCTAGGTCTACCTTTCTTCGAAACGCCTGCGGTCGAAAAACAGCTGGATAATATGCCTCAGCTTACGGCTTCGACCTACCAGCAGGTGAAGGTGAACTTCTTCCCTCAGCGCCTACCTTTACCATCGAAGATCGAGAATGGTAACTTGGCTGGACATGCCGCAGCCCTTAAGGTACTGGGAGGTGAAGATAAGGTCTTCACCGTGCTCTACTGGGCTAAGCACTAGGCGGAGCTTTCTCGTACACTAAGTAGCTTCACCGGCTACGTCAGACAGAGCTCTGGCGTAGCCGGTTTGCTTTTCTGCGATAGGGATGAGGGAGCGCTTCGGAGGCAGCCCCCTACCTTCGCTGGGAGAGAGGTAGAGGTTTGCCGAGTGAGAGGTAAAGCTCTCTCGAGGGCAAGGTAGACCTTCGCTGAGATGGAGCCTAGAGGGTGGACGAAGGAGCATCTGTCGGATGGACTACTGGCCTAAGGGAATGCTAGTCAATCCGAACGAAGTATCTTTGTAAAAGCTAATCATGTAGATCGGCTACTACAAGTAGAAGTTATGGGACAGCATCACGACCATCACCACGACCACGGGCATTGTCACGGCGGAGGGCATCACCATCATCACCATAATGCTGAGGGAAACATCTTCTTTGCTTTCCTCGTGAATCTCTTCTTCTCTATCGTCGAGCTCATCGGGGGTACCTATACGGGGAGCGTAGCTATCCTATCGGATTCCTTGCACGACTTCGGCGACGCCTGCTCTCTTGGAGTCGCTTGGTACCTAGAGCGCCTGTCGAAGAAGGGGAGGGATAAGACCTTTAGCTACGGCTATAAGCGCTTCTCGCTCCTAGGGTCGCTCCTGATCTCGGTGATCCTCGTCGTCGGATCGATCTTCGTAGTGCAGGAGTCTATCGAGCGTCTCCTGCATCCGGCCAATACTCACGCTGGGGGGATGCTTCTCCTGGCGATCTTCGGGCTAGTTGTCAATGGCTACGCTGCCTGGCGTATGAGTGGAGGGACGTCGCTCAATGAGCGGTCGATGCGCCTGCATTTGATGGAGGATGTCTTGGGGTGGGTAGCGGTACTTATCGTGAGCATCGTGATGTACTTCTTCCCTACGTGGCACTTCCTAGACCCTTTGCTCTCGCTAGGTATATCGGCTTGGATCCTATATAATGTGTTCTTCACGCTGAGGGATAACTTCCGCATCTTCCTCCAGGGCGTCCCCGAGGACGTAGACCAAGAGTCCTTCGTGCAGGCCGTGACCGAGCTCCCCGAAGTGGTCTCTATGCACGATCTGCACATCTGGACGCTCAATGGGGAGCAGCATGTGGCCTCGCTCCATATCGTCTACGACTGTGAGCGCATTCATACTGCAGAGGCGCTCTCCGAGCTGAAGTCTGCTATCCGCACCCTAGCCAAAGACTACCGCTTAGATCACTTGACCATCGAGCTAGACCCCAAGGGCTGTAGCTGTGGTATGGAGTCTTGCTAGTCGATACACTCTGTCTTTACTCTATGATATATACATCTCGCATGAGAGCCCGTCTAGTGGCTCTTCTTGCCTTGGCCTGCTATGCGGGTCAGAGCGCCGAGGGGCAGGACGTCCCACGTCGCTCTTCCACCTATGATCCCTACCAGGTACGTGAGGTAGAGACGATCCCCGATGAGATCAAGATGGTACGTGGGGATAAGCTCAAGGCCTTCCGTATCGTCCCCGAGGTAGGACGTGTCGAGCGGGTACAGATGCCTGATACGCTGACGCACTATACCTTCGAGTATCAGAGCCCCGAGTTCCGCTCGCTGGGGGTAGCCTATCAGGGGAACATATCTCATCCTTGGCAGGCGAAGCTCTTCTTCGATCGCCCTCGTAGGATGCAGGATTTCTTCTACCAAGACGGCTATTCTCGCCTCTTCTATACGCCCGATCAGGTGCGATTCTATGACACGAAGACCCCCTTCACCTACGTCACCTACCTGAGAAACTTCAATAACAACGAGAACGAGGACGTCGTCGCTGCAGATCTCGGCGTCAATCTCGGTAAGAGGTTTAATGTTGGGCTCAACTTTGACTATCGTAATTCGGGGGGATTCTATACCCAGCAGCGGAGCAAGGACGCCCGCTATCGGGTATTCACCTCCTATCGGGGCGACCGCTACGAGCTCTACGCCTACGTAGCGAATGACTATTATAAGCAGGAGGAGAACGGTGGAATCACCAATGCCGACTATATCTACAACCCAGAGCGGTATACGAACAGCCGTACACGTATCAGCGCCCGAGATGTCCCCGTACTGATCTCCTCCGGAGGACTGACGAACTTCGAGCGATCAGGGCACGCCTTCTTGGCACAGTCCTTCCGTCTCGGTAGCTATCGTACGCTCCGGAGGAAGCAGTTGCCTAAGGATATGGATCCTTCGGTCAAGGGAGCCCTAGACTCCGTCGTGTTTGTTCCCGTAGGAGCCATCTCGTTGACGAGCTATTGGAATAAGCAAAGTCGTCAGTTCGTAGCCCTTGGCGGGGAGGATGATCTGTGGAAGACGGCTCTAGGCAAGCCCGCTGTCACCAAGGAGCGTAAGGCGAGCGATGGCTCGGTCACGACCTACGTCTTGCCTCACGATACCGCTCAGCTCGTGACGCTCAAGAATACGCTGGCCTTATCCCTGCTGGAGGGCTTCCGCCCTTGGGTGAAGTTCGGGCTCTCGGCATACCTCCGTCAGGAGAATCGCTGGGTGAAGAACCCCGATCTAGCGCTCTCTGCCTATGCACCGACGCATCATTTCTCCTCGACCTTCGTAGGTGGACTGATCGAGCGTGCTGAGGGTATGGGACTGAACTTCTCTGCTCGTGCTGAGCTAGGTGTGCTCGGTGCAGATCTGGGGGCACTGAAGCTCGAGGGAGACCTACGTACTTCCTTCCGCTTATTTAGGAAGCGCTTCGCTCTTTCGGCAGATGCTTATCTGGATAATGCTCGTCCTTCTTACTTCGCAGCACATCATCACGGGACTTATGGCTGGTGGGATCAGGATCTGAAGTTCACACGTCGGGTAGAGCTAGGGGGCAAGATCGATCTCTCCTCCTGGGGTACTCGTCTGGAGGCACGTACAGCTTCTCTGCAGAATCACCTGTATATTGATGCCGAAGGGCAGGTGCAGCAGCACGGAGACCTTATCCAAGTCTTGATGCTTCGTGCGGGACAAGGCGGGAAAGTCGGTCCTCTGAACTGGGAGCTTGAGGCTGCTTTCCAGCAAAGCTCTGCCTCGTCGGTACTTCCGCTACCCTCGCTCCTCGTGGCGGGAGATGTCTACCTGCGGTTCCTCGTAGCTCAGGTCTTGCGAATAGACTTAGGCGTGAAGGGATACTGGCATAGTGCCTACTATGCACCCTACTATCAGCCTGCTCATCAGCAGTTCGCTCTCGAGACAGAGGGCCGTGTAGGAGGCCAAGCACCCCTGCTTAATGCCTACGCTAACCTACGTCTAAAGCGAGCACGCTTCTTCTTCCAGATGTATAATGTCGGCGAAGCGCTCTTCTCCAACGAGCGTCTCTCGATGTATAAGTATCCCTATGCGCCGATGCACCTCGCTGCTGGTGTCGTCGTAGATCTGAACAACTAATTCCCTACCCATGTCGAAGCCTCGCCTCAATACCCGCTATCTCATCTACGGGCTTGCTCTTCTCTGCGCTCTAGGTCTGATGTATTATCTCCGAGTGCGTACGAATACCACAGCAGAGCATAGCCGTGGTGCCAACTCCGAGCGTGATTACCCCGAGATCCGTAAGGAGGGTGTCCTGCGACTCCTGACGGCTTACGGCGAAGGGGGCGAAGTACAGAACGGGAAACTTACAGGGCTCGTCTACGAGCTGGCTAAGCGTCTTCATCAGCGCACAGGTCTTCAGGTCGAGGTCGTCCTAGAGAATAGCTGGGAGAGAGCCTTGGAAGAGCTCCGTACGGGAGCTGTCGATGTCATCGCTCGTCCGCTGGCGCATACGGTAGCCATAGACACGGCGCTCTTTCGCCCCTTCGGTGAAGCGACTACAGGCCCGATCTTCCTGGTCCAGCGCAAGGCGGATAGTGCGACGCACGTAGGGCGTCAGCTCGATCTAGCAGGACGAACGATTACGCTCCCTGAGGCCTCTCCGCTCCGACTCTTCTTGGAGCACCTCGGCGAAGAGATTGGGGACAGCATCCGTTTAGCTGTCGATCCTCACTACGCCACCGAGGGATTGGCGATGCTCGTTGCGTCGGGCAAGATCCCTTACACAGCTTGTTCGGAGGTCGACGCTAAGCGTCTAGCGGAGAAGCTCCCCGAGCTAGACTGTTCACTCCCTCTAAGCTATTCCTTGCGTACGACCTGGCTTCTTCGGAGAAGCTCACCCCAGCTAGCCGACAGCCTTCTCTCTTGGGGTGTCAAGCGCTAGATCTTCTCCCCTCCTTGATCTGTAACTTCCCTATTCATCAAGCATATTTCTTATGATCCATTCGATGACTGGCTTCGGTAAGGCGACTGCACGTTTGGGTGCACGTACCATTACCGTCTCCATCAAGTCCCTCAATAGTAAGCAGGCCGATATCGCAGCACGTATCCCCTCTCTCTATCGGGAGGCCGAGCTAGAGCTCCGTGCGCTCATTGCTGATAGTCTCCAGCGAGGTAAGATCGAGCTACTCGTCCAAGTCGATGAGGATGCCTCCTCTGCGTCTAGTGCTCCTATCAATAAGGCTGTATTGCTCGGGTATATCGACCAGCTCAAGGAAGTCGGCAGTGAGGCAGGTGTATCTCTTCAGTTAGATCCAGCTGCTCTGCTTCGTCTGCCAGGAGTGCTGGAGACGGATACCCCTGCGATTACCGAGCTGACGAAGGAGGAGCGTGAGCTTCTTCGCTCTGTGGCGGAGCAGGCTGTCGCAGATCTCCAGTCCTTCCGTGCGCAGGAGGGCCGTATGCTCTACGATGTCTTGCGCAGTCGTATTGAGAAGATCGGCGAGCTTCTGCAGGAGATTGCTTTTCCCGAAGCAGAGCGTATTACGGCTATCCGTGAGCGCCTAGAGGAGGGCCTCTCGAAGATCGCACCTGCTACGGGCTTCGATCGCTCTCGTCTGGAGCAGGAGATGATCTACTACATCGAGAAGCTCGACATCAATGAGGAGAAGTCTCGTCTAGCGCATCACCTAAGCTACTTCCTAGAGGTGCTCGATGCCGAAGCGCCAGGGCAGGGTAAGACCCTAGGCTTTATTGCTCAGGAGATCGGTCGTGAGATCAATACGATGGGTTCGAAGAGTAATCAAGCCGAGATGCAGCAGCTTGTCGTCAAGATGAAGGATGAGCTTGAGCAGATCAAGGAGCAGGTCTTGAATGTCCTCTAGGAGTAAGGCCTTTCTCCCTTAGGACTCCGTAGATAAAGTAAGCGGGCGGTACTCATCCGAGTACCGCCCGCTTGTGGTTTCGTGGCTTGCTTGAAGCGCTTGTGCTTAGAAGTGACGCTCTGCTGGAGTGACTTCAGGGAGCTTAAAGTCAATGAAGCAGAGACCTGCTAGTGCCGTGCCGTAGCGCTTCTCGATAGTGATCCCTTCGGTAACGAAGTTCATCTCGCCGAGGTAGTAGTGCGAGTAGGTCTTCTCGTGTAGGTCAGTGATGACACGGATCAGACGAGCTTCGAGCTCCTCGATACGATAGCGACCGCTGACTTCGCAGACGAGACCTCCGACCTTCTCATCGAAGTTCTCATCAGCATACATCCACGCATAGACGACACCCGCAGAGACGAATTCGTCCTGCTGTCCATGAGAGACGGCAAGGATCGTCTTGAGCTCGGAGCCGAAGGGGGGAAGGTCGATCTCGTCCATAGAGGCAATGTGTGCCGTCGCTGGAAGAACGGAAGAATAGACCATGATGTTGAAGTCAGAGATTCCAGCATCATGTAGTGCCATGTGGTACGAGCCAGCATGCAGCTCGAGATCCGATTCGCCACTACCCTTGGTCACGAAGAAGGTGTGGGGGATGAGATTCCCTACGTAGTTGCCCATTGAGTTTACCTGTTTCTAAATCTATCTGTTAATACTTATTCTTTCGTCCGTTGAGCTTGGGCTCAAAGAGACCCATTCAAGGTGTACAAAGGTACACTATTTTTAAGAACTTTAATTCCAGCTTCTTCTTTTCCTACTCGTTGAGCGCATGCCCTTCTATATATAATAGAGGTAGGGAGCTAGAGGAGACAAAGGTGGAAGCTCAAGAGGAGAAGGAATATGAGCTGGACGAAGTGAGCTGATGGGCTTGTCGCCCGAAGTGCGTGACGAGGGGGCTCCGGATCGCAATATACGTAACGGGGGAATCACAATATACCCAATCGTGTCGTCACAATATACGTAACCATGCGGTCGCAATATACCCGAGCGAATGGAAGCCTATCGGTCTAGCTGTGTAGGGAGGTCTAGGGTTGATGGGTTGGATTTGGTATGGTGAGCTAGGAGGGATATTTATTCCCGTCTTTTGGAGTTTTGAGGAGTAAAATGCCTTTTGGGCTCCTTTTGCTGTTGGGTTTTGCTCCTTGAAGATCTCTATGTCTGAAAATAATCACTATTGATTTCCAGCGACTTATAAAAAACTTTGCTGTAGGATTTGGAATTGAAATATAAAATGCTCT